>NZ_SWKQ01000012.1:0-824 GCF_005871115.1 Maritimibacter alexandrii
ATGGCTAAGGAAAAGTTTGCACGTAACAAACCGCACGTGAACGTGGGCACCATCGGCCACGTTGACCACGGCAAGACGACGCTGACGGCGGCGATCACGAAGTACTTCGGTGACTTCAAAGCCTACGACCAGATCGACGGCGCACCGGAAGAGAAAGCGCGCGGGATCACGATCTCGACGGCGCACGTGGAATACGAGACGGACGCGCGTCACTACGCCCACGTCGACTGCCCCGGCCACGCCGACTACGTGAAGAACATGATCACCGGCGCGGCCCAGATGGACGGCGGCATCCTCGTGGTGAACGCGGCCGACGGCCCCATGCCGCAGACCCGTGAGCACATCCTGCTCGCCCGTCAGGTCGGCGTTCCGGCGCTGGTCGTGTTCCTGAACAAAGTCGACCAGGTCGACGACGAAGAGCTGCTCGAGCTCGTCGAAATGGAAGTCCGCGAACTGCTCTCCGAGTACGAATTCCCGGGCGACGACATTCCGATCATCGCCGGTTCGGCTCTGGCCGCTCTCGAAGGCCGTGACCCGGAAATCGGCGAAGAGAAGATCAAGGAACTGATGGCGGCGGTCGACGACTTCATCCCGACGCCGGAGCGCGCCGTGGATCAGCCGTTCCTCATGCCGATCGAAGACGTGTTCTCGATCTCGGGCCGCGGCACCGTTGTGACCGGCCGTGTCGAGCGTGGCGTGATCAACGTGGGCGACGAACTGGAAATCGTCGGCATCAAGGACACCAAGAAGACGACCTGCACGGGCGTGGAAATGTTCCGCAAGCTGCTGGATCGTGGTGAAGCCGGCGACAACATCGGCGCCCT
>NZ_SWKQ01000014.1:0-28002 GCF_005871115.1 Maritimibacter alexandrii
CCCCCCCCCCCCCCCCCCCCCCCCCCCCCCCCCCCCCCCCCCCCCCCCCCCCCCCCCCCCCCCCCCCCCCCCCCCCCCCCCCCCCCCCCCCCCCCCCCCCCCCCCCCCCCCCCCCCCCCCCGGGTCGCCGCGCCCCAGCGCGGCGAAACTCAGCCCAGTGTCGCGAGCGCCGGGAAGGTTTCGAGCAGCCAGTAGGAAAACGCCGAAAAGCCGCCGGTCAGCATCAAAAGGCCGATGGTCCACAGAAGCAGCCCCATGATCCGCTCGATCCGCTCCATATGCCGCTTCATCCAGCCCATGACGCCCTTCATCCGGGGGAAGAACGCGGCGACCAGCAGGAACGGAATGCCCAGCCCCGCCGCGTAGATTGCCAGAAGGAAGGTGCCCCTCGCCACGTTCGCCTCGGACGCCGCGAGCGACAGGATCGCGCCCAGTTGCGGGCCGATGCAGGGCGTCCAGCCGAAGGCGAAGGCGAGCCCCAGAAGATAGGCGCCGAAGGCACTCCCCCCTTGGTCGCCCGCGTCCAGCCGCGCCTCGCGGTTCAGGAAGGGGATCGTGAAGATGCCAAGAAAATGCGCGCCGAACACCATAACCACGATCCCGGCCAAGGTGTTGAAGATGCTTTGGTTTTGCAGAAAGAACGCGCCGAACGCACTGGCCGCGAATCCCATGAACAGAAACACCGTGGACAGGCCCAGCACGAAAAACAGCGCCGCGACGGTCGCCTTGCGCGACGATTTAGCGCCCTCGGACAACTCCGTGACGCTCACCCCCGACATATAGGCCAGATAGGGTGGCACGATGGGCAGGACGCAGGGGCTGAGGAAACTCAAAAGCCCCGCGACCAGTGCGATGAGGAGCGCGGGCAGAAGGCTCGCGTCGATAAGATCTATCCCGAACATGCTCCCCCTCTACCCGGCCCCGCGCCCGCCGTCACCTGCCACAACGTCACATCCGGGCGATGGACTTGTAACACCTTCGGCAGTATGCGCTTGGCCATGGATCACGACGTGGAAATCGACGCCATCGGGCTTCTCTGCCCTTGGCCGGTGCTGAAGGCAGGCAAGGCCCTGCGCGGGATGCAGCCCGGTCAGGTTCTGCGCCTGCTTGCCACCGACCCGGTCGCCGTGATCGACGTGCCGCATTTCTGCGCCGAGGAAGGGCATACGCTGATCTCGACCGAAGACGACGGCGCCGCCACCGCCTATACGATCCGCAAGGGCGCCTAGCCGGACCGTCCGTCGCAACGGCCTGATACCAAAAGAAAAAGGGGAGCCCATGGCTCCCCAGTTTCGCTGATAAGGCTCGTCATTGTACCGCCCGGTTGTTTTCTGCCTGCGGCCCTATCCGCGTCAGGGGCGAGCGCACCCGCCCCGTGTCTCGTCTCATCCGGCGTCGCGCGCCCGTGCCATCGCAGGCACCGCCCCGTCGGTCAGGAAGTAGGCCACCCCCTGCGTCAGGTCGAATTCCCGCACGTGGAGCGTGATCGTCTCGCCGGTGTCGGTCACGAAGGTGAGCGGCCCTTCGCTTTCCGACCCGATCATCGCGGCGGGCACGCGGAACGCGCCCGACCCGTGTGTTTCGCCGCCGCCGATGGTCAGGAGAATGCGAAGGTCCATCCGCTCGGTCTCGTGACCATCGACCAGAAAGCACCCCCGAAAATCTCTCAGCTCCATCGCGCCGTCTCCTCAGCTACAGCCGCTCGTCGCGCCGCAGGTGTTGCACTTCATGCAGGTGCCGTTGCGCACAAGCGTGTAGTTGCCGCAGTCGCCGCAGGCCTCGCCCTCGTAACCCTGCATTTTCGCCTTGGTCCGGGCATCCATCGTCATGACGGTCCCGGTCCCGAGCGAGGTTGCGGGTTCCGCGACCATCGAGCCGCCGGCCATGCCCCCCGACGTGGCGGGCACCAGCGTGTTCAGCGCCGTGAGCGCGTCGTCGGTGCCCGTGGACTGGCCGCCCTGAAGCACCACCAGTTCCTGCGGCAGACGCTTGCGCAGGTAGCCGGTCGAGGACACCTGTTTCAGCATCTCGAGCGAGCGGGTCGCGGCGGTCTCGGACATCTCCTTGACGTTGGCGACGCCCTCTTCCTGACCCCGGCCCACATCGTCGAAGGACGAGCCTTCGGGCTTCACATGGGCCAGATCGGTGCGGTCGAGGTAGGACACGGCAAGCTCGCGGAAGATGTAGTCGAGGATCGACGTCGCGTTCTTGATCGTGTCGTTGCCCTGCACCATCCCGGCCGGCTCGAACTTGGTGAAGGTGAAGGCGTCCACGAACTCCTCCAGCGGCACGCCGTACTGAAGGCCGACCGACACGGCGATGGCGAAGTTGTTCATCATCGCCCGGAAGCCCGCGCCTTCCTTGTGCATGTCGATGAAAATCTCGCCCAGTTGCCCGTCGGAGTATTCGCCGGTGCGCAGGTAGACTTTGTGACCGCCGACGATGGCTTTCTGGGTGTAGCCCTTGCGGCGATCCGGCATCTTTTCGCGGCCCGCGCGGGCGACTTCCTTGATGACCACCTTCTCGATGATCTTCTCGGCCAGCACTTCGGCTTTCTGCTGCGGCGTGCCGGTGGCGAGGATTTCTTCGGCCTCGTCGTCGTCTTCGACCAGCGCAGCGGCCAGCGGCTGCGACAGCTTGGAGCCGTCCCGGTACAGCGCGTTCGCCTTGATCCCCAGCGACCACGACAGTTCGTAGGCGCGCTGACAATCTTCGATGGTCGCGTCGTTCGGCATGTTGATCGTCTTCGAGATCGCCCCGGAGATGAACGACTGGGCGGCGGCCATCATGTAGATATGCGCATCCGTGGACAGGAACCGCTTGCCCTTCTTGCCGCAGGGGTTGGCGCAGTCGAACACCTTGTAGTGCTCTTCTTTCAGGTGCGGCGCACCCTCCAGCGTCATGGTGCCGAGCGCGTGGTCATTGGCCGCTTCGATGTCGCCCTTCGAGAAGCCGAGGTGCTTGAGCAGGTCGAAGGTCGGGTCGTTCAGTTCGTCGCCAAGGCCAAGGTCGTTGCGGCAGAACTCTTCGCCCAGCGTCCACTGGTTGAACAGGAACCGGATGTCGAAGGCGGACGCGAGGCCCTTTTCGATCTTCTGGATTTCGGCATTGCCGAAGCCCTTGTTCATCAGCGTCTGGGTGTTGATCCCCGGCGCGTTGCCAAGGCTGCCGTGGCCGACCGCATAGGCGATGATCTCTTCGATCTGGGCCGAAGAATATCCAAGCTTTTCAAGGGCTGCCGGGACGGAGCGGTTTATGATCTTGAAGTAGCCGCCACCGGCCAGCTTCTTGAATTTCACCAGCGCGAAGTCCGGTTCGATGCCGGTCGTATCGCAATCCATGACCAGACCGATGGTCCCGGTCGGCGCGATCACCGACACCTGTGCGTTGCGGTAGCCGTGCTTTTCCCCCAGCGCGAGGGCTTCGTCCCACGACGACATGGCGAGGTCGACGAGCGCCTTGTCCGGGCAGCCTGCGTGGTCAAGGGCGACCGGCTTGATGTCCAGCGCCTCGTAGCCGTCCGTGGCGCCATACGCCGCCGTGCGGTGGTTGCGGATGACGCGCAGCATGTGGTCGGCGTTGCGCTTGTAGCCGTCGAAGGCGCCAAGCTCACCGGCCATTTCAGCCGACGTTGCGTAAGCCACACCCGACAGGATCGCGGTCAGCGCCCCGGTCAGCGCCCGGCCCTCTTTCGAGTCGTAGCCGAGGCCCATGTTCATCAGCAGGCCGCCGATGTTGGCGTAACCCAGTCCCAGCGTGCGGAAGTCATAGGACAGTTGCGCGATTTCCTTGGACGGGAACTGCGCCATCGTCACCGAGATTTCCAGCGTCACGGTCCACAGGCGCGTGGCGTGCATGTAGTCCTCGGCCTGGAACGTGCCGTCCTTGAGGAAGGTGAGCAGGTTCATCGAGGCGAGGTTACAGGCCGTGTCGTCGAGGAACATGTATTCCGAGCACGGGTTCGAGCCCCGGATCGCGCCGTCTTCCGGGCAGGTGTGCCAGGCGTTGACGGTGTCGTGGTACTGGATGCCCGGATCGGCGCAGGCCCAAGCGGCGTGACCGATGTTTTCCCACAGATCGCGCGCTTTGATGGTCTTGGCGACCGAACCGTCGGTGCGGCGGATGAGTTCCCAGTCGGCGTCGGCTTCGACGGCCTTCAGGAAGGCGTCGGTGACGCGCACCGAGTTGTTCGAGTTCTGGCCCGAAACCGAAGCGTAGGCTTCCGAGTCCCAGTCGGTGTCGTAGGTCGGGAACTCAATGGATGCATAGCCTTGGCGGGCGTAGTCGAGAACGCGCTTGATGTAGGTCTCGGGGATCGCGACCTTTTTCGCGGCGCGCACGGCGTCTTTCAGCTGCGGGTTCTCTTTCGGGTCGGTGGCGGCGTCGATCGAGCCGTCCCAGCCGTGGATCGCGGTGAAGATGTCGTTCAGGTGACGCTCGTGCATCTTGGAGCCGGCGACGAGCGAGGCGACCTTCTGCTCTTCTTTCACCTTCCAGTTGATGTATTCCTCGATATCCGGGTGATCGGCATCGACGATGACCATCTTGGCGGCGCGGCGGGTGGTGCCGCCCGACTTGATCGCACCGGCGGCGCGGTCACCGATCTTGAGGAAGCCCATGAGGCCCGAGGATTTGCCGCCGCCCGACAGCGGCTCGTTAGCGGCGCGCAGGGACGAGAAGTTGGTGCCGGTGCCGGAGCCGTATTTGAACAGGCGGGCTTCGCGGACCCACAGGTCCATGATGCCGCCGTCACCCACCAGATCGTCGCCGACCGACTGGATGAAACAGGCATGCGGCTGCGGATGTTCGTAGGCGGAGGCCGACTTGGTCAGCTCCTTGGTCTCGAAATCGACGTAGTAGTGACCCTGCGACGGGCCGTCGATGCCGTAGGCCCAGTGCAGGCCGGTGTTGAACCACTGGGGCGAGTTCGGCGCGGCCATCTGTTTGGCCAGCATGAAGCGCATTTCGTCGTAGTAAGCGCGCGCGTCTTCCTCGGTCGAGAAATAGCCGCCCTTCCAACCCCAATAGGCCCAGGCACCCGCGAGACGGTCGAACACCTGCTTGGACGAGGTTTCGCCGCCGAAACGCTCGGCCTTGTCCATGGCGTCGAGCGCCTTGGTGTCGGGGACGTGGCGCCACAGGAACTCAGGCACGCCGTCTTCCTTGACCGGCTTCAGCGCGGCGGGAACGCCCGCCTTGCGGAAATACTTCTGCGCGATGACGTCGGAGGCCACCTGGCTCCAGCTTTCCGGGATCTCGATATCGTCGAGCTTGAACACGATGGTCCCGTCCGGGTTGCGGATCTCGGAGGTCGCGCGGGTGAACGTGATCGCGTCGTATGCGTCTTTGCCTGCCTCGGTGAACTTGCGTGCGATTTTCATTTTGGCCCCTGTGTCTCTCAATGCCGGTCACTGGATGGATCACTGCTCACGCTGACCCACGTCTCAACTCGTGCTGGCGGGGCCGGCGCGAAGGGAAAAACGGCCCCGGTCGCCGGAACATCGTTTCCCGGCAACTGTCGCGGCCCCTTTGTTGGGGTCCGATGTGAGGCTAACTATCCCTACCCGCCGACAGCCACTATATGTTGTGGCTTTCCGACCAGCACAAACAAACTGACGTAGGGGGGCGCACCCGTCAACGCGTTTTCAGGCCCCGTTAACCTCTTTTTTTCGTTGACGCTGACGCGCGGTGATTCATCCCCAACCCGACCGCGGAGAGTCGTCGAAAAAGGCGTCGGATTTTCAGGCCTTTCTGTCACCAAACTGTCAAAAAGGATGAGTGTTGTGGGTAACTCGGGTCGCGACGCTACATATTGCGTGCGCGCCACAGTCCAGCACTCAATGTTCGATTCTGCATCGTTTCGCACAAGATTCGAGCCGAGAGCACACCACATATATTGTTAATGAACCAAATCGGACACCAGATATGGGTAGTCCAAAAGGATATAGGTCGCAGAATCGCATCCCGCCGATTCCCGGTCGACGGTCCGCGCGGGCGGGGGGACGGATGCAGGACGAGGAGAATGGTCGGGGCGGCGAGATTCGAACTCACGACCTTCTGTACCCAAAACAGACGCGCTACCAGGCTGCGCTACGCCCCGACGTGCGCCTCTCTACAAAGAGCGACGAGCGATGGAAAGACCTATTGCGCGGCGCAGGACCAGGCGGCCGCGTCGCCAAAGGCGGGATGGCGCATTTCGGCCCCCGCCTCGATCCCGATGGCCCCGGCCAGACCGCCCCGGATCTCGAGCACGGCCAGAATATCGTCGCCACCCCGGATCGGTGTCAGATCACCCGGCACCGCGTTCTCGTGCACGTTGCGCACGACGCCGTCGGCCCCGACGAAGATCATGTCGAGCGGGATCAGCGTGTTCTTCATCCAGAACGAGGCCGGTCGCGGGCTTTCATAGATGAACAGCATCCCCTGCCCGGACGGCAGGCTTTCGCGAAACATGAGCCCCTGCGCGCGCTCCGCGTCGTCATCCGCGATCTCGACCGAGAACCGGGCGGTTCCGAACGCGCCACGCAGATCGACCTGAGCTTCGTCACAGGTCTGGGCCGTCAGGGGGCCGGCCAGACACGCGGCCAGCAAAACACTCGTTACTTTCACGTCAGTCCTCTCCGTTCAGGGCCGCGTCCCAGGATGTCACCAACAGCGCCATGCGCCCACGTTCGCCCATCGCCGCGCGCATTCCGATGGCTTCGCCCGGTTGCAGGTCGGCTAGACCCGACCGGCGCAACACCTCGACATGGATGAACACGTCCTCCGGTTTACCGAAGGCGTTGGCGAAACCAAAGCCTTTACCCTTGTCGAACCATTTCACCCGCGCCGGTTCCAACGGGTCGGCACGCGACAGGTCCAGATCTTCGGTGAACGTGCTGGCGATCGTCTCTTCGCTTTCGGCGGCATGAATGGCGAGCACTTCGACCGCCTGCATCCCGCGCGGCGTGTCCTGCACGACGATCTCAATCCCGGCCCGGTCCGCGACCGAGCTTTGACCGAAGTTCCGAAGCACGTTGGCGTGTAGAAGAATGTCAGGCCCGCCCTGATCGGCGACCACGAAGCCAAACCCCTTGGCGGGGTCGAACCACTTTACCGTGCCACGCTGTACATAGCGGCCCGACGCTGTGTCGTCGTCCATGTCAAAGCACACCTTGTTGTCCAGCATCCCCAATTCCAAATGTGGACGATTGTGCAAAATGAAACAAGATGGCCGACCCTGACTTTTTCGACAGGACGCACGTTTTTCATCAAAGAATCACGGCTGTAAACGCTGGATTTTCCACGATGTTTGTGCTGACTCACGCGTCCAGCGGAATCGGTCGTGCAGCCGGAACGCGCCGTCGGCCCAGAATTCCATCTCGGTCGGGACGATCCGAAAGCCACCCCAGAACGGTGGCCGCTTGGGATGCGTGCCGTGGGTCGCGGTCACTTTCGCCACCTCCGCCATGAGCGATGTCCGGCTGTCGAGCGGCTGGCTCTGATGCGAGGCCCAGGCACCGAGACGGCTCTTGAGCGAGCGGGAGTCGTAATAGGCGTCGGCCTCCGGCCCGTCCGCGCGGGTCACGGTGCCCCGCACCCGCACCTGACGCCGCAGCGTCTTCCAGTGCAGCACGAACGCCGCGCGCCCCGCATGCTCGATCTCCTGCGCCTTTACCGAGCCGTAGTTGGTGTAGAACACGAACGCCTCAGCCTCGATATCCTTCAGAAGCACCATGCGCACGTTGGGCATCCCGTCGGCGTCGACAGTCGACAAGGCGATGGCGTTCGGGTCGTTCGGCTCCGACACCTCAGCCTCGGCCAGCCAGGCCCGCGTGATGGCAAACGGGTCGTCGCCCGCGAAAATTCCAGTCCTGTCCGACATGACGCTCCCCGTTCCGACGCCGCCTGCCCCTTGGGCAACTTGCCTGCCCAGCAGGCTTGAAGGCCCCGTGGCAATCTCATACACCGGGCTAACACGTAATCGACGGGACGGGGAACAGGCAATGTCGGGCGGATTGATGGACGGAAAACGCGGGCTGATCATGGGGCTCGCCAACGACAAATCAATCGCCTGGGGGATTGCCCGGGCCTGCGCCGAGGCGGGCGCCGAACTCGCCTTCTCCTATCAGGGCGAACAGATGAAAAAGCGGGTGGGTCCGCTGGCCGAACAACTCGGCTCGAACATCGTCGTCCCCTGCGACGTGATGGACGAAGCCTCGGTCGACGCGCTGTTCGACGAGCTGAAAGAGAAATGGGGCAAGATCGACTTTATCGTTCATGCCATTGGTTTCTCGGACAAAAACCAACTTCGTGGGCGCTATGCCGACACCACGCGCGAGAATTTCACCATGACGATGGATGTGTCGGTCTATTCATTCACCGCCGTCGCCCGGCGCGCCGCCGACCTGATGCCCGATGGCGGGTCGATGCTGACGCTCACCTATTACGGCGCCGAACAGGTCATGCCGCATTACAACGTCATGGGCGTGGCCAAAGCCGCGCTTGAAGCGTCGGTGCGGTATCTGGCCGAAGACTTCGGCAAGGACGGTATCCGCGTGAACGCCATTTCCGCCGGGCCGATCCGCACCCTCGCCGCCTCCGGCATCGGCGATTTCCGCTATATCCTGAAGTGGAACGAGCTGAACTCGCCGCTGCGCCGCAACGTGACCATCGACGACGTGGGCAAATCGGCGCTGTATCTGTTGTCGGACCTCGGCTCGGGCGTGACGGGCGAAACGCATCATGTGGACGCGGGCTATCACGTCGTGGGCATGAAGGCCGTCGATGCGCCGGATATCGACGTCACCGTTAAGAAGGAAGACTGACATGGTCGACAACCGCCTGCCCCATGAAAAAGGCTTCCACGTCAGCTGGGACCAGATCCACCGCGACAGCCGCGCGCTCGCCTGGCGGCTCGACGGCAAGGGGCCGAACGACGGCGGGTGGAAGGCTGTGGTCGCGATCACCCGCGGCGGGCTGGCCCCCGCGATGATCGTCGCGCGCGAACTGGACATCCGCACGGTCGATACGATCAGCGTGAAAAGCTACAACCATCAGACCCAGACCGAGCCGGTCGTCATCAAATCGCCGGACATGGAGGTCTGCGGCGACGGCACCGGCGTTCTGGTGGTCGACGATCTGGTCGACACCGGCAAAACGCTCGAGGTCGTGCGCGACTTGATGCCGAACGCGCATTTCGCCACCGTCTATGCCAAGCCCAAGGGCAAGCCGATGGTGGACAGCTATATCACCGAGGTGAGCCAGGACACGTGGATTTTCTTCCCGTGGGACATGGCGCTGCAATACGTGGAGCCGTATCGCGGCAAGGACTGACAGGCCGCTGCGCCAGACGAAAACCAGACGCCCGCGCATGGTTCCATACGCGGGCGTTTTCATTTTCTGTCAGAGGTTTAGCCGATGGCTTTCAGCCCCGACCTGAAGCGGCGCATGTTGTCCTGATAATGGAGCGCCGAGGCGATCAGCCCCTGTTTCGTCGCATCGTCCAACTCGCGCACGACCTTGCCGGGCGATCCCAGCACCATCGTCCCGTCGGGGATCACCTTGCCCTCGGTCACAAGCGCCCCGGCCCCGATCAGACAGCCCTTGCCGATCTTCGCGCCGTTCAGCACCGTCGCGCCCATGCCGATGAGCGATCCGTCCCCGACCGTGCAGCCATGCAGCATCGCCTTGTGGCCGATGGTGACATTCTCGCCCAGCGTCAGGGGAAAGCCCATGTCGGTGTGAAACACGCAGTTTTCCTGGACGTTCGTGCCCCTGCCGATGGTCAGGCGTTCGTTGTCGCCGCGCAGGGTGCAGCCGAACCAGACGCTCGCCCCCTCATCCAGCACCACGTCGCCGATCAGGTTCGCGTCGGGCGCGACCCATGTGTCCTCGTGGATGGTCGGCGCGATGCCGTCGAGTTCATAGATCATGCGTCTGCCTCGGTGAATTCTGCCTGAAGTTGGCGGATGAAGGGCGTGAGATTGGGTTGCTGCGACTTGCGCAGCCGCTCGGCCGATACGATCACCTTCAGCTTCTCGAACGTCGCGTCGAGGTCATCGTTGACCAGAACATAGTCGTAGCCGTGCCAATGGCTGATCTCGTCCCAGCTTTTTTGCATCCGTTTTTCAATGGTTTCGGGCGCATCCTTGCCGCGCGTTATCAGGCGGCGCTTCAACTCGGCAATCGAGGGCGGCAGGACGAAGATCGACAGCACATGGTGGCTGAGGCTGGAATCCTTGATCTGCTCGGCCCCCTGCCAGTCGATGTCGAAGAGCACGTCGCACCCGTTCTCGATCGCGTCGCGCACCGGGGCTTCGGGCGAGCCGTAGAAATGGCCGAACACATGGGCATGTTCGAGCATCTGACCGTCGGCCACGAGCTTCTTGAACCCGGTCTCGTCCATGAAACGGTAGTCCTTGCCGTCAACCTCGCCCTCGCGCGGGGTGCGCGTCGTGGCCGACACGGAAAACGCCAGCGTCGGATCCCAGTCCATCAGGCGATGGGCCAAGGTGGATTTCCCCGCGCCCGAGGGCGACGACAGGATGATGAGAAGGCCGCGGCGTTTCATGTCTGCCTCATTCGATGTTCTGAACCTGCTCACGCATCTGGTCGATCAGCGCCTTGAGGTCCAGCCCGATCCGCGTCAACGGCTGGAATCCGGCCTTGGAGCACAGTGTGTTTGCCTCGCGGTTGAATTCCTGCATCAGGAAGTCGAGCTTGCGTCCGCGCGGCTCGTCCCCGGTCAGCAGACTGCGCGCCTGCGCGACATGGGCGGTCAGGCGGTCGAGTTCCTCGCGCACGTCCGATTTCACGGCGATCAGAGCCAGTTCCTGTTCGATCCGCGTGCCGTCCATCGTTTCGGCACTGTCCATCACGCGGGCGAAGGCGGCTTTCAGCGTCGTCGCCTGATCCTCGCTGCGGGCGTCGAGCAGCGTCTCGGCCTCGCCCACCAGCGACTCGATCTCGGCCAGCTGGGCCGACAGCACGTCGCGAAGCGCGGCGCCTTCGTGCCGGCGCATGTCGTTGAAGGCCGACAGGAGCGGCGGCAGGTCCGCGATCAAGGCCTTGAGAAGCGGCGCGGTATCGTCCTCGGTCTGGGCCGTCTCGACCACACCGCGCATGGCGGCGACATCGGCGGCACTGGTTCCCGACAGTTCGATCCCGTTGCGGGCGGCGGCGGCGTTGATTTCGGCCAGCATGGCGAGCGCACGGTCGAGCCCGGCGGGATTGATCGCCAGCGCCCCCTCGTCCGCATCGCGCGTGATCCTGAGCCCGACGGTCACGTTGCCCCGCGCCACGGCACCTGACACGGCCTTGCGCACCGCGGGTTCCAGCCCGTCGACCCAGTCCGGCACGCGAATCCGCATGTCCAGCCCACGGGCATTGACCGAACGGATATCCCAGCTCCAGCTCCAGGGGTGCAACGCGCCCTTGAGCGCCGCGAAGCCGGTCATCGAGTGGGTCAAGCATTAACCCTTTCTTCAGGTTTCGCCCCAATCTGGACGAAATTGTGGCAGATTAAGGCATCGGTAAGGAACGCCGGTCATTCGTTAACAGAGGGTGCACGACGGGGCAACGTGCAGCACGAACAGGTAGTGTCATGAAGATCGAGTATCTGAAGGGTTCAAACGTCATTTCCATCGCTCCGGCACGCGCGCAGGCGCATTTCCCGTCCATCGCCCGCGTGGACGCCTATTGGGACGCGCTGCGCAACGGGCGGGTGATGCCGACACGCGGCGACGTGGACCCGCGCGGTATCTCGGACGTTCTGGAATACGCGTTCGTCTTGGAAAAGATCGCGCCGGGCGTGGCGCGGACCCGGCTCGCGGGGATGCACCTGAACGATCTTATGGGGATGGAAGTGCGCGGTATGCCGATCACCGCCATGTTCCTGCCGGAAGGGCGGCGGGAGCTTCAGATGGTGCTGGAATCGGTGCTGGAAAGCCCGGCCAAGGCGCGCCTGACGCTTGAAAGCGACTCGGGCCTGACGCGGCCCAAGCTGGAGGCACAGATGGTTCTGCTGCCGCTCAAGGACGAACGGGGGCGTCCGACCCGCATCCTTGGGGCGTTGCAGGCCAAGGGCAAGATCGGGCGCGGGCCGCGCCGGTTCAGGATCACCACGCAGTCGGTCGAACCGCTCCTGTCCGATACCGGGCCGCAGTACCCGATGGCCGAAGACCGCGCCCCGGCCCGGACCCAAGCGGCGGAACAGGCGGCGGCCTTCGATGGCGCAGAGGCGGGAACCGCCCCGTTCCTGCGCCTCGTGCACGACGCGGACGGGAGCGAGGGGTAGCGGACGTCCGCGTTGGGGAAGCCGCCGCCTGCCATCGCGGACGGCGGCTTCCCGGTGCATCCAGACGAAAAACCCCGCGCCGAGGCGCGGGGTTTCTTGTTCAAGCATCGGGTGCCGCTCAGGCCGTCGCAGCCGCCGTTTCGATCTTGCCGCGCCCCGAAAGCTCTTCGGCCACGAGGAAGGCGAGTTCGAGCGCCTGCGAGGCGTTGAGGCGCGGATCGCAGGCCGTGTGGTAACGGTCCGACAGATCCTCGTCCGTCACAGCGCGCAGACCGCCCGTGCACTCGGTCACGTCCTTGCCCGTCATCTCGAAATGCACGCCACCGGGGATGGTGCCTTGGTCGCGGTGGACGGCGAAAAACTCCTGCACCTCGGCCAGAACCTGTTCGAAGGGCCGGGTCTTGTAGCCCGAAGCCGACTTGATCGTGTTGCCGTGCATCGGATCGCAGGACCAGACCACATTCGCGCCTTCGGATTTCACCGTCTCGATCAGGCGCGGCAGATGCTCGGCCACCTTGCCCGCGCCGAAACGGGCGATCAGCGTCAGGCGCCCGGCCTCGTTCTCGGGGTTCAGCTTCTCCATCAGAACCTTGAGGTCCTCTTCCGTCGTGGTGGGGCCGCATTTCAGCCCGACCGGGTTGATGACCCCCCGCGCGAATTCGACATGCGCGCCGTCCGGCTGCCGCGTGCGGTCACCGATCCAGATCATGTGGCCCGACCCGGCGACCACATTGCCGGAGGTCGAATCGACCCGCGCCAGCGCCTCTTCGTATTCGAGCAGAAGCGCCTCGTGCGAGGTGTAGAAATCCACGGTGGACAGTTCGTGGTTCACGTCAGACGTCAGGCCCGCGGCACCCATGAAGTCGAGCGCATCCTGAATACGGCCAGCCATATCCCGATACTTCTCGGCCTCGTCGCTTTCCGTGAACCCCAATGTCCAGGAGTGGACCCGGTGGATGTCGGCGAAACCGCCCGTCGAGAACGCGCGCAACAGGTTCAGCGACGCCGCCGACTGGGTGTAGGCCTGAAGCATCTTCTGCGGGTTCGGGATGCGCGCCTCGGGCGTGAAATCCAGATCGTTGATGATGTCGCCCCGGTAGCTGGGCAGTTCAACGCCATCGATGGTCTCGGTCGGGGCCGAGCGCGGCTTGGCGAATTGCCCGGCCATACGACCGACCTTCACCACCGGAACCTTGGCGCCGTAGGTCAACACCATCGCCATCTGCAACATCACCTTGAAGGTGTCGCGGATGTTGTCGGCGCTGAATTCCGCAAAGCTTTCGGCGCAATCGCCGCCTTGCAGCAGGAACCCCTGCCCGCGCGACACCGCGCCCAACTGCTTTTTCAACCGGCGCGCTTCGCCTGCAAAGACGAGCGGCGGATACTTGGACAGCTGGGCCTCGACCTCGGCCAGCGCGGCCTCGTCGGTATAATCCGGCATCTGAACCCGCGGTTTCGCGCGCCATGCCGATTTCGTCCAGTTGGTCATTTTCTTCTCCATCGCTCGGGCCCCGGGATTTGCGCCGTGCTCATGTTAGCGTCAACATTTCCGGGGAACATGGGGTGTATACCCACGCACCCGCCCCAAGGCAAAACAAACTTGCCCCGATCCGCTGGACGGGGGATTGCAAAAGTGCGTTAAATACTCAATCCCGCGTTGGACCAGCCAGACACAGACGTCACGATGCCACCAGCCACCGCCCTCCGCACCGACAGCACGACGCGCCGCTTCGTTTTCGTGCTCATGCCCGAGTTCACCCTGCTGAGTTTCGCGGGGGCGCTGGACGCGCTGCGGCTGGCCAATCGGCAGGTCGGCCACAAGGCCTATGAGTGGCGCCATATCGGTGAGGGCGGCGGAACGGCCACCTGTTCGGCCGGCTCCAGCTTTCAGCTCGACGGCGATCTGGACGAGCTGCGTCATGACGACACGGTGATACTGTGCGCCGGGACCAACGTGACCAAGCACACCTCGCCCAAGCTGATTTCCTGGCTCCGGCGCGAGGCGCGGCGGGGCGTGACCATCGGCGGGCTGTGCACCGCGGCCTATGCGCTCGCCAAGGCCGGGCTACTCGACGGCAAACGCGCCACGATCCACTGGGAGAACCATGACGGCTTTCTAGAGGATTTCCCCGACGTTGACCTGACCAAGTCGATCTACGTGATGGACGGCAAGATCATCACGACGGCGGGCGGCACGGCTTCGATGGACCTGATGCTGTCGCTGATCGCGCGCGATCAGGGGGCGGACGTGGCGAATGCGGTGGCCGATCAGCAGATCTACACCTCGATCCGCACCGACCGGGACACGCAGCGGCTATCGGTTCCGACCCGGATCGGTGTGCGGCACCCCAAGCTTTCGACGGTCATTCAGAAGATGGAAGCGCATATCGAGGACCCGATCAGCCCCGCGACCCTCGCCGCCGAAGTGGGCCTGTCGACCCGGCAGTTGGAGCGGCTTTTCCGGCGCTACCTGAACCGCTCGCCCAAGCGGTATTACATGGAACTCAGGCTGGGGCGGGCGCGCAACCTGCTGATGCAGACCGACATGAACGTCATCAACGTGGCGCTGGCCTGCGGCTTCACCAGCCCGTCGCATTTCTCGAAATGCTACCGCGCGCAATACGGCACGACCCCCTACCGCGAACGCGGCAGTCAGGGCGCATCGGCGGACAGGTAAGCGCGCGGGCCGCTCAGTCTGCGGGTGCCAGCCGGTAGATCGCGCCCCGATCCTCGGAGATGAACCAGACCGACCCGTCCGGCGCTTCGGCCACGTCGCGCACGCGGGCGGTTTCGCGGGTGCGGATCACCTCTTCCGACCAGTCCTCGGGGTCGAGAACGTGAAGCGAGTCGAACTTCAGGCTGCCGATGACGAAGTGACCGCCCCACCCCGGTATCGCGTCCGACAGAATCGCCATGCCGGAGGGCGCGATCGAGGGGTCCCAGAAGTGTTCGGGCTGCGCCATGCCTTCGGCTTCGGTCCCGACACCGATTTTCGAGCCGTTGTAATTCGTGCCGTATGAAATCTCGGGCCAGCCGTAATTCGTGCCGGGCTCGATGCGGTTGATCTCGTCCCCGCCGCGCGCGCCGTGTTCGACGGCCCAGAGCCGACCGTCACCGTCCATCGCCGCGCCTTGCGGGTTGCGGTGGCCGTAGGACCAGATTTCAGGGAGCGCCCCGTCCTGACCGACGAAGGGGTTGTCGGACGGAACGGTGCCGTCGCGGGCGACCCGCACCACGGTGCCGTTGTGATGCCCAAGGCTCTGGGCGAGGTCGGCCTTGCCCCGTTCGCCCACCGTGACGAACAGCGTTCCATCGGCGGCCTCGGTCACGCGCGAGCCATAGTGCTGGGTCGTGTTGCCGCCTTCGGCCATCTCGAAGAGAACCCGGCCCCCGGTCAGCCCGTCGCCCGCCTCGTTCAACCGTGCGACCATCAGGGCGGTGCCCGCGCCGCTGTCCTGCGGTTTGGAATAGGTCAGGAAGATTTCGCGGCTCTCGTTGAAATCGCGGGCGACCGCGACATCGAGCAGGCCACCCTGCCCTTGCGCCACCACCTGCGGCACGCCGGACACCTCGGTACGGCCACCCTCGGCATCGACGCGCACGAGCGTTCCGGCGGTCTCGGTCACTAGAAAACCGCCATCCGGCAAAAAATCGACGCCCCACGGCATGTCGAAGCCGTCTGCGATCTCGGTGATCTCCATCCGGCCCGCTTCGGTCTCGACCGTGGCGGCATGAAGGGGAAACGCGACCGTCAGGGTCAGCGCGGCGGCGAGCGGGAGGGGGTTCATCGCGGTCATACACAGGACGATGGGGGGCTTTGACAGGCTGGACAATCGCGCCCCACGACAACGTGACCGCACGTCAGGCACCGACAACCTGTGCGGGCCGCGCAAGCACCCCCCTTTTCATTCCCGAAATCATCGCTAGGGTGAGTGCAGGACAACGATCCAACAGGGAGAAAACACATGAAAAAACTGCTTCTCGCAAGCAGCGCCTGCGCACTTGTGGCGACGGGCGCCTTTGCCGAAAGCCATATGTCGGAAGCCAAGATCGGCATTCTGCTCGGCTTCACCGGCCCCATCGAATCGCTCACACCGCACATGGCGCAGAGCGCGGAACTCGCGCTGAAGGAAGTGAACGACTCGGGCATGTTCCTCGAAGGCGTGACGCTGACCTCGGTTCAGGCCGACACCACCTGTGTCGACGCCTCCGCCGCGACGGCAGCGGGCGAAGGCCTCGTCTCGAACGAAGGCGTGATCGCAATCATGGGCGCGGCCTGCTCCGGCTCCACCACCGCCGTTCTGGCCAACGTGGCGCTGCCCAACGGCATCCCGATGATTTCGCCCTCGTCGACCTCGCCGGCGCTCACCACGGTCGAAGACAACGGCCTGTTCTTCCGCACCGCCCCGTCGGACGCCCGTCAGGGTGAAGTCCTCGCGCAGGTGCTGTCGGACAAAGGCGTGACCTCGGTCGCCGTGACCTACACCAACAACGACTACGGCAAAGGCTTTGCCGATGCGTTCTCGGCGGCCTTCGAAGGCATGGGTGGCTCGATCACCACGACCGTGCCCCACGAAGACGGCAAGGGTGACTACTCGGCCGAAGTCGCATCGCTCGCCTCGGCTGGCGGCGACGTTCTGGTCGTGCTCGGCTACGCCGATTCCGGCGGCAAGGGCGTGATCCAGTCGGCCATCGACACCGGCGCGTTCGAAACCTTCGCGATGGGCGACGGCATGTATGCCGACTCGCTGATCGCGGACCTCGGCGACATGCTCGTCGGTTCCTACGGCACCATTCCGGGCGCCGAAGGCGAAGGTGCAGAAGCCTTCGTGTCGATCACCGACGCGGCTGGCATCAACGGTTCGTCCGCTTTCACCCGTGAAAGCTACGACGCCGCCGCCCTGCTTGCCCTTGCGGCCTTCAAAGGCGGCGCGGCAACCGGCGAAGCCATTGCGGCCAACGTCATGGACGTGGCCAACGCACCGGGCGAGCCGATCCTGCCGGGTGAGCTTGGCAAGGCGCTCGAAATCCTCGCGAACGGTGGCGAAATCGACTATGTCGGCGCCTCGGGCGTGGAGCTGATCGAGCCGGGCGAAGCCGCCGGCACGTACGAAGAGTACGAGATCACCGACGACGGCTACTCGACGGTTCAGTTCCGCTAAGTCGCCTTTTCCTAGACAAACGGCCCAAGCCCGGGGACACTTCTCCCCGGGCTTGGTTCATACGGAGGTGGGGTTCCCGTGATCACGGTCGAAAACCTGCACAAACATTTCGGCGGCTTCCATGCGGTCGACGGCGCAAGTCTGACAATCGAAAAAGGGGCGATCACCGGATTGATCGGCCCGAACGGCGCGGGAAAAACCACGCTTTTCAACGTGATCGCCGGGGTTCTTGAACCCACGTCCGGCCGCGTCACGATGGAAGGCGAGGACATCACCGGCCTGCCGCCGCATACGCTTTTCCACAAAGGCCTGCTCAGGACGTTCCAGATCGCGCATGAATTCGGCTCGATGACCTGCCGCGAAAACCTGATGATGGTGCCGGGCGGACAGTCGGGCGAACGGCTGTGGGACACGTGGTTCGGCCGCAAACGCATCGCGGACGAGGAACGCGCGCTTCGGGCCAAGGCCGACGAAGTGATGGAGTTTCTGACCATCGAACACATCTCGGACCTGCGCGCGGGTCAGGTGTCGGGCGGGCAGAAGAAGCTTCTGGAACTCGGACGCACGATGATGGTCGATGCACGTATCGTGTTCTTGGATGAGGTCGGCGCGGGCGTGAACCGCACGCTGCTTTACACCATCGCCGATGCGATCAAACGGCTCAACGTCGAACGTGGCTATACCTTCGTCGTCATCGAGCACGACATGGACTTCATCGAAAAGCTCTGCGACCCGGTCATCTGCATGGCCGAGGGCAAGGTGCTGGCCGAGGGCACGCTGGCCGAGATCAAGGCCAACGAACAGGTGATCGAGGCCTATCTGGGCACCGGGCTGAAGAACAAGGATCAGGTGGGCGCATGATCCGGGGCTTGGTCATCGCATCGCTCTTCGCCGCGGCTCCGGCCCTGGCGCAGACCTGCGACACCGTGGGGGACGGCGTGCTCTTTTGCCCCGACGACACTCCGTTCGCGGGGAACGCGGGCGATTTCGACCCCGGAATGGGCGTCACCTTCTATCAGGCCGACACCGTCATGCTGTTGACCGGCCCCCTGCCGCCCTTCGCCTACGATGTCTGGGTCGCCACCCCCGGCGACCTGTCGGGCGCGGCCGAGACATTCCCGGCGCAGGAAAGCGTCGGGATCATGGATCGACCAAGCGTGCTCGGCGGCGACATCCTGGCCGAAACGCTGACCTACATGGTTCAGCCCGACATGATCTCGCTCGTGACGGTGATCGACCTGTCCGGCATCCCGCACCTCGTCCAGACGGTCGAGGGCGGCACGCAAATGACTGATAAACATATGGAATACCATCGCGCGGCTCTCCTCGCGCTGGTGGAGGACGACCTATGAGCGACGCATACAGCGGACGTGGCAACAAGGACCGTTCGGTCACGAAAGAGGGCGGCGCGACCATGACGCCCGGCCCCCAGCACGGCAAGGCGCGCCCGGCACCGGGCGGCCCGTTCCTGATCGGTGAAAGCATGACCGGCGGCTACGGCAACGGCCCCGACATTCTGCACGAATGCACCATCGCCGTGGACAAGGGCGAGATCGCGGTGATCGTCGGCCCCAACGGCGCGGGCAAATCGACGGGGATGAAGGCGCTTTTCGGGATGCTGAACGTGCGGTCCGGTTCCGTGCGGCTGGACGGCGAGGACATCACCGACCTGAGCCCGCAGGACCGGGTGAAGAAGGGCATGGGCTTCGTGCCGCAGACCCACAACATCTTCACCTCGATGAGCGTGGAAGAGAACCTTGAAATGGGCGCGTTCATCCGCACCGACGACATCCGCCCGACGATGGAGCAGGTCTACGAACTGTTCCCGATCCTCAAGGAAAAACGCTATCAGGCAGCGGGCGAATTGTCCGGCGGGCAGCGGCAGCAGGTGGCCGTGGGCCGTGCGCTGATGACCCAACCCAAAGTGCTCATGCTCGACGAACCGACCGCGGGTGTCTCGCCCATCGTGATGGACGAGTTGTTCGACCGGATCATCGAAGTGGCGCGCACCGGGCTTCCAGTCCTGATGGTCGAACAGAACGCACGTCAGGCGCTCGAGATCGCCGACAAGGGTTACGTGCTCGTCCAGGGCGCCAATGCGCATACGGGGACCGGCAAGGAACTGCTCGCCGACCCGGAAGTGCGCCAGAGTTTCCTCGGGGGGTAAGTCACAGTGAAGACAGCACTTTTCGCCACCATCCTGACAATCGCCGCAGCGCCCGCGCTGGCCGACAGCTACGATTGCCTGATGGTCGAAGAATGTTTCGGCACCGATGCCTGCACCTCGTCCGACTGGGAATTCACGGTCGGCACGGTGGCGGACGGATCGCTCCTCATGTCGTCGATGGCGGGCGAAATGCGTTACGAGCTGCTGGCCGAGGACGCAGGCTACACCGCATGGTCAGCCGCCAACATGGCGACCGGCGAAGTCGGCCTGATGACCCTTACCCCCGACTGGTCTGTGGTCGAAGTCGTCACGATGGGCCTTTACGAAGGCGCCGAGCGGACCGCCTTCGCCGGGAGGTGCATGGCCCGATGATCCGCGCCCTCGCCCTTCTCGCGCTCACCCTGCCCGCCTCGGCCCATGCCGAAGGCGCACGGATGGTGCTGAACTGCGCGGATGCCGACGGTGCGGCCCGGTCGTTCACCTTCGACCCGGTGGAGACCGACGAACTGGGGGCGGGCCGCATTACGGTCGGCGCAGACGCGACACCCGGCATCGCGGGCGGCTTTTTCGGGCCGTGGAGCTGGACGGCCGACGACACCACACACACGCTGATGGTGAGCGGAAATGCCGACGGCGGCTTTCCCGTCCTGCTTCACACGCTCGACACCGCCACCGACCCCTTCACATCCAATCTGACCGAATACACCTGCGAGGCCCCAAGCTGATGGACCTGCTCAACGCCATCGTCGCCCTGTCGAACTTCGTGCTGATCCCCGCCATGGCCTATGGCAGCCAGTTGGCGCTCGGCGCGCTCGGGGTCACGCTGATCTACGGAATCCTGAGGTTCTCCAACTTCGCCCACGGCGACACGATGTCGTTCGGGACGATGGTGGTGATCCTCTTCACATGGCTCTTCCAAAGCTGGGGTCTGAGCCTCGGCCCCCTGCCCGTCGCGCTTCTGGCCCTGCCCTTCGGCATCGCGATCACCGCGCTTCTGGTTCTGGGCACGGACAAGGTCGTCTATGCCTATTACCGGCGGGTCAAAGCCAAACCGATCGTGCTGGTCATGGCCTCCATCGGCGTGATGTTCGTGCTGAACGGGGTCGTGCGCCTGATTATCGGGCCGGGCGACCAGAACTTCGCCGACGGGGCGCGGTTCGTCTTTACCGCCCGCGACTTCAAGGAATGGTCCGGGTTGGCCGAAGGTCTGGCGCTGAAATCGACGCAGCTCATCACCGTCATCACCGCCGCCATCGTCGTCGCCCTGCTGTTCTGGTTCCTCAACCGCACCCGCACCGGCAAGTCGATGCGCGCCTATTCGGATAACGAGGATCTGGCGCTCCTGTCCGGGATCAACCCCGAGCGCGTGGTGGCGATCACCTGGATCATCGTGGCCGCCCTCGCCGCCATCGCGGGGACGCTTTATGGCCTCGACAAGAGCTTCAAACCCTTCACCTACTTCCAGCTTCTGCTGCCGATCTTCGCCTCGGCCATCGTCGGCGGGCTCGGCTCGCCGCTGGGTGCGATCGCGGGTGGGTTCGTCATCGCGTTTTCCGAGGTGATGGTGACCTATGCGTGGAAAAAGGTCGTGACCTACATCGTGCCCGAAGCCTGGGCGCCGGACGGGCTGCTTCAGCTTCTGTCCACCGACTATAAATTCGCAGTCTCCTTCGCCATTCTGGTGATCGTGCTGCTGTTCCGACCAACGGGTCTGTTCCGGGGGAAATCGGTATGAGCATCAACTGGCGCAACATCGGACTTTTCGCGGCTGTCGGTCTGCTGATCCTCGGCACCGGCGTGTTCCAGAGCTGGAACCTCGCCCTCACGATCCTGAACATGGGGCTGATCTCCGCCATCATGGCGCTCGGCGTGAACATGCAGTGGGGCTATGCCGGACTGTTCAACGTCGGCATCATGGGCTTCACCGCGCTTGGCGGGCTGGCGGTGGTCGTCACCTCAATCGCGCCGGTGGGCGAGGCTTGGTCGGCGGGCGGCTTGCGTGTGGTTTTCGCGCTGTTCGTGGGCCTTGGAGTGATCCTCGGCGCGGTGCAGATCTACAAACGCATGACGCCCGGCAAGACCCGCACGCTTGCCCTGCTCGCCTTCCTGATCGTCGGATTCTTCGTCTACCGCGCGCTGTTCGACCCCGCGGTTCAGGCCATCGAGGCCGTGAACCCGGCCTCGCAGGGCTTTCTTGGCGGTCTTGGCCTGCCCGTTATCCTCGCCTGGCCCGTTGGCGGCCTGCTGGCGGCCGGGGCGGCTTGGGCCATCGGCAAGACCGCGCTCGGCCTGCGCTCCGATTACCTCGCCATCGCGACGCTGGGGATTTCCGAGATCATCGTCGCCATGCTCAAGAACGAGGACTGGCTGGGGCGTGGCGTGAAGAACGTCGTCGGCCTGCCCCGGCCCGTGCCCTACGAGATCGACCTCCAGCAATCGGCGGGCTTCGTCGACTGGGCGCAGAGCATCGGGGCCGATCCGGTGTCCACCTCGGCGGTCGTGGTCAAACTGGGCTATGCGAGCTTGTTCCTCGCCGTGCTGCTCGTTCTCATCTGGATGTCCGAAATGGCCCTGCGCTCGCCATGGGGCCGGATGATGCGTGCGATCCGTGACAACGAGGTCGCTGCGGAAGCGATGGGGAAGGATGTGACCCGACGCCACCTGCAAATCTTCATCCTCGGCTCGGCGGTCGTCGGCATCGCGGGCGCGATGATGACGACACTGGACGGCCAGCTTACGCCCGCGTCCTATCAGCCGCTCCGCTTCACCTTCCTCGTCTGGGTCATGGTGATCGTCGGCGGGTCGGGGAACAACTGGGGCGCCGTGCTGGGGGGCGTGGTCATCTGGTTCTTCTGGGTGCAGGTGGAGCCGATGGGTCAGGCCCTCATGGATCTGGTGACCGCCGGCATGTCCGAAGGTCCGCTCAAGTCGCACCTTCTTGGCTCGGCGGCGCATATGCGGCTCTTCACCATGGGGCTTATCATGCTGCTTGTCCTCAGGTTCAGCCCGCGCGGGCTGATCCCGGAAAAATGACGCCCCTCGCGGTTCCCGTCCTGATCCTTGCGGCGGGAACGTCTTCGCGGATGGGCGGGCGTGACAAGCTGATGGAAGAGGTCGGGGACAAGCCGCTTCTGCTCGACCGGGTCGAAGCGGCGCTCGCCACGGGTCAGCCGGTGATCGTCACCCTGCCCGCACGTGACGAACGGCCCGACCGCTGGGATCTGCTGGACGAAAAACCGATTGCGGCGGTCGAGGTTCCCGATGCCGCCGATGGCATGGCGCGCTCGCTGGCGGCTGGTGTTTCGGCGCTGCCCGAGGGGGCGGTGGCCGTCATGGTTCTGCTGGCCGACATGCCCGACGTCACGACCGAGGATATGCGGCGTGTGCTGGCGGCGTTCGACGGGGAGGTGATCCTGCGCGGCGCCACGGCGGACGGCAAGCTGGGCCATCCGGTCGTGTTTCCGTTCCGGGATTTCGCTGCGCTGCGGTCGCTGGAAGGCGACGAGGGCGCAAAGACGATCATGGAGGCCAATGCAGACCGCGTTCGCCCCGTCGTCCTGCCCTATTCGCACGCGCGCACCGACCTCGACACGCCCGAAGATTGGGCGGCGTGGCGGCGCGGCGGTGACAGGTAATCAGATCGCGTTGAGCAGACGGGCTTCGCGGCCGTTCAGCGACATGCGCGGCGCGATATAGTTCGCTTCGCCGTTCTCGTAACGCAGGCGCGGCACGCATTCAGTGATCTCGGCCCACTGGTCCGGGAACCCGACGCGGATCGACCACATCTCGGGCGCGAAGCTTTCCATCCAGACGCCATTGGCGCGGATCAGTTCATGGGTGTCCAGGAGAACGTGCTTGAACCGCATGACCGAGCGCGGCACGTAATCGACGCCGTCGAGATGGGTCAGATCACCCACATCGGCCAGCACTTCGTCGGTGCCGAAGTAGAGTTCGTTCACCGGGTTGCGCACCAGAAGGCGCTGACCGGCGTTCAGGACGAGATTGCCCGCCTCGGGATCGGTGCCGAGCGCACCGGCCTTGATGCGCACCGGGCCACGTTCCGCGGCGTGCGCGTTCTCGTTCTCGTTGTCGTAGACGGACATGCTTTCACCGACCCAGCGCACGGTCGACGTGCCGTTGTCGCGGGTGATGACCTGATCGCCGGCTTTCAGATCGCGCGACAGCTTCGGTCCATCGATGGTCTCGACAACCGCCGACGGGGCGAGGCCCGAGGTGGAAAAGGTCGTGAGCGGCGAAGAGCCGCGCGCATCGAGAAGGCCGGGGTCAAGGTCGCGGTCGACGGCGGGGGAGCGAAAATGCAGCATGTCGGGGCGTCCGTTCGGGGTTTGGTCAGGGGTCGCTATTAGGTCGACTTTCAAGCTATCGGACAATCATGCCGAAACTATGAAGTTATTCGGGAAAATGTTGCGGGACCGCGCCATTGAATCCCCTTGTTTTCTTAAGGTTTTAGACGACCCGCCCTGAAATTGCCGCATTTCGCCACATTCGGGACAAATCCGGACCCTACTCCACGGCGCATCGCGGCCCGGCTCTTGCCACGCCTTCGGCCCCCGCGCTAGGCTTTGAAAGTCCTTGTTTTACTGGCGATCAGCGTCAGAACACGGACGCATTGTTCCCCATGCCGAAACAATCATCGCCATCGTTTCCAATTGTCATTCGTGGCGAAACAATGGCAGCAAGATGGCGGCGCATTTTTTGCGATCACTCACTCACAATGCATCGCCCAAACGGAAAACAACCCCACGAAATCGCGTGAGGTTGCCTCCTGACGACTGAAACGATGGACCGGTTCAATCCGGCCATTCGCGGCCCAAAACATCGGACCGGGGGCAGCCCCTTCCCCTTTCAGGTCGGGTTGACCCGCCCGGTTTCCCCGGCGGGCCGCTGCATTATTTGCGGAGCATCTTGGCTTCGTGCTTCTTCAGGATCCGGCGTGCCGAGGTGAAATCCTCGAGCCCTTCGCGGGTCTCCAGCTCCGGGAACAGTTCGAACAGTTCCTGACGCTGGGCGTTGCCGATGCCCTTGAGCGAGTAGTCGCCCGGCTGGAAGCTTTCCGACCACGTGCCGTCCGAGAGCACCACCTCGTGGTGATCGAAGAGGAAGTGGATATAGGTCACCTCCCGCACATCGACCGTCATGATCTCTTTCGAGTCGACCAGGTGCTTGGCGGAGGCCAGAACCTCGCGTTCGTCGAAGTAGAGCGCGGTTCGGTCGTTTGCCACCAGCATCCGGTGGTTCGGCGACACCAGCATGTCACGCTCCGGCAGGCCGTTGCCAAGGCTGCCCGCCTTGATGAGCACCGGCTTGAGGTGCTGCGAGCGGTTCAGTTCCTGCCACCCGATCTGCTTGTGGCCGATCCAGCGGATTTCCTGAATACCGTTGTCGCGGGTGATGACACGGTCGCCCTCGCCCAGCTCTTCCACCGGCACCTCGCCCTTCGGCGTCGCGATCAGCGTGCCGGGGGTGAAGCAGGGAACGATGTCTTCGATGTTGATGAAGTTCATCGTGCCCGTGGACACGCCGTTCGAGTCGAAGAACTCGACGAAACCGTTTTCGGGGTTCGTTCCGTCCTTGGTGACCTTGAGCGATCCACCCGTCGGCTTGGTGCCGGTCAGGTCGAGCGTATCCCAGTCGTCGCCGCCTTCGCCGCCGTCGACGAAGTCGCCCACGTTGACGTTGATGAAGGTATCCCGGTCGTCGCCACCATAGGCGTCATCCTCCCCGGCCCCGCCGTCGATGAGATCCTGACCCTTGTCGCCATAGAGCTCGTCGTCGCCGTCGCCGCCATAGATGGTGTCGTCGTCGATCCCGCCGTCGATGAAGTCGTCTCCGGCATCCCCATAGAGAATGTCGTCGTCGTCCTGACCGTAGATGGTGTCGTTGCCGTCACCGCCCCGGATCACGTCCATGCCGTTCGACGGGCGCGGATCGAGGAAGGACGGGATCGGGCTGAGCGGATCGTTGGTGTCCGCGTCGCCGTAGTCGTCCACCGGATAGGCGTCGTCTTCGAGGTTCAGGATGTCCGGCGTGACCGGCCCCAGACCGCCCCAGATCTCGTCGTCTCCGGCACCGCCGTCGATGTCGTCCGAGCCGTGGCCGCCGATGATGTAGTCGTTACCGTCGCCGCCCTGGATCGTATCGTCGTCGAGACCGCCGTCGATGGTGTCGTCCCCGGTTCCGCCGTCGATGGTGTCGTCGTCGTCGCCCGTGGTGATGGTGTCGTCGCCGGCACCGCCGAAGACGGTATCCTTGTCGTTGTCCTCGTCGGCATCGTCCGGCACCCACTGATCGGGGGTGGTCGGCGCGAAGGGCCAGCCCGCCACGGTCTCGCCCGGTGCGAAGCCGTAGTCCGAAGCCTCGGTCGGGGCCGAGGTGTCGATGATATCGTCCCCGTCCTCGCCGTAGACCGTATCGGACCCGTCGCCGCCGCGCACATCGTCGTCGCCGTCACCGGCATAGATCGTGTCGTCGCCGTCGTAGCCTTCGATGATGTCGTCGTCCGGCCCTTTGCCCGGGAAGATGTTGTCACCCGCGTCGACCATGTCGTTCTCGGGGTCGCCGGTGTAGCCGGTGTCGATCAGATCGTCGCCGTCCGTGCCCTCGACGATGCCGTCGTTGACGAGAATGGTGACGGTGGCCGTATCGGTCAGCCCGTCCTCATCCTGGATCGTGTAATCCACGGTCACATAGCCATCGACGGTCGGCGTATAGGTGAGCGTTCCGTCCGGGTTGATGACCACGCTGCCTTCCGAGGCCACGGCCGAGATCACCTGAAGGTTGGCGTCGTCGCCATCCGGGTCGGTGTCGTTGGCCAGAACGTCGATCGTGACCGTCGCGTTGATCGGCACGTTCGCCGTATCGTCGTTGGCCAGCGGCGGCGCATCCACGCCCACCGAAACCGTGACCGTCGCCGTATCCGTCGCACCCTGATCGTCCGCGATCGTGTAGGTGAACGTGTCGGTGCCGGTGAACCCGGTGTCCGGTGTGTAGATGAACGCACCGTTCGCGTTGACGACGACCGAACCGTTCGACGGGTTGGTGTTCGACGTGACCGTCTGGGGATCGCCCTCGGGGTCGGTGTCGTTCGCCAGGACGTTGCCCGCGACCGCCGTGTTCAGGTCGGTGGCGAAGGCGTCGTCCACCGCGTCGGTGGTGTTCTGGTTGTTGCCGTCGTCCTGCACCACGACCGTGATGGTCGCCGTGTCGGTCAGACCGTTGCCGTCACTGATCGTGTATTCGAACGTGTCGGTCCCGGTGAAGTCCGCCGTCGGCGTGTAGGACACCGTGCCATCGCCGTTGTCGGTGACGGTTCCGTTCGTCGCCGTGCCCACGTCGATGATGGTCAGCGGATCGCCGTCCGGGTCTTCGTCGTTCGTGCGCGGATCGAAGGTCAGCGTCGTGCCCTCGTCGATCACCCGCACGTCATCCTCGGCGTCGGGTGCGTCGTTGACCGGGGTCATGGTCACCGTGACGGTGGCCGTGTCGGTGGCGCCCTGGTCGTCGGTCACCGTGTAGGTGAAGGTGTCGGTGCCGGTGAAGTCGAGGTTCGGCTTGTAGGTCACCGTCCCGTCCGGGTTCAGCGTCGCGGTGCCGTTCGTGGGGGTGCCCACGCTCGTCACCGTGAAGTCGTCGCCCTCGGGGTCCGAGTCGTTCGCCGTCAGGTCCACGATCAGCGTCGTGTCCTCGTCGATCGTGTAGGCGTCGTCCACCGCATCGACCGAGTTCATCGGGCCCATGCCGACCGAGACCGTGACGGTCGCCGTGTCGGTCGCGCCCTGATCGTCGGTGATCGTGTAGGTGAAGCTGTCCGTGCCGGTGAAGTCGGTGTCCGGCGTGTAGGTCAGCGTGCCGCCCGGTCCGGTCGTGACCGTCCCGTTCGTGCCCTGCCCGAAGGAGGTGACCGAGAAGGTATCGCCCTCGGGGTCGGTGTCGTTGGCCAGAACCGGCACGTTCACCGCCGTGTTCGGATCGGTCTGGGCCATGTCGTCCACGGCATCCACCGTGTTCACGCCGTCCTGCGTCACGTTCACCGTCACCGTTGCCGTGTCGGTCGCGCCCTGAGAGTCCACGATGGTGTAGGTGAAGCTGTCGGTGCCGAAGTAATCCGGGTCCGGCGTGTAGGTCAGCGTGCCGCCCGGCCCGGCCGTCACGGTGCCGTTCGCGCCCTGCCCGAAGCTCTGGATCGAGAAGCTGTCGCCCTGCGGGTCGCTGTCGTTGGCCAGCACGTCGATGTTGACCGCGTCGTCCTCCGAGGTGGTCGCGCTGTCGTTGCGCGCCACGACCGAGTTCATGCCGCCGTCGCCGTTCACCACCACCGTCACGGTCGCCGTGTCGGTGCCGCCGTTGCCGTCGGAGATGGTGTATTCGAACGTGTC
>NZ_SWKQ01000014.1:28087-392754 GCF_005871115.1 Maritimibacter alexandrii
GGTCACGGTCGCGGTATCGGTCGCGCCCTGATCGTCGGTGATGGTGTAGGTGAAGGTATCGGTCCCGGTGAAGTCCTGGTTCGGCTTGTAGGTCACCGTCCCGTCCGGGTTCAACGTCGCCGTGCCGTTCGTGGGCGTGCCCACGGCCGTCACCGAGAAATCGTCCCCCTGCGGGTCCGAGTCGTTCCCCGTCAGATCCACGATCAGCGTCGTGTCCTCGTCGATGTCGTAGCTGTCATCGACCGCGTTCACGCTGTTCTGGCCGCCGGCGTTCACCGTGACCGTCACGGTCGCCGTATCGGTCGCGCCCTGATCGTCGGTGATCGTGTAGGTGAAGGTATCGACCCCGGTGAACCCGGCATCCGGGGTGTAGGTCAGCACACCGTTGGCATCCGCCGAGACGGAGCCGTTCGTGCCGTTCGAGAACCCGGTGACCGAGAAGCTGTCGCCCTCGGGGTCCGTATCGTTCGCAAGCACGGTCACCGCGACCGCGTTTCCGGCGGTCGTCGTGGCGCTGTCGTCCACCGCGTCGACGGTGTTGTTGTCGACGTCGCCCACGACCACCGTGACGGTCGCCGTGTCCTGACCGCCGTTGCCGTCGGTGATGGTGTAGGTGAAGGTATCCGTGCCGGTGAAATCGGCATTGGGCGTATAGGTCAGCGGACCGGTGCCGCCACCCGTCACGGTGCCGTTCGTGCCCTGCCCGTAGCTCAGCACGTTCAGCGTATCGCCGTCCGGATCGCTGTCGTTGGCCAGCACGTCGATGTCGACAGGCGTGTTCTCATCCGTCAGCTCGACGTCGTTTTCCGCGTCGGGATCGTCCTGCACAGCGCCCACGTTGATCGTGACGGTCGCCGTGTCGGTCGCCCCCTGATCGTCGGTGATCGTGTAGGTGAAGGTGTCGGTGCCGTTGAAGTCGTCGTTCGGCTTGTAGGTGACGGTCCCATCGGGGTTCAGCGTCGTCGTGCCGTTGGAGGCCAAGCCGACCGAGGTGATCGAGAAATCGTCGCCTTCCGGGTCGCTGTCGTTCGCCGTCAGATCGACGATGAGCGTCGTGTCCTCGTCGATGTTGTAGCTGTCGTCCACCGCGTCGACCGAGTTCTGGCCGCCCGCGTTCACCGTGACCGTCACGGTCGCCGTGTCGGTTGCGCCTTGGGAATCCACGATGGTGTAAGTGAAGGTGTCCTGCCCGGTGAAGCCCGCGTCGGGGGTGTAGGTCAGGTTGCCGTCCGCATCGGCGGTGACCGACCCGTTCGTGCCGTTCGAGAAGCCCGAGATCGAGAAGGTATCGCCCTGCGGGTCGGTGTCGTTGGACAGAACCGCGATTTCGATCGGATTCCCGGCCGTGGTCGTGGCGGAATCGTCGTTCGCGACGACCGAGTTGTCGTCCACGTCGCCGACCACGACCGTCACGGTCGCCGTGTCCTGACCGCCGTTGCCGTCGGTGATGGTGTAAGTGAAGGTATCCGTGCCGGTGAAATCGGCATTGGGCGTGTAGGTCAGCGGGCCGGTGCCGCCCCCGGTCACGGTGCCGTTCGTGCCCTGCCCGTAGCTCAGGACATTCAGCGTATCGCCGTCCGGATCGCTGTCGTTGGCCAGCACGTCGATGTCGACCGGCGTGTTCTCATCCGTCAGTTCGACGTCGTTCTCGGCGTCCGGATCGTCCTGCACAGCGCCCACATTGATCGTGACGGTCGCCGTGTCGGTCGCGCCCTGATCGTCGGTGATCGTATAGGTGAAGGTGTCGGTGCCGTTGAAGTCGTCGTTCGGCTTGTAGGTGACGGTCCCGTCGGGGTTCAACGTCGTCGTGCCGTTGGTGGCCGAGCCGACCGAGGTGATCGAGAAATCGTCGCCTTCCGGGTCGCTGTCGTTCGCCGTCAGATCGACGATGAGCGTCGTGTCCTCGTCGATGTTGTAGCTGTCGTCCACCGCGTCGACGCTGTTGCCGCCGCCGTTGTCATTGACCGAGACGGTGACCGTCGCGGTATCCGTGCCGCCGTTCCCGTCGGACACAGTGTAGGTGAACGTGTCCGTGCCGGTGAAACCGGTGTTGGGCGTGTAGGTGATGGTGCCGTCGCCGTTGTCCGTCACCGAGCCGTTCGTCGGGTCGGTGCCGCCGATGATCGTCAGCGTGTCGCCGTCCGGGTCGCTGTCGTTGGCGAGGACTTCGACCGTCACAGCGGTGTCCGGGAAGGTGTTGGTCGTGTCGTTGACCGCGTCCGGGTCCTGGTTGCCGCCGTTGGGATCGGTCACGCAGACGGTCACCGTCGCCGTGTCCTGGCCGCCGTTGCCGTCGGTGATCGTGTAGGTGAAGGTGTCTTCGCCCACGAAGCCCGGGTTGGGCGTGTAGGTGACGGTGCCGTCGCCGTTGTTGGTGACCGTGCCGTTCGCCGGATCGGTCCCGCCGATGACGGTGAGCGTGTCACCGTCCGGGTCGCTGTCGTTGCCGGTCAGGTTGATCTGGACCGGGTCGCCCTCGGTCGTGTTGGCCGCATCGTCGACCGCATCCGGGTCTTCGTTGTTCCCGTTCGGATCGCATTCCACGCGGATGCAAACGGTCGCCGTGTCGGTACCGCCGTTCCCGTCGGAGATGGTGTAGGTGAAGCTGTCGTTGCCCGTGTAGCCATCGTCCGGCGTATAGGTCACCGTTCCGTTGGCGTTGACCGTGACGCTGCCGTGGCTCGGGTTGCCGGTGCTCACGATATTGAGCGCGTCGCCGTCCGCGTCGCTGTCGTTGTTCAGAACGCCGACCGTGACCGGATCGCCCTCATAGGTGCTCGCGCTGTCGTTGACCGCATCCGGGTCGTTGTTGCGATCGCCGCCGCCGCACTTGCCGTAGGAAAACGAGCCGTACTTGAAGTAGCCGTAAAGGTTTTTGCTATAGAACGTCATTTCACTGTTTCCCTTGCTCAAGTCCGCGGCGCGCTGCGCCGTCGGTAACCGTCATGCACGCATGGTTTTCGTTACCGGCGCCTGCCGCACCGGTGCTGAAGTCGCTGATTTCATTGGGTTGAATCACTCGAACGCCGAAGGCACCCGTGCGCGTCGCACAGATGATGAGTTCGTTATCGGTCAAAGACAGCATCGTCTTCTATGTCCCCTCGCCTTGGCGTTCGTTCCTGACCCAAGCATCGGGCGACACCGCGAAGCCACGGATGTGCCGCACACACCTTGGTACACCTGCCATGTGAGGAGAGATCGGGCCCGACTGGGACCCGGCTGGACCTGAAAAATCGATGAGGACCCCCCGTCCGCACGACCGTTCGCCCAGCTTGCAGACCGCCGCACAGCGATCGGCACACACCTCTACCCCACGGCAAATACCGTGGTTCTCGTGTGCGGCCGCCCCCGTGGCCTACAGACATCGCCCCCCAGTTGGGCACTTTGAAATTACTCCCAACCTCGTGTCCAAAAAAGGGAATTCTCGCGGAAACTTCGGTCAGGCCGCGCCGAAATCGTTAACAATCAATCACATCCGATCCGCGGATCGATCTGCCGGATGAGCCGTTTGTTTCGCCACCGGAGACAATTTCAACCCGCGCGTGCAGGCGAAACTACCAGTCTCGGTTATCAACGCCCTTTTCTGTAGCACTTATCCACAGATCAGGGCGAATTTAGGTGAATATTACCCGTTCTATTGTTTCCGTAACGACAACTGGCCAAAATCGATGTCGTGGAAACAAACGGGCAAATGCCGACAGAGACTCGCCCAAATCATTGGTATGGCTAACGTTCTCAAAATGAGACCAATGCCGCCGAAACCGCCGGTTCTGTTCCGAGCGAACGTCCGAAAGGCCTTAACAAAACCCGAATCAACGACACGCGTAATCCGCAGGGCGAGGTCAAATCGGCACAGGCGCGCATTCCGGCAAAGGCTTGCCGCTTCGCAAGGTCTGGATCGGCTGGATGGTGCCCGAGGTCGGACTCGAACCGACACGATATTGCTACCGGGGGATTTTGAATCCCCTGCGTCTACCATTCCGCCACTCGGGCACGACGCTTCGTCTAGCCCTGCACGGCGGCTGCGTCAACGGCGGTTAAGGCCTGTCGGTGGCGAAGGTATCGCAGGCGTTCAGATCGCCCGTCTCATAGCCGGTGGCGAACCACCGCTGGCGCTGCTCCGAGGTGCCGTGGGTGAAGGTGTGCGGCATCGGCACGCGGCCCGCGTTTCGTTGCAGCGTGTCGTCGCCGATCTGTTTCGCGGCATTCATCGCCTCGGCGATGTCGCCGCGTTCGAGCGAGCCGAACTGCGCCTCGGCCTGCCGCGCCCAGATGCCCGAGAAACAGTCGGCCTGAAGCTCGATCCGGACCGAGATTTCGTTCGACTGCGCCGCACTGACCTGCGCGCGAACCCGGTTCGCTTCGCCCAGAATACCAAGCTGGTCCTGAACCGAATGCGCCACCTCATGCGCCACGACATAGGCGGCCGCGAAATCGCCGCCCGCGCCGAGCTGACGCTCCATCGTGGTAAAGAACGCGGTGTCGAGATAGATCTTGCGGTCGCCCGGACAGTAGAACGGCCCGGTCGCACCGGAGGCGCCACCGCAGGCGGACCGGGTCACGCCCTTGTAAAGAACCAGCGTCGGCGGTGCGTAGGCCCCGTCCACCTGACGGTCGAAAATGCCCGCCCACACCTCCTCGGTATCGGCCAGCGTGACGGACACGAACTGCGCCGCGCGGTCGTCGGCTTCGGTGACCTCGCCCCCGCCTTGGGTCCCGGTCACTTCGTCCAGGATCGGCGTCACGTCGATCCCCGCGAAATACCCGATGGCGAGAATGACCAGAAGGCCCACGCCGCCGATCCCCGCCGTGCCGCCGGACATCCGCCTGCGATCTTCGATGTTCCGGCTGCCGCGCCGCCCTTGCCATTTCATCCGAGTCTCCCTTCGGAATTCACAACCTGTTTATGGTGCCGCCGGTTCCCGTGGAACGCATCTGCTTGACCCTTGCTGCGTTTTCAGTGCTTTTATCCGGCAAAAAGGGGCCGGGCATGCTGAGACGACTATACGACTGGACCATCGGTCTTGCGCAATCACCCTATGCGATGTGGGGTCTCGCGCTGGTCGCGTTCCTTGAAAGCTCGGTCTTTCCGATCCCGCCCGACATCCTGATGATCCCGATGATTATCGCCATGCCGCGCAAGGCCTTCCTGATCGCAGGCGTCGCGCTCGTCTCGTCCGTCGCGGGCGGGATGCTGGGCTACTACATCGGCTGGGGCCTGTTCGAGAGCATCGGACGCCCGGTGCTCGAGTTCTACGGGAAGGACGCCTATTTCGACGAATTCGCGGTGCGCTATAACGAATGGGGCGCGTGGATGGTGCTGATGGCGGGCGTCACCCCCTTCCCCTACAAGGTCATAACCATCCTGTCGGGGTCCACGGGCCTGAACTTCGGCGTGTTCATGATCTCGTCGATCATCGCGCGCGGATTGCGGTTCTTCGTGGTCGCCGGGCTGTTGTGGAAATTCGGCGAACCGATCCGGGACTTCATCGAGAAGCGGCTCGGGCTCATGTTCGTCCTGCTGGTTGTCCTCCTCCTCGCAGGCTTTTACGTGGTGAAATTCATATGACACTGAACTGGAAACAACTGGTCCTCGTGGCCACCCTCGGGTCCGTCGCCCTGCTTGGCGGTGCCTTCGTGTTCCAGGCGTTGGGATATGCGCCCTGCAAGATGTGCTATTGGCAGCGTTATCCCCATGCCGTCGCGATCCTGATCGGCGTCGTGGCGCTTGCGCTCGGTCGCAGGTGGCTTGCCTGGCTCGGGGCGCTGGCCGCGCTGACGACCTCCGGCATCGGCGTGTTCCACTCCGGCGTCGAACGCGACCTGTGGGAAGGTCCGTCCAGTTGCACGGGCGGGTCCACGGCAGGGCTGTCGACCGATGACCTCATGGATCAGATCATGTCGGCGCCGCTGGTGCGCTGTGACGAGATCCCGTGGGAGATGTTCGGCGTGACGATGGCGAACCTGAACGCCCTGATTTCCCTCGCCCTCGCGGTGATCTGGGTCATCGCGGCCCGGCGCGCCGCCGCCTGATTTCGGACCGGGCTGCGCCCGATCCGACCCGCTGGAGGGGCCAGCCCCTCCAGACCTCCCCGAGGTATTTTCGGACCAGAGAAGACGCGGTCAGTCGCCCAGCTTGCGAAAGATCTGACGCAGCATCCCGTGGAACATCTGCACGTCGGCGCGGGTGAGCGAGAGCCGGGTCCAGGCGTTGCGCAGGACGAGCTTCATGCCCGCCGCCTTGGTCTGGGGAAAGAAGAACCCGACCTCGTCCAACCGCCGCTCGAAATGGTCGGCCAGCGCCTCGACCTCGACCTGCGTGGCGAAATCGGTCTTGGCGAGGCTCATGACCTCGGGCGCGGCGTCGATGGTCTGACGCCCGTATTCATAAGCGGTGAGCAGCACGGATTGGGCGAGGTTCAGCGATGCGAACTCGGGGTTGACCGGCACGGTGATGATCGCGTTGGCGCGCGACACGTCCTCGTTTTCGAGCCCCGCCCGCTCCGGCCCGAACAGCACCGCGACACGTTTGCCTTCGGCGCGCATCGCGCGGGCTTCGGCCATGGCCCGCTCCGGCGTACGCACGGGTTTCGCCAGTTCGCGCGACCGGGCGGTCGTCGCGTAGACGTAGTCGCAATCGGCCAGCGCGGCGGGCAGATCGTCGTAGACCACCGCCGCGTCCAGCACCCGCCCCGCGCCCGAGGCCATCGCCACCGCCTTTGGATTGGGCCAGCCGTCGCGCGGGCCGACGACCCGCATCCGCTCCAGCCCGAAATTCAGCATCGCGCGCGCGGCGGCGCCGATGTTTTCACCCATCTGCGGGCGCACCAGCACGAAGGCGGGCTGCGGTCCTGTTTGATCTTCGTCGCTCATGGGCCCCGTGTTACTGTGGCGCGGTCGGACGGGCAAGGAGATGGGGATGGCGTTTGACGAGGGCGAGGCCGAGATCCTGCGCACCGACCTGTCGGGCCTGAAGGGGCTGACCGAAAAGGCCATGTTCGGGGGCCTGTGTTTCTTTCAGAACGGCAACATGATCGGCGGCGTGCGCCGGGCAGCCGAGGGCGGCGCGCTGATGCGGGTCGGAAAGGACAACATGAAGGCGGCGCTGGCGTCGGACGGGGTGACGCCGATGGTCATGGGCGGACGCACCATGGGCGGATATGTCGCCGTGACGCGCGAGGCACTGGCCGACGACCTGACGCGCACGCGACTGCTCGACATGGCACTGACCTTCACCGCGAGCCTTCCACCGAAGTAGCGTTTCCCCCCAAACGCTTGTAGAAAGCCGCGAATCCCAACCGAGGACGCGTGATGGCCGAAACCGACCTGCCCCAGCTTTATCTCGTGACGCCGCCGCAGTTCGAGCTGTCGAGCTTTCCCGACCAGCTCGCCCGCGCGCTGGACGCGGTCGAGATCGCCTGTCTGCGGCTCGAACTCGCCACCCGTGACGAGGATACGATCGCGCGCGCGGCCGATGCCTGCCGGGAGGTGGCCCATGCCCGCGACATCGCCATCGTCATCGCCGATCATGTGCTGATGGTGGAACGGCTCGGCCTGGACGGGGTGCATTTCACCGACGGGTCGCGCCAGGTGCGGAAGACGCGCAAGGATCTGGGCAAGGATGCCATCGTCGGCGCCTTCTGCGGCACCTCGCGCCATGACGGGATGACGGCGGGCGAACAGGATGCCGATTACGTCGCTTTCGGCCCCGTCGGCACGTCGAACCTCGGCACCGGCGAAATCGCGGGGCGCGATCTCTTCCAGTGGTGGACCGAGATGATCGAAGTGCCGATCGTCGCGGAAGGCGGGCTGACCGAGGCACTGGTGCGCGACTTCGCCCCGGTCACCGATTTCTTCTCGGTCGGTGAGGAGATCTGGGGCACGGACGATCCCATCGCTGCGCTCACGACCCTGGCAGCGGCCCGCGGCTAACCCGTCAGGCTGTCCAGCACCGGGCCACGCACCGCCGCCTCGCAATGGGCGGCCAGCGTCTTGCGATCTGCGAAATCGGCAACCCGCACCGGGGGGTGATAGACAACCTCGACCGACCCGTTCGGTCGCGCAGCCAGCACGGCCAAAAGGTGCGGGCCAAGGTCCATGCCGCCCCACCAGCCATAGAACCGATCGTCCCGCCCCTTGGGCGCGTGGTAGACGACGCTCACCGGCTGCACCCGCATGGTGTCGCGCAGCGCCGCGTCGAAGAAGGCCGCGAAGAGCGTCGTCTTGAAGGTCAGCACCCGGCGGCTGTCGGTCGAAGTGCCTTCGGGAAAGAACAGCAGCCTGTGGCCCAGCGACAGGCGGCGCCGGAACACCTCGACCTGCCCCCGCGCCTCGCGCCGGTCGCGCACGATGAAGACGGTCCCCGTCGCCTTGGCGAGCCACGAGATGCCGGCCCATCCCGCAACCTCGGCTTTGGAGACGAAATAGATCCGTTTCGGCGCGTTCAGAACGAAAATATCGAGCCACGACGCATGGTTGGCAACGACCGCGCCCGGCTCCTTCATCGGCGTGCCACGCACCCGCAGCCGCAGGCCGATCAGCACAAGCGCGCACAGGCAGATGATGCGGGTGATCGTGGGCGTCACTGGCCGACCCTCGCCCGCGAAGAGCTTTTCGAAGGGACGCAGCGCGAAGGTCAGGATCAGCCCGAGGGCCAACACAAGGGCCAGCGGAACGCCCCGGATAACGGCAAGGCACAGGCCCAGAGGGCCGACGGACAGGTCGGGCTGTGCCGACCCGTCATCCCACGGCTCGCTCACCCCTTCGCCTCGCGTTTGGCGAGTTTTTCGTACATCGCGCGCTGTTTCGGCGGCACCTTGGCCATGTCGACGATGATACAGACGTCCGAGGTGTTGAACGGCTCGTCGATATAGACACCGTCCCCGATCACGCCGTTCAGGCGCAGATAGGCCTTGATGAGCGCCGGCATCGCCTTCATTGCCGCCTTGTCGTCGATCTCATCCGCCGGCATCAGATCGGCCGAGGTGTAGAATTCGTCGAGCACGCGGGTGCGAAGCTCAGGCGGGGCGAGATGGCTGTGGTGCAGATGCGAGAGCGGCAGCTTGATCGCGTCGAGATCGGTGCCGTGAAAGCTCGCCACCCCGAACATCACGTCGATCCCGTGGGCGTCGGAGTAGTTCATAAGGCCCACCCAAAGCTGCGGCAGCGCCGATCCACCCCGGTAGTCCCTGTGTACGCAGGACCGCCCAAGCTCCAAAAGCTTGCGCCCGCAGGTCTTGAGCGCGGTCAGATCGTATTCGGCATCCGTGTAATAGCGGCCCAGTTTCGCGGCCTGATCGTCGCGCATCACGCGATAAGCGCCCACCGCCTGATCGCCTTCGGGCCGGGACCGGTCGTAGAGGATCAGATGATCGAACCAGTCGTCGAATTCGTCGCGTTCCAGCCGGTTTTCGTGATCGACGTCGACACCGTCACCGCCCAATTCCTCGACAAAGACCTGATAGCGCAAACGCTGTGCGTCGCGAATGTCGTCCTCGGTCTCGGCGATGCGCAGTTCGTAGACGGGACTGCTGTCTGACATCGGTACGGCGGGCTCCTCGTTTTCCGGGGTTCTAGGGATCACGCGGAAGATTGGCAACAGCAGCGTTCGCTGCGTTGGTTTGACACAATTCTAGGTTGTGATAGCGTCGGAGAAACGGATGAGGCGACCGTCAGCCTTCGTCGAAAACCGGTGTGAGATCGACTGTGGAGATATCAATGACCTGCTTGCCCGCGTGCTCGAAATTCACCGTCACCTTGCCACCGATATTCGACTGCACCTGCCCCAGACCCCAGTCGGGCTGGGTCGGGCAGCGCACGAGCTGGCCGGGTTCGAGAAGCGAGGCGAGCGGGTTCATCAGGTTCCTTTCGGCGGGTGGCGCGGCATGAGCAAGGACGAAACCGCCCCGGCCCCGGATCTGGTCGCCCTCGTCGGATCGCGCATCTGCCACGATCTCGTCAGCCCCTTGGGCGCCATCGGCAACGGGATCGAGCTTATGACGCTGACCGGGGGAGAGGAAACCCCCGAGATGGCGCTGGTCAATGAAAGCCTTGTGAATGCGCGGGGGCGAATCCGGTTCTTTCGGATCGCGTTCGGGGCGGCTGGCAGCGGCGCCGTGGTGCGTGCGGGCGATCTGGCCGAGGCCGTTGCCGGCATCGAAACCAAGGCGGTTGTGGAGTGGCGTATTCCCGGCGACATGGCCCGCACCGATGCGAAACTCGCGCTTCTGGCGCTCAACTGTCTGGCGAGCGCGATGCCCTATGGCGGGCGGATTTCGGTCGAGCGGGACGCAGGCGGCCTTGTCGTGACCGGGCGCGCCGAGCGGTTTCGCATCGAAGACGACGACTGGGCCTTGATCGACGGGCGCGGAACGGCCACGCCCGCCAACATCCACTTCGCCCTTCTGCCGGAAGAGGCCTTTGCTCAGGGCCGACAGGTCACGCAGGCACAGCTTGAAACCGAGGTTCGGCTGACCGTCTGACCTGTCCGGTCCGGGCACAGGCCAAAGAGAACCGACGGTGTGGCGTTCACGTCGGCACAGAGCCCCGCCGAAGCGAGCGGCCTGCTACGAACATTTTGGCTAGGCCTACGGTCGGACCGTACCGTCACCCTCGACGATGTATTTGAACGAGGTCAGTTGTTCGGCCCCCACCGGCCCGCGCGCATGCATCTTGCCGGTGGCGATGCCGATCTCGGCCCCCATGCCGAACTCGCCGCCATCAGCGAACTGCGTCGAGGCGTTGCGCATCAGGATCGCGCTGTCGAGCCGTTCGAAGAATTTGGCCGCCGCCACATCGTCCTCGGTCAGAATGGCATCCGTGTGGGACGAGGAATAGGTCCGGATATGGTCGATCGCCGCGTCCAGATCGTCCACGACCTTGGCCGCGATGATCGAGTCGAGGTATTCGGTCCCCCAATCATCGTCGGTCGCGACGACAGAGCCCTTGAGGCCCTCGCCCGCACGTACCTCGACCCCCGCCGCCATGAGCGCGTCGATCACGGTCTGGCCCAGATCCAGCGCGTCCATGTGGACGAGCAGACATTCCGCCGCGCCGCAGATCCCGGTGCGCCGGGTCTTGGCGTTGATGACCACGTCCATCGTTTTCTGCGGGTCCGCCGCCTTGTCGATGTAAACGTGGACGATGCCTTCGAGATGGGCGAAAACCGGCACCCGCGCCTCGCGCTGGACGAGGCCGACAAGCCCCTTACCCCCGCGCGGCACGATCACGTCGACATAGTCGGTCATGGTCAGAAGCTCGCGCACCGCTTCGCGGTCGCGGGTCGGCACGCGCTGAATCGCGTCCTCCGGCAGACCCGCCGTGTTCAGGCCTTCGACCAGACAGGCATGGATCGCGCCCGCCGAATGGAAACTTTCCGAGCCGCCGCGCAGGATCACGGCGTTGCCCGCCTTGAGGCACAGGGCGCCCGCATCCGCCGTCACGTTGGGACGGCTTTCGTAGATCACGCCGATCACGCCCAGCGGCGTGCGCACGCGCTTGATGTGCAGGCCCGAGGGCCGGTCCCATTCGGACATCACCGCGCCGACGGGATCGTCCTGGGCCGCCACCGAGCGCACGCCGTCGCACATGCCCTGAATGCGGGCCTCGTCCAGCATCAGCCGATCCATCATGGCGGGCGACAGACCCTTTTCACGGCCATACTCGAGGTCTTTGGCATTGGCCGCAATGATCTCGTCCCGCCGCGCCCACATGGCGTCGGCGGCCGCATCCAGCGCCTTGCGCTTGGCATCCGATGGCGCGAAAGCAAGCTCCGCAGCGGCGGCCTTGGCCTTGCGGCCCAGTTCCTGCATCAGCGCGGGGATGTTTTCAGCGTCTTTCATCGGAGCCTCCGTTGTCGCCGAGCTTACATAGGCGCAAGCGGGGCGTGGGTCAAAACATGATCGTGCGGCGGGGTGTTGGAATGGCGCGAGGCCGGATACCAGAATCCTAGGATTCTAGTATCTCGCACGGACAGCAATGATTTGAAATCAACGCCTTGCGCGCCGCCTTTCATCCGAAAGTGTTAAAAAGGGGCCTGTAACCCCGACCGAAGCACGAAAAATCAGAGCGCCATATCGTCCCGGTGGATCAAGGCCGCGCGCCCCGGATAGCCGAGTGTCGCCTCGATCTGGTCCGACCGCTTGCCGGCGAGCAACTTGGCCTCGTCCGAGGTGTAGCGGCTGAGACCGGCCCCGATATGCGCCCCGCCCGGTCCGACGATTTCCACCGGATCGCCGCGTCCGAACCGGCCCGTGACCAGCGTCACCCCGGCTGGCAGCAGCGACTTGCCTTTGCCAAGCGCCGCCACAGCGCCCGCATCGAGCATGACCGTGCCTTTGGGCTTCATCGACCCGATCCAGTGCTTGCGCGCCGCACTCGGGTCTTCACGCGCAACGAACACGGTCGCCTGCGCACCGTCCTCCAGCGCCGAAAGCGGCTGGACCGTGCTGCCTTCGGTGATGATGAGCGAACAGCCCGCCGCCATCGCCGTCTGGGCCGCAAGCAGCTTGGTCTTCATCCCGCCTTTCGACAGGCCCGTCCCGGCATCGCCCGCCATCGCCATCAATTCCGGCGTGATCTCGTCGACCGTGGGATAATGCCGCGCCTCTGGGTCGGTCTTGGGGTTGCCGGAATAGAACCCGTCCACGTCCGACAAAAGCACCGTCAGGTCCGCGCCGATGGTCACGGCGACCTGCGCGGCCAGCCGGTCGTTGTCGCCGTAGCGGATTTCGTCGGTCGCGACCGTGTCGTTCTCGTTCACGATCGGCACCACACCGAAACTCAGAAGCTGTTCCAGCGTCGCGCGGGAGTTCAGATAGCGCCGCCGATCCGCGCTGTCCTCCAGCGTCACCAGCACCTGCGCGGTTGTGATGCCCTTGGGCGCCAGCACCTCTTCATAGGCGCGGGCCAGCCGGATCTGGCCCACGGCAGCGGCGGCCTGCGACTGTTCCAGCGCCAGACCGCCTGCGGGCAGGCCCAGAACGCCGCGCCCCAGCGCGATGGACCCGGATGAAACCAGCACCACGTCCATCCCGCGTGCCTTCAGCCGCGCCACGTCCTCCGCCAGCCCGATGAGCCAGTCGGATTTCAACGCGCCGGACGTGCTGTCGACCAGAAGCGCAGAGCCGATCTTGACGACCAGCCGCCGCGCCGCCCCAAGGCTCAGGGTTGCCAAGGCTCGTTCTCCTCGTCCCCGCCCTCGGCGGCCTTCTGACGATAGCGGTCCGCCCCGATCTCGGCCTTCAAGGCGCGCAGAACCTGCGTCACGCCATCCTTGGCCACGCCGGACATCTCATAGACCGTGCCGCCCGACGCCTCTTCCAGCGCCGCGCGTTTTTCCTCGCGCTCCTCGTCCAGCAGCGCGTCGATCTTGTTCAGGACCGTGATGCGCGGCTTATGGGCGAGGATGCCGCCATACGCCTCCAACTCGCCCACGATGGTCTCGTAATCCGTGACCACGTCCTCGGCGGTCCCGTCGATCAGGTGCAAAAGCACCGCGCAGCGTTCGACGTGGCCAAGGAAGGTATCGCCCAGCCCCCGCCCTTCGTGCGCGCCTTCGATCAGGCCGGGAATGTCGGCCACCACGAATTCCACGTTGTCCACACCCACGACGCCAAGGTTCGGCACCAGCGTGGTAAACGGATAATCCGCGATCTTGGGCCGCGCGTTGGACGTGGCCGCAAGGAACGTGGATTTGCCCGCGTTCGGCAGGCCCAGAAGGCCCACGTCCGCGATCAGCTTGAGCCGCAGCCAGATCACCCGTTCGATCCCCGGCTGGCCCGAGTTCGCCCGGCGCGGCGCCTGATTGGTCGCGGTCTTGAAGTGCAGGTTGCCGAAGCCGCCGTTGCCGCCCTTGGCGATCACCAGACGCTCGCCCACCTCGGTCATGTCGGCGATGACGGTCTCTTCGTCCTCGTCCAGCACTTCGGTCCCGACAGGGACACGCAGGACGATGTCGTCGCCCGATTTCCCGGTGCGCTGGTTGCCCATGCCGGGCTGGCCGTTCTTGGCGAAGAAGTGCTGCTGGTAGCGAAAGTCGATCAGGGTGTTCAAACCCTCGACCACCTCGATCACCACGTCGCCGCCGCGCCCGCCGTCACCGCCGTCCGGGCCGCCGAATTCGATGTATTTCTCGCGCCGGAACGACACGCACCCGTTCCCGCCGCTGCCCGAACGGATATAGACCTTGGCGAGATCGAGGAATTTCATGGGTTTCAGGCCTTTCTGTTGGCCCCTGCGATAGAGGGAAACGGGGCGTGGCTCAAGGGCCGGTTAGGGGCGCGCGAGGCGATAGTGGATGGTGACGAGCCGGGTCTGACGCGCCCGGTTCTCGTCCAGCGTGCGCTCGACCTCGTGAAACCCGAGCTTGGTGAGGATGCGGGACGAGGCCGGATTATCGGCCCAGACCCGCGCGCGAATGTCCGGGTGATCCCCGGCGTCGAAGCCGTAACCGACCAGGGCCCGCGCCACCTCGGTGCCCAGTCCCCGGCGCCAATGCGTCTTTGCCAGCAGGTAACCGATTTCGCCGTTCGCGAACTGGCCCGTGCCGACGGGCAGGTCGCCATCGCGAATGATGCCGAAGAACGCCGCCTCGTCCATCCGCGTTGCGATCCGGTCGCGCACGAAGTCGAGCGACACGGGGTGCGGCCACGTTCCGGTCATGCGCACCACGTCCCAGTCGGACATGATGGCATGAAGCGCACAGGCGTCATCCGGGGTCTGTCGTGTGATCCGCAGGCGGGGCGTGACGATCACGTCGCCTGCGCCCTGCCCTTGTGTCATGGCGTCAGCGCATCTTTCGGCTATAGGTCCAGGTCGGGACGTTGGCATCGCGCGCGACCGAGAACGCCTCGCTGTCGCCGACATAGGCGAAGCCCGCGTTGGTCAGCACCCGGGCGCTCGCCGGGTTGTCCTGAAACACCTCGGCAAAGAGCGTGTCGTTGCCCAAGGGATTCGCGGCGACCAACGCCTGCACGGCTTCCGAGGCAAGCCCGGTGTTCCAGAACGGCGGCGCGACCCAGTATCCAAGCTGGCTTTGGTTGCGGTCCATCCGGGTCAGGCTGATGACGCCCAGAACCTCATGGCCCCGGTCGCCGCCCTCGACGGACGAGCCGTCCATCACCCAGACGTCTTCCAGACGGTCCGCAGTCATCGCGCGTTTGACGAAGGCGTCCGTGGTGCCGGGGGCCAGAGGATGCGGGATCGACCGCGTCTCTTCGGCCACGCGCCGATCACCGGAGTAATGCGCGAGCATCCCCACGTCCGATGCCTTCGGCGGGCGCAGAACGAACCGTTCGGTTTCGATCAGAACCTGATCCTGATCCATGACTGTCTCGACTTTCATACGCTCTCCTCCTCGAAAGCGTTCACCGGCCCGATATGGGGGCGCAATCCTGCACCCCAAGGCCGTTCGGTAAACACTTCTTGGCGATCCGGCCTCCTCTCCGTCACGCCTAAAACGACGAAGGGGGACCGGTTTCTAGCCGATCCCCCTTGTCTTACTGTGCCGGGTATCGGCTTATTCTGCGGCCTCCGCTGCCGGGAGGACCGATACGAAGGTGCGGCCCTTGAGGCCCTTCGCAAAGGTCACGCGGCCTTCGGCGGTCGCGAAGATGGTGTGATCGCGGCCCATGCCCACGCCTTCGCCCGGCCACACTTTGGTGCCGCGCTGACGGACGAGGATGTTGCCCGGAATCACGGCTTCGCCGCCGTATTTCTTGACGCCAAGGCGGCGACCGGCTGAGTCGCGGCCGTTGCGGGAGCTACCACCAGCTTTTTTATGTGCCATATCGCTCTCTCCTTACTTCGCCAGATCGGCGGCTTCGGCAACCCATTCGGGCTTCACGTTGACCGCGTCAAAGGTTTCGATGTCGACTTTCGCGAGCTCGGCGTAGGTATTCACACCGGCTTCGTTCAGTTTCTTCTGCATCGCCGGGCCGATCCCGTTGATCGCGGTCAGGTCGTCGGACCCACCAGCGGCCGGGGCTTCGGTCTTGGCTTCCGCTTTCGGGGCGGCTTTGGCTTCGGCCTTGGGGGCCGCTTTCTTGGCGGGCTTGGCAGCGGCCGGGGCCGACGGGGCCGAGCCTGCGCCGATGGCGGCTTTGATGCCCGACTTGTCCGCGCCCGATTCGAGAATGTCGGTGATGCGGAGCAGGGTCAGCTGCTGACGGTGGCCTTTGGTGCGCTGCGAGCTGTGCTTGCGGCGGCGCTTGACGAAGTGGATGAGCTTCTCGCCCTTGATCTGGTCGATCACTTCGGCCTGCACACCGGCACCTTCCACGAGGGGCGTGCCAAGGGTCGTGCCGACCATCAGAACTTCGTTGAACTGGATCTTTTCACCGGCTTCGGCTGCAAGTTTCTCGACACGGACGACGTCGCCGGTCTGAACCTTGTACTGCTTGCCGCCAGTCTTAACGACTGCAAACATGGGGTCTTCCTTTTTCTCCCGCGTTCTGTGGCCCCGGCGATCCGGCGTTCGCGGGGGCATCCCCCGGCCTCGAACAGCGCGCCCTGCTAGGGGCGTTGTTTCATATAGCATTCCGGCCCGCGGGAATCCCCCGTGCGCCAGAGCCGCGTATATCGGGGCATTCGGACCCCAAGTCAAGGAAAACAATGGCAACCACGGCCAGCCACCGGCCCGCCGGACATTGACCCCCCAACCGCTTCGCGAAAGGCTCACGGGGATCGTCGAATCGTTTCAGACCCATTGACCGGATTCCATGCCCAAGTTCTTGAATTCCCTGACCCAGCGCGTCGGTTCGCTCGCCGCCCCGCTCAGACCGCGCCGCCCGGCCCCGGCCCCCGTTTCCGGCCCGCTCGGCGGCTTCGACATTCCCGAGGTGCCGGGCATCAGCCTGGTCACCGCCAACAAGAACCGCACCGAAAACATGCTCCCCGCGCTCAGGACATGGATCGACCGGCCGGAGATCGACGAGATCGTCATCGTCGACTGGGATTGCGACGAGCCCCTGCGCGACGTGCTGGAGGCCAAGGGCATCTCGGACCCCCGCCTGCGCGTCGTGCGGGCCGTGCAGGACGAGGTGTGGCATGGGCCGCGTGCCTTCAACACTGCCATGCGGCTTGCGCGTTACGACAAGATCCTGCGGATCGACGGGGATATCGTGCTGAAGCCCGACTTCTTCACGCGCAACAGGCTCCCCAAGAACAGCTTCGTCGCCGGGAACTACCAGATCGTCGAGCAAAGCCAGGTCCACATCAACGGCACGGTGCTGTTTCACCGTGCCGACATCGCAAGGATCGGGGGGCAGAACGAATACACCATCGGCTACGGATGGGAGGACGACGATTTCTACAACCGGCTGATGCGGGCGCGGGTGAAGCGGATCGACCTGATCCCCGAGACGGTCTACCACCTGCCCCACGACGACACGACGCGCGTGCCGCCGCCCGAAAATCAATCGACGCGCGCGCTTTACATGTCGTGGCCCCGGTTCACGATCCGGCGCAATCGTCTGCTGATCGAACAGATGCCCGCCTGGGACGCGAGCCGACCGATGCAGCCCTTCGATCATGTGGTCGCCCCCGACGGCACCGAGACGCTGGTGCGCACCGGCCCCAATCCGTCCGAAGTGTCCGACGTGATCGCCGACCGGGTGACGAACATGGCGATCCTGTTCTTTCTGGCCCGCCGCAAGGGGGCCGAGGTCATGTGGCTTGACGACATTCACCTGAGCCGACTTCTCGACCTGCCGGAGAGCGAGATCAACCGCGACATGGTGAAAGAGATCATCGCCGCACAGAATGCATCCGGCGGCCCGTTTCTGAGCGCCGACATCGCGCGGCGGTTCGAGCCGTAGGGCGCACATTGAGGAGAACAGGATGAGCACGACGACCGACCGAAACATCGCCCGCGCCGGGCGCAACACCATCGCCGACGCGCTGACCCGTGCCGCGCGCCGTTACGGCGATCGCACCGCGCTCCATTTCGCGGACCGGACATGGACCTTCACCGGGCTCTACGATGGCGCGGGACGGATCGCCGCGCGGCTTCTCGAGGCGGGCCTCGTGCCCGGTGACCGGGTGGCGGCCTATGGACGCAATTCCGACGCCTACCTTCTGCTCTACCTCGCCTGCGCCCGCGCAGGGTTCATCCATGTGCCGATCAATTACGCTCTGGTCGGGCGCGAACTGGCGTATATCCTCGACAACTGCGGTGCCGACGCCCTGTTCGTCGATCCGGCGCTTCAGGACATGGCCGACCCGGTTCTGGCCGGGATGGAGCCGCTGAAACTGGTCGGCACCACCCATTCCGGTGACGGACTGGACGCGCTGACGATGGCGCAGGACGACGCGCAGTCCGTGCCCGGCGATCTGGGCGAAGGGATCGACGCCGAGGATCTGGTCCAGCTGCTTTACACCTCCGGCACGACCGCCGCGCCCAAGGGTGCGATGATGAGCCACCGCGCCCTGCTGGCCGAATACACAAGCTGCATCGTCGAGCTGGAGCTGTCCGCGAAGGACCGCGCCCTTGCCGGCCTGCCGCTTTACCATTCCGCACAGATGCATGTGTTCACGGTGCCCCAGTTCCTCGTCGGGGCGACCACGTGGCTGATCGAGGCGCCCCTGCCCGACCTGTGCCTCGAACTCATCGAGACGCATGGCATCACGTCGTTCTTCGCGCCGCCGACGGTCTGGATCAGCCTCCTACGCAGTCCGGCCTTCGACGCGCGCGATCTGACGAGCCTCGAATACGTCTACTACGGCGCGTCGATCATGCCGGTGCCGGTGCTTCAGGAACTGCGCGAACGCCTGCCGGGCGCGCGGCCCTTCAACTGTTACGGGCAGTCGGAAATCGGGCCGCTCGCCACCGTGCTCTATCCGCACGAACACGAAAAACGACCGGCCTCCGCGGGCCGCCCGATCTACAACGTGGAAACGCGGCTGGTGGACGAGGATATGAACGACGTCGCCCCCGGCGAACAGGGCGAGATCGTGCATCGCTCGCCCCAGCTTCTGTCAGGCTACTGGGACAAGGCCGAGGCCACCGAGGAGGCGTTCGCGGGCGGCTGGTTCCATTCCGGGGATGTCGGCGTGATGGACGAGGCGGGCTACATCACCGTCGTCGACCGCACCAAGGACATCATCAAGACCGGCGGAACGATGGTCGCGAGCCGCGAGGTGGAAGAGGTTCTGTTCACCCACCCCGCCGTCAGCGAAGTCGCCGTGATCGCCCTGCCCCATCCAAAATGGGTCGAAGCCGTCACGGCCGTCGTCGTCCTGCGTGAGGGTGCCGAGGCGAGCGAAGACGACCTGATCGCCTTTGCGAAAGACAACCTCGCGCCGTTCAAGCTCCCGAAACGGGTGCTTTTCGCTTCCGAACTGCCGCGCAACACGGCGGGCAAGATCCTGAAACGGACCCTGCGCGACACGCACGAGGCGCTATACGGCTGATCGGGATCAGATGTCGGTCTGCGGCGACAGATCGGCCAACCGGGCGGCCAGCGTTTCATAGCGGTCGCCCATGATCTCATACTGGATGCCGTTCAGGATTTCGTAGACCTGCTGCATCTGGGGGTCTTCGAGGGCTTTGCGGTAGGCCACGACCTCCTCGTCCGAGAACGACTGATAGACGTAGGCCGACCCGAAGACGCCGCTGGTGGAAATCGCGTTGGCAAGCTGATCGCTCTGCTGGCTCAGGATTTCGCGCAACTCGGCCTCGGAATACTGGATGTCCGAGGCACCGGCGGCCATCGCCGCCATCATGTAGCGCACCTGAATTTCGATGATCGCGCGGGTCGATTGTTCGACACCGCCAATCGCGGCGGACATCTTGCGGTATTCCTCGATCCGGTCGGGGTTTTCATCGGCCAGCCGCGTGACGATCATCTCGCCCTCGGCCATCTGGCGTTCGTTCGACACGCCATGGCCCGCGTTCTCGGCCTCGACCAGCCGCTGACCCAGCTCGGAACCGTAAAAGTCCATGCCGTGATCCACCAGCTCCTGCGGCATGATCGCTTCCATCATGTCGAGCGTGTCCTCGATCATCGCGTCGGGGTCGAACACCTGTTCCGACAGGCGCACCCATTCGCTTCCGAAAGCGTCCGGGTCCGCCCCCGCGATGCCGGGGCCGTTCATCGCCCCCTCCTGCATCGAGGTGATGGCGACATCGAATCCCGTGACTTCAAGAAATTCGCGCGAGGTTTCGCGGTCTGCGGCCACGAGCGCGGCCCCGAAACAGATGGCGGCCACGGCCACGGCGGCCCCGGTCATAACACGTTGGAAGGTCATGCTTTGCTGTCCTTTCCTTGCTGGCAACGCTCCATACCCTAAGCACCCGCGCGCCATGGCTCAAGAAACGGTCCCGTGACATGGCGGGGATGGGCGGGGCCCCGCCCGAATTTTCGTGAAGATATGGGTTGCGCCCATCCGCGCCTTACACTACATCGCCCGCCACAGACCCCCGCGGAGAGGTGCCGGAGTGGTCGAACGGGGCGGTCTCGAAAACCGTTGTGGGTGCAAGCCCACCCAGGGTTCGAATCCCTGTCTCTCCGCCACTTCGCCGATGTGCGAAGCGCGCTTTCCTGGACTTTGCCGACCCACGTGACGATCACGTGACCCGATCGGGGCTGGATTTTTCCTGCGTCCGCGCCATGTTGACCCCAAAGACGGAGGACAAGATGGCACAATACGAAAAGAACCCCGACGCCGTATCCGCGCTGGACGAAATGTCGTTCTACGTGACCCAGCAATCGGGGACCGAGCGTCCGGGCACGGGCAAATACCTCGATAACAAGGCGCGCGGCATCTATGTCGACATCGTGTCGGGAGAGCCGCTGTTCGCCTCGTCCGACAAGTACGATTCCGGCTGCGGTTGGCCGAGCTTCACCAAGCCGATCGAACCCGCCCATATCAACGAATTGCAGGACCGCACGCACGGAATGATCCGGACCGAAGTGCGCTCGACCCACGGCGACAGCCATCTGGGCCACGTGTTCCCCGACGGTCCCCCCGACCGTGGCGGGCTGCGCTACTGCATCAACTCCGCCGCCCTGCGTTTCATCCCTTTCGAGGATATGGAGGCCGAGGGTTACGGCGCCTACACCGATCAGGTGGAGTGACCCCGTTCCGCGCCGGGGTCAGCGCACACCGGCGGCTCGGGGTCGGCCCCGAACCGCCGACAATTCCGACGACCGCCGAGGGCCTTAGCGCCCCAGCAGTTGCGCGGTGATTTCCCGGTCCACCCGCACCAGTTCGGCAGGTGTGATATCCGGGCGGCGCACCGGGCCGACGGCGGGCACCGGATTGGCGGCCCGGATGATGCGGGCACGGTTGGGTGTCATCGGTTGCGGCGCGGCAGGGGCTTCGACCAGCCCCGGCGGCAGCACCTGATCCATGGCGAGGCCCGACAGCACGCTGGCGGGAACCCCAAGACGCCCGGTCAGCGCAATCGGGTCTTCCAGTGCCTCTAGAAAAGCGATGAGCGCCGGAATTTGCTCCTCGGTCACATCCACCCCGTCGAATTCGATGGCCGCCGCGATGCGTGCCATTTCCTCCGGGTCGTCCAGCGCCTCGGTGTCCAGATGATCGGTGTCCACGTCATGCAGCACCGCCTGATCGATGGTATAGGCCATGAGGCTGTCCCTCGGGTTCATGTGGTGGCGGATCACCGCCTCCAGCGTCGCATAGGCGCCCGCATGACCGTATGGCGCGGTCAGGGTCACGTTGCGCAGGGACGGCGTGCGGAACTTGTAGGCATCATTCGGGTCCTGCGTCACCGACATGCGCCCGATGTCGGCGTAGATCCGGTCGGCCACATGGGCCTTGCCCGGCCCGATCTGGGGCATCCCGATGGCGTGAAAGCTGTTGTCGGTCTGGAACGTGCCCGCGTGGCAGCCGGAACAGCCCGCGTCACCGTAAAACAACTCCATCCCCTCCATCGCGAGGTCCGAAAGCTGGTCTTCCTCGCCCCGCAGGTAGCGGTCGAACGGGCTGTCGGTCGAGCGGAACTCGAACGTCATGAAGCTGGCCAGCGCATTGGCGATGTCGGTGATGTGCACCGGCTCGTCCGGCCCGATGATCCAGTCGAAGGCCGCGCGATAGGCCGGGACACCCTCGACCTTGGCGGCGATGGTCGACCACGCGCCGGACTCGCCCATGAAGGTCATCTTCTCGACAAGCGCGGCGGTCTCGTTCTCGTCATGCTGGCCCGCCATCTCGTCGGCCGAGGTGATCGGGAGCAGCGCCTGCGCGGCCAGCGGGTTCAGGACCGGCCGTTCGAGGTCGCGGGCGGCGGGCATCAGCACCCCCTGCGGACGCTCGGCATCGGTCTGAAGGCGCCCGTCATGGAACATGGTGTGAAACAGGGTCGATCCCCGGTTCCACAGCGCCGGGGCGTTGCGCGGGATGCGGGCATAGACATGCTCGCCCTCGCCCAGCCGCCGGTCGGGGCCAAGACCCACGCCCCCCTCGCCGATGGACAGCGACATGCCGTCCGATGTGCCCAGCGTCGGGTGGTGGCAGGTCGAACAGGCGATGTTCTTGTTGCCCGCGAGGATGGGATCGAAGAACAGCGACTGGCCCAGCATGGCCTGCTGAATGTCGATCTTCGGGAACATATCCGCCGTCGCCGGGTCCGGCAGATTGTCGGGCGCCGCCAGCGACGCCCCCGCGACGAGGCACATGAGCCCCACAAGATACCCCTGTTTCATCCGATCCCCTCGCAATGTGTCTTGAGCAAATTCCTTGCCTCAAGCCTACCTCACGTTTCCGAGATCACTCAAACATTTCAGGTATTTGCCGTTACTTTGTCGCGCGTTGCGACAAGGTAACCAGGCGAATTGCGGGATTGTTTCGAAGAGCCGGACAGTTGCCCGGCCCAGGTATTTCGCGACTCACCCGTCACTCGATCGCGGCGACATCCTCGGGCGTCGCACAGGTCGTCGCTTCGTCCGGGTATTCGTGGGTCCAGACCAGCGCATTCAGAATGTCATCGACGTCGAACCCGTAAGTGCCATCGAAATACTGATAGCCACGCACCCCGCGCTTCATGACATGGGTGCGCTCATCCTCGGTCATGTCGTAGCCGCCGCGCAGCTTGAGCGTCACCGTTTCCGGCGCGTCAGTGTCGAGAAAGACCTCTTGATAGACGTCGCCGAACTCCGGCTCGCAGGTGAATTTCAACAGATCGGCAGAGGCCGCATTGCCCGCCAAAGCGAATGCGGAACACAGGATGAAAGGCTTCAATGGAACTCTCCTCAAACAAGTGAGGAAAGGTTAACCGCGGAACCCCGTCGCCACCACGAATTTTTCCGAGGAATCCGACCGTGACGCGGGCGGCTTGATGTTCACGACCTTGGTGAACTTCTGCTTGAGCAGCTTCTGAAGATCGCCCTCGGCCCCGCCCGCTAGAACCTTGGCGACGAATGTGCCGCCCTCTTCCAGCACATCGAAGGCGAAATAGGCGGCGGTCTCGCACAGCGCGATGATGCGCAGGTGGTCGGTCTGCTTGTGGCCCGAAGACGCGGCGGCCATGTCGGACATGACCACGTCGGCCTTGCCGCCAAGCCATTCCTTCACCTTCTCGTCCGCATCGTCCTCCATGAAATCGAGTTGATAGGCCTCGGCCCCCGCCACCGGCTCGACCTCCTGCAAGTCGACGCCCAGAACAGTGCCGACCTTCTTGCCCTTCTTCTCGCCAAGCGCGTTCACCCGTTCGACGGCGACCTGAAGCCAGCCGCCGGGCGCGCAGCCCAGATCGACGACGCGCGCGCCGGGGACGAGAAAGCGGAACTTCTCGTCGATTTCGAGGATCTTGAAGGCCGCCCGGCCCCGATACCCCTCGTCGCGGGCGCGTTTCACGTAAGGGTCGTTCAATTGCCGTTCGAGCCACCGGGTCGAACTCAGCTTGCGCCCACGCGCCGACTTGACCTTCACGCGAAGGTCACGCTGCCCCCGGCCGGAGGCGTTCTTCTTTCCCGGTGGTTTGGTCATCTCAGTAGGGTCCGTCTTCCAGCACGCCGTCGCGCGACATCTGCGCGTAGAGCAGCCCCTCGCGCAACCCCCGGTCGGCCACGGACAGGCGGTCGGTGGGCCAGATCCGCAACAGCGCCTGAAGGATCGCGGCCCCGGACATGATGAGCGCCTGACGGTCCTTGCCGATACGCGGGTCGCGACGGCGCCCTTCCGGCCCGGCGGCGAGGTAGCCGCGAATGACCTTGTCGATCTGGTCCGAAGTCATGCGCAGCCCGTCGACCTTGTTGCGGTCATAGCGCCGGAGGCCCAGATGGGTCGCGGCGACCGTCGTGACCGTGCCGGAGGTGCCGATGATCTGGAACCCTTCGCGGGCCTGTTCCTTGTGGAACGGGCTGAATTCGCCCAGTTGCTCTTCGAAATACCAGCTCATCAACGCGAACCGCGCGGCGTCGTCGTCCACGTCGTCGAACTGCTCACGCAGCGTCGCCACGCCCAGCGGGACCGAGATCCAGTCGACCACTCGGGCGAGCGGAAATGGCCCCGGATCGCCCTTGAACCCGGCGTGAAGCCGCATGATCGACTTCTGCCGGTCCTTCGGCGCGATCTTGGAGAGGTCGAGCCAGACAAGCTCGGTCGAGCCGCCGCCGATATCGACCACCAGAAGCTGTTCGGTCTTGCGCCCGACCAGCGGCGCGCAGGAGATCACGGCAAGCCGCGCCTCTTCCTCGGGCCGGATGATTTCCAGCTTCAGTCCGGTCTCGCGCTGCACGAACCGCATGAAATCGCGCGAGTTCGTCGCCCGTCGGCACGCCTCGGTGGCGATCAGCCGCATGTGGCTGACTTCGTGCTTCTGGAGTTTGCGCTGACAGATCTTCAACGCCTGAACGGTCCGGGCCATCGACGCGCGCGACAGCCGCCCGGAGCCGCCAAGCCCTTGACCGAGCTGGACAGATTTCGAGAAACTGTCCACGACGTGAAACTGGTTCCCCTTGGGCTGGGCAATCAGCATACGACAACTGTTGGTGCCGAGGTCCAGAGCCGCATACAGGCTATCTGGATCCGGCTTGACCGGCGCGGGCTGCTCGACCGCTTTCGGGAACGCGCCCGCACCATCGGGACGCTTGGGCGCCATAACTACACGCCCTCCATATCGAGTTACCTTAAAGGTAGTGCGGGGGCGGTGCGCTGGCAAGCGCCCTAATATGCGAAGATGCTTATGTGAAACCGCACAGGCGCTCTGCGAACATGCCGATGCGGGCCGCTATCACGCGGGGATATGTCGCAAACTGGCCCGCAGCCCGTCCCCCGTCGGTCTAAGCGGGTTGGAAACGGAGGGCACATGGCCGAGGTCACAATCGTCTACTGGCGCGACATTCCCGCGCAGGTCATCGTCGGCCGCGGTCGCAAGGCCGCGAAGGTGCCGTTGCCCGAACGCTTCGAACAGGCGATCGACCGGGCCGCGATGGGCGCGGGCCTTGCCGGAACCGACGACTACCTTGGCGAATGGCGCCGTGCCGCACCCTATTCGGTCGATGGCGACGACCGGGCCGTCGCGGAGGCCGAGGCCGCGAGACTCGACGCCGCGTACGACCAGGACCGCCTCAAGACCTTGATTTCAAACGCAGGCCGCGCCCCAGAGGCCGGACAAGACAGGGACAGACCATGACACGCACCGTTCTCGAAAGCGCGACCAAGACCGTCACCATCGGCTTCGACGAGCCGTTCTGCGTGATCGGCGAACGCATCAACCCGACGGGCCGCAAGAAGCTCGCCGCCGAGCTTGAGGCGGGCGATTATTCGACCGTGGAACGCGATGCCGTGGCGCAGGTCGCCTGCGGGGCCACCGTGCTCGATGTGAACGCGGGCGTCGTCTACAACTCCAACCCCAACCCGAACGAGACCGAGCCGCCGCTGATGACGGCGATCCTCGAACTCGTGCAGGGTCTGGTGGACGTGCCGCTCTGCATCGACTCGTCCGTGCCCGCCGCACTCGAAGCCGGGCTGAAGGTGACCAAGGGCCGCCCGCTGGTGAACTCGGTCACGGGCGAGGAAGAGCGCATGGATTTCGTCCTGCCGCTGATCGCGAAATACAACGTGCCGGTGGTGGCGATTTCGAACGACGACACCGGGATTTCCGAAGACCCCGACGTGCGCTTCGCCGTGGCGAAGAAGATCGTGGAACGCGCCGCCGACTACGGCATCCCCGCGCACGACATCGTCGTCGATCCGCTGGTCATGCCCATCGGCGCGATGGCGACCGCAGGCAAGCAGGTCTTTACGCTGGTGCGCCGCCTGCGCGACGAGCTCGGCGTGAACACCACCTGCGGCGCGTCGAACATCTCGTTCGGCCTGCCGAACCGCCATGGCATCAACAACGCCTTCCTGCCGATGGCGGCGGCGGCGGGCATGACTTCGGCGATCATGAACCCGCTCGCCCTGCCCGTCCCGCAGGCGAAGATCGCCGAGAAGAAGGCCGAAGTGGAAGCCGCCGGGATCATCCTGCCCGACGGCATGGACGACGAAACCTTCGTGACGCTCTTCGGCATGGGCTCGACCCAGTACAGGCCCGGCAAGGAGATGGAAGCGATCCGCGCGGCGAACATGCTGCTCGACAACGACCCGCATGGCGCGGAGTGGATCCGCTTCAACTCCGCCAACCAGGGCGCGGGCGGGGCCGCCGGGGGCCGTCGCGGCGGCCGCAATCGTCGGCGCGGCTGATGTGACCCAGCGGTGCGCGCCCAAGGGCGCGCGCTTGGGGAGCCTGAAATCTCGGGAGATTTCAGGCGGAATGAGGGGCGCTGCCCCTCAAACACCCCGAAGTATTTATGAAACGAAGAAGAACGGGACCACGCGCGTTCTTTTCGGGCGGTTTCAGCCGAAGTGTTCGCCCGCCTCGCCCGGTGCCATGCGGATCAGGCGTGAGGTCTTCACCCCCGCCTGCCGGTGTTTCATCGCCTCACGATAGGCCGGGTCTTTTATCATTTCGACGAATGCGTCGACCGAGGGGTATTCGGCCACGAAGCAGAAATCCCACTGCTCGTCCTGCGGCCCGATCAGCATGAATTCCATCTTCCCCGACCAGACGATCCGTCCCCCGACACGTTTGAAAATCGGCCCGCTTTCGCGCCCGTAGGCCTCGTAGGCCTCGAACCCCGTCGAGGTGCGCCCATCGTCGTAGGTGGCGATCTCTTTCATCTTGACGAGGTTCAGCATGTGGATCGGCCCGTCGCGGTCGATCCCTCGGAACTCAGCGAAGGCGTCGCCTTCGAAGCCAGTGTAATCGGTCATGGCATCCTCCCTTCTCCGACCGTAACACCGGGAACGAAAAAGGCCGCCCCGAAGGGCGGCCCGTCACGCAACGTCACGCTGCGCTCATTCGTTGTCGAGTTCCTCGACCGCTTTTTCGAGCTCTTCCTTGGAGACCTCTTTCTCGGTCACCTCGGCTTTTTCCGCGATGTGGTCGACGACCTTGTCCTCGAACAGCGGCGCCTGAATCTGCTGGCGCATCTGCGGGTTCTGCTGCACGAAGTCGAAGAACTGACGCTCCTGCCCCGGATACTGACGCGCCTGGTTCATCACGGCCTGGGTGAACTCGGCATCCGTCACCTGAACTTCGGCCTTCTGACCGATGTCGGCCAGCACCAGGCCAAGGCGCACGCGGCGTTCGGCCAGTTTCTGGGCGTCGTCGCTCACCTCGATCTCGGGGTGGTCGTGGCCGTGCACGTCGGGGTTTTCCTCGTGCCACAGCTGATGCGCGATCTGCTTGGCCTCGGCCTCGACGAGCGACGGGGGCAGATCGAACGACACTTTGCCGTCGAGCGCGTCGAGCAGGCTGCGCTTCATCACCTGACGAGCCGCACCGGCGTATTCGGCTTCGAGACGCTCGGTGACCTGCGTTTTCAGAGCTTCGAGGTTCTCGGCACCGTATTTCTGGGCGAGGTCGTCGTCGATCTCGGCCGGTTTCGGCTCTTTCACTTCCTTGATCGTGCAGGAGAACACGGCTTCCTTGCCCGCAAGGTTTTCCGCGCCGTATTCTTCGGGGAAGGAGACGGTCACGTCTTTCTCTTCACCGGCCTTGACGCCGACGAGCTGCTCTTCGAAGCCCGGGATGAACTGGCCGGAGCCGAGCACCAGCGGGAAATCTTCGGCCGAACCGCCGTCGAAGGCTTCGCCGTCGATCTTGCCGACGAAGTCGAGCACGACCTGATCGCCGTCCTTGGCTTTCGAGCCTTTCTTGCGGTCTTCGAAGTTCTGCGCGTTTTCGGCGAGGTTCTTCAGCGCGTCGTTCACCTCGTCGTCCGAGGCCTTGACCACCAGACGCTCGAGCTTGATGTCGCTCAGGTCGACGTCGGGGATGTCGGGAAGCGCCTCATAGGTCATTTCGACCTCGACGTCGTCGCCTTCTTTCCAGTCCTCGTTGGTCATCTTGACCTCGGGCTGCATCGCCGGGCGGTGGCCGGTTTCCTCGAAATGCGCATTCATCGCACCGTCGACGGCTTCCTGCATCGCCTCGCCCATCAGGCGCTGGCCGAAGTTCTTTTTCAGAAGCGCCATCGGCACCTTGCCCTTGCGGAAGCCCTTCATTTCCACTTCGGGCTGCGCTTCGGCAAGCTTTTCGTTGACCTTCGCGTCCAGATCGGAGGCAGGCACCACGATCTTGTAGCCGCGCTTGAGGCCTTCGTTCAGGGTCTCGGTAACGCTCATCTTCGGTTCCTTCATAGGCAAACAGGGCGCGCGCACGCGCCCCCGGAAATTTTCACGCCCTTCTATTTGCGCGATGCGGGGTGTGCAAGCGGTTTGCCCGCGAATTCGGCACCGGACCCGTGACACGCAAAAAGGCCCCCGCCAATGGCGAGGGCCCCATGGGTCACGATGCGACAGGGCGTCAGCCGCGATCGTCGACCAGCACGTCGTAGCTGCCGTCGGCCTTGGCAAAGATGCCGATGACATTCTCGGCCTCATAGCCGCTTTCTTCGAGGGCCGCCGAAAGCTTTTCATTGGCTTCGATGTCGGCGCTCCAGTCGCCCTCCATCGACGCCATCGCATTGTCGAGCGCCTGCGCGTTGCCCGAGGCGTTGCCCTGAATTTCGGACAGGGCCATCACGTCGATCGTGGCGTCTTCGCCGATGTCTTCGAAGTTCACGTCGGCGTTGGCGCCGGTCTGGATCGAGGACACGATGCGACCGTAGTTCCAGTCGCCCGACTTGCCCGGTGCCTCCATGTCGTCGCCACCTTGGGCCACCACGTCGGCATTGCCGGTCACCTCGCCCGCGACGCCGCTCTTGCCCCACGCATCGCCGGCAGTGACCGAGCCGTTGCCGCCCGCAATGGCCGAGATCGACCCGTTGCCGCCGCCGACATCGGCCGAGACGCCGCCGCCGACATCCGCGCTGACGCCCTGGGCCAGTGCCCCGGTCGCGACGGTGCCCGCGAGCAGGGCTGCGAGGGTGATGGATTTTTTCGAGTTGGTCATTGGATTTCTCCTTTGCTTCGGGCGCATCGCTGCGCCTTTGGTGAGGGGCCAATGAGGGGGGAGCGGTTTGGGTTCCTGTCGATTTCGCCCTGTCGGCGCGGTCGGAACTTTCCCGCCGCATCCGACAGCGCCGCGCAGCGAACGACCGCCGATTTTTCACGCAGGTCTTCACAGGGCTGGAACGAACGGCAAGTGCCGGAGGGCGCGGTCCGGCGCATTGCTTTGCATGAGAATTGAGTGGTGCGGGTGAAGGGACTCGAACCCCCACGCCTCGCGGCGCCAGAACCTAAATCTGGTGCGTCTACCAGTTCCGCCACACCCGCACGGGCGTGGATTTAGCATCACGCATTCGCGCTGGCGAGAGGCGATTGCCGCCTTTTCGACAAATTTTCTTGGCGCTTAACCCTTTGTTTGGTTAGGGTGAGGGAAAACAAACAGGCAAAATTGAGCAGGTAAACCATGACCCAGATCATGTCTCGGGTCGCGCAGGGACAGCCCCTTCGCGTCACCCTTCCCCTATGCCGTTCGGGCCTTGGCCTCGGCACCAACGTGATGACGGCGGACGGGGCCATTCCCGTCGAGTTCCTGACCCCCGGAGACCGCATCGTGACGCGCGACGCGGGCCTGATCGACCTCACCGACATCGCCGTCAGGACCGTTCCGATGGGCGACCTCGTCCGCATCCGGCCATCGGTCCTCGACGAGGTCGGCGACGGGCGCGATCTGGTCATTTCGGCGCGCCAGAAGGTGCTGATCCGCGACTGGCGTGCGCAGGCGATGTTCGGCAAACCCGCCGTTCTGGTCGAGGCGCGCAAGATGGCCGACGGGGCCTATTTCACCCATTTGACCGGCGCTGCGCCGATGCGGTTGTTTCAACTGACGCTCGAGGGCGGCACGCATCTTATGCAGATCGCGGGCGGCATGGTGGTCACATCCGTCAAGACGCCGAAAAAGGTAACCGTGTCAAAGGGCTGACCTTCGCCGGCCCAATGACGGGCACGGTCACGTCAACGGCAGTTCGGTGGTGAACTTGATCTCTTCCATCGACAGAAGCGCGGTGACGTTGAAGATCTTCACCTCGGAAATCAGCGCCTGATAGAACTCGTCATAGGCCCGTGCGTTTCGGACCCGGACCTTCAGGATGTAGTCGATCTCACCGGCGAGGCGATGCGCCTCCATCACCTCGGGCCGCGCCTTGAGCGTGGCGAGGAATTTTTCCTGCCAGTGCGCCTCGTGCTCGGAGGTGCGGATCAGCACGAAGAAACAGGCCTCGAACCCCAGTTTTTCGGCGTCCACGATGACGGTCTGCGCACCGATCACCCCTGCCTCGCGCATCTTGCGAATCCGGTTCCAGACCGGGGTCTTGGACGAGCCGACTTTGCCCGCGATCACGTCCAGAGACTGGCTCGCATCCGCCTGTAGTTCGCTGAGAATTTTCCGGTCGATGTCATCCAGCCGTAACGTCATTCTGCCATGCTCCCGTTTCATGGGCCAATCATCCCGACTGACTTCGGACTTGGAACGAATGTTCTTATTCGCCCGCCCTACTGGCCCGGAATTGGGACAATGTCCTATATTCTGCATAAGCGAAAGCCAAGATACGACGAGGCATAACATGGCCAAACGTTTCCAGCCCGGAATTGTCAGCGCGAACGACCTTCTGTCGGGCGCCGTCATCTACCTTGCCGCGGACGGCAAGTGGGTCTCGACCATGTCGGGAGCCGAATTCATCACCGACGAAGAGCGCGCGGCCGAACGCCTGTCGCTCGCCGAAAGCCAGCCCGAGATCGCCGTGGGCCCCTACCTCGCGCCCGCCGACAACTCGGACAACGGCCCGGTGCCCAATCACTTCCGCGAAAGCTTCCGCGCCGCTGGCCCCTCGGCCCCGGCCCGCAAGTCCTGGGGGATCGCCTGATGCTCGACGCACAAAGCAACCCGACCCGCACCTACCTCGACCGCCGCGTCGAGGAGTTTCGCGCGCAGGTTCAGCGCCGCATCGACGGCTCGCTGACCGAGGACGAGTTCCGCCCGCTGCGCCTGATGAACGGCCTTTACCTGCAACTGCACGCCTACATGCTGCGCGTGGCCATCCCCTATGGCACGCTGAACGCCGATCAGTTGGACGTGCTGGCCGAGATTTCCGAGCGGTGGGACCGGGGCTATGGCCACTTCACCACGCGCCAGAACATTCAGTACAACTGGCCCAAGCTGCCGGATGTGCCGGACATGCTCGCCCGTCTGGCCGACGTGAACCTGCACGCGATCCAGACCTCGGGCAACACGATCCGCAACGTGACCGCCGATCCGCTGGCGGGTGCCCATGCCGACGAGCTGATGGACCCGCGCCCGGTGGCCGAGCTGATCCGCATCTGGTCGACCGACCACCCGGAATACCAGTTCCTTGGCCGCAAATTCAAAATCGCCGTGACCGGTAGCCCGAACGACCGCGCCGTGACCAAGGCGCACGATCTGGCCGTTCGCATCGTCGAACGCGACGGTGAGGTCGGCTATCAGATCATCGTCGGTGGCGGCCTTGGCCGCACGCCCGTCGTCGGCAAGGTCATCCGGGATTTCCTGCCGCAGGCCGATCTGCTGCCGTATCTCGAAGCAGTTCTGAGCGTCTACAACCTCGCCGGGCGGCGCGACAACAAATACAAGGCGCGCATCAAGATCACCGTCAACGAAATGGGGCTCGAGGACTTCTCGGCGCTGGTGGACGAGGCGTTCGCCCGCATCCGGCCCGAATTCAAGGGCGCCGATCAGGACCTGCTGGCCGAGCTTCAGGTAGCGTTCGAGCCGCCCGCCCTGCCCGCACGCGACACCGACGCCTATGAGGCCGCCCGCGCCGCCGACCCGGTGTTCCGGTCGTGGAGCGATATCAACCTGCGCCCGCATTTTCAGGACGACCACGCGATCGCGATGATCTCGCTCAAGCCGCACGGCGGCGTGCCGGGGGATGCGAGCGCGGATCAGATGCGCCTCGTCGCGGCTCTGGCCCGCAAGTTCGGCAACAACGAAATCCGCGTGACGCAGGAACAGAACCTCGTCCTGCCGCATGTCGCCAAGGCCGACCTGCCCGCGCTCCACGCCGAACTCAAGGCCGCCGGGCTCGCCACCGCGAACGTCGGGCTGGCATCCGACATTATCGCCTGCCCCGGTATGGACTACTGCGCGCTGGCCACGGCGCGCTCGATCCCGATTGCCCAGCAGATCGCCGAACGGCTGGAAGAATACGAAGTCGAGGTCGGCGAAATGGCGATCAAGATTTCGGGCTGCATCAACGCCTGTGGCCATCACCACCTGGGCGACATCGGTATCCTCGGTCTCGACCGGGCCGGCGTCGAAAACTACCAGATCACGCTCGGTGGCGACGCCGGGGCCGACCTGAAGATCGGCGACAAGACCGGGCCGGGCTTCGGCTATGACGAGGTGACCGACGCGATCGAGCGCCTGATCCTCGCCTATCTCGAACTCAGGGCCGAAGGCGAGCGGTTCAGGGACACCATCGCGCGGACAGGCTCCGAGCCGTTCAAGGCCGCGCTCTATGAAGAAGAGGGGAACCGAGATGCCGCTTGAAGCCTTGGCCTTTCCCGACCGTCACGATCTGGCCCGCCGGATCAATGACAGGTTCGACCCGATGGACGCGCAAGGCGTCGTCGAAGCCGCGCTGACCGAAAACGGCCATGTCGCGCTGGTGTCGTCCTTCGGCACCGAATCCATCGTGCTGCTCGACATGGTGAGCCGTGTCGACCAGACCGCGCCGGTGCTGTTTCTGGAAACCGGGATGCTGTTTCCCGAAACGCTCGACTACCAGAAGGACGTGGCGCTGATCCTCGGCCTGACGAACGTGCAGATCGTGCGCCCGGCGCCCGAGGATCTGGCGGCGAAAGATCCGTTCAACCGCCTGCACATCGGCAACACCGATGCCTGCTGCGACATCCGCAAGGTTCTGCCGCTGGAACGGGCGCTGACGCCCTTCGACGGCTGGATCACGGGCCGCAAACGTGCCCACGGCGGGCAGCGCGCGCAGCTCGACCTTGCCGAGGTCGAGGGCGACCGGCTCAAGTTCAACCCGCTGGCCCATTGGTCGGGGCAGGAATTGCGCGACTACATGAAGGCGCACGGCCTGCCGAACCACCCGCTGACGGCCAAGGGGTTCCAGTCGGTCGGCTGCGCGCCCTGCACCTCGGCCACCAAGCCGGGCGAAGACCCGCGCGCGGGCCGCTGGCGCGGTTCGGACAAGGAAGAATGCGGAATTCACTTTATCGACGGAAAGGCGGTGCGCGGATGACTCGGATCGTAACCGACAAGGGCTTCGGCCAGGACGATTTCACCGGCGGCTTCGTCGCGCTCGAAGGGATTTCGGCCGGCGCGGGCTGTGACGATTGCGGCATCGACCTGTCGCCCTCCGACGACCTGAACGCCCATCGCGACCTGTTGCTGAACGCCCGCGCGATCCGCATCTCGTTCGGCTCCTTCGCCGACGGTCGCGGCTTCACCACCGCCAAGTCGCTGCGCCTCATGGGCTACACCGGGCGGCTGCGGGCGGGCGCGGGCCTGATCGCCGACCAGTATGCGATGGCGCGCCGGGCGGGCTTCGACGAAGTCGAGATCACGGACGAGCTTGCCGAACGCCAGCCCGAGGGCCAGTGGCTCTTTCGGGCCGACTGGCAAGCCTATGACCATCAGTCGCGGCTGCGCGGGTAGAAGCGCAGCCGAACCTCCTGTATAGCCTGACGAGAGGACGGGGGCGCAGGCCCCCGCATTGCTTATGAATGACGTGACCCCAGTGACCGAAGCCCAGAAAATCAAACCCGTCCCGACCCTGCCCGACGCCCAGACCGTGACCGAGGTCAAACACTGGACCGACCGGCTGTTCTCGTTCCGCTGCACGCGCCCCGCGTCGATGCGGTTCCGTTCGGGCGAGTTCGTGATGATCGGCCTGATGGGCGGCCCGGACCCGAAGACCGGCAAACAGAAACCGCTTCTGCGGGCGTATTCCATCGCGTCGCCCTCGTGGGACGAGGAGCTGGAGTTCTATTCGATCAAGGTGCAGGACGGTCCGCTGACCTCGAAACTCCAGCACATCCAGCCGGGCGACGAGATCATTCTGCGTCCCAAGCCCGTGGGCACGCTGGTGCATGACGCGCTGCTACCCGGCAAGCGCATCTGGTTCTTCGCCACCGGCACCGGATTCGCCCCCTTCGCCTCACTTCTGCGCGACCCGCAGACCTACGAGGATTATGACGAGGTCATCATCACCCACACCTGCCGTGAGGCGGGCGAACTTGTCTATGGCGCCGAACTGATCGAGGGCATCAAGAACGACGAGTTGCTGCGTGAACTGATCGGTGACGAAAACCTCGCCAAGCTGAAGTATTACCCGACCACGACCCGCGAAGAGAGCCCGAAGATGGGGCGGATCACCGATCTCATGCGTTCGGGCGAGGCTTTCACCGATCTGGGTGTCGAGCCGCTCAACCCCGAGACCGACCGCGCGATGATCTGCGGCAACCTCGCCTTCAACCTCGAACTGAAGGAAATGCTCGAAGACTACGGGCTTGAGGAAGGGGCGAACTCCGACCCCAAGCACTATGTGGTCGAAAAGGCATTCCTCGACTGAGATCGCCCGACAGGAACATGAGCAAGCCGCCGCAAGCAATTGTGGCGGCTTGTTTTTTTACTCCAACCCCAGCGCCGCCTCGATTTCCTCGATCACGACCGGGACCAGTGCGTCGTCACGGGCGGCGGCGTCGATCTTGGTGGCGAGCGAGGCTTTCTGCACGTCGTCCAGTTCGCTGTCCTGAATGAAGGCCTTTACCGCGTCCGCCTCGAAAGCCTCCAGCGTCAGGTAATCCGCGAGCGTCATCGGCTCAGGCTCGGGCGTGGGTTGCGGCGCTGGCGCGGGGTCGGGCGCGACGGTCGCTTTCTCCTCCACCACCTCCTCGGCGGTTTCGGCTGCCGTTTCGGCCACGTCAGCCGAGGTCCGGGCGCTTTCGGCGGCGTCCTGGGCGGTACTCATGTCCCCGTCTTCCGCCGCGGCCTGGGCCGCTTCAGCGGCGTCCTGCGCGTTTTGGGCGGCCTCCTGCGCGGTCTCGGCGGCGTTTTCGGCGGCCTCAGCGGCTTCGACGTCACCCGCGCTCTCCGCGTCCTCGACCGCAGCCTCGGCCTCCTGCGCGGCGTCCAGCGCCGCATCTGCGGCGTCCTGCGCCGCTTCGACCTCGCGGTTGGTCCCGTCCGCGCCCGCGTCGGCGGGTGTTTCCGGGTCCGCCGCTTCCATCGCCTCTTCGACGTCGGTGGCGATCCGTTCGGCCTCGTCGGCGTCGCTTGGCGCATCGGCTGCCGCAGCCGCCTCGCGCGCCTGTTCGGCCGCCTCGGTCGCCGCAGCCTCGGTCTCGTCCATCGGGTCTTCGGCGACGGTGTCCGCCGTGGCGTTCTCCACCGCTTCCTCAACGATGTCGCCTGCATCCTGCGCAGCCTGTTCGACCCCCGTCGGATCGCCCTGCTGCGCGTTCCAGACATAGCCGCCGACGACGACCACCGCGCCCACGACGAGCACCATCACACTGCGGTTCATTTCGACCTTCCTTTTCTCAGCCGGCACCTTCCGGCACACCATGATAGGCGGGTCGCGGGCAAAACCGTCAAGCTCCTAAAATATTTGGCCCTCTTCCCGCAGATATCGGCTTGAAAGCCCACCGGGCCGGCCTTAGGTTCTGGCCCCAAACTTTCCTGCCAACGAACGAAGGAATTCAACCATAGCCCGTAGACCCCACAACGCGCCGCCAACGCGCGATACCGGCCCCCGAGTGAACGAAAAGATCAGGGCCCCTGAAATTCGACTGATCGGTGCCGAAGGCGAAAACGTCGGCGTCGTGTCCCCTCAGCGGGGCATGGAATTGGCCGAACAAGCCGGTCTCGACCTCGTCGAAATCTCTCCGAATGCGACCCCGCCGGTCTGCAAGATCATGGATTTCGGCAAGTTCAAATACGAGACCCAGAAGCGGGAAGCGGAAGCGCGCAAGAAGCAGAAGACCATCGAGGTCAAAGAGGTCAAGTTCCGTCCGAACACGGACGTGCACGATTACGACGTGAAGATGAAGAACGTCGTGAAGTTCCTTGAAAAAGGCGACAAGGTGAAGGTCACGCTCCGCTTCCGGGGCCGCGAGATGGCGCACCAGAACCTTGGCCGCGACCTGCTGGAACGGGTCGCCGAAGACGTGAAGGAAATCGGCAAGGTCGAGAACATGCCGAAGATGGAAGGCCGCCAGATGATCATGATGATCGGGCCGCTGACCAAGTAACACCGCCCATCATGGCGTGAGAAAGCCCTGCCGATCCGGCAGGGCTTTTTCGTTGGTCATTCGCCTTCTTGTGCGAGGCCCGCGTAGCGGATGCGCGTCAGTTGCGCGACCTCGCGTTTCCACGTGGTCAGATCCTTGGGCGAGAACTTGGCGAGCGCATCGTGACCGCAGGCGCGTGCCATCACCTGCATGAGTTGCGTGGATGCGCCGAAGAACCGGGCGAGCTTGGCGGCACCGACTTCGACGTCGAGCCGTTTGCGCAGCTCCTCCTTCTGTGTGGCCACCCCGGTGGGGCAGTTGTTCGTGTGGCACATCCTTGCGCCCACGCAACCGACCGACTGGATCGCGGAATTGCCAAGCGCCACGGCGTCGGCCCCGAGCGCCAGCGCCTTGACGAAATCCTCCGGCACCCGCAGCCCGCCCGTGACGACGAGCGTGATCTCGCGCCCGGCCTTTCGGTCCAGATGCGCCCGCGCCCGGGCGAGTGCCGGGATCGTGGGGACCGAGATATGGTCACGGAAGATCAGCGGCGCCGCCCCGGTGCCGCCCCCGCGCCCGTCGAGGATGATATAGTCGGCGCTGGCCGCGAGCGCGAAGTCGATGTCGTCCTCGATATGGTTGGCGGACAACTTGAACCCGATTGGGATGCCGCCCGAGCGTTCCCGCACCTCGTCGGCCATCTTTTTGAAGTCTTCGGGCGTATCGAGGTCCGGGAAGGTCGCGGGCGAGACCGCGTCCTGCCCTTTCACCAACCCGCGCACCTCGGCGATCTTGTCGGTGACCTTGGAGGCCGGAAGGTGCCCGCCGGTGCCCGTCTTGGCCGCCTGCCCGCCCTTGAAATGGAACGCCTGCACCATCTCGGCGATCTCGGGCGACCAACCGAACCCGGCGGAAGCATATTCGTAGAAGTAGCGCGAGTTTTCGGCCCGCTCCTCGGGAAGCATGCCGCCCTCGCCCGACGCGATGCCGGTTCCGGCGGCTTCGGCCCCCTTGGCAAGCGCGATCTTGGCCTCGGGCGACAGCGCGCCGAAGCTCATGTCGGTGACGAAGAGCGGGATGTTCAGAATCAGCGGCTTTTTCGCGCGCGGGCCGATCACCGTTTCGGTCGCCACATGGGCATCGTCCATCAGCGGTTTTCGGGCAAGTTGCGCGGGCAGGATCTGGATATCGTCCCACAGCGGCAAGTCTTTGCGCGGAACGCCCATCGCGCCGACCTCGCCATGTTGGCCCTTCAGCCCGTTCTTCGCCATGTCGTGAATGCGCGCGACGGTCGGCTCCTCGGGTGTCGGTTCCGCCTCGGGCGCGCCGTCACTGTCGTTCACGGGCGACGGGTCGCCCGGTTCGAGATCGTCGTCCAGCTTGGCATGGGTGCCGTCGCAATAGGGCTGATCCCCCGTCGCCTTGCACCGGCACAGATAGGCCGTGCCGCTTTCCTCGGCGGTGAAGCCGACCGGCGTGATCCCGGTGCCCTTGTGGGAGCCGTCGCAGAAGGGTTGGTTCTGCGACCGTCCGCAGCGGCACCAATAGTATTCCTTGCCTTCTTCAAGCTCCACTTCGGCGGGGGATTTGGCGGCGATGATCGGGACCTCGTCCTTTGCCATCTGGCTGACCTCTCTGTTTGAATTCCTTTATTCGACTACGCATGAAAAGGGCGCGAGGATCAAATCCTCGCGCCCAAATCCTTGATCTTTCAACCGCTTATTGCAGAAGCGGCGTGATGTTGCGGACGTTGGCCCGACGGTTCTGCCGCTCGGCCTCGGAGGTCACGATCTTAAGCTCGCTCTCCCCGTAGCCCTGCGTGATCATGTTCTCCGGCGGAACATCGAAGTACTCGGTCAGCGCGAGGGCCACGCTTTCGGCACGACGGTCCGACAGGGCGAGGTTATAGGCCGCGCCACCGACCGCGTCGGTATGACCTTCGATCAGGAACACCGCGTCGGGTCGCTCTTCGATCACGCTGCGGATCGCCTGACCCAAGGCGGCCAGTTCTTCCGCCTGCCCCGACCGGATCACGGCCGAGCCGGTGTCGAAGGTGATCGCATCCACTTCGATCACGGGGGCGAGGTCACGCACACCCGAGAACTGACGCACCTGACGCAGGGAATAGGTGCGGCCCGGATCGCGGTCCATTGAAGCCATCAGGGCCTCGCGCAGCGCCGCCTCGTCCGAATCCGACGCGCGGATGTCGTCGATCGGCTCATAGTCCTGCACGTCCTGCTGACTGACAGGTTGCGCCTCGACCGTATCGTCGAACAGCACGTACTGGTCGCCGTTCGGCATGACGCGGGTCCGCTTGAGCACGGTGCCGTCCGCGGCACGAATGGTCACGATGCGCACGCCGTTGTCACGCTCGACAACCGTGCGGGTCGAACCGTCGTTGTAGGACTTGGTCGAGACGACCACGCCCGGCTGACGCAGGATCGTGTCGTCGTTCTTCAGCACCTGATAGGTGCCATCGGGGTTCTGAACCACGATGCGGTCACCCGAGTTCGACACGATTTCCTTGCCATTGGCGAGGATGGTGCCGACGGCGATCCCGCCAAGACCGGCAAGCACGAGCTTTTCGAAATCGGTCAGCTGGCGGTTGAGGCCCGAGCCGTTGTTGTTGCCGCCATTGTTCGACGCGGCGGCTTCTTCGGTCACGGTCGCCGTGGTTTCGAATTCCTCACCCGAGGACCGGGCTTCGGCTTCGGTCACCTCTTCGACGACGACGTCTTCATCCGACGCCATGTCTTCGTCCGTGGCTTCGGCCTCGGCATCCGCAGCGGCGGCGGCTTCGGGCGCCTGATCTTCCATCGGCTCTTCGGGGGCTGACGGCGCCTGCGCGGTTTCGGCCGAGGTCTCTTCCTCGATCCGCTCGCCCGCGGTCATTTCCTCGTCCGACGCTTCGGCTTCGGCTTCGGCGGTGGCTTCGGCTTCGGCGTTCGCGTCTTCTTCAAGCGCGTCGGCCAGTGCGTCTTCGTCGCTCGTCGCTTCGGCTTCGGCTTCCGCTTCTGCGGTCGCTTCAGCTTCGGCTTCCACGGTTTCGTCTGCCGGCAGCTCTTCGGCCAGCTCTTGCGCCGCGTCGCCGGCTTCCTCTTCAGCCGCGTCCGCCGCAGCTTCCGCGGTGTCGGCCGCATCCTCGGCGGTCTGCTCTGCCGCATCCGCCGCGTCTTCGGCGGTCTGTTCGACGGCGTCACCAGCTTGTTCGGCGGTTTCCTGAACCGTATCGGCGGCCTCTTCGCCCGCGTCCACCAGATCGTTGGCGAGGTTTTCGACCAAGCCTTCATCGTCGGCTTGCGCTTCGGCTTCCGCTTCCACTTCGGCCTCGGCCTGTGCGTCGGCCCGCCCCGGCGCATCGGCGGCGGGCGTTTCATCGGCCACGTCCTGACCCGGCGCGTCCGGCGTCGCGGGTTCAGCGGGCGTTTCCGGTTCCTCTGGCGCGGTCTCGGCCTGCTCGGCTTCCTCCGCCTCGCTGGGCATCAGGGTTTCCTTGGCGAGTTCCATCGCGCTTTCGACCCGCACGCCGTTTTCGGTCACGCAGGGAAACGGTCCGGTGACCGTGCACTCTTCGAGGTTCTCTTCGGCATCCTGAGCCAGCACCGGCGGCGTCATCAGCGCCGTGCACAGTGCGACGACCGAGGTCGATTTCAGAGCGTTCTTGAGCATGTTTTGGTATCTCCGTGTTCTGCCCGAGCCTTGGGCTTCGTTGGCGCATCAACGTCGAAGGTATGGGTCGGGTTCCTAGACGACCTGCAAGAAAATGAGACACCTCAGCGGTAATCCGCTGAAAACACGCGCGTTTAGGCGAAACAAAGAAAAACCGCGCCCCAATGGGACGCGGCGTCGTTTTTAGATGCGGGGGTGGCGTCAGCCCGCCTTCATCACCGCGCGTTTGGTGATGACAGCCACAAGGTGCGCGCGGTATTCGGGCGTGCCGTGCAGATCGCCGATCATGCCGTCCGCCGGCACCGAGAGCCCTTCGAGCGCCGAAGGGGCGAAGTTGGCCGACAGGGCCTCTTCCGCCTCGCTCCAGCGGAACACGCCGCCTTCCGAGGCCCCCGTGACGGCCACGCGAACGCCGTTTGCGCCCTTGGTCACGAACACCCCGACAAGGGCGAAGCGCGACGCAGGCTGCTCAAACTTCACGTAGGCCGCTTTTTCCGGGATCGGGAACTTGACGGCGGTGATGATCTCACCCTCGTCCAGAGCCGTCTCGAAGAGGCCGGTGAAGTAATCGTCCGCCGCGATCTCGCGATTGTTGGTCACGATGGTCGCGCCAGAAGCGAGCGCCGCCGCCGGATAGCAGGCCGAGGGGTCGTTGTTGGCGAGCGAGCCGCCGATTGTCCCCCGGTTGCGCACATGCGGGTCGCCGATGTGGCCCGCAAGGTCGGACAGCGCCGGGTAGGAGCCGTCCTTGGCGACGTCGGCATGGCAGGTCGCGCCGCCGATGGTGAGGGTGCCGCCCTCGTTCTTGATGCCTTTGAGCTCGTCGATGCCCGTCAGGGACACGAGGGTCGAGGGCATCGCCAGACGCTGTTTCAACGTCGGGATGAGGGTCTGACCACCGGAGAGGGGCTGCGCCTCCTCCCCGCCCAGAGCCTTGATCGCATCGGCCAGCGTGGTCGGCCGTTCCAGTTCGAATGCGTACATGGTGTCGGTCCTTCCTTACTGGTTCATCGCGGCCCAGACCCGCGACGGGCTGAGCGGCATGTCGATGTGGGTGACCTCGGTCTTGCCCGCGCGTTGCAGCGCGTCGACCACGGCGTTCACCACCGCAGGCGGCGACCCGATGGCCCCGGCCTCGCCGCAGCCCTTCACCCCAAGCGGGTTGTGGGTGCACGGCGTCTGGCAGGAGTGGTCGACGGCGTAATACGGCACGTCGTCAGCACGCGGCATGGCGTAGTCCATGTAGGACCCGGTCAGAAGCTGGCCGTCTTCGTCATAGACGCACCCTTCGAGCAGCGCCTGCCCGATGCCCTGCGCGATCCCGCCATGGACCTGCCCGGACACGATCATCGGGTTCACGATGTTGCCGAAATCGTCGGCAGCCGCGAAGCTTTCGATGGTGACCTTGCCGGTTTCCGGGTCGACCTCCACCTCGCAGGCATAGGCGCCCGACGGATAGGTGAAGTTATTCGGATCGTAGAACGCCGTTTCCTCAAGCCCCGGCTCGATATCCTCGAGCGGGTAGTTGTGGGGCACGTAGGCCGCGAGCGTCACATCGCCCCAAGCAACCGATTTGTCGGTGCCTGCGACCGAGAACGCGCCATCCTTGAGCTCGATATCCCCTTCCGAGGCTTCAAGCAGGTGGGCCGCGATCTTCTTGGCCTTGTTGATGATCTTCTCGGTCGCGCGCACCATCGCCGACCCACCGACCGCGAGCGAGCGGGAGCCGTAGGTGCCCATGCCCATCGGGGTGTTGGCGGTGTCGCCATGCACAATCTCGACCATCGACGGGTCGATCCCGATCATCTCCGCGATGACCTGCGGGAACGCGGTTTCATGCCCCTGCCCGTGGCTGTGCGAGCCGGTCATGACGACCAGACCGCCGGTGGCGTTCACCCGGACCGTGGCGGATTCGTAAAGACCCGCGCGGGCGCCGAGTTGGCCGACGAGATGCGAGGGCGCGATGCCGCAAGCCTCGATGTAGCAGTTCACGCCGAGACCGCGCAGCTTGCCTTTCTTCTTCGATTCTTCGAGACGCGCCTCGAAGCCCGACAGATCGGCGATCTCTTCCAGCTTGGCCATCGTCGCTTCGTAATCGCCCGTGTCGTACTCCACGGCGACCGGGGTCGCATAGGGGAACTGGGTGATGAAGTTCTGACGTCTGAGCGCGATGGGATCGACGCCCAGCTCACGTGCCGCCTTGTCCACCACGCGTTCCAGCTGGAACGTGGCCTCCGGGCGGCCCGCGCCGCGATAGGCGTCGACCGGCACGGTGTTGGTGAACACGGCCTTCACGTTCACGTAGATGAGCGGCGTCTTGTAGTTGCCGGCCATCAGCGTGCCATGCAGCCATGTCGGAACCGAAGGCGCGAAGGTGGACAGATAGGCCCCCATGTTCGCGTAGGTCTCGGTCCGCAGCGCGGTGAAGTTGTTGTCCGCATCCAGCGCCAGTTCGATTTTGGTCACGTGGTCGCGCCCATGCGCGTCGGACATGAAGGCCTCAGAGCGCGACGAGGTCCATTTGACCGGACGGCGAAGCTGTTTGGCCGCGAAGGTGCAGAAGGCTTCTTCGGCGTAGTGGAAGATCTTGGTGCCGAAACCACCGCCCACATCGGGGGCCACGACGCGCAGCTTGTGCTCGGGGATGCCCAGCACGAAGGCGCCCATCAGAAGCCGGATCACATGCGGGTTCTGCGAGGTCGTGTAGAGGGTCGAGTTATCGCCCGCCGGGTCATAGTCGCCGATGGCCACACGCGGCTCCATCGGGTTCGCGACAAGGCGCTGGTTCTTCAGCTCAAGCGTGGTGACGTGTGCGGCATTCGCAAAGGCCTCGTCCACGGCGCCCTTGTTCTCTTCCACGAAGCCCCAGTCGTAACACAGGTTCGACGTCAGATCGTCGTGCACCTTGGGCGCGCCGTCCTCGAGCGCCTTTTTCATGTCGACGACCGCGGGAAGTTCCTCGATGTCGGCCTCGATCGCCTCGGCGGCGTCACGCGCCTGATCGAGCGTATCCGCGACCACGGCGGCGATCGGGTCGCCCACGTGGCGCACCTTGCCCTGCGCCAGAACCGGGTGGCCCGGCTCCTGCATCGGCTGACCATGCTTGTCGGTCACCTGCCAGCCACAGGGCAGCCCGCCGATGCCTTCGAAATCGGCGCCGGTAAAGATGCGGATCACGCCGGGCATGGCGGCGGCCGCCTCGGTGTTCACGCTGTTGATCTTCCCGTGCGCCACGCTCGAGCGCAGGAAATAGACATAGGCCTGTCCGGGCCGGTTGAGGTCGTCCGTGTAACGCCCGGTTCCCGTCAGGAACCGCACATCTTCGCGGCGCTTCATCGGTGCGCCGATACCACCATCTGCTGGCATGGTAATCCTCCCTGGATTGTCGCTGGCTGTGCGCCGTTATTCGGCAGCGATCGACGACACGTCCTGACCGGACGCCGCCATGATCGCCTTGACGATGTTGTGGTAGCCCGTGCAGCGGCACAGGTTGCCCGACAGGTATTCCCGCACTTCGCCCTCGGTGGGCGTCGGGTTCTCCTTCAGCAGCGCCGCGGCGGTCATCACCATGCCGGGCGTGCAGAAGCCGCACTGAAGCCCGTGGTGATCCTGAAACGCCTGCTGGATCGTGCCGAGCGAGCCGTCGGCATTCGCCATACCCTCGATCGTCGTGACATCCGCCCCGTCGGCTTCCATCGCGAACATGTTGCAGCTTTTGACCGATGCGCCGTTCACGTGCACCGTGCAGGCCCCGCATTGCGCGGTGTCGCAGCCGACATGCGTGCCGGTCGCTCCGGCGGTTTCGCGAATGAACGTCGACAACAACGTGCGACCCTCGACCGTGCCCGAAACCGAGCGGCCGTTGATCGTCATGGTTACATTCGTCATGAGATCCTCCCTATTGAACCTGTACTAGACCACCGATCCCGGCCTCTGAGAACCGGGTATCTCGGTGTAAATCCCTGTTGATTTGGCAATTTTCCGTGACCGATTGCTATAGTCCTAAAGTGTCATCCTCCCCGGGGTTGTTTTCGTGTGGGTATCTCTTTCAACAGCCCGCCGACTCCCATCGCGCCGACCTCGGCGCGGGTCGGCGGGTGCCCGGCGGCAAGGCGCTCCAGCACCCAGTCGGCCCCGTTCATGGCCGGTGAGCGGGCGCAGCCCGGCAGGCCGATGACGGGCCGACCATCCCCGAGCGCCCCGTAAAACAAAAGGTTTCCGGGGTCGACCGGCATCCCGAAACGGGTCACCTGCCCGCCGGCCTGCCTGAGGGCTTCGGGGCCGACATCCGCCGGGTCCGACGTGGCCGACGCGGTCAGCACGAGGATCATCGCCGTCTTCGCCGCGCCGATGGCGTCGGCGACCGCTTGGGCGTCGTGCGGCACCTGCACGGTATCGGCCAGCGTCATGCCAAGCGAAGTGAGTCGCCCCTCAATTGCCTTGAACCCCTTGCCGGTCTCCTCGCTGGACCCTGCTTTATGGGTGGTGACGATAAGCGTGGCATCGGGCGTCACCACCGGGGCAAGCCGCACCGCGCCGCGCCCCAGCGCCGCCGCCTTGTCGACCGACGCACGCGCGGCGCCATAGGCGATGACCTTGACCGTCGCGACCATCCCCCCCTCGCCCATCCGGCGCCAGTTGGGGACCGTGGCGAGCGTCACCATATCGTCGACCGCGTTCACCGCGTGAAGCCGGTCGGCATCGAGATGCGCCAGCCCGATCTTCGTTGCGTGGATGTTGACCCGTCCGGTGAAGGGCTTCGAGAGCCGCAGCCCCTCGCCCCCGTCCACGAGCGCATGGGCCAGTGTCATCGCCGCCTCGTCCTCGCCCAGATCGCCCGGTCCCAACCGCGCGACCGTCACCCGCGCGATGCCCGCCGCGCCGAGCGCCGCCACGTGATCAGTGTTCAGCACTGTGCCCTTCTTGAGCTTGCCACCGGGCAAGGCGACCGAATGGGCCAGAACGGCACCTGCGGCCTCGCCCACCGTGACCGCGCCGAACTCCATCAGCCCTGCCTCAGCGCCTGCGTGATCTGCGCCATCACCGAAATCGCGATCTCGGCGGGGCTTTTCGACCCGATGTCCAGCCCCACGGGCGCATGAATTCTGGAGATCTGGTCGTCGGAAAACCCCCGCTCCTTCAATCGATCCACCCGCTTGGCATGGGTGCGGGTCGATCCCAATGAGCCGAGGTAGAAGCACTCCGACGCAATCGCCGCCTCGATGGCCGGGTCGTCGATCTTGGGATCGTGGCTCAAAGTGACCACCGCCGTGCGCGTGTCGAGACCGTAGTCCGGCAGCACCTCGTCCGGGTAATCCTCGCGGATGTCCTCGCCGGGAAAGCGGTGCTCCTGCGCGAAGGCCCCGCGCGGGTCGATGATGAGCGGATCGTAACCCGCGAGCCGTGCCATCGGCACCAGCGCCTGCGCGATGTGCACGGCCCCGACCACGACCATGCGCAGAGGCGGGTTGTGGACGGCAACGAAGGTCTGCTCGTCCTCCTCGAACCCCGACCGATCGCCCCGGAACCGTTCGGGATAATCTTCCCGGCCCACGAGCTTGCGCTCCCACGTCCCGGTGTTCACCACGTAGCCCACCGGCCTGCGCGCCGCGCGCTTGTCGACGAGGTCCGCCAGAACCTCTTCTGACACCGCTTGGCCCACCGGCTCGACCAGCACCCGGATCGTGCCGCCACAGGCCAGCCCGACCGCGAAGGCCTCGTCGTCCGACACGCCGAAGGTCAGGAGCCGGGATTTGCCGTCCTCGACCGCTTCCAAGGCCTCGACGATCACCGCACCTTCGACGCAACCGCCCGAGACCGAGCCCTGAATTTCCCCGGTGCCCGACACCGCAAGCTGGCTGCCCACGGGCCGTGGTGCCGACCCCCAAGTCTGGACGACCGTGGCCAGAACCGCGCCCTTCCCGGCGCGATGCCAATCCAATGCCACCTCGGGAATATCGTCAAACCGGTCCATCAATGGTCCTCCACTCACCCCCGACCCTGCCCCCCGCACCGCACAAGAGCAAGTCCCTCTCTGTGGTCAGCGCCGAGCCTTCGACCAAAGTCTGAGGCGCGGGGGCCAGGCCGCACAGATTTTGCCAACAGCAACTTGCCCAAGTCCCGCGCCCTGCGTAAACCCGTGCGCATGACCAACGTGCTCGACAAGATCAAGGCCTACAAACTCGAAGACGTGGCCGCGCGCAAAGCCGCCCGGCCCCTGTCCGAGGTCGAGGCCGCCGCCCGCGACGCCACGCCCACGCGCGGTTTCGCCACCCGCCTGCAACAGGCCGCCGATACCGGATACGGGCTGATCGCGGAGGTGAAGAAGGCCTCGCCGTCCAAGGGCCTGATCCGCCCCGATTTCGACCCGCCCGCGCTTGCGAAAGCCTATGAGGCCGGGGGCGCCACTTGTCTGTCGGTGCTGACCGACACACCGTCGTTCCAGGGCGCGGACGAATTCCTCGTGGCCGCCCGCGCGGCGACCACTCTGCCCGCGCTGCGCAAGGATTTCATGTACGACACCTATCAGGTGGCCGAGGCGCGGGCGCTTGGCGCCGACTGCATCCTCATCATCATGGCCAGCGTGTCGGATGCACAGGCCGCCGAATTGGAGGCCGCGGCGTTCGAGTGGGGCATGGACGTTCTGGTCGAGGTGCATGACGCCGAGGAACTGGAGCGGGCGACCGCGCTGAAATCGCCGCTCCTCGGGATCAACAACCGCAACCTCAAGACCTTCGAGACCACGCTCGACACCACGCGCGCGCTTTCGAAGATCGCCCCGAAAGACCGGCTTCTGGTCTGCGAATCCGGCCTGTTCACGCCTGACGATCTGGCCGAGATGGCCAAGGTCGGCGCGCGCGCCTTCCTGATCGGGGAAAGCCTGATGCGGCAGGACGATGTGGAGGCCGCGACCCGCGCGATCCTCAAGGACCCGGTGCCGGCATGAGCGGCAAGCTCACCCATTTCGACGAGGCCGGACAGGCCCACATGGTCGACGTCTCCGCGAAAGAGATCACCGACCGCACCGCCATCGCGACCGGACAGGTCATCATGGAACCCGCCACGCTGGCGCTCGTCATGGACGGCACCGCCAGGAAGGGCGACGTGCTTGGCGTGGCGCGGCTTGCGGGCATCATGGGGGCCAAGAAAACCGCGGACCTCATCCCCCTGTGTCATCCGCTTCCCGTGACCAAGGTCGCGCTCGATCTGGTGCCGGACGAAGAGCTTCCCGGCGTGCGCATCACCGCGACCGTCAAGACCTCCGGCCAGACAGGTGTCGAGATGGAGGCGCTCACGGCCGTTTCAACCGCCGCGCTCACCGTCTATGACATGCTGAAGGCCGCCGAAAAGGGGATGCGGATCGAGGGGATCAAGCTTCTCGCCAAAACCGGCGGCAAGTCAGGCACTTACGAGGCGACGACGTGATTTCGGTCGAAGAGGCGCTGGGGCGGATTTTCGACCTCGTCGGCCCCGTCGGCACCGAAACCGTCCCGCTTGCCGAGGCCGCGGGCCGCATCCTTGCCAAGACCGTCACCGCCACGCGCGACCAGCCGCCATTCCCGGCCTCCGCCATGGACGGCTACGCCCTGCGCGGGGTCGAGGCCGACCCGGAAGCGCAGTTCAAGGTGATCGGCGAGGCCAAGGCGGGCGAGCGGTTCACGGGCAAGGTGGGTGCCGGTCAGGCCGTGCGCATCTTCACCGGCGCACCCGTGCCCGAGGGGGCCGACCGGGTGATCATTCAGGAAGACGTGGACCTGCGCGGATCGCTCATCACCCTGCACCGCGACCTGTCCCCCGGCGCGAACATCCGGCCCGCCGGCAACGATTTCCGCGTCGGTGACACGGTCACGGCCCCGCGCCGCCTGTCACCCCGCGACGTGGCCCTGATCGCGTCGATGAACGTGCCGCAGGTGACGGTCGCCAGAAAGCCCGACATCGCGCTGATCGCCACGGGCGACGAACTGGTCATGCCCGGCGAAGAGCCCGGCCCCGACCAGATCATCGCGTCGAACTCCTTCGGCCTGAAAGCGATGCTGGAGGCCGAGGGCGCGACCGTCCGCCTCCTGCCCATCGCGCGCGACAATGCCGAAAGCCTGCGCTTCGTCCTGGGCCTCGCGGCGAGCGCCGATCTGGTCGTGACCATCGGCGGGGCCTCTGTGGGCGATCACGACCTCGTCGGTCCCGTGGCGGCCGAGCTTGGGATGGAACAGGCGTTCTACAAGGTCGCCATGCGCCCCGGCAAACCGCTGATGGCGGGCAAGCTGGGCGATGCCGCGATGATCGGGCTTCCGGGAAATCCGGTCTCGGCAATGGTTTGCGGGACGGTTTTCATCCTGCCCGCGCTGCGCGTCATGCTGGGCCTGCCCGCCGCGCCGGTCACGCCCCACACCGCGACGCTCACCGCCGATCTGGCCGCGAACGGGCCGCGCCAGCATTACATGCGCGCGGTTCTGGACGAGGCCGGGATCGCGGCGATGGACCGTCAGGATTCGGCCCTTCTGTCGGTCCTCGCCACCGCGAACGCCCTGATCGTCCGCCCGCCGAACGACCCGGAACGGGGCAAGGGCGAGATCGTCGAATACCTCCCCCTCTGATTGCATATCGTTGACACGAAACGAGAACACGGGTAGAACTTTACCCGAACAGACCTGTGTGGTCAGAGAACATAACGGGCAGCCGGAGGGCGAACGATGCTGACGAAAAAGCAATTGGACCTGCTGGAATTCATTCACAAGCGCATTCAACGGGACGGCGTGCCGCCCAGTTTCGACGAGATGAAAGAGGCGCTTCAGCTTCGCTCCAAATCCGGCATCCACCGTCTTATCACGGCGCTGGAGGAACGCGGTTACATCCGCCGCCTCGCCCACCGGGCCCGCGCGATCGAGGTGACGCGGCTTCCCGATGCGCTCGACCCCTCCGGCAAGGCCGGGTTCGAACCGCGCGTGATCGACGGCGACAGGCCCGACAGCCGCCCGGCGCAGGCCATGCCGCTCGAAGGCAGCGCGATGGACCTGCCGCTTCTGGGTCGGATCGCTGCGGGCACGCCGATCGAGGCGATCGAGGACGGGCAGAGCCACGTCTCGGTCCCCGGCGCGATGGTCGGCAACGGCAAGCACTACGCGCTCGAGGTCAAGGGCGACTCGATGATAAACGCGGGCATCAACTCCGGCGACGTGGTCATCATTCGTGAGACGTCGCATGCCGACAACGGCGACATCGTCGTGGCACAGGTCGATGGCTACGAGGCGACGCTGAAACGCTTCCGCCGGGCGGGCGACATGATCGCGCTCGAAGCCGCGAACCCGGCGTTCGAGACGCGCATCCTGCCTCAGGGCCAGATCAAGGTTCAGGGCAAACTGGTCGGATTGATCCGCACCTACTGACGCGCGATCAGTAGCGGCAGGTCGGACGCGGCGGGCTGGGTCCGCCGCGTTTTCGTCTGGTCCGCACGGGTCCAGGGCCGGTTGCCCGACACCTGAGCGACCGATGTGACGCGCGGACCGTCAGCGGTCAGTGTGATCGCCAGCGCGCCCGTGCGCGCCAGCGCCGCGCGGTCAAGCATATTGCACCCCTCGGGGTAGCGATCCAGCGGCTTGGCGGCGAAAATCACCAGCGCCTCGGACGCGCAGGCCCCCTCAAGCCGGTCCGCTGCGCCACGACCGCTGACCAGTCTCAACGTCAGTCCGGGCAGATCGAACTGAGGATCGGTCGCCTGCGCCATGCGGGCCGCCGCACCTTCCTGATCCGTGGAATCACCGTCATTTTCCAGCCAGGATCGGGCCGCGAACCCCTCGCCCCGCGCCTTGGTCAACGCGCGTCCTTCGGCGGTCATCGCCCCGATCAGGCTGCCGGATGGCGAAATCAGCACATCGGGGCGCGTCGCCTGCGTCCACAGGGCCAGCGCCGCGACGACCGCGATCGCGCCAGCCGCCCGCCCCGCGCCGCGCAGCAGGATCACCGCCAGACCGCCGAGCGCGATCATGGGCATCACGGCATCGGGCGGCGTGATCACGTGGCCCACCGCACCGTCGAGCGCGGCCACCTTCTTGGCGACCCAGAGAATCCATTCGATCGGCCAGCGCATCAGGTCCAGCGCGATCCAGCTCAATCCCAATGGTGCCAGCAGGGCCGCAAGGACCGCGAGCGGCATGACGAGCGTGCCCATCACCGGCACCGACACCACGTTGGCGATCAGGCCGTAATGCGCCACGCGGTTGAAGATCGCGGCCGAGAACGGCGCAGTCGCCAGCCCCGCCACGAGGGACGAGAGCACGACCGCGAACACGGGCCGGGCCCATTTCGGTAGTTTGCCGCGCTGCACGTCGCGCAACGCCCCGAACACGAACACGAGCGCGGTCGTCGCCGCGAAAGACATCTGAAACCCGGCCTCGACCAGTGATTCCGGTTTCAGGATCAGCAGGATCAGGGCCGCGACCGCCACTGCGCGAAGTGTCAGCGCCCGCCGCCCGACGAGAATCGCGACCAGCATGACCGCCACCATGACGAAGGCACGCGAGGTGGACACGGCCCCGCCCGACATGGCGAGGTAGAACGCTCCGGCGGCCAGCGCCACGACCGCGGCCACCTTGCGCACGTCCATCGACACGCCGACCCCCGGTGTGAGGGCAAGGCCAAGACGCAAAGTGCCGAAGACGAACCCGACGAGCAGACCCATGTGCAGCCCGGAAATCGCCAACAGATGCGCAAGGTTCGATGCGCGCAACGCCTCGACCGTCTCCTGCCCCATCGCGGACCGGTCGCCGGTGGTGATGGCGGCGGCGAAGGCTCCGGCCTCGCCCGGAATTTCAGCCTGAACCGCCGCCGAAATCGCAGCCCGAAGCCGATGGATCGGCAAAGCCCGTTCCGGTAGCGCGAGGGCGAGGGCCGGTTTGGTCGTATAGCCGACCGCGCCGATGGACCTGAACCACGCCATGCGCCGGAAATCGAACCCGCCCGGCTCGACCGGTCCTTCGGGGCCGGACAGGTGCGATGTGACGGCGATCCGCATCCCCGGCACGGGATCGACGAACCCCTGTTGGCCATGCAAGGACACGCGAACGCGGTCCGGCACCTTCCACGGCGCCACATCGTCAAGCCGGACCTGATCCAACGTCAGGCGCACCGCGTCGGACTGGCTCCGGTCGATCACGACGATGCGCCCCTCGACCGGGCCGTAATAGCGGAAATCGAGCACCGGGGCCGCCACCATGGAGGTGCGTCCCCCGGCCAGCATCAGGCCCGTCATCACGGCGGCCGCGGCAAGGAACGGCAGGCCGAACCCCGGCAGGGTGCCGCGCCCGATCAACCAGCCCGCCATGGCCGCACCGACCGCCAGCCCGGCGAGGACCGCCCAGCCGATGACACCCGGTTCGGTGCGAAGAAGGAAATAGACACCGATCCCGATGCCCAGAAAGATCGGCGCGAACAGGATCAACCGTCCGCGCAGACGCTCCAGCCGTTCCGAGATCGCGCTTGCCATGGGCACACTTGTTCTCCCGCCGCGTCCCGTCTATCCCTCCCCCGACGCTACGCCCGAGATGGTTTCCAAAAGGTTAACACCCGATGTCCAACACCCCCGTCGTCACCCGTTTCGCCCCGTCGCCGACCGGATACCTTCACATCGGTGGCGCGCGCACGGCCCTGTTCAACTGGCTTTACGCGCGGGGTCGCGGCGGCAAATTCCTGTTGCGGATCGAGGATACGGACCGCGAACGCTCTACAGCCGAGGCGACGGCCAAGATCTATGACGCGATGGAGTGGCTCGGCCTCGACTACGACGGCGAGGCGATCAGCCAGTATGAGCGCGCGCCGCGCCATGTCGAGGTGGCCGAGGCGATGTTGGCGGCGGGAACGGCCTATAAATGCTTTTCGACTCAGAACGAGATCGAAGCGTTCCGCGAAGCCGCGCGGGCCGAGGGCAAATCGACGCTCTTTCAGTCGCCGTGGCGCGATGCCGATGCGTCGAAGCACCCGGACGCGCCCTACGTCGTGCGGGTGAAGGCCCCCCGCGACGGAGCGACCGTGATCGAGGACCGGGTTCAGGGCGACGTCACTTTCCGCAACGATCAGCTCGACGACATGGTCTGCCTGCGGTCGGACGGCTCGCCCACCTACATGCTCGCCGTCGTCGTGGACGATCACGACATGGGCGTGACCCACGTGATCCGGGGCGACGACCACCTCAACAACGCGGCGCGGCAGATGATGATCTACGACGCGATGGGATGGGACGTGCCGGTCTTTGCGCATATTCCCCTGATCCACGGCCCGGACGGCAAGAAACTGTCCAAGCGGCACGGCGCGGCGGGGGTCGAGGAATACCGGGAAATGGGGTATCCGGCCTCGGCCATGCGCAATTACCTCGTCCGCCTCGGCTGGTCGCATGGCGACGACGAAGTGTTCACCGATGCACAGGCGAAAGAGTGGTTCGACCTCGACGGGATCGGCAAGGGGGCCGCGCGTCTCGACTTCAAGAAACTCGACCATGTCTCGGGTCAGCACATCGCCATGGCCGGGGCCGACGAACTTATTTTGCAGGTGCAGGATTATCTTGACGCGACGTCCCAGGAAAAGCTGACGGATGCGCAGGTCGAAGGCCTGAGCGCGGCACTCGATTTCGTGCGCACCGGCGCCAAGACCCTGCCGCAACTGATTGAAAAAGCGAGATTCATTCTCACGTCCCGGCCCATCGAACGGGATGAGAAAGCGCAGGCCGCGCTTGACGATGTATCCCGTGGTATACTGACGGAATTGACGCCGCAGCTGCAAACTGTTAGCTGGAACCGCGAAGAATTGGAGACTATTCTCAACGCATTGGCAGAGGCCCACGGCATCAAGTTCGGCAAGCTGGCAGCGCCCCTCAGGGCCGCCCTCGCCGGGCGCGCAGCGAGCCCGAGCGTGTTTGACATGATGCTGGTCCTCGGGCGTGACGAAACCATCGCCCGGCTCAACGAGGCCAGCCAGTAACCAGCCTGCCGCCCGGCGGGCCCCAACGAAGGGATATCGGAATGGCGAACCAGACAGGAACGGCGAAGCTGACATTCGGCGACAAGGAGTTGGATCTGCCGATCTACTCGCCAACCGCAGGGCCGGACGTGCTCGACATCACCAAGCTCTATGCGCAGGGCGGCGTCTTCACCTTCGATCCCGGCTATACCTCGACCGGGGCCTGCGAAAGCGCGATCACCTTCATCGACGGCGAAAAGGGTGAGCTTCTGCACCGGGGTTACCCGATCGACCAGCTGGCCGAGAAGTCCCATTACCTCGAAGTCTGCTTCCTGCTGCTCTACGGCCACCTGCCGACCGCCGCCGAGATCGAAGACTTCGAATTCCGCGTGACGCGCCACACCATGCTGCACGAGCAGATGGCCAAGTTCTATTCGGGCTTCCGCCGTGACGCGCACCCGATGGCGATCATGGTGGGTGTGGTCGGCGCGATGTCGGCCTTCTACCACGACTCGACCGATATCGCCGATCCGTGGCAGCGCGAAGTCGCGTCGATCCGCATGATCGCGAAGATGCCGACCATCGCAGCCATGGCCTATAAATACACGATCGGCCAGCCCTTCGTGTATCCGCGCAACGACCTGGATTACGCGTCGAACTTCCTTCACATGTGCTTCTCGGTGCCGGCCGAGACCTATGAGGTGAACCCGATCCTGAGCCGTGCAATGGACCGGATCTTCACCCTGCATGCCGATCACGAGCAGAACGCCTCGACCTCGACCGTACGTCTGGCCGGTTCGTCGGGCGCCAACCCGTTTGCCTGTATCGCCGCCGGTATCGCCTGCCTCTGGGGACCGGCGCATGGCGGCGCGAACCAGGCCTGTCTTGAGATGCTCAAGGAAATCGGCTCGGTCGACCGCATTCCGGAATTCATCGCGCGTGCGAAGGACAAGAACGACCCCTTCCGCCTGATGGGCTTCGGCCACCGCGTCTACAAGAACTTCGACCCGCGCGCGAAGGTGATGAAACAGTCGGCGGACGAAGTGCTCGACCTGCTGGGGATCGAGGACAACCCGGTGCTTCAGGTCGCCAAGGAGCTGGAGAGGCAGGCGCTGGAAGACCCGTATTTCGCGGAGAAGAAGCTGTTTCCGAACGTCGATTTCTACTCCGGCATCATTCTGGAAGCGATGGGTTTCCCGACCTCGATGTTCACCCCGATTTTCGCCCTGTCGCGGACCGTCGGCTGGATTTCCCAGTGGAAAGAGATGCTTGCGGAGCCGGGCCACAAGATCGGCCGCCCGCGTCAGCTTTACACCGGCGAGACGCTGCGCGACTACGTGGACGTCGAGAACCGCTGATCCGGTTCTCACAGAACACCAAAGGCCGCCCCGACCGGGCGGCCTTTTTCGTTGCGGGCGTTCATTCAGACGGTCAGAATTGGCGCATGTCCAAGGTCACCAACCTCAACCAGATCCGAAAGCAAAAGGCTCGCGCCGACAAGCGCGCCGAGGCCGACGCGAACGCCGCGAAATTCGGGCGCACCAAGGCGCAGAAAGCATTGGAACAAGCCGAAGCGGACAAGGCGCGGCGGGAACTGGACCGGCACCGCAAGGATGACTGATGCCCGCCCCCGCAAGCATTCGGTGACCCTGCGCGGGCATCGGACCTCGATCTCGCTCGAGGATGAATTCTGGGATGCGTTTCGCGAGATCGCCGAGGCCGAGGGCAAAGGCGTGAACGAGCTGACCGCCGAGATCGACGAGGCGCGCGGCCTATCCTCGGGTCTGGCATCCGCGATCCGGCTTTACGTGCTGCGCCACTACCGCGGCTGACCCTGAGTGCGACATCGCGCAGGCGCCGAAAAGTGAACCGGAGAGCTGTCCGGCACGTTACCTCGACAAAACGAGGTGTCAGCCATGCGTGCCAAATCCATCCTTCTCTTCGTCGCGGCCGTCGCCTTTGCGCTCGGCCCCTTCCTCGTCCCGGGATTCGGCGGGTTCGATCCGAACCTCTACCCCAATCCGCAGGTCGATCCGCCGGTCCAGCCCGCCGGATATGCCTTCGCGATCTGGGGGCCGATCTACCTGTGGCTCGTGGCCTCGACCGGGTTCGGACTGCTCAAACGGCATGACGTTGCGGATTGGGATCCGATGCGCCTGCCCCTGCTCGTCTCGCTGGTGATCGGGGCGATCTGGCTGCCTGTCGCGATGGTGTCCCCGATCTGGGCGACGATCCTGATTTTCACCATGCTGATCTCCGCCGCCATTGCGATGCACCGCGCGCCGGATCGCGACCGCTGGTGGGCTGCCGCTCCGGTCGCGTTCTACACCGGCTGGCTTACGGCGGCTTCGTTCGCCTCGCTCGGGCTGACCGGCGCGGGGTTCGGGATCGTACTGGGCGAGGTCGGCTGGGCGCTGATCTGTATCGCGATGGCATTGGGCGTAGCCCTTTTCATCCATGCAGGCCGCCGCCACGAATGGGTGTATTTCCTGAGCGTGATCTGGGCGATCTTCGCCATCGCGGTCAAGAACTGGGGCGATGTCTGGATCGTGGTCGGGGCCGCGGCCGTGGGCGTCGTGGTGCTGGCCGTCGCCCTCGTCCGGTCCATCGTCGGGCGCGGGCGGCACGGGGTCGACGCCGCCGCTTGACGTGGCGGGCCAGTTCCGGTGGGGCGCGGCGGATACGGCATCCCGCCGGTACGGCACCAGTATTCTAGGATACTAGAATCCTAGTATTCTGGTAGCCTCAAGCCACTGACGCGAAAAGCATAAATTCTCGATTGTTAAGAAAGAGGTTAACCGAGCCGGTTCAGAGCCATCTCCAGAACCCGGCCCACATCCCGGCTCATCGGCCGCACACCCGCCTGAACATCGGGGAAAGAGACCCAGTCCGCATCGGTGACATCGTCGGCCGCACAGGGCCGCCCTGACAAATAACGGCAAGCGACCGCGTGCAGCGCGTAGTGGAACCCCTCACCCCTGGCCTCCAGCGTGACGAGCACCGCGCCGGCCTCCGCCCGCACGCCGGTTTCCTCGCGCAGTTCCCGCACCGCCGCCTGCTCCACGGTTTCGCCCGGCTCGACCTTGCCGCCCGGATAGCCCCAGAGGCCCGCGTCCGGCGGATTGGCCCGGCGCACCAGCAGCACGCGCTCTTCCCGCAGGACCACGGCAAGCGCAGCCTGCGTGGCCGTCATTCCGCTGCCGTGCGTTTCGGGTTCAGCATGTCCTTGAGGTAATGCCCGGTGTGCGACGCTTCGACCGCCGCCACGTCTTCGGGCGTGCCGGTCGCCACCAGAGTGCCGCCGCCGTCGCCGCCCTCCGGCCCGATGTCGAGAATCCAGTCCGCCGTTTTCACGACGTCGAGGTTGTGCTCGATCACGACCACGCTGTTTCCCTGATCGACCAGTTCGTGGAGCACTTCGAGCAGCTTCTTCACGTCCTCGAAATGCAGGCCCGTCGTCGGTTCGTCGAGGATGTAAAGCGTGCGCCCAGTGGACCGTTTCGAAAGCTCTTTCGACAGCTTCACCCGCTGCGCTTCGCCCCCCGAAAGCGTCGTCGCCTGTTGACCGACCTTGATATAACCAAGACCGACGCGCATCAGCGCGTCCATCTTTTCGCGGATGGTTGGTACGGCCTTGAAGAACTCCTGCCCTTCCTCGACCGTCATATCAAGAACGTCGGCTATGCTCTTGCCCTTGAACTGAATTTCCAGCGTCTCGCGGTTGTATCGCTTGCCCTTGCAGGTCTCGCACTCGACATAGACATCGGGGAGGAAGTGCATCTCGATCTTGATGACACCGTCGCCCTGACAGGCCTCGCAGCGCCCGCCTTTGACGTTGAACGAAAACCGCCCGGGCTTGTAGCCGCGCGCCTTGGCCTCCGGCAGCCCGGCGAACCAGTCGCGGATCGGGGTGAAGGCGCCCGTGTAGGTCGCGGGGTTCGAGCGTGGGGTGCGCCCGATGGGACGCTGGTCGATGTCGATCACCTTGTCGAGGTGCTCTAGCCCCTTGATCGTCTCGCAGGGCGCGGGCGTCTGGCGCGCGCCGTTCAGGCGCATCGAGGCGGTCTTGAAAAGCGTTTCGATGGTCAGGGTCGACTTGCCGCCGCCCGACACGCCGGTCACGCAGACGAACTTACCCAGCGGAAATTCCGCCGTCACCTTTTGCAGGTTGTTGCCCGTGGCCTTGACCACGGTCACAGACTTGCCGTTCCCCTTTCGCCGTTCCGCCGGGACACCGATTTCGCGCGTTCCGGCGAGGTATTGACCGGTGAGCGAGGCGGAGTCGGCGGCGATCTGGCCGGGCGTCCCCTTGGACACGACCTGACCGCCATGCACGCCCGCGCCGGGGCCGATGTCGAAGACGTAATCCGCCTCGCGGATCGCTTCCTCGTCATGCTCCACGACGATCACGGTATTCCCCTGATCGCGCAGGTTCTTCAGCGTGGTCAGAAGCCGCCCGTTGTCGCGCTGGTGCAGGCCGATGGACGGCTCGTCGAGCACGTAGAGCACCCCCGTCAGACCCGAGCCGATCTGACTGGCCAACCGGATGCGCTGGCTCTCGCCGCCCGACAGCGTGCCGGAGTTGCGGCTGAGGGTCAGGTATTCGAGGCCCACGTTGTTCAGAAAGCCCAGCCGCTCGCGGATTTCCTTCAGGATGGCGCGCGCGATCTCGTTCTTCTGCTTGGTCAGGTGCTCGGGCACCGTCTGGCACCAGTCGTAGGCTTCCTTGATCGACATCTCGACCACCTGCCCCACGTGAAGCTCGGCGATCTTGACCGCCAGTGCCTCTTCCCGCAGACGATAGCCGCCGCAGTCGCCGCAGGGGCGGTTGTTCTGATAGCGCTCGAATTCCTCGCGCACCCAGTTCGAATCCGTCTCGCGGTAGCGCCGCTCCATGTTCGGGATCACGCCTTCGAAGGGACGCGTAACCTCATAGACCCGGCCGCCCTCGTCGAAGCGAAACTTGATCTCTTCCTCGCCCGAGCCGTGCAGGAACACCTGCTGGACATGGGCCGGAAGGTCTTTCCACGGCGTCGCCATGTCGAATTCATAGTGGCGTGCGATGGATTCGATGGTTTGGCGGAAATAGGGCGACTTGCCCTTGCGCCACGGAGCGATGGCCCCGTCATAGACCTTGAGCGCGGCATCCGGCACGACGAGGCGTTCGTCGAAGAACAGCTCCTGGCCCAGACCGTCGCAGGTCGGACAGGCCCCGAAGGGCGCGTTGAAGGAAAACAGGCGCGGCTCGATTTCCGGGATGGTGAAACCCGAAACCGGACAGGCGAAGTTTTCCGAAAACGTCTGACGCTCAGGTTCGCCTTCTTTCGGCGCGGTCTCCAGAATGGCGATGCCGTCGGCGAGGTCGAGCGCGGTGCGCAAGCTATCCGCCAGCCGCGTTTCCAGCCCCTCGCGCACAACGATCCGGTCGACCACCACGTCGATGTTGTGGCGGAACTTCTTGTCCAGAACCGGGGGTTCCTCCAACTCGTAGAACGCGCCGTTTACCTTGACGCGCTGGAAACCCTGCTTGCGAAGCTCTTGAAATTCCTTGCGATATTCGCCCTTGCGGTCGCGCACGATGGGGGCCAGCAGATAGGCGCGCGTGCCCTCTTCCATCTCCATGATCCGGTCGACCATGTCCTGCACCTGCTGCGCCTCGATGGGCAGTCCGGTCGCGGGCGAAAACGGCGTCCCGGCACGCGCATAAAGCAGGCGCATGTAGTCGTAGATCTCGGTCACCGTGCCCACCGTGGAGCGCGGGTTCTTCGACGTCGTCTTCTGCTCGATGGAAATCGCGGGGCTGAGGCCCGAGATATGATCGACGTCCGGCTTTTCCATCATGTCGAGGAACTGGCGCGCATAGGCGGACAGCGACTCCACATAGCGGCGCTGCCCTTCGGCATAGATCGTATCGAAGGCGAGCGACGACTTGCCGGACCCCGACAGGCCGGTGATGACCACCAGCTCGTCGCGCGGAATATCCACGTCGATGGACTTGAGATTGTGCTCGCGCGCACCGCGCACTTCGATGAACTTCTGTTCGGGCATTTCACACCTCGGGAGGGACAGGCCCATTAGATAAGGCAATCAGACACAGGCGCAAACGGAAAATGAGAACGAAGTGTGAACTTTCGCTCTCAAATCCATTCTTCGCAAACACCCGCCTATGGGCTACGCTTCCTGTAATTCAAAAGATCATTTCCGGGGGACGTCATGTTGCGCGCCATTTTCACCGCTTTGCTTTTTCTCGCCACGACGGTCGCGGCCACGGCTCAGGACCGTCCGTCGGCCATCCTGGTGCTCGACGCGTCGGGGTCCATGTGGGGCCAGATCGAAGGGGTGAACAAGATCGTCATCGCGCGGGAGGTCGTGGGCGACCTTCTCGGCACGCTTCCCGAAGATCAGGCGCTGGGGCTTGTCGCCTATGGGCACCGGACCAAGGGCGACTGCGGCGACATCGAATTGCTATATGAACCCGGCACCGATCGCCAAGCCATTGCGGATGCGGTCAACGGGTTGAATCCAAAAGGCAAAACGCCGCTCTCCGCCGCCGTTCTGCAAGCCGCGGAAACCCTGAAATATACCGAGGAAGCCGCGACCGTGATCCTCGTCTCCGACGGGATCGAGACCTGCGATTTCGACCCCTGCGCGCTCGGTCGGCAGCTTGAGGAAACCGGCGTCGGCTTCACCGCCCATGTCATCGGTTTCGACGTGACCGAACCGGAGGCGCAGGCCCAGCTTCAGTGTCTGGCCGAAGAGACGGGCGGCATGTATCGCGCGGCCTCGAACGCGAGCGAATTGTCCGGTGCGCTGGAAGAGGTCGCCATCGCGGAACCCGAGCCGGAGCCGGAACCCGCCATCCACACGATCACCTTCCGCGCGACCGATGGCGAGAACGGGCCGATCATTCCCGAAGGTCTGGTCTGGACCATCGAAGGGGGCGAGCAGGTTTATGCCAACAAGGTCGAGGACGACAGCCTGAGCTATGGCATGGCGGCCGGAACGGCGGGCACCGCCGAGGTGCTGCGCCTGTCGGACGAAGCCACCGGAACCGCCAGCTTCACCATCGGGGGCGGCGACATGGTCATCACCATCGCCCTGCCCGCGTATGTTGAACCCCTGCCGGACGCGACCGTCGAAGCCCCCGCCTCGGCACCCGCCGGGTCGCTCGTGCCGGTGAGCTTCACCGGGCCGGACGCCGAGGGCGATTACATCGCCTCGGCCACCGCCGACAAGGACGACGGATATTACGACGCCTACGACTACACCCGGAATGCCGAGGATGGTGTCGTCATGGTGCGGATGCCGCCCGTCGCCGGCCCCGCCGAAATCCGCTACATGCTTGGCAGGGGCGGCGATGTGCTTGCCCGGACGGCCATCGAAGTGACGCCGCTCGACATCCAGATCACCGCGCCGGACGAGGCGGCGGTGGGGATGCGACCCGAGATCGAATGGGTCGGCCCGGATTACAGGGGCGACTACCTGACCGTCGCCGCGCTGGATCAGGGCGACGGGTATTACGAGACCTATGCCTACACCCGCGACGGTAATCCGCTTGCGGTTCCGATGCCGACCGAACCCGGCACGTACGAACTTCGCTATGTTCTGTCGGCCTCGCGTCACGTCGCGGGCCGGTCGGAACCATTCGAGGTGAACGAGACGATGGTCACGCTCGACGGCCCGGACGAAGCGGTCGCGGGCGCGGATGTCGAGATCGGCTGGACCGGGCCGGACGCCAAGAACGACTATATCGGGATCGGGCGTGTGGGGCGCGATGAACGGCCCTACCTGACCTATACCTACACCAACGCGGGCAACCCGCTGGTGGTGAAGGCACCGATCGAGCCGGGCGACTACGAGATCCGGTATTTCCTTGGGCAGGACCAGTCGGTGCTGCATTCCGAACCGATCACCCTGACCGCCGTCGGCGCGTCGATCACCGCCCCGCCCTCGGCTCTCGGCGGCTCGGAAGTGTCGGTGGAGTGGACCGGCCCTGACTACAAGTCGGACTACCTTGCCGTGGCCAAGGTCGGCGCGGATGGGGGCGATTACGTCACCTACACCTATACGAACGAAGGCAGCCCGCTCGACATCCTGATGCCGACCGACGCAGGCGATTACGAAATCCGCTATATCGCCAGTCAGGGCAGCAAGATTCTGGGAAGCACGCCGATCTCGGTCGAGGCGGCGACGGCCACCCTGTCGGCCGCTGCGTCGGCTCCCGCAGGCAGCGATATCTCGGTCACGTGGGAAGGCCCGGCCACCAAGGGCGACTATCTGACCGTGGCCGAGACCGGGTCGGACGCCGGGGATTACATCACCTACACCTATGCGCAGGAAGGCAGCCCGCTCGACATCCAGCTTCCGTCCGTGGCTGGCACCTATGAACTGCAATACGTTCAGGCCGGGCGACCGGCCAAGGTGCTGACCCGCACACCGATCACGGTGAGCGAAGTGACGGCCACGCTTGGCGGTGCCCTCGTCGGTGACAAGATCGAGGTGACATGGGACGGCCCCGGTCATCGCCGCGACTACGTGGCGATCGCGACCCCGGAGTCGAACCTGAGCACCTATGAGGATTATGCCTACACATCGAACGGCAATCCGGCGGTTCTGGACGTTCCCGAAGCCTCGGGCACCTATGAGTTGCGCTATATTCTGGACGGGACGACCGACCGCATCCTGGCCACCACGCCCTTCACCGTTCCGTGACGCGCATCGGAGACCCTTGACGTATTCATTTTTTGGAATATATTCGTCGTCAAATGCGAATGAAGGATGTGTTCCAATGCTGAAAGCCATGTTCGGAGGGCGCTCCATGCCCAGCCTGTCGCCGAAGGACGCGGTCGAAAAGGCCGCCGCCGGCGAAATCACCCTGGTCGACGTGCGCGACCACAACGAGCTTGCCATGACCGGCAAGGCCGAGGGCGCGGTTCATATCCCGCTCGCGGTCATCCGGATGCAGGCCGACCCGCGCAGCCCGGATTTCAACCCGGCGCTGGATACGAACAAGCCGGTGGCGGTGTACTGCGCCTCGGGCGCCCGCTCGTCGATGGCGGCTCAGGTGTTCTCGTCCTTCGGGTTCGACGTGTCGAACATCGGCGGGCTTGGTCACTGGCAGATGGCGGGCGGCAAGATCGTGCGGGCCTGACCCGTCCGTTCGAAATTGAAACAAAGGCGGACGATTCCACACCGGGATCGTCCGCTTTTTCTTAATCCCTTGGTCCGAGCATCACGGCGTTCACTTATTCGACGGACGCGCGTGACCATGAAACCTCTCACACTCAAAGCCTTTTCCAACCTGACTTCGGTCGTCTGTTTCGTTTGCGCGGTGGCGTTCGCCGCCGCCTCTCTCGGCCTGTACACACTCGTCGGCCAGTTGGACCGCCAGATCGACATGGTCGAACGGCAGTCCGACCCGAACGTGATCGCGATGAACGAGATCGTCGGAAACCTCGGCTTCGGCGGCATGATCCATGCCTTCAAGAACCACCTGTTGCGCGGCGGCGAAGAGATTCGGGTCTTCGACCAAAGCACAGGGGCGATCCTGTCGAACCTCGACAAGCTGGAACGGCAGCTCGGCGCCGCGCATGAGGCGGACATCGAAGCGGTCCGCGCGATGGTCGAAGACTATGCCGCTCAGATCGAAGTGGTGCGCAGGATCCGGGCGATGGACGATCAGGTCGAAGCCATCGACAGGGTGGTCCGCGTCGATGACAGCCACGCGGCCGCCGCGCTGGACAATCTGCGCAAGGCGGTGATCGAGGACGGTGAAAGCACCAAATGGAAAGTGCTGTTCGAGTTGCGCCGCGCGCTTGGCTACGACGGCATGATCCATCACTTCAAGAACTACGTGCTGCGCAAGTCGCCGGACTACCAGACCCAAGCGCGCGCGGCCATCGACAGGGCGCTGCTGGCACTCGAAGCCTATCGCTCCTTCGGGGTGAACGAGGCGGAAGCCGCCGCGCTTGATGATCTGGCCGGAGTCATCGTCGATTTCCGCGTCAATCTGGACATCGCCGCCGAGATGATCGCGGCGGGCGCGACCGCCGCCGAACTCGACGCCGCCGTCGGTGTGACCAAGGATGCCGCCTATGCCGCGTTCATCACGCTCGGCAAGCAGATCCAGTTGGAATACCGCGCCTGTCTGGCCGATCTCCACGCGCAGATGGCGCTGCTGAAACAAGGGGCCATCGCGATGGCGCTGGTCGTCTGTCTGGGCGTGATCGGCTTCAGCCTTGGCCTTCACTTCGTGATCGAACGCATCGTCGTTCGCCCCGCCGCCGCCATCGCGCAGGGTCTGGGCGCCCTTGCGGCGGGCGAAACCCATGTCGACCTGTCCGCCTACGCGAGCGACACCGAGATCGGGCGCATCGCCCGCGCGTCGCGCCGGTTTCGCGAGGCGCTGGTGGACAATATCCGCAAGTCCGAGGATCTGCGCGGCCTGTCCCTCGAACGCGACGACATGCTGCGCGAGCACGCCCGCATGGTGGCCGAGCGTGCGGAATACACGACCAAGCGCGCGGCGTTGGAACGGCTGCGGGCCGACGAGCAGGAAGACCTTCAGAACCTGCGCGATGCCATCGGGACGGTGATCGAGAACCTTGAGAACGGCATTTTCAACTACCGGATCGACGAGGTTTATGAGGCGACCCATCTTGGCGGGCTGGCCCGTGACATCAACCGAATGCTGTCACGCATGGACGAGGCGTTTCGCGCGCTGGCGAAGGCCGTGGTGGCGGGGGATCAGGCGCTGCCCGTCGGACCCGATCCGGAAGATGTCCGGGCCGCGACGCTCATGCGCGAATCGATGACCCATGCGCTCCAGACTCTGAACGACGCCATCGAAGAGGTGCAGCGCGGGGCCGAGATGCTGCGCTACGCAAAGCCCTGAAACGCGAACGGGGGCGTCGCCGCCCCCGCCTGCATCGCCGATCCGGCCCGGATCAGAAGTGGATCGCCCGGCCGTAGGCGTCGAGCACCGACTCGTGCATCATTTCGCTCAAGGTCGGATGCGGGAAGACGGTCGCCATCAGATCCTCTTCCGTGGTTTCAAGCTGGCGCCCGACCACGTAGCCTTGGATGAGCTCGGTCACTTCGGCCCCGACCATATGCGCGCCCAGCAATTCGCCGGTCTTGGCGTCGAACACCGTCTTAATCATCCCCTCCGGTTCACCCAGCGCGATGGCCTTGCCGTTGCCGATGAAGGGAAACTTGCCGACCTTGACGTCGTAGCCCAGATCTTTCGCCTTGGCTTCGGTGTAGCCGACGCTTGCCACCTGCGGGTTGCAATAGGTGCAGCCCGCGATGCTTTCCGGTTTCACCGGATGCGCGTGCTGGCCCGCGATCAGTTCGGCGACCATGACGCCCTCGTGGCTGGCCTTGTGCGCCAGCCAGGGCGCGCCCGCGATGTCGCCGATGGCATAAAGCCCGTCCACGCCCGTGCGGCAGTATTCGTCGGTCACGACATGGGTGCGGTCGACCTTGACCCCAATTTCGTCGAGCCCGAGACCTTCGACATTGCCGACGATCCCGACCGCGGAAATGACCGTGTCGAACTCTTCCGTCTCGGTCTTGCCGCCCTTCTCGATGTGGGCCGTGACCTTGCCCTTGCCGCGGTCCAGCTTGGTCACCGTCGATTTCTCGCGGATCTTCATGCCCTGCTTTTCGAACTGCTTCTTGGCGAAGGCCGAAATCTCGGCATCCTCGACCGGCAGCACGCGGTCCATGACCTCGACCACCGTCGTGTCGGCCCCGAGCGTGTTGAAGAAACTCGCGAATTCGATGCCGATCGCCCCCGACCCGATGACCAGAAGCTTTTTCGGCATCCGAGGGGGCTGGAGCGCGTGCTTGTAGGTCCAGACCAGATCCCCGTCGGCTTCGAGCCCCGGAAGGGTGCGCGCCCGCGCGCCCGTGGCGAGGATGGTGTTCTTCGCCGTCAGCGTCTCGGTCCCCTTGTCGGTCTTGACCGCGACCTTACCCTTGGCGGGGATCGACCCGTCGCCCATGACGACCGTCACCTTGTTCTTCTTGAGAAGGTGCGCCACGCCGCCGGAAAGCTGCTTGGCCACGCCCCGCGACCGCTGCACGACCGCGTCCAGATCGTAGCCCGCCTTTTCGACCGACAGGCCGAAATCCTTGGCCCGGTGCATGAGGTGATAGACCTCGGCCGACCGCAGGAGCGCCTTGGTCGGAATGCAGCCCCAGTTGAGGCAGATACCGCCCAGATGCTCACGCTCCACCACCGCGACCTTCAGGCCCAGTTGCGCCGCCCGGATCGCGGCCACGTAGCCCCCCGGACCGGAGCCGACCACGATCACGTCAAAGCTGGTCTCAGCCATCGATATCTCCCTCGCGAAAAAGTAGTTTACCCTTAAACTATTTCTGCGGGACGATCAATCGCCACAGAAAACCCAGCAAAAACAAGGTCCGCCAGCGAAACCGGCGGACCCGTATAGTCTAGACGATTCGGTGAGTTGGGTCAGGCGGACATTTCGCGCAGCATGGCGCCGTAACCGCCCTGTTCGACGAAGGCCGCCTCGGCCCCGGTCGTCGTGCGCGCAAGTGCGTCGTTGCGATACGGGAACCGCCCGAAGCGGCGGATGACTTCGCGGTGGACCTTCGCATGAAGAAGGTTGCCCGCCCCGGTCTCGGGCATCCGCGTCAGCATCAGCCGCACACAGCGATCCTGATCGATCAGGTTCTCGGAATGCATGAGCGGCATGTAGAAGAACTGGCGCGCCGGTTCGTCGATCTTCATGTCCCAATTCTTGTCGATGGCGCATTTCGCCGCCGCAAGCGCCACCTTGTCGGTCGAAAACGCCTTGCCCGACCCCCGGAACATATTACGCGGGAACTGGTCGAGCAGGATGATGTAGGCGAGCGTTCCACTGGGATAGGTCAGCCAGAGCGAATATGCGCCCCGCGTCGCCTCGCGCCAGGCATCGCCGAACCGCTCGACCACAAGGGCGTCCAGATCGTCCGTTCCCTCGTACCAGCCTTTCGGGCCGATCTCATCCAGCCAGAAGCTGAGTATCTCCTCGGGGTTGGCCATGACACCCTCCTCGCCCTCGCCTGTCCCTAGCCCGACGTTACAAAGTTTTTACGTTCGGACAAGGGGACTTAGGCTCAACGCATGTCGCTTTCTGCATGTGTGGCATCTTCGCTTGCCTCCGCAGCCTCCTCGACGGCGTCCGCATAGAATTCCTGCGCCACCTCCATCGCGACGGGCGAGGCCTGCGGCGACAGGGCCGCATAGCTGACGGTCGAGTCCACCGAAGCCGACGGGCGACGGGTCGTGCGCCAGAGGCCGTAGAGGACGACGAGCGCCAGAAGGAAGCCGATGACGAAGAAAAAGCCCTCGGCCCCCATCGGCCCCATGATCCACCCGACCGCGAGCGGCCCGGCAATCGCGCCGACGCCGTTGACGAACATCAGCCCGGCCGAGGCCGCCGACATATCCTCGTGATCCAGAAAATCATTCGTATGCGCGATGAGGAGCGCGTAGAGCGGCCCGAGCATCCCGCCGATGAAGAACGCCGCGACCAGCAGGATGGCATAGACCGGGAACAGGTATCCCGCGACCGATGCCGCCACGGCCACGCCCGCCGTGATGATGATAAGCAGCCGGCGGTCGACCCGATCCGAAATGAACCCGATGGGATATTGCAGGACCATGCCGCCGACATAGAACATCGCCACGAACAGCGAGAGCTGCTCGACCGTCAGCCCCGCCTCGGTGCCATAGACCGCCGCCATGCCGAACATGGCCGCATAGGCGCCGCCGACCAGCAGCATCCCCATGACGCCGAGCGGCGAGTTGTTGAAAAGCTCGCGCAGGGTCATGCGCCGGGCGGTGTCGAAGGCGGGTGTCGGCGAGATCGACAGAAGGATCGGCGCGAACGAGATCGACACCAGCACCGAGGGCAGGATGAACAGCACGAAACCGGAGGGATCGCCCAGCACGACAAGGCCCTGCGCGGCGATGACCCCGATCATTTGCACGATGAGGTAGAGGGCAAGCGACTGGCCACGCGTCTCGTTCGTCGCCTGATTGTTGAGCCAGCTTTCCGCCGTGACGTATACGCCCGAGAAGCAGAACCCGATGAACAGGCGCAGGAGCGACCACGCGATCGGGTTGGTCAGCGTCGGATAAAGGATGAGCACGGCGGAAATGAAACTGCATAGCGCCGCGAAGACGCGGACATGGCCCACGCGGCGGATCAGTTCGGGGGCGGCCCGCGACCCGAACAGGAAGCCTGCGAAGTAGCTCGACATCACCACGGACATCTCGAAGGTCGAAAACCCTTCGAGCCCGCCGCGAATACCCAGGAGCGTGCCCTGAATGCCGTTGCCGACCATCAGGAACATGATGCCCAATAGCAGGGCCCAAGAACTGGATAGAACCTGAATCATCGCACGCTCCTTGCCGGTGGTGCCCCCCGACTAACAGCCATCACGCTGGGGTGCGAGCCTTGCGCGACCCTTCGGCGGCGTTTCGCGTCAGAGCGACGTGACCCAGAGGATCAGGGCATCCTCCGGCGAGATCGAAATGACGTTGTGACCCATGGAGGCGTCGTAATAGGCGCTGTCGCCGCGCCGCATGTCGACCGGCTCGTAGAATTCCGTAATCAGGCGGATTTCACCCGTGAGGACGTAAAGAAATTCTTCGCCGTCGTGGCGCACCCATCCGTCGAATTCATCGAAGCTGCGGGCGCGCACACGGGCGCGGTAGGGCAGCATCGCCTTCTTGGTCAGGGCACCGGCGAGCAATTCGTGCTCGTACGTGGCGGTCGGATGCGCCTGCCCCTCGCCGGTCTTGGTCACCGTCATCCGGCCGGACACCCGCGCGTCCTGCGGCGGGGTGAAAAGCTGGGGCACCGAGATCTCGAGCCCCACCGCCAGTTTCTTGAGCGCCTCGAAGGTGGGCGACATCTGGCCGTTCTCGATCTTGGACAGGGTCGAGCGTGCGAGCCCCGCCTGATTGGCGGCCTGTTCCAGCGTCCAGCCGCGCGACTTGCGCAGGTCGCGCACCCGTTCGCCCAGATCCAGCGGTTGCGGATCGGGCGCGGACCCGCCGCTTTCGCGGGCGAGACGGATCAGGCTGGGCATGGTTGGGTTGTTTTCGGCCATGCGCCGTTTTATGCCGGAAGGTCAGGCTATTGCAACTGGCCTGCGGGCTGACATAGCTGTGCGCATGGACGCGATCTACCATTCACAGCCCGACCTTCCGCCGCCGCCCGACGCCTTCAACATGGCGGCCTATGTTCTGTCCGGCGGGTCCGGGACGCCCGACAAGCTGGCGCTGTCGGTTCTGGGCGAAGCCCGCGACGACTGGACCTATGCGCGTCTGACCCGCGCGGTGCGCGCCATCGCGGGCGGCCTTCTCACACAGGGGCTGGTTCCGGGCGACCGGGTGCTGCTGCGTCTGGGAAACACCGTGGAATTTCCTTTGGCCTTTCTCGGCGCCATTGCCGCCGGGCTGGTTCCGGTCCCGACCTCGTCGCAACTGACGGCCCGCGAGATCACGGGGATGGCCGCGCAGATCGACCCCGCTTTGATCGTGGCGGGTGCGGGGGTGGCCCTGCCCGATCCCCTGCCCTGCCCGGTCCTGACGGAGGCGGCGCTTCACGACCTTGCCACGGGTCCAGAGGCTGCGTTCGCGATGGGCGACCCGAACCGCCCGGCCTATGCGATTTTCACCTCCGGCACTTCCGGCAAACCGCGCGCCGTGCTGCACGCCCATCGCGCGATCTGGGCGCGGCGGATGATGTGGGAGGGTTGGTATGGTCTGACGCCGGAGGACCGGCTGATGCATGCGGGCGCGTTCAACTGGACCTATACGCTGGGCACCGGGCTGATGGACCCGTGGTCGCGCGGCGCGACGGCCTTGATTCCGGCACCCGGCACGAACTCAAAGGCCCTGCCCGACCTCATCGCGGCGGAGCGGGTGACGATCTTCGCCGCTGCGCCGGGGGTTTATCGGCAGATGCTGCGCGGCGAGATGCCGGACGCGCCGGACCTGCGCCACGGTCTGACGGCGGGCGAGAAGCTCGCCGACCCGATCCGCGCGGCGTGGGAGGCGGCGACCGGCACCACGCTTCACGAAGCGTTCGGCATGTCGGAATGCTCCACCTTCGTCTCCGGCGCCCCCACCCGGCCCGCGCCGGCGGGATGCCTGGGCTACCCGCAGCCGGGCCGCAGGGTCGCGGTTCTGGGCGCCGACGGGCCGGTGGCCCGAGACGTGCCGGGCGTGCTGGCGATCCACCGCGACGATCCGGGGCTGATGCTGGGCTACGTGGGTGCCGAGGACGAGACCCGCGCGCGTTATCAGGGTGAGTGGTTTCTCACCGGGGATTCGGTCCTGATGACGGAAGACGGCGCGATCCGGTATCTCGGGCGCGACGACGACATGATGAACGCGGGCGGTTTCCGCGTCTCTCCGGTCGAGGTCGAAAGCGCCATGGTCCTCTATCCCGACGTGCACGAGGCGGCGGCGGTCGAGCTGTCCGTCTCGGCCACGGCCAAGGTGATCGCCTGCTTTTACGTGCCGGAACCGGGGGCCGCGCCGGATGAAGCGGCACTTACGGCCCATGCCCGCGACACCCTTGCCCATTACAAATGCCCACGAGTGTTCATCGCCGTCGATGCACTTCCCAAGGGCGCGAACAACAAGCTGCTCAGGCGCGCCTTGAGAGCACAGGCCGAGGCGGGAGAGTTCGGGGCCGTCGGTCGCAAAGGCTGATGGGTCCGGTTTTTCGGGACCACAAAAGCCGGACCGCACGTGCAGGTGACAATTGGGCGCGGGCGGCGTAGGAGTCGTACATGCTGAAACTTTACATCTTCTCCGACCCGGTCTGCCCGTGGTGCTACATCGGCAAGGCGCGGCTCGACCGTGCGCTCGAACAGCGCCCGAACCATCCGTTCGACATCGAATGGCATCCGTTCATGCTGAACCCCGACATGCCGGCGGGCGGGATGGACCGGCGCGCCTATCTCGAGGCCAAGTTCGGGGGCAAGGAGGGCGCGGTTCAAGCCTATATGCCGGTGGTCCGTGAGGCCGAGGCGAGCGGGCTGAACATCAATTTCGACGCGATCGCCCATCAGCCCAACACGCTGGACGCGCACCGTCTGATCCATTGGGCCGGGCTGGAACAGCGGCAGACCGCGATCGTGTCACGGCTGTTCAAGGCCTATTTCGTCGAAGGGCGCGACATCGGCGACCGCGGCGTTCTGGCCGACATCGCCGAGGGTGCGGAGATGGATCGTGAGATGATCCTGCGGCTTCTGGAAAGCGGCGCCGATGCGGACGACATCCGGGCGCGCGACATCGATGCGCGGGAAAAGGGCGTGAACGCGGTGCCGACCTTCGTGATCGCGAACCAGCATGTCGTGCCGGGGGCGCAGCCCACCGATCTGTGGCTCAAGGTGATCGACGAAATCGCGGCGCAGGTTCAGGGCACGGCCTGAGCGCACAACGCGCGTGCATCGGCGGGGCTGGCATTCGCGCGCTCGCGGATATATGCCGATAGCACACAAATTCCGAAGGCACATGTCCTACACCTCCGCCCCCACCAAACGTATCGGCACGCTGGAGCTTGTCGCGATCCTCGCGGGTCTCATGTCCCTCATGGCGTTCACCACGGATTCCATGTTGCCCGCGATGACCGATATCGCCGCCGAGATGGCGCGTGACGACAAGTCGCGCACGCAATACCTCGTGAGTATCTTCCTGCTCGGCGGCGCGGCCGGGATGCTGCTGTTCGGACCCTTGGCTGACAGCATCGGACGGCGCGGCGCCCTTGCAGCCGGGATCGGGACATACGTGGTGGCCGCCATCGCCGGCGTGTTCGCCCCATCGCTCGAACTTCTCATTCTGTCCCGGTTCTTCATGGGGTTCGGGGCCGCCGCCGCCCGCATCGTCTCCCAGACCGTGACACGCGACCTTTTTTCGGGGGCCGAGCAGGCGCGGATCGCCTCGCTCATATTCATGTTCTTCGTCGTCGTCCCGGCGGCCGCCCCCCTCTTGGGGCAGCAGATCATCTTTTTCGTGGGCTGGCGGGGCCTGTTCGGTGTCTATGTCCTGTTCGGGCTGCTCGTCCTTGGCTGGTTCCTTCTGCGCCAGCCGGAGACGCTTGACCCCGCGCACCGCCGCGCCTTTCGGATCAAGCCCATTCTGGCCGCCGCACGCGAAGTCCTGACGACGCCTGTCTCGCGCCGCTATCTTGCCGTGCAGGTCCTGATGTATGGTCAGTTCATCGCCTATCTGAGTGCGGCAGAGCAGCTTTGGGTCGATGCGCTTGGCGTGGGCGACATGTTCCCGGTCTACTTCGCGATCATCGCCCTGTTGTCCGCCGGCGCCGGCTTCATCAACAGCCGGCTGGTCATGAAGGTCGGAATGCGGCGTATGCTCATCGCCGCCTTCGGATCTCAGACCGTCTTCGCCACTCTTGCGTTCGGCTTGTGGACGCTGGGCGGGCTGGAAACCGCAAGCGATCCGGTTCGGATCGGCGTCTTCATGGCTTGGACGCTTTCGCTGTTCTTCATCAATGGTCTGACGCTGGGCAATGTAACGGCGCTCGCGATGGAGCCGCTGCCGCATGTCGCGGGCACCGCCTCGGCCGTGATCGGGGCCTTCGGTATGGGTCTGGGTATGCCCATCGCCGCCGCCATCGGTCAGGCCTTCGACGGAACGCCCCGGCCGATCATGCTGGGCGCGGTGGGATGCTCGTTTCTTGCACTGTCACTGGTGCTGACCGACATGGGGCGCGAGCGGAAAGCCTGACCCGGGCGTGGCTCAGGCTTTCGCCTTTTTCTTCTCGGCCACGACCTTTTCGGCCAGATCGCGGGCGATGGCGAAGGCGCCTTTGATCTTGTCCGAGTCCTTCTTCCAGTCGCGCCGCACGATGATCTTGTTGTCCTTGACCTTGGCCAGCCCGTTCTGCGCCTGCATGAACTCGACCAGCCCGGTGGGCGAGGCGAACTTGTCGTTGTGGAACTGGATCGTCGCGCCCTTCGGCCCACCATCCAGCCGCGCGATCCCCGCCCGTTTGCACATCGCTTTGATGCGCACGATCAGAAGCAGCGTGTTCACCTCTTTCGGGAGCTTCCCGAACCGGTCGATCAACTCGGCGGCGAAGCCTTCAAGCTCGACCTTGGTGGTCAGGTCCGACAGGCGGCGATACAGGCCCAGCCGCACGTCCAGATCGGGCACGTAACCCTCGGGGATCATGACGGGGACGCCAAGGTTGATCTGCGGCGCCCAGGTTTCTTCGTAGTCGGTAAGGCCTTCGAGTTCGCCGGAGCGGATCTTGGCAATCGCCTCCTCCAGCATGTGCTGGTAAAGCTCATAGCCGACCTCGTTCATGTTGCCGGACTGCTCCTCGCCCAAGAGGTTGCCAGCCCCGCGAATATCAAGGTCTTGGCTCGCGAGCGCAAAGCCCGCGCCAAGACTGTCGAGCGAGCCCAGCACCTTGAGCCGCTTTTCGGCCCCCGGCGTCAGCGGCACACGCGGCTTGGTGGTGAGGTAGCAATAGGCACGGGTCTTTGACCGGCCCACCCTTCCCCGGATCTGGTAAAGCTGGGCCAGCCCGAACATATCGGCGCGCCAGACGACCATCGTGTTGGCGGTCGGAATGTCGAGTCCGCTTTCCACGATGGTGGTCGCGACCAGCACATCGAACTTGCCGTCGTAAAAGGCGTTCATCCGGTCGTCGAGCTCGCCCGCCGCCATCTGCCCGTTGGCGGTGACGAAGCTGACCTCGGGCACCTGCGTTTCGAGGAATTCTTCGATCTCGCGCAGGTCTTTCACGCGCGGGACCACGACGAAACTCTGCCCGCCGCGGTAGTGCTCACGCAACAGCGCCTCGCGCACCGTCACGGTGTCGAACTCGGATACGTAGGTGCGGATCGACAACCGATCCACTGGCGGCGTGCCGATGATCGACAAGTCGCGCACGCCCGTGAGGCTCATCTGAAGCGTGCGCGGGATCGGCGTGGCGGACAGGGTCAGCACATGCACGTCCGAGCGCAACTCCTTCAGCCGCTCCTTGTGGCTCACGCCGAACCGCTGTTCCTCGTCGATGACCAGCAGGCCCAGATCCTTGAACCGTGTGCCTTTGGCCAGCAGCGCATGGGTGCCGACGACGATATCGACGGTCCCGTCCTTCATCCCCTCGCGGGTGCGGTTCGCCTCGCCTTGGCTCACGAAACGGCTGAGTTGGCTCACCTGTATGGGAAAGCCCCGGAAGCGTTCCGCGAAACTCTTGTAGTGCTGACGCGCCAGCAGCGTGGTCGGCGCGATCACCGCGACCTGTTTGCCGCTCAGCGCCGCGACGAAGGCCGCGCGCATCGCCACCTCGGTCTTGCCGAAGCCCACATCGCCGCAGATCAGGCGATCCATCGGGCTGCCCGCCGACATATCCTCGATCACGTCCGCGATGGCCGAAAGCTGATCGTCCGTCTCGGTATAGGGGAAGCGCGCCGCGAATTCCTCCCACGCGTGATGCGGGGCCTCCATCACCGGGGCCTTGCGCAGGCTCCGTTCGGCGGCAAGCCGGATCAGCTTGTCGGCAACCTCGCGAATACGCTCTTTCAGCCGCGCCTTCTTGGCCTGCCACGCGCCACCGCCCAGCTTGTCGAGAAGCCCCTGTTCATGCCCGTATTTCGACAGAAGCTCGATGTTCTCGACGGGTAGATACAGCCGATCCCCGCCCGCGTATTCCAGAAGCACGCAGTCATGCGGCGCCCCAAGCGCCGTAATCGTCTCGAGCCCGCGATAGATACCGACGCCATGATCGACGTGAACGATCAACTCGCCGGGACTGAGGCTTTGATGCTCGGTCAGGAAGTTCTCGGCCCGCCGCTTGCGCTTGGGCGCACGGATCAGGCGGTCGCCCAAAACGTCCTGCTCGGATATGACCGTCAGGCCCGGCGCTTCGAACCCATGCTCCAGCGGCCACACGGCGAGGTAGAGCCCGCCCTTTCCCGCCGCCACGTCGCGGAAATCGGTGATCTCGGTCTGCGCCGTCAGATCCTCGTCCGATAGAAGCCCGCCGAGACGTTCGCGCGCGCCTTCGGAATAGGAAGCGACGACAACCGGCCCCTCGTCCCGCCGCGCCCGGATATGGGCGGCCAGCACTTCGAACAGATTGATCTTTTCCTGCTGCCGTTCCGGCGCGAAATTCCGGCCGATCCGCCCGCCGCCGTCCACGACCCCCGGCCCGGTCTGGCGCGGCAGTTCGGTCAATTGAATGGCGCGCATCTGGGCCAAGGCCGCGGTCCATGCGTCCTCGTCCAGATAAAGCAGGTCCGGCGGGCACGGCTTATAGACCGTGTCCAAGCGGTTCTTGTCGCGCATCGCGGCGCGGCGCGTGTCGTACTGGTCCGCGATCCCTTCCCACCGCGCGATGCGGGCGGGGCCGGTCTGATCGTCGAGCATCACGCTCGCCCCCGGCAAATAGTCGAACAGGGTTTCGAGCTTTTCGTGGAAGAAGGGCAGCCAGTGCTCCATCCCAGAATGCTTGCGCCCCGCGCTCACCGCCTCGTAAAGCGGGTCGTCCGATCCGCCCGCGCCGAATTCCACGCGGTAGTTCTGCCGAAACCGCGCGATCGCGGCCTCGTCCATGATGATCTCGGACACCGGCGCCAGTTCGATGGCCGACAGCGTCTCGGTCGTCATCTGGCTGACGGGATCGAACCGCCGCGCACCGTCCAGCACATCCCCAAAGAGGTCGAGCCGCACCGGACCCGCCTCGCCCGGCGGGAAAATGTCGATGATCCCGCCGCGCACCGCGAAATCGCCCGGCTCGGTCACCGTCGGGGCCTGCGCGAAGCCCATGCGCACAAGGAACGCGCGCAGCCCGTCCACGTCGATCCGGCTGTCGACGGTGGCCGACCAGCTCGCTTCCGCCAAAACCTCGCGCGCCGGAACGCGCTGCGAGGCGGCATTCAGGGTGGTGAGCAGAATGAAAGGCCCCGGCATCCCGTGGGCCAGCGCCGCCAGCGTCGCCATGCGCGCGGCGGACACGTCGGCATTGGGCGACACCCGGTCGAACGGCAGGCAATCCCAACCCGGAAAGGTCAGCGCCGTGACATCCGGTGCGAAGAACCCCAGCGCCGCCTGCATCGCCGCCAGCCGTTTGTCGTCGCGGGCGACATGCACCACGGGGCCGCCGGTCTTTTCCAGTTCTCTGGATACAAGGAGGGCGTCGAATCCCTCGGGCGCGCCCGATAGCGTGATGTGATCCCGGCTGGCCATGTGGGTGGGAGGTAAACCGCCCGGCAGCGGTGTCAATGCCCGATTGGCCGCTACTGCCCCAGCGCTCCGTAGGTCATGTTCTGATACATGCCCCAAAGCGCGGTCACGAAGATCGCGATCATGCCGACGAACTGCGTCATGATCCGGTGGCGATGCATGAACTTGCGTAGCGGCTGGCCCGACAGGGCGGTGTCGCGAATGACGCGCGCCGAATTCACCGACAGCGCCCCCACGACGATCATCGGCGCGCCAAGCAGGAACACCGCCTGCGCGAACTCCACGTCATAGTAAAAGCCGAGCATCGCCAGCCCGGTCATCAGCATCGCGCCGAACCCGACGATCCAGAGGCCGGACACCCCCGCCACGTAAAGCAGCCGGTTGCAATTAATGCGCACCATGTCCTCGAGGTCGATCTCGGCCTCGCCGCCATGACGGCCCGCCCGCTGGATCATGTCGTAAGGCACGCCCAGCACGTAACGCGAGGTCTGGGACCAGACTGCCGCCAGCGCGATCCAGTACCAGAGGTTGGAAAAGCTCCTCATGTCGATGAGCTCGAAAACGGCTGAATACCAGTCCACCGTGCTGCCTGTCCCGTCTTGGCGGTTGTTTTGCGCGACCATACGCGCGTGATCCGCGCGGCGCCACCCCTTGAGGGCCGGGTTTTGCCGTGGCAAGGAAAGCGAACCCAGAAGGATGCAGACATGACACGCACAACCGCCCCCTTCCCGACCACCCGCCTGCGCCGCAACCGCCGCTCGCCCGCCCTGCGCGCGCTTGTGCGCGAGACGACGCTGACGGTGGACGACCTGATCTGGCCCGTGTTCCTGATGGAGGGCGAGAACGAGACCTACGACATTCCCTCCATGCCCGGCGTGAAACGGATGACGACCGACCTCGTGGTCAAAGCTGCGCGCGAGGCGCATGATCTGGGCATCCCGGCGATCTGCCTGTTTCCCTATATCGAGCAGTCGGTGAAAACCGAAGATTGCGCGGGCGCGTGGGATGCGGACAACCTGTCTAACCGCACCACCCGCGCGATCAAGGACGCGGTGCCCGACATCGCGATCATGACCGACATCGCGCTCGACCCCTACAACATCAACGGCCACGACGGCTTCGTGGTAGACGGTGAAATCGTGAACGACCGCACGGTCGAGGCGCTCGTGAAGATGGCGCTGGCGCAGGCCGAGGCGGGCGCAGACATCCTCGGCCCCTCCGACATGATGGACGGGCGCATCGGCGCGATGCGCGCGGCGCTCGAAGCCGAAGGGCACCAGAACGTCTCGATCATGTCCTATTCTGCCAAATACGCCTCGGCCTTCTACGGCCCCTTCCGCGACGCGGTCGGCGCGTCCGGTGCGCTGAAAGGCGACAAGAAGACCTACCAGATGGACCCCGCCAATTCGGACGAGGCGCTGCGCCTCGTCGAACGCGACCTGATGGAAGGCGCGGACATGGTCATGGTGAAACCGGGTATGCCCTATCTCGACGTCTGCCGCCGGGTGAAAGACAGCTTCGGCGTGCCGACCTACGCCTATCAGGTGTCGGGCGAATACGCGATGTTGCAGGCGGCGATCCAGAACGGCTGGCTCGACAGCGAAAAGGTCATGATGGAAAGCCTCGCGGGCTTCAAACGCGCGGGCTGCGACGGCATTCTCACCTATTTCGCCCCCGAAGCCGCGAAGCTCCTGAACGGATAAGCGAAAACCGCGCCCCCTTCTCTGTTTCACAAATACTTCGGGAGGTCTGGAGGGCAGCGCCCTCCAGAGCCGCCACAGGCGGCTTGTGGCGGCTACGCTTCGGCCTTTTCCGCCAGCGCCAGCCATTCCTCTTCCGAGGCCGCCAGCTTTTCCTGCCGCTCCACCAGCGCCTCGGTCGCCTTCTTGAACTTGACCGGCTCGCGCGTGAACAACTCCGGGTCCGACAACAGCCCTTCGAGCTTGCCGATCTCGGCCTCCAGCCGTTCCATCTCCGCCGGAAGCGCCTCCAGACGGTGCTTTTCGGTGAAAGACAACCCGGCCTTCTGTGGCTTGGCCGCGGGCTTCGGCTCGGCCGGTTTGGCCGCGGGTTTCGCCTTCTCGACCGGGGCCGATGCGCCCTCGGTGCGCTGCGACAGGTAATCCGACCAGCCGCCCGCATAGACCGTGGCCCGCCCGTCGCCCTCCATCGCGATGGTGGTCGACACGGTCCGGTCGAGGAAGTCACGGTCGTGGCTGACGAGAAGCACGGTGCCGTCGTAGTCCATGATGAGTTCCTGAAGCAGGTCCAGCGTCTCGACGTCCAGATCGTTGGTCGGTTCGTCGAGGACCAACACGTTCGACCTCTTCGCCATGATCCGGGCGAGGATCAGCCGCGCCTTCTCACCCCCCGACAGCGAACGCACGGGCGCACGCGCCTGCCGTTCGTCGAACAGGAACTCCTTCAGATAGCCGACCACGTGCTTGGGCTGCCCTCGCACGAGGATCTGATCGGCCTTGCCCGAGACGCGCATTTCGGGATCGCCCGCAAGGTTCTCCCACAGGCTCGCGTCGTCGTCCAAAGTCGCGCGGTTCTGGTCGAACACCGCCATTTCGATGCCCGTCCCAAGCGCAACGGTGCCGCTGTCCGGTGCTTCTTCCCCAATCAGCATTTTCAGAAGCGTGGTCTTGCCCACGCCGTTCGGGCCGACCAAGGCCACGCGGTCGCCCCGGTTCACGAGGATCGAGAAATCCTTGAGGATCACCTTCCCGTCGTAAGCCTTTGAAATGCCTTTCGCGTCGATCACCTTGCGGCCCGATTTGGGCCCCGCCTGCAACTCCATCGCCGCAGCGCCCTGCCGCTTGATCTGTGCGGCCCGCTCGGCCCTGAGATCGCCAAGCGCGCGCACCCGGCCCATGTTGCGCTTACGCCGGGCCGAGATGCCTTCGACCGCCCAACGCGCTTCGGCCTTGATCTTGCGATCGAGCTTATGGCGCTGCATGTCCTCGTCTTCCCAGACCTTGTCGCGCCAGGTCTCGAACTTGGCGAACCCTTCCTCCTGCCGCCTGACCTGCCCCCGGTCGATCCACAACGTCGCGCGGGTGAGCGCGTTCAGGAACGCCCGGTCGTGCGAGATCAGGACGAACCCGGCCCGCGTCGTGGACAGTTCGTCTTCGAGCCACTGGATCGCCTGAATGTCGAGGTGGTTGGTCGGCTCGTCCAGAAGCATCAGCTCCGGCGCTTCGGCCAAGAGTTTCGCCAAGGCCGCGCGCCGCCGTTCCCCGCCCGATGCGGTCGCCACGGCCACATCCGGGTTGAATTTCAGCCCCTCGGCCACACGCTCGACCCGGTAGTCCTCTCCCGCGTCCAGCCCGCTCGCGGCGAAGTCGCCCAGCGTGGCGAAGGCCGACATATCCGGGTGCTGCTCCATATAGCCCACGCTGATCCCCGGCGGCAGGATGCGTTCGCCGTGATCGGGTTCGACCATCCCGGCCATGACCTTCATCAGCGTGGATTTTCCCGACCCGTTGCGGCCGACGAGGGCCACCCGGTCGCCGGGCTGGACCACCAGCGAAAGGTCGTGAAAGACGGGATCGCCGCCGAAGGTCAGCGAGATGTCGTTGAGTTGAAGAAGCGGTGCGCGTGCCATGCCGCTCACCTAGTCCCGGCCCGTGCCCTCGTCAATCGCCCGCCAGCAGCCGGAGCGCACGCGCCCGACCCGGCGGCACCTTGGCGATCTCGACGCCCGTGAAAACGTGCAGCGTGTTCATGGCGCGATCGACGACCAGATGGTCCGACACCCATCCCCCCATGATGAGATAGGTTCTGAGCAAGGGCGGCATCTGACGTTGCGCCTGCCCCGCGTCCCAATTGCCGTGGGGCAAGGCGACCGTCTCGCCCGCTTGCGCGGCGAGGTTCAGATGCGCGGGCGCAAGGTGCCGGTCGCGCAGCAGGCCGAGCGCGTCGGCGTAGGGTGCGGGGTCATTGCCATGAAACGACGAACACCCGAACAGGAGCGCGGCCGAGGCCCCGTCCACGATCCGGGTCATGGCGGCCCATGCGATGCGCACGACGTCGGGATCGTGTTCCTCGGGCGCAAGGCAGAATCGCCCCATCTCGATCATCGGGCCGTCGATGGTGGCGAGGCCCGCAAGGTCGTAGAACTGGCCCGAATAGCCCGACCGGGCCGCCGTGCCATCCGCGAAGCTCTGGAAGCGATAGGTCGCGACGAGCGCCCCGTCGCGCTCTACGAGCACATGGTCGCAATCCGCGTCGAACGGGTCGATGTCGCGCGTGTCCGTGGCACCGCCGCGAAAGGCACGCTGGCGCAGGTGTTGCGCCTCGGCGACCTCGGACTCGTTCTCCGCCAGCCGGACCGTGAGACCCGCACGGGACAGGATCGCGCCCATGACGCGGGCCCCGTCAGCCGCCGACGATATCGTCGAGGTTGATCTTGCCGATGTTGCCCAGAAGCTGCCGCAGGAAGCCGATGCCGCGGGTGTTCGACGTGGTCACACGACGTGACAGCACGACGACGTTGCCCTCTTCCAGCCCGAAGCGTTCGATGTTCTCGACGACGCCCGCCTCGGTGAAGGTGATGCGCAGAACCTCGCGGTCGATCTCTTCCTTCTCGCGGTAGCCGACCTGCTCGAACCGAGACTGGACGTAATACCACGCCTCTTCGGTGAGCAGACCCGCAGCCCCCGGCTTGCCGACGATGGCCGCCACGGTTTCGCGCGTGTCGAGGCCAACCATGATCTCTTCCACGTCCTGATCGGTCGGAAGATACCCGTGGTTGGAATAGATCGGAGTGCAGGCCGAAACGGCCACAGTGATGGCCAGGGCAGCCATAAGGCGCAGGATCCCCGCCTTCGTACCGGTCGCGGTCATACTGCCCCCCTTGCCTTGCCGCTTATTCTCTTGCACCAAGTTCATATTGAATGATTGCGCGGCGTTCAAGGAACGAAAAGGCAAATGACGGCATCTGACGGCAAGATAGAGTATGGACCGGTCCTTCGCGTGGCAGATTTGGACAAATCCCGCCCGCGTGAGATCGAAGTGAGCCTGAACGAGCGGCAGTTGAAGGCTCTGGCGGACGAGTTGGGAATCGACGATCTGCGCAAGGTCCGGTTCACCGGAACGCTGAAACCGCTGTCCAAACGCGACTGGCGCTTCACGGGTCACATCGGCGCCACGGTGGACCAGATGAGCGTCATTTCCCTCGATCCCGTCACGACCCGGATCGAGGAAGACGTCGAGCGGACATGGATCGCGGGGCTCGAACCGACGACCGCCGACGAAAGCGAAACGCCCGAGGACGTGGATCAGGAACCGCTCGGCACCGAGATCGACATGGGCACGGTGCTGGCCGAGGCGCTCGCCCTTGCCCTGCCAGACTATCCGCGCGGCGACGAGGAAGAGATCGGCGAGCAGGTCTTCACCGAACCGGGGAAAGAGGCGATGACCGACGAGGATGCAAAGCCCTTCGCCGGGCTTGCGGCCCTGCGCGACAAGCTGACCGGAGAAGGCGGCGACGACTGAGGTTTCGCAGGTCTTTGCGCCCGCGTTTGAAACGCGCGCGCCCCATGCATATCTCCGGTTTGTCCGAGGCCCAGCCGCCCCCCGCGAAAACCCTTGCAAAACAGGAGAATCGCAGTATGTTCCGGCCCTCTTTCAAAAGATGGGTTGGAACCGTGCGTTTAAGCGCGTAAGAGGCGGTCAGACTCGCGAAAGATGAGACTGGAACAACGGGCTTCGGCCCCTGACGAAACAGGGCAACGACACCGAAGCCCCCGCAAACATCGAGGTTGAGACATGGCTGTCCCTCAGAACAAAGTCACCAAGTCGCGCCGCAACATGCGCCGCTCGCACGACTCGCTCGTGGCTGACAACCCCAACGAATGCCCGTCCTGTGGCGAGCTGAAGCGTCCGCACCACGTGTGCCCGTCCTGCGGCCATTACGCCGACCGTGAAGTGGTCGCGATGGCCGACGAGGTGGACTTCGACGACGAAGACGCGGCGTAAGCCTGACACGAGGCCTGCCCCATGACGGAAACGACGGACCCCGGTTCCCGGACGTCGGCCTCCGCACAGGGGCTGCAACGCATTATCATTTCGGTCGACGCGATGGGCGGCGACCGCGGGCCGGCGGCTGTTGTCGCCGGTCTTGGTAAATCCGCGCGCAAGAACAAGCACATCGGGTTCATCCTGCACGGCGACAAGGATGAGATCGAACCGCTTGTGGCCAAGCGCCCGGAGCTCAAGGGCATCTGCGAGGTGCGCCATGCCGAAGGCGTGGTGACGATGACCGACAAGCCGACGCAGATTCTGCGCACCGGCAAGAACACCTCGATGTGGTCCGCCATCGACAGCGTGAAGAACGGCGAGGCCGAGGTCTGCGTGTCCTGCGGCAACACCGGCGCGCTGATGGCCCTGTCGATGATGCGCCTGCGCAAGCTGCCGGGCGTGTCGCGCCCCGCGATCGCGGTGTTCTGGCCCTCGCGCAACCCCATCGGCTTCAACATCATGCTCGACGGCGGCGCCGACATCCGCGCCGACGAAATGGACCTGCTGCAATACGCCCTGATGGGCGCGTCCTATGCCCGCAACGGCCACGGCATTCAGCGCCCGCGTGTCGGCCTGCTCAACGTCGGGACCGAGGAGCACAAGGGCCGGGCCGAGATCAAGGCCGCCGCCGACCTCATCACCGACGCGGCCCCGGTGGCGAATTTCGACTACATCGGATTCGTCGAAGGGGGCGATCTGCTGTCCGACCGTGTGGACGTGATCGTAACCGACGGGTTCACCGGAAACGTGGCGCTGAAGACCGGCGAAGGCACCGCTAAGATGGTGAACGAGGCGCTGAAAGACGCGTTCCTCGCCACGCCCCTGTCCCGCATCGCGGCATTGCTCGCGACCACGTCGTTACGCCGCCTGAAAAAGCGGATGGACCCGCGCCGCTCGAACGGCGGCGTGTTCCTCGGCCTGAACGGGACGGTGGTGAAAAGCCACGGTTCGGCTGACGCAACCAGCTTTTCCGCCGCAATCAAGCTCGCCTTCGACCTCGCGCAGTCGGGCTTCAACGAGAAGCTTGCGGCACGGGTTGCATATACCCCCGGAGACACCCAAGATGCGCCAGCGTTGATCGAGAAGAAGGCGAGCGCAGAAGAATGACAACACGCGCTGTGGTCCGCGGAGTCGGGCACTACCTGCCCGAACGGATCGTCCCGAATAGCTGGTTCGAAGAACGGATCGACACGTCGGACGACTGGATTCGGTCGCGAAGCGGCATCGAACGGCGCCACTTCGCAGCCGAGGGCGAAACCACGTCCCAGATGGCCATCGCCGCCGCCAAAGAGGCGCTGCGCGACGCGGGCATGGGCGTCGATCAGGTCGATACGGTGATCGTCGCGACCTCGACCCCCGACCTGACATTCCCCTCCTGCGCCACGATGGTTCAGGCCGGCCTCGGCATGACCAAGGGCTTCGCCTTCGACGTTCAGGCGGTCTGCGCCGGGTTCGTCTTCGCGCTGGCCAACGCCAATGCGCTGATCGTATCCGGTCAGTCCAAATGCGTGCTGGTGATCGGGGCGGAAACCTTTTCGCGTATCCTCGACATGGAAGACCGTTCGACCTGCGTTCTCTTCGGCGACGGGGCCGGCGCCCTGCTGATCGAGGCCGCGACCGGCACGGGCGAGAACACCGACCGGGGCATCCTGTCCTCGGACCTGAACTCGGACGGGCGTTACCGCGAGATGCTGTATGTCGATGGCGGCGTCTCGACCACCGGGACGGCGGGCAAACTGCGGATGCAGGGTAATCCCCTGTTCCGGCAGGCCGTCGAAAAGCTCGCCGCGACCGCCGATGCGGCCTTGGGCAAGGCCGGGTTCACCCATGCCGACGTCGACTGGATCGTGCCGCATCAGGCCAATATCCGGATCATTCAGGGCACGGCCAAGAAGCTCGACATGAGCATGGACAACGTGGTGGTGACGGTTCAGGACCACGGCAACACCTCGGCCGCCTCGATCCCGCTTGCACTCTACGAGGGCAAGAAACGCGGCCAGATCCGCGAAAACGACGTGGTCGTGACCGAGGCCATCGGTGGCGGTCTTGCCTGGGGCGCCGTCGTTCTGCGCTGGTAATCGGCGCTTTCGCGCCAGATCGGCGTGAAACCCTTCTGCCAAGCCATTGATCTTGACTTGAAAATCGAACCGCCCCATGCTGCCCGAAACCATCTCGGGGGACGGTATGAGTGAAAAGACGCTGACGCGCATGGACCTGAGCGAAGCCGTGTTTCGCGAAGTGGGCCTGTCGCGCAACGAAAGTGCCCAGCTTGTCGAAAGCGTGCTGGGCCATGTTTCGGACGCCCTCGTGAAGGGGGAGACGGTCAAGATCTCGTCGTTCGGCACCTTTTCGGTGCGCGACAAGGCGGCGCGCGTGGGTCGCAATCCCAAGACCGGGCAAGAGGTTCCGATCTCGCCGCGCCGTGTCCTGACCTTCCGTCCGTCCCAGATCATGAAAGAACGGGTTGCAGCCGGTAACAAGAGCTGAGCCCGACCAAGAGCAGTCAATGAACGGGCATCGACATGGAACAGAAGTCACCTGACGCCTTCCGCACGATCAGCGAGGTGGCCGAGTGGCTCGGCGTCCCCACCCACGTCCTGAGGTTCTGGGAAAGCCGCTTCACACAGGTCAAACCGGTGAAACGCGCGGGCGGGCGGCGCTACTATCGCCCCAGCGACATGGAACTGCTCGGCGGTATCCGCAAACTCCTCCACGAAGACGGCATGACGATCCGCGGGGTACAGAAGCTTCTGCGCGAAGAGGGCGTGAAACACGTCGCCGCCATGTCGCCCGCGCTCGATCTGGACGCCGAGGGCGACGAGGCGAGCAACGTGGTCTCGCTTTCGGCCCGCAGCCGCGCCAATGAAGCGGATGTCGAGGATGCGGAGGTCGTGGCCGAGGACGAAGGCACCCTGCCCGTCGACGAAGCGATGGAAGACGGCGCCGTCACGCCCGTCGACCCCGAAGAAGACCGGCCCGTGAGCTTCGGAACCGACGCAGATGCCGGACCGGCCGAGGTGGAAACCGATGCGCCGACCCTGTCCGACGAGGTGATCGCGCAAGCCGACGAACCCCAGCCCGAAGACGAAACCGAAGACGATTCCGCAGACGCCAACCTGTTCGCCGACCCGCTGGAAACCGCGCAGCCCGTGGACGCGGTGAACGGCGACGCGCTAGTCGACGAGACCACGCAGGACGACGACTGGTCCGAGGATGAAACCGCTGACGCGGCCATGGGCGAAGAGGACGACGCGCCGCAGGTCGAAATGGTCACCGCCGGCGCATTGCCCGGCGACGACGACCCTTGGGCGCTGTCCTCCGACGAACCCGTCACTTCCGCGTCCGACCCGTCGGACGAGGCCGAAGACGACACGCCCGCATGGAACCCGGCGGTCGAGGTCTCCGGCGCGGACGACAGCGACATCGTGGCCCCGACCGTGGATACGCCGCCCCACACCGAAGACCCGCATATCTCGCGCGCCGATCCCGAGCCCGAGGAACATGGGCAAGAGGTGGAAACGGCACCGCAGGACGACGACGACCTCGCGCCCGACGCGCCGACCTATACGGACATGGAAGACCCCGCAGCCGCCCCCACCGGGGCGGAACCCGCCGGGGACGACCCGGCACGCGATGTCGCAGCAGAGGCCGACGACATCCCGTCCGACCCCGCGCCGACATGGTCCGAGGACACCGACATCCCCGTGGATGCGGGATATTCCGACTACGCGCCGGTTCTGGTGATGCCCGATATCGACGACGATCCGGCGGACGGCACGTTGCCCCCGGATATCGCGCCCGTCGGCCCGCGGCTCAGGCGTTTGCGGGCCCGCGGCCTCACCTTGCCGCCCGCCCATCTCAGCGCGCTGTCGGACCGGCTGAAAACGCTTGGAAGCGACCCGTCGGACGGCACGTTGCGATAAGCGAAACCGAATGCCAATCCGGTCTTGCCCAGCCTGCGAAAACTGGTATGTAGCACCCCACGTCGGGCTATGGCGCAGTCTGGTAGCGCGTCCGTCTGGGGGACGGAAGGTCGCAGGTTCAAGTCCTGCTAGCCCGACCAATCACCGGACCGCCCGCCCTCGCAAGGGGCGGGCGTTCGTGTATCCGGGGGATGGAACATGACGATGACCAGAACGGGTGTCCTGCCCTCGCAGGCGCTGCGGCAGATGATCGACGCGGGCACGCTCGCCGCCGATCCCGCGATCATCCCCGAACAGATCCAGCCCGCCTCGCTCGACCTGCGGCTCGGCACCGTGGCCTACCGCGTGCGCGCGTCTTTCCTCGCAGGCGAAGGGCGCACGGTGGCGGACCGTCTGGACGAGTTCGAAATGCACCGCATCGACCTCACCCACGGCGCGGTGCTGGAAAAGGGCGCGGTCTACGTCGTCCCGCTGATGGAGCGCCTCGCCCTGCCGGACGGTATTCAGGCGGTCGCGAACGCGAAAAGCTCCACCGGGCGTCTCGACCTTCTGACCCGCACGATCACCGATGGCGGGGTCGAGTTCGACCGCATCGCGCCGGGCTACACCGGCCCGCTCTATGCCGAGATTTGCCCCCGCTCCTTCTCGGTCCTCGTGCGTCCCGGCATGCGCCTCAACCAGATTCGCTTCCGTCACGGTCAGGCCGTGCTGTCCGACGCCGACCTGCGCGCCCGTCACGCCGCCGACCCGCTCGTCGATGGGGCCCCGGTCATCGACAACGGCTTGGGCTTTTCGGTCGACCTCAAACCTGCGAAGGACGACCTCGTCGGCTACCGCGCCAAACCCCACACCGGCGTCATCGACCTCGACAAGATCGGCCATTACGACCCGGCCGAGTTCTGGGAGCCGATTCACACAACCGAAGGCCGCATCATCCTCGACCCCGGCGCGTTCTACATCCTCGTCAGCCGCGAAGCCGTGACGATCCCGCCCGACTGCGCCGCCGAAATGGCCCCCTACCTCGCCATGGTCGGTGAATTCCGCGTGCATTACGCAGGCTTCTTCGATCCGGGCTTCGGCCATGACACGGCAGGCGGCACAGGCTCGCGCGGCGTGCTCGAAGTGCGCTGCCACGAAGCGCCCTTCGTCCTCGAACACGGTCAGGTCGTGGGCCGCCTCGTCTACGAAAAGATGTCGGAAACCCCGGAAACCCTCTACGGCGCCGACCTGAAGTCGAACTACCAGGGCCAAGGCCTCAAGCTCTCCAAGCACTTCCGCGCCCCGAAGGCCTGACCCCGCGTCCCCTTATCTGTTTCACAAATACTTTGGGAGGTCTGGAGGGCTAGCCCTCCAGAGGCGGCGCCAGCCGCCTGCCACCGCGACGACCTGCCGAAGGCAGGACGGCGCAAAACCTGCGCGGGCGCACGCCCGCACCACTTGAAAACGGGGATGTCAGCGGATGCGCCGCACCAGTTTCGACGCTTGCTTCGCCCGGCGCGCGGTCTGGTTCGCGGCCTTGGCGCGCTGCCGGTCCTCGGCTGTCATCTCGCCCTGCGGCTTGCCGCGCCGGGACGCATAGTCAATGCCCGCATCCACGCCCTTGTGGACGAGCCGCCCCAATACCATGCGCACCACCATCGTGATCATTCGTTCGATATTCATCGGCCTGCCTCTGCCTGTTTTGGCCAGATTAACAGAACCGTTCAAAAAAAGGAATCACTCTTCGAAAAGCTCGGACTGGCCCTCGTCGTCGTCATCCTCGTCCTCGTCGCCGCCCATCGCGGGCGGCGGGCGGCTTTCCAGAAGACCGGCGGCGCGCAATTCTTTCAGCCCCGGAAGATCACGCGCGCTTTCCAGCCCGAAGTGATCCAGAAAGCCTTGCGTCACGACGAAGGTCACCGGGCGGCCCGGCGACATGCGGCGGCGGCCGAAGCGGATCCACTCCATCTCGATCAACTGGTCGATGGTGCCACGGCTGACCGAAACACCGCGGATTTCCTCGATCTCGGCGCGGGTGACCGGCTGGTGATAGGCGATGATCGCCAGCGTCTCGATCGCCGCGCGGCTCAACTTGCGCGTCTCGACCGTTTCCTTCTGCATGAGGTAGCCAAGGTCCGGCGCCGTGCGGATCGCCCAGGCGTCACCCACCCGGACCACGCGCACACCGCGCCCCTCGTAGCGCTTGCGCAGATGCACCAGCGCCTCGGCGGGGTCCGAGCCATGCGGCATCCGCGCGGTCAGTTCGGCCACGGTCACGGGTTCGGCGCTGGCGAACAGGATCGCCTCGACCATCCGCTCCTGCTCGCCCATCGGAGGGGCTTCGAACAGGCTTTCCTCCTGCTCCACCGCGTCGTGTTCTTCAGTCATTCGGTTTCCTGCGGATCTGGATGGGCGAGAACGTCTCGCCCTGCCGGATTTCGATTGCGCCCGCCTTGGCAAGCTCAAGCGAGGCCGCGAAATTCGCGGCCGTGGCCGAGCGGCGGCGCACGGGATCGTTGCCCCAGCCTTCGGGCATGTAAGACATGATGTCGGTCCACTCGCCGGCGAAGCCGATCAGGTGGCGCATCCGGTCCAGCGCCTCCTCCATCGTCATGACGCTTTCGCGGTCCATGACGAAGGGACGGAATTCGTCGCGGGTGCGGATGCGGGCATAGCCCTGCATGAGATCGAGCAGCGTGGCGGTGTAGCTGATCGTCTTTCGCCGCTCGACCACCTCGACCTGTCCACGCACGAAAAAGTCGCGCCCCTTCTGGTCCCGTGCCATAAGCCGCGCCGACACGTCGCGCATCGCTTGCAGGCGTTCCAGCTGGAAGGCGAGATGCGCCGCCAGTTCCTCGCCCGACGGTCCTTCTTCGGTCGGATCGGGCGGCAAGAGCAGGCGCGACTTGAGAAAGGCGAGCCAGGCGGCCATGACCAGATAGTCCGCCGCCAGTTCGATGCGCAGATGTCGGGCCTTTTCGACGAAGGCCAGATACTGTTCGGCCAGCGCCAGCACGGAAATCTTGCGCAGGTCCACCTTTTGCGTGCGCGACAGCGTCAGCAAAAGGTCGAGCGGCCCCTCGAACCCGTCCACGTCCACGATCAGGGCTTCTGCGGCCATCCTCTCGGAGACCGACAGGACGTCTGCCTGAAACTCGTCGTCGTCTGACATTGAAAAGGGGTTACCCGGCCCGGTGCGTCATCAGGCTATGAAACTCAGCGTCCAGCGCCGCAATGTCAATATCGTCGGGGGCCTTGCGCCATGTCAGCGCGGCCTCGGCGCGCACGGCGGCCTGCCCGGCCAACCGCCCGGTGGCGGCCACCACGGCCTGCATCTCGTCCCGCTCGCCGTTGCAGTGCAGGATCAGATCGCACCCGGCCCCAAGCGCGTCATGGCACCGATCTTCGAAGCTGCCCGCGAGCGCCTTCATCGAAATGTCGTCGGACATGAGCAGCCCGCCGAACTTGATCCGGTCGCGGATGATCGAAATCATCTTGTGCGAGGTGGTGGCGGGCGCGTCGGGGTCGATATCGGCATAGACCACATGCGCCGTCATCGCGATGGGCAGGCCCGCCACGGACTGAAACGCCAGGAAATCCGACACGTTCAGCGCCTTTTCCTTGGTCTTCACGACCGGCAGTTCCAGATGGCTGTCCGCCGTCGCGCGGCCATGACCCGGAATGTGCTTGATGACCGGCAGAACGCCGCCGTCCACCAACCCGGTGGCCGCAGCCCCCGCGATGTCGGCGACCCGCACCACGTCATCGCCGTAGCAGCGGTTCGCGAGGATCTCATGCGTGTCGGGGCGCACGAGGTCCAGCACCGGGGCGCAGTTCCCGTCGATCCCGACGGCGCGCAGTTCGTGCGCGATGATCCGGTAGCGCAGATACATCGCCTCGGCGGCCTTGCGCTTGGTCAGTTTCACCTGTTCCAGCGGTGGCAGCCAGTCGCGCCAATGCGGCGGTCGCATCCGGGCGACGCGGCCCCCTTCCTGATCGACGAAGATCGGGGCGTCGCGGCCCACGGCTTCGCGCAGTTCGGTGGTCAGCCACGCGACCTGCTCCGGGTCTTCGATATTGCGCGCGAACAGGATGAAACCCCACGGGTCCGCATCGCGAAAGAAGTCGCGTTCCCAACGGGTTAGACGCGGGCCCTCACACCCGAGGATGTAGGCACCCGCCCCCATTGGATCAGCGCGTCACGACGGGAATGCAGGAGGCTTTGGCGGCCGTCAGGGCCGAGCACAGGCGCCGCGCTTCCGACAGGTCGTCGAAGCCCATGGCCCGCAGGCGGTAGAACGTCTTGCCGCCCGATTGGGCCTGTTCGATCACGCGCGACTTGCCTTCGAGGTATTCCGCGAAGCGCCCGTTCAGAGTGTCCCACTCCGCGCGCGCGACGTCCTCGGTGTCGAAGGCCCCAAGCTGGACGAGCCGCGTGCCCGCCGGAATGTCGGACGGCGCGACCTCCCGCGTGGCTTCGCGCGTGGCGGCCAAAAGCGCGTCCGACGACGGGCTCGCAGCGGCACGGGTGACAAGGTCGGTGGGGCGCGCACGCGGGCGCGGCGAGGCGGCGACGCCCGGCACGCTCGGCTGCACGATGTCGCCCGACCGCGCGGCGGCGAGCGCTCGCTCCTCGGCCTCGGGCGTCATGGAAAGGTCGGCCTCATCGCCCGACAAGGGCGCGGACCCGGCCGCGATCTGCTCGGCCATCGCACGTGCGGCGGCTTCCGCGTCATCGGCGGACGCCGCAGCATCCAGAGGTTCGGTCCCAAGCTTGGGCTGGCTGTCGCCGGCTTCGGCGGTCGGCGTCGCTTCGATGGTCGACGAGGACACGGCAGGGGCATCGTGCTCTTCGAGCCGTTCGGCAGGCGGCGCGAGGACAAGCTGACGCGCAGGCCCTTCCGCCGCGCCTTCCGCGGTGACGTTATTCACGGCCAGACCCTGATGTTCGGCATCCTCGCCGCCGGGATTGTCGGGCTGAATGCGCATCGGCCCCTCGAGCGCGGCGATCACCGGCACTTCTGTCACGTCGCGCATGGCAAGCTGGTAACCCCAGACGGCAAGACCGCCCACCAGCGCGATCGACAGGATCGCGCCGACGCCGTTCATGAACCCCGCCACGCGCCCGCGATCGGCCACGCCTTCGTCGGGCGCGGCATAATAGGCGGCCTCGTGATACTGCGGCGCGGGATCGTAGTGCGGCTGACCATAGGCCTCATGCGAGGCGGCATAGCCGTGCTGCGGCTGGGCCTGCGCCTGCTGATAGGGATTGGCGTATTGCTCGGGGGCCGCCCGATACGGTTGAGCCTGCGGCTGGGGCGCGGGCTGCGCCGGGCCCTGCCGACGCACCTGCGGCTGCGCCTGCATCTGACGCGGCTGAGGCTGAGGTTGCGGCTGACGCTGCTGCGGCTGCTGCTGGCGTGGCCGCGGTTGCGCCTGCATCTGCGGTTGCGGCGCGCGGCCCTGCCCCGCCTGCGCCTGCTGAGGCTGGCGCGCGGGCTGCGTCGGCTGTGCGGGCCGCTGCATGGCCGGCTGAGGCGACCGCTGCGGCTGGGGCTGCGTCACCCGCTGTTGGGTCTGCTGAGGCATCGGCGCCGATTGCGGCGCCGCCGGTCGCTGTGCCTGAAGCCGTGGCTCCTGCCGCGTCACGGGCGGCTGGCCGTGCCATGCCGGATCCTGCGCATGCGGGTGATGAGAGTGGCCCTGTTGGCCCTGCTGCGGATAGCCGGATTGTCCCGCGCGGGGACCACCCCAATTCGCGTTCGTCATTGCCTGCCTCACTCCGGGAGCGCCGATCTTTCCGACCGATCACCCCTCGTCTCGTGCCTCGCCCGCCCCTTGTTTTTCTGGGTTTTTCACCCGGGATCTGGGCTTTTCCTGACCGCTCGGCGGCGCTTGTTCGTCAGCGCATTTCTTCGAGCGGCGTCACGCCAAGAATACCAAGACCCGCTGAAATCACAACGGAAACGGCTTTCGGCAGGGCAATTTTCGCCGCTGTTGCTTGGGAGTCACTCTCGGCAAGGAAACGCAGTTCGGGGTGATCATTCCCCTTGTTCCAGAGCGCGTGAAATTCACTGGCCAGTTCATACAGGTAGAACGCGATCCGGTGCGGCTCATGCGTGCGCGCGGCGATCTCGACCAGACGCGGCCACTCGGCCAGCTTCTGCGCCACCTTGATCTCGGCCTCGTCGGTCAGCGACGGCTTGCCCGGCTCGACCCCCATGTCGGCGGCCTTGCGCAGCACCGAATGGACCCGCGCATTGGCGTATTGCACGTAGAACACCGGGTTGTCCTTGGACTGCTCAAGCGCCTTGTCGAAATCGAAATCGAGCGGCGCGTCGTTCTTGCGGGTCAGCATGATGAACCGGGTCACATCGGGCCCGACCTCGTCCACCACGTCGCGGAGCGTCACGAAAGTCCCTGCCCGCTTGGACATCTTGAACGGCTCGCCGTTCTTGTAGAGCTTCACGAGCTGCGTGAGCTTGATGTCGAGCGGCACCTTGTTGTCCGACAGCGCCGCGACGGCGGCCTTCATACGCTTGACGTAACCGCCGTGATCGGCCCCGAACACGTCGATCAACTGATCGAAGCCGCGCGTCACCTTGTCGTAATGATAGGCGATGTCGGGCGCGAAATAGGTCCAGGCCCCGTCCGATTTCATGATAGGGCGGTCCACATCGTCGCCGTAGTCGGTCGACTTGAACAGGGTCTGCTCGCGCGGTTCCCAATCCTCGGGCAACTTGCCCTTCGGCGGCTCCAACGTGCCTTTGTAGATCAGGCCCTTGCCCCTGAGATCCTCGATCGCGGCCTCGATCCGGCCCGTGCCGTAAAGGCTCTTTTCCGAAAAGAACACGTCCATCTCGACGCCGAGCGCCTTCAGGTCCGCACGGATCAGGTCGAGCATCGCATCGGTCGCGAAATCGCGCACGTCTTCCAGCCAGAACTGCTCGCCCTTGCCGACGAACGCGTCGCCAACCTTGGCCTTCAACGCCTCGCCCACCTCGATCAGGTAGTCGCCGGGATAGGTGCCGTCCTCGAACGCGACCTCCTGCCCGTGGGCTTCCAGATAGCGCAGGTACACCGACCGCGCGAGAACATCGACCTGTGCGCCGCCGTCGTTGATGTAGTATTCGCGGGTGACGTCATGGCCCGCATAGGCCAGAAGGCTCGCCAGCGCATCACCGAACACCGCACCCCGCGTATGGCCGACATGCAGCGGCCCGGTCGGGTTGGCCGACACGTATTCGACATTGACCTTCTGCCCCTGCCCCATGTCGGACGTGCCGTAATCGGGATCGGCCAGAACGCCCTCGACCAATGCGGCCCAGACGCCCGGTTCGAGCCGCAGGTTCAGAAACCCCGGCCCCGCGACGTCGGCGGAGGCGATCCGGTCGTCGGCGGCCAGTTTGGCGGACAGCGCGTCAGCGATGTCGCGCGGCTTAGCGCCCGCTGGCTTGGCCAGCACCATCGCCGCATTGGTCGCCATATCCCCATGCGCCGCATCGCGCGGCGGCTCGACCGCGACGTTCGCGAAATCGAGCCCGGCGGGCAGCGCCCCCTCGGCCACGAGCGCATCGAGCGAGGCAATCACGAGAGACCGGATATCGGCGAAAAGGTTCATGTCACACCTGTCTGAGAAACCCCGCGCGGTCTACCACGCCCCGCGCAGAGGTCAACGCCCGCGAGTCGTCTGCGGGTCAAGGATGCCGCAGGCACGGCGGCCTTGCCGCCGCTTGTCCTTGAGGCGCAGGCGACTCGCATCACGCTGGATCTGGCGCCTTGAGGGGCGGATCGCCCCCTCAAGCGCCTCCCCAGCAAAGGCGCCACCACCCACGATCCCGCAATGCCCAAGGGCAAGGGCGCCCATCGCGCGTGCCTGCCGCAGGCGGGGACGCGCAAGACAAGCGCGGGCGCCAGCCCGCACCGCTTACTTGGACAAAAGCCGCGAGCGGGTGTCGGTGCCGCCGATGAAGCGCGAATGGGTTTCGATGGCGAAGCGGTCGGTCATTCCGGCGATGTAATCCGCAACGATCCGCGCCAGCGCCCGCTCGTCCGCGGCCTCCGCCACGTCCTCGCGCCATTCCGAGGGCAGGTAATCGGGGTGATCCATGAACAGCGGGAACAACTCGTCGATGATCGTCGTCACCTCTTCACGCATTTTCACCACGGAGGGCGCGCGATAGACCTTGCGGAACAGGAACCCGCGCAATTGCTTGAGTTCCTCCCAGATTTCATCCGAGAACCGGATGATCTGACGCCCGGCCATGCGCACGTCGGTGGCGGTCTTGGGGTCCACTTCGGCGATCGCGGCGCGCGAGGCCGCCAGAACGTCTTCGACCATCACGCCGAAGACGCGGCGCAGCGCCTCGTGCCGACGGCGCTTCATGTCGAGGGTCGGATAGGCCTGATCGACCGCCGCATAGGACCGCCGGATCATCGGCACCACGAGGATTTCCTCCTCGTCGATCAGCTTGGCGCGGATCGCATCGTGCAGGTCGTGGTTGTTATAGGCGATGTCGTCGGCCAGTGCCGCGATCTGCGCCTCGGCGCTCGCGTGCGTATGCAGCTCAAGGTCCTGAACCGCATTGTATTCGGCCAGTGCGACGGGCAACTCGCCCGTGACCGGACCGTTGTGTTTCGCAATGCCTTCAAGGGTTTCCCAGGTGAGGTTCAGCCCGTCGAACTCGGCATAATGCCGTTCGAGCGAGGTGACGATCCGCAAAGCCTGTGCGTTGTGGTCGAAGCCGCCATAGGGCTGCATCAGCGCGTCCAGCGCATCCTCGCCCGTATGACCGAACGGCGTATGTCCAAGGTCATGGGCCAGCGCCACGGCTTCGGTCAGCTGGCCGGACATGCCCAGAGTGCCCGCGATGGTGCGCGCGACCTGCGCCACTTCGATGGAATGGGTCAGCCGCGTGCGGTAATAGTCGCCCTCATGCTCCAGAAACACCTGTGTCTTGTGTTTCAGCCGCCGGAACGCAGACGAATGGATGATCCGGTCGCGGTCGCGCTGGAAACACGAGCGAAACTGGCTTTCTTCTTCGGGGTATAGCCTGCCCCGGCTTTGCGCCGGATCACACGCGAATGTGGCCTTCATGGTGCCGCCGCGCCTTTCTCGTCTCTTGTTGCCCTGTCCCAAGGCTCATATATTCCAACTGTTACGGACTTGAAACATCGGGTGAAACATGGACCTCAACCTGCCCCCCAAAGTGACCGACCGCGCCTTCGCCCGGCTGGGCGAAATCGGTGCGGGCAAGGACGGCAAGGCGCTGCGCGTGGCCGTCGAGGGCGGTGGCTGCTCGGGCTTTCAATACGACATCGCGCTGGACGCGCCCGATGACGGCGACCTCGTGCTCGAAGGCGCGGGCGAGAAGGTCGTGATCGACGAAGTGTCCCTGCCGTTCCTGACCGGGGCCACCATCGACTTCACCGAGGAATTGATCGGCGCGCGCTTCGTGATCGACAATCCGAACGCGTCAAGCTCCTGCGGCTGCGGCACCTCGTTCTCGATGTAGCCGTTTTGCGCCGCGAGGCGTCGCAATCGGGGGCTCTGCCCCGTCGCCATTGTCTCTCGGACCAATGGCGTGACAATTGCGACCCCCGAGGTAATTTCAGACCGAAGAAGAAGACCTCGGGAGCGAGACAGGCGCCATGTCGGACCAAGACCCCCTCATCATTTTCACCCCGTCGGGCAAGCGCGGAAGGGTGCCGGAAGGCACGCCCGTGCTGGACGCCGCGCGCAGGTTGGGGGTCGACCTCGATTCGGTCTGCGGCGGGCGCGGCAAGTGCTCCAAATGTCAGGTGGCGCCGGGCTATGGCGAGTTCGCCAAGCACGGGGTGACGGTCGCCCGCGACGCGCTGTCGGCATGGAACGAGGTCGAAGCGCGCTATGATCGTATCCGGGGCCTGAAGGACGGGCGGCGGCTGGGCTGTCAGGCGCGCGTCATGAAGGACGTCGTGATCGACGTGCCGCCGGAAAGCCAGGTTCACAAGCAGGTGGTGCGCAAGCGGGCCGAGCTGCGCGACATCGTGCTCTCGTCGCCCCTGAGCCTTGCCTATGTCGAAGTGGCCGCGCCGGACATGCATCAACCGTCGAGCGACCTCGACCGGCTGCTGTACGCGCTCAAGGCGCAGGTGGGGCTGGAGCGGCTCGGGATCGACCGTCACCTCCTCCCCGCCCTGCAACCCACGTTGCGCAAGGGCAAATGGGCGTTGACGGCGGCGATCCACGACGACGGCGACCCGCGTGTCGTCGCGCTCTGGCCCGATTTCTTCGAGGGGCCGCTTCATGGCGTGGCCGTCGACCTTGGCTCGACCACCATCGCGGGGCATCTGGTGAACCTCGTCACGGGCGAGGTTCTGGCCTCGTCCGGCCTGATGAACCCGCAGATCCGGTTCGGCGAAGACCTGATGAGCCGGGTGTCCTATTCGATGATGAACCCGGGCGGCGCGGCCGAAATGACGCGCGTGGTGCGCGAAGGCGTGGACCGGCTGATCGGCGAATTGGTGGCAGAGGCCGGGATCGGGGCCGAGACGCTGCTCGACGCGAGTTTCGTGATGAACCCGGTGATGCATCACCTGTTTCTGGGTCTCGACCCATACGAGCTGGGACAGGCGCCCTTCGCGCTTGCCGTGGGGACCGCCCAGCGGATGATGGCCAGCGACCTTGGCCTGACCATCGCGCCCGGCACCCGCGCCTATGTTCTGCCGCTGATCGCGGGCCATGTCGGGGCGGACGCCGCCGCCGTGGCGCTGTCGGAAGCCCCGCATCGGTCCGATGATCTCGTGCTGGTCGTGGACGTGGGCACGAATGCGGAAATCCTGCTCGGCGACAAGACCGGCGTCCTCGCCTGTTCCTCGCCCACGGGCCCCGCCTTCGAGGGCGCGCAGATCAGCGCGGGCCAGCGGGCAGCCCCCGGTGCGATCGAGCGGGTCGAGATCGACCCCGTGACCAAGGAGCCGCGCTTCAAGGTCATCGGCTGCGACCTGTGGTCGACCGAGGACGGGTTCCGGACCGCCGTCGCGGCGAGCGGGATCACCGGCATCTGCGGATCGGGCATCATCGAAGTGGTGGCCGAGATGCGCATGGCGGGCATCGTGGACCCCGGCGGGCTGATCGGCGCGCCCGAGGCCACGGGCACCCCGCGCTGCATCCCCGAGGGGCGGACCTATTCCTACCTGTTGTGGGAGGATGGCGACCGCCGGATCACCGTGACCAATGGCGACATCCGCGCGATCCAGATGGCCAAGGCCGCGCTTTATGCGGGCGCGCGTCTGCTCATGGACAAGCGCGGCGTGGACCGCGTGGACCGGGTGGTGCTGGCCGGCGCGTTCGGGGCGCATATCTCGCCCAAACACGCGATGGTTCTGGGCATGATCCCGGACTGTCCGCTGGACAGGGTGACGAGCGCGGGCAACGCGGCCGGCACCGGGGCGCGGATCGCGCTTCTGAACCGTGAGGCGCGGGGCGAGGTCGAGGCGCTCGTGCGCCGGATCGAAAAGATCGAAACCGCCGTCGAACCGCGATTTCAGGAGCATTTCGTCGCGGCCACCGCCATGCCGAACGCCGCCGATCCTTTTCCGATCCTGCGTTCGGTCGTCGATCTGCCGGAGGTCGATTTCAACACCGGCGGCACCGGCGACGGCGGGCGGCGGCGCAGGCGGCGGGGTTGAGGGTTGCCGTAAAGGCGAAATCCCGAAAGACTGGCCCTGCCGCCGCCGAAAGGACCCCTGATGCTCCGCGCCATGCTCGCCCTTGCCCTGTTCACCCAAACCGCCACCGCCGAGGATTTTTCCAGCGCCATGCTCAAAGGCGCGGACCTGTCCGGACAGGACCTGGCCGGCAGCGACTTTTCCGGGGCCTTTCTGGGCGAGGCGAACCTGACCGGCGCGACGGTGGACGGCGCGACATTCGACGGTGCGCTGCTGACCGGCGCGACGATGACGGGCTGTTCGGCCAAGGGCGCGATCTTCACCGGCGCGGTGCTGAAGGACGCCGATCTTTCGGGCTGCGCTCTGGCGGGCGCGGATTTCACGGGTGCCCTTCTCGAAGGCGCGTCGCTTGCCGGTGCCGACCTGACGGGCGCCAGCCTCAGAAGCACCCTCATGGCAGACGCCGACCTGACCGGGGCGACGGTGACGGAGGTGGATTTCACCGATGCCCGTCTTTGCGACGCGCTCATGCCCGATGGAACGCGCGGGGCCTGCTAGGCGCAGAGCCTCTTGACGGACCCCGCACTCAATCGTATCTCAGCCGTCACGCGGGTGTAGCTCAATGGTAGAGCAGGAGCTTCCCAAGCTTAAGACGAGGGTTCGATTCCCTTCACCCGCTCCAATCCCCGACAGGCACGAAAACGCCGCCACCCCTGCGGGCGACGGCGTATCCATGGTGATCCAAGGGGGGCTTATTCAGCCGCGTCGCGGGTGTGGGCGATGCTTTCCGCCGAGGCGAGGCCTTCGGCGTCGGATTCGCCGCCCAGCTCGTCGCGCACCGCCTTTTCGATCCGGTTTCCGACCTCTTCGTCGATGTTGCGCCAGTAGTCGAAGGCGCGTTTCAGAACCTTTTCGCTGACCCCGTCGAGCAGATGGCCCGAGACGTTCGACACCAGACGCTCGCGCGCCGCGTCGTCCATCACGTCGCGCACGAGGGCATGAGCCTGTGACCAGTCGTCATCGTCGGGGCGCAGCTTGTAGGCTTCGCGCACCATCTCGCCGTCGGCCTCCCACAGCCCCGCTTCGTGCTTTTGCGGCTGGGCGGCGGGGCCGCCGTAGGAATTGGGGGCATAAACCGGGTCCGACACGTTCACGGTGCGCCCCTCGCCATCCTTGGAATAGCTGTGAACCGGACTTTTCGCCGCGTTCACCGGGATCTGCTTGTAGTTCACGCCAAGCCGGGCGCGGTGCGCATCGGCATAGGAAAACCCGCGCGCGAGCAGCATCTTGTCCGGCGACAGCCCCACGCCCGGCACCATGTTGTTGGGCTCGAACGCCGCCTGTTCGATCTCGGTATGGAAATCGGTCGGGTTCCGGTCCAGCACCAGCTTGCCGACTTCGATCAGCGGATAGTCGGCATGGGGCCAGACCTTTGTCAGGTCGAAGGGGTTGATGCGATAGGTCTTGGCGTCCTCGTAAGGCATGATCTGCCAGCTCAGGGTCCAGCTCGGATGGTTCCCGTCACGGATCGCGTTGAACAGGTCGCGGCGGTGGTAATCGCCATCGGTGCCCGCCAGCTTGTCGGCCTCGTCCTGCGAGAGATAGGCGTTGCCGTCGCCTTGATCGGTGTGGAAGTGGAACTTGACCCAGAACTTCTCACCCGCGTCGTTCACCAGCGAATAGGTGTGCGAGGAATAGCCGTTCATCTCGCGCCAGGTGCGCGGGATGCCCCGGTCGCCCATGAGATAGGCGACCTGATGCGCGCTCTCGGGGCTGAGGGTCCAGAAATCCCACTGCATGTCGTGATCGCGCACGTCGTTGTCGGCGCGGCGTTTCTGGCTGCGGATGAAATGCTGGAACTTCATCGGGTCGCGGATGAAGAAGACGGGCGTGTTGTTGCCCACCATGTCGAAGTTGCCCTCTTCGGTATACATCTTGACCGAAAAGCCGCGCGGGTCGCGCCAGGTGTCGGGGCTGCCACGCTCGCCCGCAACGGTCGAGAACCGCACCAGCGTGTCGACCTTGGCCCCCGGCTGGAACACCTTGGCCTTCGTGTATTTCGAAACGTCGTTCGTAACCTCGAAATAGCCGAAGGCCCCGCCGCCCTTGGCATGGGGCTGGCGTTCAGGAATGCGCTCGCGGTTGAAATTGGCCATCTGCTCAAGAAGATAATGATCGTTCAGAACGATGGGACCGTCGGAGCCGATGGTAAGCGAATGTTCGTCGCTTTGCACCGGGATGCCGGCATCGGTGGTGGTCGGGGGGACGGATTTGTCCTTGGTCATGGAAACGCCTTCCTGTTGCGAGGTGGATCGTCTCGGAAACAGGTGGGCTGGCGCTTATGTTCCATCGCGCCCGACTTCGTCGCGGGCCGCGGGTCTGGCGGCGTTGATCCACGCGCGCCATCGCGGCGATGCGCCCGTCAGAGAGCGGACATCAACCGGGCCTTCTCGCCCGCGTCGTCGGGGTGGGACAAGGCCTGCGCCAGCGCCTCCAGCGAGGCGATGTTGTGCCCCGCGCGGAAGGTGTCGACATGGGGCAGCATCGCGCGGATGCCGGCCGCCTTGGGCGCGAAACCTTCCCACCTGAGAAGCGGGTTGAGCCAGATCACGCGCTTGGCCGACAGGTGCAGACGCTCCATTTCCTTCGCCAGCCGGTCCGGGTCGTCACGGTCCAGACCATCGGTGATGATGAGCACGACCGCCCCCTGCCCCATCACCCGCCGCGACCAGTCGCGGTTGAAGGCATGAAGGCTTTCGCCGATCCGGGTGCCGCCTTCCCAGTCCTGCGCCTCGGCCCCGGCGGCGGCGAGGGCTGCGTCCACGTCGCGGGTGGCCAGATGACGGGTGATATTGGTGAGCCGCGTGCCGAAGGTGAAGCCATGCACCTTGGCCCAGCCCGCGCCTTTCTGGTTGGCGACGGTGTGGAGGAAATGCAGGACCATCCGGCTGTAGGACGACATCGACCCGGAAATATCGCAAAGCACCACCAGATTAGGCCAGCGAATGCGCCGTTCCTTCTTGGCCAGATCGCGGATTTCGCCCCCCTGCCGCATCGCGTCGCGCATCGTGCGCCGCCAGTCCGGCAGCCGCCCGTCGAGCGCGGCCTTGGTCCGGCGCGACTGAAGCGGTTTCACTGGGAGCGTGAGGCGCGCGAGCAGGCGTTTTGCCTCGGCCACTTCCGAGGTCGACATCTGTTCGAAATCGAGCGTGCGCAGCCGTTCCTCAGCGGACATGGTGAGCGAAGCATCGACCTCGATCTGGGTCTCGTCGGTCTCCTCCTCGCCCTGGCCTTCGGGCCTTTCGGGTTCGATCCCGTCGAGAAGCGATTCCGCCGCGCGTTTCTCGGCTGGTTTCGCCGCGCGATCCTCCTGAACCCCGCGCACGGCGGGCAACATGAGCGACATCATGTGTTCGAGGTAGCGCGGATCGCGCCAGTAGAGCCGGAACACCTGATGGAACACGCGCCGTTCTTCGGGCCGGGACACGAAAACGGCGTGGAGCGTCCAGTAGAAATCGGTCTTGGAGGTGAAGCCAACGGCGGCGACCGCCCGCGTCGCCTCCAGCACCTTGCCCGGTCCGGCCTTCAGCCCCGACTTGCGAAGCGCGCGGGCGAAATGGGTGATGTTCGCCGTGAGCTTGGGGTTTTCCGGCAGGTCGAGGTCGGGAAGGCCCTCCATGTCAGGTTTCGAACCGGCTTGCGCCGGTCCGACCCGCTTGGGGGGCCAGCCCCCCAAACCACGCGACAAATTGGGGGGCCAGCCCCCCAAACCGCACGTTGAATTGGGGGGCCAGCCCCCCAAACCCCCCGGGATATTTCGAGACCGGAAAGAGCATCAGGCGGTCTCGAGGGCCTGACGGGATTCTTCGAGCAGGCGCGTTGCCTCGGAGCCTGCGAGGCGTTGGATGTCGTCCTGGTATTTCAGGATCGCGCCCAGCGTGTCGGCGATGACCGCGGGCGAGAGGTCGATGACATCGAGGGCGAGCAGGCATTTGGCCCAGTCGATCGTCTCGGCCACACCCGGTTTCTTGAACAGATCTTCCGTGCGCAGACGCTGGACGAAGGCGATGATTTCGCGCGACAGGCGCTCGGAGGCTTCGGGGGCGCGGGCGGTGAGGATTTCCATTTCGCGGTCGAAGGACGGGTAGTCGACCCAGTGATAGAGGCAGCGACGTTTGAGCGCGTCATGAACCTCACGCGTACGGTTGGAGGTCAGGATCACGATGGGCGGTTCGGGCGCCTTGATCGTGCCGAGTTCCGGGATCGTCACCTGAAAATCGCTGAGGGCTTCCAGCAAGAACGCCTCGAACGGCTCGTCGGTGCGGTCGAGCTCGTCGATCAGGAGCACCGGCGCGCCGCCGGGTTGGGGCGACATGGCTTCGAGCAGCGGGCGGCGGATCAGGTAGCGGTCGGAGAACAGCTCCTCCGTCAGCGTCTCGCGGTCGGTGCCCTCGGTCACTTCGGCGGTGCGGATCGCGACCATCTGGGCCGGGAAGTTCCATTCGTAGACCGCCGAGGCGGCGTCGAGGCCTTCGTAGCACTGAAGCCGGATCAGGCGGCGGCCCAGTGCGGCGGCCAGCGCCTTGGCGAGTTCCGTCTTGCCCACCCCCGCCTCGCCCTCGAGAAAGAGCGGGCGCCCCAGCTTGAGGGCGAGAAAGGTCACGGTGGCGAGCGCCCGGCCCACCACGTAGTTCTCGCCCGACAGCATCTCTTCGACCCCGTCGATATCCTCGGGTACCTGCGTCATCCGCTCCTCCTCAAACTCGGCTCATGGAATATGTCTCGCACGAAAGGGTCAAGGGCGGCACGCCCCCTGACCTCGTCAATTGGTCGTAGGCGCTGTCACGGATTCGCGACGCCCGAATGGACCGTCTTGTGAAAAAGTTGACGATTTTGGCGCAGTTTGCGCATACTACGGGCAACGACAACGCGGGGCAGACCGGATCAATCCGGCACGAGCGAGCAGGCGGACAGATGGCACAGCTTCCCGAAATCCGGTCGGAGGCGCGGTGATGCGGATCACCGCCGTCACCTGCGTGAAGAACGAAGGTCCGTTCCTGATCGAATGGATCGCCTTCAACCGCGTGATCGGGGTGACGGATCACCTGTTCTACTCGAACGATTGCGACGACGGCACCGATGCGATGCTGGATGCGCTGGCCGCGCGCGGGATCGTGGCGCACCTTCCGAACCCCGCCCAAGGGCGCAATTACCAGATGGAAGCCCTGAAACACGCCGCACGCCAGCCCGTCGTGACCGGGGCCGATTGGATCTGGATCGCGGATGTGGACGAGTTTCTGAACATCCATGTGGGCGATGGGACCATCCCGGAATTGATCGAGGCCTGCGGCGACCCCCATGCGATTTCTGTGACGTTTCAATTCATGGCGAACGGCGGGATCGAGACCTATGAGGATCGCCCGGTGATCGAACAGTTCACCTATACCCACAACCCCGACATCTGGTGCGACGAGCTGGCGCAAGAGGTCAAGACCCTGACGCGCCACGATTTTCCGGTGCAATACTTCGGCGCGCACCGTCCCTTTATGAAGGGCGGGATCAAGAAAGCGACGCGCCCGGGCTGGACCGATGGATCGGGTCGCGACGTGCCGTGGAAGTTCCGCACGGCGGCCAACAAGAACCGCAAACGCAAGTTCCCGGCCAAGGGGGCGCGGGCGTTCGCGACGCTTAATCACTACGCGCTTCGCTCGCTGGACAGTTACCTCGTCAAGAACGACCGGGGCGACGTGAACCGGGAAAACCGGGAATTCGACGACAGCTACTGGCGCGAACGCAACGATGCGGCGTGGGAGGAACGCTCGATCCTGCGCTATCTGCCGCGCCTCAAGGCCGAGATGGCCGCGCTGATGTCGGACCCCGAGATCGCCGATCTGCACGCCGCCGCCTGCGCCGCGCACCGGGCCAAGCGCGACAAGCTGATCGCGCAGCCCGGCTATCAGGACCTGCGCGCGCGTCTTCTGGCGGCCCCGCAGGAAAGCCCGGCGGAAATCGCGTTGATGGAGCTGATCGCGTGAGTGTGCCCAAGATCATCAACCTCGGGCTGCCCAAATCGGGCACCACGACGCTCGCCACCGCCTTTGCCGAGGCTGGGCTACGCGTCGCGGACTGGATGGCGCGGGACGAAAAGGGCGACAAGATGGGGTTCGTCGGTCGGCTCATGTATCTGGGCTATTTCGAGACCGGCGATCCCCTGTCCGCCATGCCAGATTTCGACGCCTATACCGAGATTTCCGTGGTCCGCCGGGGCCGGAACTTCTGGCCCCAGACCGACTGGGCGATCATCTCCGGCATCCGCGCGCATCATCCCGGCGCGAGGTTCCTGCTCTCGGCCCGCGACCCCGAGAAACATGCCGACAGCATCCGGCGCTGGTCGAACCTCGGCAAGACGCGGTTGCCCGCGAACCATGTGCCGGGGCTGCCGCAGTTCCACGGCCAGAATCCCGGCGAGATCGAACGCTGGATCGAAAGCCACATCAAGTTCTGCCGCCATGTCTTCGACGGGGCCGACGATTTTCTGGAGTTCGACATCGAAGACCCCGAGGCCGCCGACAAGATCGCCCGGTTCACCGGCGTCGATCTGCCGTGGTGGGGCAAGGCGAACGAGAACGAAAACCACAGGCCGCGCGACGAGGACGATGAAGACAGCGACCTCGAATCCGAGGACGGCGTGTCATGAGGATCGTCCTTCATATCGGCCTGCCGGTCTGCGGCGCGGACCGGCTTCAGTCGGTGCTCGACGACAAGCGCGGCGCGCTGGCCAAGGCGGGGGTGCACTATTCCGGTCTCGGGCGGCTCAACCACACCAAGCTCTACATGGCCGTCAGCGACCCCGGCCATATCGACCCGCTGCGCTTTGCCCGTGGCTTTGCCTCGTCCAGAACGCAGGAGGCGCTGCGCAATCGTGTGGCCGAAGACCTCGCCGCCGAGGTGAAGCGGGCGGCGCCGGATGTGCTGGTCCTGTCCGCGCTGCAACTGTCGACCCTGCCCAATGCAGGCGAATTGCGCCGTCTGCGCGCCCTGCTCGCCCCGCTGTCGGACGAGATCGAGGTGGTCGCCCATGTGGACGAACAGGCCCGGATGCTCGTGCGCCATTACGAGGCTGCGGTGCTGGACGGGCGGCGCGCGGATCTGGGTCAGGAACTGGGCCTGATCGGCACGCCCGACTGGCGCAAGGCCGCGCTGGCCGATTGGGGCAAGATCGACCCGATGCAGAACGGCTTTCCCGAGGTGCAGGCGGCGCCCCACTGGCTCGACCTGCCCGCGCTCACGTCGCATTGGGAGGGCGTTTTCGGCCCCGGCCGGATGCGGCTGCGCCCCTATGACGAAGACCTCTTCGCCTCGGACCGCGTGACCGAAGAACTCGCGGCCATGATCGGCGTCGACCTGCCGCTGGGCAAGGCGGACCCGGCCCCCGTGCCGCCACGGCCCTCGGCCGAAACCATCGCCAGAGGGCGCGCTTTGAACCTCGTCTTTGAAAAGCTGATGGCCAAGGGGCGGATCATCCCGCGCCAGCTTCAATCCCGGTTCATGGAAGAGGTGTCGATCGACGGATCACCCATCGGCGCCGGCGCGCTCGCCGCGCTGTCCGAACATTTCGCGCCGGCCAATGCCGCGCTGGCAGACGCCCGGCCCGAAATCGAAGCGGCCCTTCGCCCGGAGATGCCCGGCGAACCCTGGAGCGAGGCCGAGGTCACGCATGGCTTCCGCGCGACCCAATACGCCGCCGCTGCGCTGCCCCGGATCGACATGGTGACGGCCGAGTTGCGCCGCCGCCAGCAGGACGCGCAGAAGGCCCACATCAACGGCACCGAGATGTCGCAGCCCGACAAGTTGTCGGCCACCGCCGAGAAACTCATGTCGCCCCGCGCCAAGGAGAATTTCCACCATCTGCGCACGGGCCGCTTCGCCCCGCACAACCGGCTCGGCCGCGTGAACGAAGAAGAAATCGCGGCGGCGTTTACCGAGGTCGCCCCCCGCACCCTGCCCGAAGGCCGCTCCGGCAACGTCATCGTGGGCTGCATGAAAAACGAAGCGCCCTATATCCTCGAATGGGTCGCCTATCACCGTATGATCGGCGTCGACAACTTCCTGATCTACACCAACGACTGCACCGACGGGACCGACGCGCTTCTCGACCGGTTGCAGGAGATGGGCGTGCTCCAGCACCGCGACAATACCGGATGGAAGGGCAACTCCCCCCAGCAATACGCGCTGAACAAATCGCTCAAGGAACCGGTCATCAAGAACGCCGACTGGGTGATCCACATCGACGTGGACGAGTTCATCAACATCCGCTGCGGCAACGGGCGGCTGGAGGATTTCTTCGAACGCGTCCCCGACGCCACCAACGTCGCGATGACCTGGCGGCTGTTCGGCCACAACGGCGTGACGGAACTGAACCGCGATCTGGTGATCGAACAGTTCGACGACGCCGCCCCGAAATACTGCCCCAAGCCCCACACGGCCTGGGGGTTCAAGACGATGACCAAGAACATCGGGGCTTATGAGAAGTTTTCCTGCCACCGCCCCAACAAGCTGGACGAAACGCTGCGCGACCGGGTGCAGTGGGTGAACGGCTCCGGTCAGGTGATGACCGACAAGTACAAGGACAACGGCTGGCGCTCGGACCTCAAGACCATCGGCTACGACCTTTTGCAGCTCAATCACTACGCGCTCAGATCCGCCGAAAGCTTCCTCATCAAACGCCAGCGCGGGCGCGCGCTGCACGTCGACCGCTCCATCGGCATCAACTACTGGGTTCGGATGGACTGGGGCGGCAACCGGGATGTCACGATCAAGCGCAACGTGCCGCGTGTCCGGGCCGAGATGGAGCGGCTTCTGGCCGACCCCACGCTCAGGCGCATACATGACGAAGGATATGCCTGGCACCGCGCCAAGGCCGACGAATTGCACGAGACGCCGGAGTTTCAGGAGCTTTACGCGCAGGCTCTCGAAACCAAACTCACCGAGATGGAGCGTGTGGCCTTCGCCCTCGCTTTGGATATGGAAAGCTGAGGTGCCGCAAGAGCACCCCCCGACGAAAGCGGGAGAGACCGCAGTCAGATCAGGAGCAGTCACATGGCGCTTGCACAGGACCGGGCCTTTCAGATGAAGGTCAAACCCAAGACACCGACACCGATGCCGGAGGCGGAGGACGGCGGCGAGGACATGATCCGCTGCCGGGGCCTGAGGTTTCCCGACCGCCCCGAAATCCTCGCCCCCCGCCTGCGCCGTGCGCTGAGGCGCAACAACTACGAGCGGACCGAAGCGGATGCCGCCCGCAGTCAGGTCACCGCCGACGACGTGGTGCTGGAACTGGGCGGCGGCATCGGCTTCATGTCCTCGGTCATGGCCCGTAACTGCAAGGCAAGCCACGTCCACGTGTTCGAGCCGAACCCGGATGCCGTCGCCTATATGCGCGACGTCCACGCGCTGAACGGGATCACGAACGCGACCGTCATGAACGCCGTTGTCGGCCCGAAAAAGGGCAAGGCCACGTTCTACCAGCGCGAGAACCTTCTGACCTCGTCGCTTGAGGAAAACCCGGCGAAACTCGACGTGCCGGTGGTGGCCGAGCACGACATCGAGGTGCTGAACATCAACACGGTATGGAAGGATCTGAAGCCCACCGTTCTGGTCTGCGACATCGAAGGTGCCGAAGCGGACCTGTTCGACAAGGCGACGCTCTCCGGCATCCGTCTCGCCATCATCGAGGTGCATCCGCAGTGGATCGGGGAAACGGGCGTGCGCGCCGTGTTCGACGCGATGCACCGCAACGGGCTGACCTATTTCCCGAAAGCCTCGGTCGCCAAGGTTCTGGTCTTCAAGAAAGATTTCTGATGCGCTTCACCGCCGTCCTGACGGTCCGAAACGAAGCCGCGTTCCTGATCGAATGGGTCGCGCATCATCTGGGCATCGGGTTCACCGACCTCGTGGTGCTGTCCAACGACTGCGAAGACGGCACCGACACGATGCTCGACCGGCTGGCCGAGGTCGCCCCCGTCCACCATGTGCGCAACGACGGTCCGCACGAAGGCGGCATCCAGTTCGCCGCGCTGAAACTCGCCGACAAGCACCCCGCCGTCACCGGCGCCGACTGGCTCTGCGCGCTGGACGTGGATGAATTCGTCAACATCCACACCGGCGATCACACCCTCGCCGCCCTCCTCGCCGCCCTCCCGGACGCCGACGCGATCACGCTCACCTGGCGGCTCTTCGGCAATGGTGGCGTCGTGCGGTTCGAAGACCTGCCGATCACCGCCCAATTCACCCGCGCCGCCCCCGAAATCATGTACTGGCCGTGGCGGGCGAGCATGTTCAAGACGCTCTACCGTAACGACGGCGCTTACGCCAAACTCGGCGTCCACCGCCCCCGCGCCCCCGGCCCCAAGGCGGACACGGCGCGCTGGTTCGACGGCGAGGGCCGCGACCTGGGCCCGCGCTTTCGCAAGGGCCCGATTTTCTCGCCCTATGGCCGCCCGAACTACGGCCTCGTCCAATTGAACCACTACCCCTTGGGCGCGATGGAGAGCTACATCCTCAAACGCGACCGGGGCCGCGCGGTCCATGAGGGCGACGCGCTCGGCCTCGACTACTGGACCGAGCGCAACTGGGTCTCCGAAGACGACACCTCGATCCGCCAGTCCGACGCCCTGCGCGATGCGTGGCTCGACCGCCTCATGGGCGACGCGCGACTGGCCGAGTTGCACGCCGAGGCGGTGCTCTGGCGACGCCAACGGTTCGACGCCCTCATGCTCGAAGAACCGAACCGCGCCCTCATGGGCCGCCTGATGATGACCCCGCCAGCCCGCCCGCTTTCGATGGAGGCCGCGCGTTTCCTCATCACCTACGGCCAGCGCGACGCCCAACGGACCACCAACACCGCCTGATCTTCTCTGTTTCAAAAAACCTTCGGGGGTGGGACGTGTTTGCCCGCAAACACGTCCAAGGGGGCAGACAGCCCCCTTTCCGCCCTCGCCGCCCCGCACCACGCCCCGAGGTCCGCACCCCAAAGCGCGGCGAAGCCGCGCCCGCCGCGACCTGCGCAGCAGGGCGCAAAACCTCTGGCGAAGCCAGCGCCGACAGGCTAATCCCCCCGCATGACCCAGAGCCTGACGATCCGCCGCCCCGACGACTGGCACCTGCACCTGCGCGACGGCGCGATGCTCGCAGCCGTCCTGCCCGAAACCGCCCGCCATTTCGGCCGCGCCATCGTGATGCCCAACCTCGTGCCCCCCGTCGTGACCGGCAACGATGCCGCCGCCTACCGCGAGCGGATCATGGCCGCCCTACCCGCAGGCATGACCTTCGAGCCTCTGATGACGCTTTACATGACCGAAGACACCGATGCCGAGGACGTGCGCCGCGCCGCCGCCTCAGGCCTCGTCACGGCGGTCAAGCTTTATCCCGCTGGCGCGACCACCAATTCCGCCTCGGGCGTGCGTGATTTCGACAAGGTGCGCGGCGTGCTGGACGTGATGGCCGAGATCGGCCTGCCGCTTTGCGTCCACGGCGAAGTCACCGATGCCGAGATCGACATCTTCGACCGCGAAGCGGTGTTCATCGACCGCGTGCTCGACCCGATCCGCCGCGCCACCCCCGGTCTCAAGGTGGTGATGGAGCACATCACGACCGCGCAGGCCGCGCAATATGTACAGGCGGGGGACGACAGCCTCGCCGCAACGATCACCGTCCAGCACCTCATGCTCGACCGCAACGACATGCTGGTGGGCGGGATGCGCCCCCATTACTATTGCCTGCCGATCCTCAAACGCCGCGACCACCGCGTGGCGCTGGTGAAACTCGCCACTTCCGGCTGCTCCCGCACCTTCCTCGGCACTGACAGCGCGCCGCATCCGACCCACAGGAAAGAGGCCGAGTGCTGCGCGGCGGGCGCCTTCACCGCGCCGATCGCGCTGTCCTGCATTGCCGAAGTATTCGAAGCTCACGGCGCGCTCAATCGTTTCGAAGCCTTCGTCTCGCTCAACGGCCCCGCCTTCTACGGCCTGCCGGTATCGGACGATACGCTGACCCTCACCAAGGGCGATCCCCTTGATCTTCCGACCAAAATCACCGCTGGCCCCGACACCGTGACGGTGTTCGATCCGGGCCGGCCGCTGCATTGGTCCGTGGCATAACAGGAGCATCCGATGATCCCCACCTCGTTTCCCGACAAGGCCGAAATCGCCCGCCTGACCGCCCGGATGCTGCTGGAAATCGGCGCGGTGAACTTCCGCCCCGAGGATCCGTTCATCCTCGCCTCCGGGCTGCCCAGCCCGACCTATATCGACTGCCGCAAGCTGATCTCCTACCCGCGCATCCGCTCGACGCTGATGGATTTTCTCGCCGTCACGGTGATGCGCGATGCAGGCTTCGAGGCGTTCGACAACATCGCGGGCGGTGAGACCGCGGGCATCCCCTTCGCCGCGCTGGTGGCCGAACGCCTCGCCCTGCCGATGACCTATGTGCGCAAAAAGCCAAAAGGCTACGGCAGGAACGCCCGGATCGAAGGCGCGATGAGCGAGGGCGAGCGGGTGCTGCTGGTCGAAGACCTCACCACCGACGGCGGCTCGAAGCTGTCCTTCGTCGACGCGATCCGCGCAACCGGGGCCACCTGCGGCCACACGGCGGTCATTTTCTACTACGGCATCTTCCCCGACACGGAAAAGACGCTGGGCGATCACGGTGTGCAACTGCACCACCTGTGCACCTGGTGGGACGTTCTGGCCGAGGCCAAATCCTCCGGCAGCTTCGCACCCGAGACGCTGACCGAGGTCGAAGCCTTCCTGAACGCGCCGCGCGACTGGCAGGAGAAAAATAAGCGGGGATAGAACTGTGGATCGTTTCGTCGGGCTTGTGGACGACTCCGTGTTCGTCCGCTTACCGTGAAACAAGATATAGCTATCGCGGTGCGGCGTGCTACACTGGGCGGTATGCGGTCGGGCGATTTGGCCGGTGGTCGCGGATATGCACAGGGTTATCCGCAGACTTCTTAAGGCCTAGCCTCAAGAACCGCTCTTAAGCTATTCCCACTGAACGCTTTTGGGGGAAATCATGAATCAGGTGTCACCGTTCCGGCCGGGCGAGCCGGCGGACGGAAAAGACGATGCGACGGACAGCGTCCCGCACAATATCGAGGCCGAACAGCAGCTTCTCGGCGCGATTCTGACGAACAACGAGGTCTATGACCGCGTGGCGCAGATCGTGCGGCCCGAGCACTTCTACGAACCCGTGCATCGGCGCATCTACGACATCGCAGAACAGCGCATCTCGAAGAACGCGCTCGCCTCGCCGGTGACGATCAAGGCGTTCATGGAGGATGACGAGGGGCTCAAAGAACTGGGCGGCCCCGCCTATCTCGCGCGCCTCGCCGGTGCCGCGATCTCGTCCTTCGCCGCGCGCGACTATGCGCAGCTGATCTACGAAATGCACCAACGCCGCGAGCTGATCCGCCTCGGCGCTGACATCGCCGCGCGGGCGGTGCGGTTCGAGAAGGACAACGAGCCGGGCGAGCAGATCGTCGCCGCCGAACAGTCGCTTTATAAACTGGCCGAGACCGGCAAGACCTCATCCGGGTTCGTCAGCTTCCTGTCCGCCGTCACCGATGCGGTGCAGGTCGCCAACGCCGCCTACCAGCGCGACGGGGGCCTTGCGGGTATCTCGACGGGCCTCACCGACATGGACAAGAAGCTGGGCGGGCTGCACCCCTCGGACCTTCTGATCCTCGCCGGCCGTCCGTCGATGGGGAAAACCTCGCTCGCCACCAACATCGCGTTCAACATCGCCAAGGCCTATAAGAAGGGCAAGAAACCGGACGGGTCCGAAGGCGCGGTGTCCGGCGGCGTCGTGGGCTTCTACTCCCTCGAAATGAGCGCCGAACAACTTGCCGCGCGTATTCTGTCCGAGGCCTCCGAAGTGCCGTCCGAACAGATCCGGCGGGGGGACATGACCGAGGCCGAGTTCCGGCGCTTCGTCGATGCCGCCAAGGCACTCGAAAGCTGCCCTCTCTACATCGACGACACGCCCGCCCTCCCCATCGCACAATTGGCCGCCCGTGCCCGGCGCCTGAAACGCGAGCACGGGCTCGACGTGCTGATGGTCGACTACCTCCAGCTTGTGCGCGGCACCGCCGAGAACCGGGTGAACGAGATCGCGGAAATCTCGATGGGCCTCAAGGCCATCGCCAAAGAACTCAATATCCCGGTCATCGCGCTGTCTCAGCTGTCGCGTCAGGTCGAAAGCCGCGACGACAAGCGTCCGCAGCTTTCAGACCTTCGCGAATCCGGCTCGATCGAGCAGGACGCCGACGTCGTCATGTTCGTGTTCCGCGAGGAATATTATGCCGAACGCGAAAAACCCTCTGACGACCGGCTCGACGAAATGGCCGCCTGGCAGGAACGGATGGAGCGTCTGCACGGCAAGGCCGAGGTCATCATCGGCAAGCAGCGCCACGGCCCGATCGGCACGGTCGAGCTGAGCTTCGAGGGCCGCTTCACCCGCTTCGGCAACCTCGTGCAGCCGTGGCAACAGGGCGGCGGCGGGCCGGACGGCTACTAAGCCCATGTCGCCCCTCGCCATTGGGGTCTTCGTCCTCGGACTTCTCATCGGCGCACTCGTGCTGCGGGTGCGCCGTTCGCGTCGCCCGGCCGTCTTGGTCGACGGATCGAACGTCATGTATTGGCGCGGCGAGACGCCGGACATCCGCACCGTTCGGCAGGTCGTCAAGCGGCTCGAAGCGGACGGGTTTCGCCCCGGCGTGATGTTCGATGCCAACGCAGGCTATCTGCTGTTCGGGCACTACACGCTTGATCGCGCCTTCGCCAAGCATCTGAATTTGCCTGAGAAACGTGTGATGGTGGTTCCGAAAGGCACGCAGGCCGACGGTCATTTGCTGCGCGCGGCCGCCGATATGAACGCCCGGATCGTGACGAACGACCGGTTCCGCGATTGGGGCGACCGCTATCCCCTCGTCACCGAAAAGGGCCGGCTCATCCGGGGCGGTTACCGGGGCAACCGGCTGCATCTCAAGACCTGAAGCCTCTGCCTCAGGGCGCTATCCGGAAGTAGTCGCTGACCATGGAATAATCCTTCCGCGGGCCGGTGACCTCCCACGTCGCGCGCCAGTCGGGCCAGAGGGTGAAGTCATAGGCCACGCGGTAATCGTCCGGGTCGCACCAATGCTGCGCGACCGGGGCCTGATCGGGTCCGATCCGGTGAAAGAAGCGCCCGTCCTCGAAGTAGACTTCGATCCCCCGGTCGCCCTGCCGCCACAGATAGGTGCGGGTCGCGGCGAACGGCGTGCCGCCCTTGAAGGTCAGTTCGCCCACTTCGCGGCAGGTCAGCCCTTCGCCGTCCGGCGCGAAGGTCACGACGCCCTCGAACCGGCCCGCCCTGCCCGCCATCCGGTCGTCGATCCGGCGCGCCACGCGCCAGCGGCCCTCGAAGTCGAAAAGCGTAGCCATGCTCACCTTGCCCCTTCCGGAACGTCAGTCTATGACGCGCGCGACCCGCCCACAAACCGAAAGGCCGCCCCATGATCCCGCGTTATGCCCGCAAAGAAATGACCGACATCTGGGAGCCGGCCACCAAGTTCAAAATCTGGTACGAGATCGAGGCCCACGCCTGCGACGCGCAAGCCGACCTTGGCGTGATCCCGCGTGAAAACGCAGATGCGGTCTGGAAGGCCAAGGACGTGGATTTCGACGTGGCCCGGATCGACGAGATCGAAGCGGTGACGAAGCATGACGTGATCGCGTTCCTCACCCATCTGGCCGAGCATGTCGGGTCGGACGAGGCGCGCTTCGTCCATCAGGGGATGACGTCTTCGGACGTGCTCGATACCTGCCTCAACGTCCAGCTCGTGCGCGCCGCCGACATCCTGATCGAGGATGTGGAAAAGGTGCTCGCCGCGCTGAAAAAGCGCGCGATGGAGCACAAGATGACCGTCCGCGTCGGTCGCAGCCATGGCATCCATGCCGAGCCGACCACGATGGGCCTGACCTTCGCGCGCTTCTACGCCGAGTTCGACCGCAACCTCGCCCGTCTGAAAGCGGCGCGCGCCGAGGTCGCCACCGGCGCGATTTCCGGCGCGGTCGGCACCTTCGCCAACATCGACCCGGCGGTGGAAGAACACGTTTGCGAAAAGCTGGGCCTCAGCCCCGAACCGATCTCGACGCAGGTGATCCCGCGCGACCGTCACGCCATGTTCTTCGCCACGCTGGGCGTCATCGCCAGTTCCATCGAGAATGTCGCGATCGAGATTCGCCACATGCAGCGCACCGAGGTGCTGGAGGGGGCCGAGTTCTTCTCGATGGGCCAGAAGGGCTCGTCGGCCATGCCGCACAAGAAAAACCCGGTCCTGACCGAGAACCTCACGGGCCTCGCCCGGCTCGTGCGGATGACCGTGATCCCGGCGATGGAGAACGTGGCGCTCTGGCATGAGCGCGACATCTCCCACTCCTCCGTCGAACGCGGCATCGGCCCGGACGCCACCGTAACGCTCGACTTCGCGCTGAACCGTTTGGCGGGCGTGGTCGACAAGATGATTATCTATCCCGAGAACATGCTTGAAAACATGAACAAATTCCCGGGTCTGGTGATGTCGCAGCGCGTGCTTCTGGCGCTGACCCAAGCCGGTGTCAGCCGCGAGGACGCCTATTCCATGGTTCAGCGCAACGCGCTCAAGGTCTGGGAAGAACGCCTCGATTTCCAAGAGCTTCTGCTGGCCGATGACGAGGTCGTGGCGGCACTTGGCGAGGACGGCATCCGCGCCAAATTCGACATGGATTACCACACCAAGCACGTCGACACGATCTTCGCCCGCGTCTTCGGCGCATGATCGCGGGCGCGTGAAGTCGGGCGGCGAAAAACCGTGATACCCTCCTGTCAGTCGAACAGGAGATCATTCATGAACGCCAAAGCCTTTTTCGCCGCCGCCTGCCTTGCCCTCTTGCCCGTCACGGGCTTCGCCATGTGCGCGGGCCACGAGGAAACCGCCTCGTCCTGCATGGAAGGCTATTCCTGGGACGCCGAAAAGGGCGCCTGCGTCGAAGTCGTTTCCGGCTGATCGAACACTGTTTGCGCACCGCGTCGCCCGCATGGCTGCGCGGTGTTTCCTCGCGTCCACCCCACCCCGGAGTCCAGCCATGAAAGCCAAGACCCTGCTCGCGTCCGCCATCCTCGCCTTTCTTCCCCTTGCCGCCATCGCGCAGGAAAGCCGGTCCTGCGAAGAGGCTCATGCCAATTGCAAGGAAGGCACGATCTACGACGCGGAAACCAAGGCCTGCGTCATCGTTTCCAGCTAGTCGGACCTGTGACACCATCGTGACCGGGCTTGCGCGCGGCGCATGTTAGGCTCGTGTCACGGGATTATTTTTTCGGAGTTAGACATGCGTACCACATTCCTCGCGGCCGCCCTTGCCCTGCCCGCCGCGGCCTTCGCCGCCGGGTCGGACAACGACAGCACGCCGACCACGACCGAAACCACCACCCAATGTTCCGAAGGCATGGTGTGGGATGCGAACCTCGGCCAGTGCGTCGCCCCCAAGGAAAGCTCGCTCACCGATGATGCGCTTTACGAGGCCGTGCGCGAGCTGGCCTATGCCGGGCGCTACGCCGACACGCTGCACGTGCTCGCCGCCATGTCCGACCAGTCTGACGACCGGGTTCTGACCTATCGCGGTTTCGTCGCCCGGAACATGGGCGATCTCGAAGGGGGCGAGGCGTTCTATCGCGCCGCCATCGAAGCCAACCCCGACAACCTGCTCGCCCGGTCCTACATGGGTCAGGGCTATGTCGTGGAAGGTCGCGTGGACGAGGCCTATGCACAGCTCGTCGAAATCCGCGCGCGGGGCGGCGAAGGCTCCTGGCCCGCACGGGCGCTGGAGACGGCGATCCGCACGGGTGTGACCACCAACTACTGATCCGGCGGAACCAACCGTTAACACCTTGACCCTATGGTTTCCGGGGAACCGGGGAAGAGGTGAGACGTGTCGACGGAGATGGCCCTTTCGGATTTCGGCATGGACCCCATGCCGCTGCGCCGCCTGACCAAGCGTCAGAAGGCGGCCGTCATCGTGCGGCTCCTGCTCGCCGAAGGGATCGAACTGAAACTCGCCGACCTGCCGGAAGAATTGCAGACCGAACTGGCGCAGCAGATGTCGTCGATGCGCTTCATCGACCGGGTGACGCTGAAGTCGGTGGTCGACGAATTCGTCGAGGAAATCGAAAGCGTCGGCCTGTCTTTTCCCGGTGGGCTCGAAGGGGCGCTGAACGTGCTCGACGGCACGATCAGCCCCGCGACCGTCGCGCGCATCCGCAAGGCCAAGGGGTTCAACTTCACGGGCGACCCTTGGGAAACCATCGCCGGGCTGGACCCTTCCCGCCTTCTCCCCGTTCTCGAAGAGGAAAGCGTCGAGGTGGGCGCGGTGCTCCTGTCCAAGCTCAAGGTCTCGACCGCCGCCGACCTGCTCGGGCGCCTGCCCGGCCCGCGCGCGCGCAAGCTGGCCTATGCCATATCGCTGACCGGATCGGTCGAACCCGCCGTGGTCGACCGGATCGGGCGCGCCATCGCCGAACAACTCGACGCCCAGCCGCTCAAGGCGTTCAGCGACGGGCCGGTCGAACGGGTCGGCGCGATCCTGAACTTCTCGCCCGCCGCCACCCGCGACGATGTGCTCGAAGGGCTGGATGCCGAGGATCAGGCATTCGCGGAAGAAGTGCGCAAGGCGATCTTCACCTTCGCCAACATTCCCGACCGGATCGACGCGCGCGACGTCCCCAAGATCACGCGCGACGTGGACCCCGCCGTTCTCATCACCGCGCTCGCCGGTGCGATGGGCGGCCCGTTGGCGCCCGCGGCGGAATTCATCCTCGGCGCCATGTCGAAACGCATGGCGGATCAGTTGCGCGAAGAGATCGCCAATGTGGGCAAGGTGAAACCGAAGGAGGCGGAGGAGGCGATGGGCACCATCGTCTCGACGATCCGGGAACTGGAGGCGGCCGGCGAGGTTCTGCTGCTGGCGGGCGACGACGACTGACCCGGAACGCCGCGCGCCATGCCGCCGGTAAGCAATGCCCGAGATTGATGGACGCGCCCCCACAACGGCCTTATGCCCGGTGGGACCAAACTGCGACCGGACCCTTCCCTTGACCGTCACACCCGCGATGCAGCCCGCCAGCCAACCCGGCAAGGGCATCCTGCTTTATATGGCCGCCTTCTTCTTCATGTCGACGATGGAGCTGATGGCGAAGCTGCTCACGCAGGATCTGCACGTCGCACAGGCGGTCTGGGCGCGCTATGCGGGCCAGACCGTGATCGTCGTCGTCTGGCTGTTCCCGCAACTGGGTCAGGTGGTGCGCACCCGCTATCCCGGCCTGCAATTCGCCCGGTCCGTGCTGCTTCTGATCGGGACCGCCGTGTTTTTCACCGCGCTCACCTATCTCGGGCTGGCCGAGGCATCGGCGGTCATGAACATCAACCCCGTGCTCATCACCGTGGGCGGCGCGATCTTTCTGGGCGAGACCTTCGGGGTGAAACGCGCCTTCGGGGTCGGCGCGGCGCTGATCGGCGCGCTCATCGTGATCCGGCCGGGCACGGACGTCTTTTCGCCCGCGACCCTTCTGCCGCTGATCTCGGCCTCCTGCTACGCCGGGTTCATCCTGCTCACCCGTAAGGTGGGCCATGACGAAGACCCGCGCACATCGCTCCTGTACGCGGCCCTTCTCGGGGCGATCATCACGTCCATCGTCGTGCCGTTCTACTGGCAGACCCCGGATTTGCGGCAGGTCGGCCTTATGTGCGCCATCGGCATCCTCGGCGCGTTGGGCCAATTCCTGATGATCCAGTCGGTACGATACGCCGAGGCCAGCGCCATCGCGCCGTTTTCCTACATCGCCCTGCTCGTCGCCGCCTTCTGGGGCTATGTCGCGTTCGGCGACGTTCCCGACCTCGCCACATGGATCGGGGGTGGCATCATCGTGGCCTCGGGCATCTACATCTGGCACCGCGAGCGGTCCGGCGTCGTCCCGATCCGCTGAGACGCCCCGTTGCCAATCCCCGCCCCCGGGCATAGAGCGACGCCATGACCGCGATCGCCTCCCCCCTCAACCAGCCGGGCAAGGGCATCCTGCTTTATATGAGCGGGATCTTCTGCATGGCGACGATGGATCTTCTGGCCAAGATCCTGTCGCAGGAGGTGCATGTCACCCAGACGATCTGGGCGCGCTACGCCGGGCAGACCATCATCGTCACGATCTGGCTCCTGCCCACGCTGAAGACGGTCGCGCGCACCAAATACCCCGGCCTGCAATTCGTGCGCTCCATGTCGCTTCTGATGGGCACCAGCCTGTTCTTCCTGTCGCTCACCTACCTCGGTCTGGCGGAAGCGACGGCGATCATGGACATCAATCCGATCTTCATCACGCTGGGCGCGGCGCTGTTTCTGGGGGAACGCTTCGGGCCGCGCCGGGCCTTCGGCGTGGTCGCGGCACTTGTCGGCGCGCTGGTCATCATCCGACCGGGGACCGAGGTGTTTTCACCGGCAGCCTTTCTGCCCCTGATCGCCGCCACCGGCTATGCCACCTTCATCCTGCTGACACGCAAGGTCGGCCATGACGAAGACCCGCGCACCTCGCTGCTCTATGCCGCCCTGCTCGGCGCCATCGTGACCAGCGTCATCGTGCCGTTTTTCTGGACCGTCCCCGGCCCCAAAGAGATCGCGCTGATGCTGGCCATCGGCGCGCTTGGCGCGTTGGGACAGCTTTTCCTGATACAAGCCGTGCGCTTCGCCGAAGCCTCGGCCATCGCGCCGTTTTCCTACGTCGGCCTTCTGATCGCGGCGATCTGGGGGGCGCTGGTGTTCGGCGAATACCCGGACCTCGCCACATGGATCGGTGGGGCGATCATCGTCGCCTCGGGCCTTTACATCTGGCATCGGGAACGGGCGGCGCCCTGAACGCCTAGTCAGACACTGACGATCAACGAGAAATCCGCCTCGGGACCGTCGGGTTTGCGGTTGAACAGCCGATCGAGCGATTCCTGCGAGGATGACCGCCGGGTGAGGTTGTTGCGGGGGTCGTATTCGGTTTCGACCCGATGGGTCATCCGCTTGGCCGCAGGACGTTCGCCGATCTGCGCACGCCAGCGCGAAAGGTTCGGAAAATCCTCGGGCGCAAACTCATGCCGCTCGAGGTAAAGTGTCCACGGCCAGATCGCGATATCGGCGATGGAATAGCCGTCGCCCGCGATCCAGTCGCGGCTCGCGAGCCGGTCGTCGAGGTGCCGATAGACGGTTTCCGACTGGTTGCGATAGCGTGCCGCGGAATAGGGCTCCGAGCCATGCTTAACGACGAGGTGGTAGTGGTTGTATTGCCCCAGCATCGGCCCCACCAGCGCGGTTTGCACCATGAGCCAGCGCATCACGTCGCGCCGGGCCGCGCCCGCCGCCGGCAGAAAGGCCGGGCCGTAGGTTTCGGCCAGATAGATCAGGATCGCGTTGGATTCGAACAGCGGCTCATCGGCGCCCGGATCGGTCAGGACCGGCACCTTGCCAATCGGGTTCATCGCGAGGAAGTCGGGCTCGAACTGCTCTCCGCTGAAGACCGCCACGTGTTTCATGGCGTAGTCGAGCCCGAGTTCCTCGAGCAAGAGCCCCACCTTGCGCACATTCGGGCTGCCGGTGCCAAAGAGAATACGCTCGGTCGGGTCCGTCATGTCGTCGTCCTTTTCTGAATACCACGTCGCGCGCCGCCGACGCGGCGGTGGGCCGTGGCAAAATCCGACGATATTTTCCCGGACGCCAGCAATACGGCCCATTGCTTCAGGCAATGAGGGCGTGCGGTTGACGAGTCAGTTGATCCGATAGGCGGCCAGCACGCGGCCCGGCCCCGGTTCTTGCAGGATCAGCGCCATCGGCCCATCCCCCGCCATCGCGGTATCGAGTTCAAGCGTTTCGCGGCCGTCCCAGATCGCGACGCGCTCCCAATCCGTCACGATGTTCGTGTAGGCGATCGTTTCACCGGCGTTTTCACCATGCTTGATGTCGACGGTTTCCGACGGGTTGAAGCGCACGATATCGACGTTGATCTTGGTGGGCAGCGTCGTGCCGTCCTTGACGAGACATTTGATCCGCATCTTGCCGTCGACGATCTCGGCCCGGACCTCGACATCCGCAAGCGTCGCCTCATGGGCCTTCATGTAATCGGCGACACGCATCGGTTTGTAGCCGACCACGTGATCGGTGCCGCCCACGACCATCTGCGGCGTATAGATCGTCGAGGCGCCCGCGACATGGGCATAGGCCTTTTGTCGTGCCGTATGTTCGGGCCGAGCGAACTTGTCCTTCCACCCGATGTAATCCCAGTAATCCACGTGAAGCGCGAGCGGCAGAACATCGTCGCGCACCGCAAGCTCGGCCAGAAGGGCGTCGGCGGGCGGACAGGAATTGCACCCTTGCGAGGTGAAAAGTTCGATCAGAACAAGCGGTTTCTCGTCTGCATATCCAGCGCCACCCGTAAGCGCCGCGGCTGCAACGAGCCCTGCCCCGATCCAAGATTTCATCACGCGCTCTCCGTCTGTCCGTGCAAAGCGTGATAGACCACCCCCCTCTCACCCGCCAATCAAGGTTTTGAGAGTGTCCTGCAACGTGGCAGATGTGCCATGTCCGTAGGCAGGCACCCCTCGCGTCCCGACGTGTGTGCAATGGTATACAAAAACTGCTCTCAAACCCTTGCAGGAATCCCTCTACAGTCTCACATGGAGAGTAAACGTTAACCGGATGTCCCCGTTCGAGGGGCACCGCGTGGTCCAGCGAGAGGAGCCAGACATGCCCATCGAAGTCGGCAAAGACACATCCAAAACGCGCAAGACACTGTCGGCGGGCGGATCGACCGTCGCCTATTATTCTATTCCCGCTGCCGAAGAGGCCGGGCTTGGCACGTTTTCCAAGCTCCCCGCCTCGCTCAAGGTGGTTCTGGAAAACATGCTCCGCTTCGAAGACGGCGGGCGCACGGTGTCGACCGACGACATCAAGGCCTTCTCGGAGTGGGCCGACAAGGGCGGGCAGAACCCCCGCGAGATCGCATACCGTCCGGCCCGCGTGCTGATGCAGGATTTCACCGGCGTCCCGGCGGTCGTCGATCTCGCCGCCATGCGCGACGGGATCAAGGCGCTTGGGGGGGATGCGGAAAAGATCAACCCGCTGGTGCCCGTCGACCTCGTCATCGACCACTCGGTGATGATCGACGAATTCGGCAACCCGCGCGCCTTCCAGATGAACGTGGACCGTGAATACGAGCGGAACATGGAGCGGTATCAGTTCCTCAAATGGGGTCAGACCGCGTTCGAGAATTTCCGCGTGGTCCCGCCGGGCACCGGCATCTGCCATCAGGTGAACCTCGAATACCTCGCCCAGACGGTCTGGACCGACAAGGATCAGAACGGCGAAGAGGTCGCCTACCCGGATACGCTTGTCGGCACCGACAGCCACACCACCATGATCAACGGCGTCGCCGTGCTCGGCTGGGGTGTCGGCGGGATCGAGGCCGAGGCGGCCATGCTGGGCCAGCCGATCTCGATGCTCATCCCCGAAGTCGTGGGCTTCAAACTCACCGGCGCGATGGTCGAGGGCACGACCGGGACCGACCTCGTGCTCAAGGTCGTGGAAATGCTGCGCAAGCACGGCGTCGTGGGCAAGTTCGTCGAATTCTACGGCGACGGGCTCGACAACCTGCCGCTGGCACAACGCGCGACCATCGCCAACATGGCCCCCGAATACGGCGCGACCTGCGGCTTCTTCCCCATCGACGGCGAAACCCTGCGCTATCTGGAACAGACCGGGCGCGACAAGGACCGGATCGAACTGGTCGAGGCCTATGCCAAGGAAAACGGCCTGTGGCGCGATGCGGATTACGATCCGGTCTATACCTCGACCCTGCATCTGGACATGGGCGACATCGTTCCGGCGATCTCCGGCCCGAAACGCCCGCAGGATTACGTGGCGCTGGATCAGGCCGCCGGTGCCTTCGACAACGTCGTTGCGGACTACAGGGGCGTGGATATGTCCGACGACGCGCAGGACATGGCCGCCGAAGGCCCCATCGCGACCAAGCCCGCCGTCTATGCCAAGTCGGGCAAGGTCGAGGGCGAGAACTATGAACTCAAGGACGGCAGCGTCGTGATCGCCTCGATCACCTCCTGCACCAACACGTCTAACCCCTATGTGATGATCGGCGCGGGCCTCGTGGCGCGCAAGGCCAACGAACTGGGCCTGAACCGCAAACCCTGGGTCAAGACCTCGCTCGCCCCCGGGTCGCAGGTCGTGACCGAGTATCTCGAAGCCGCCGGGCTTCAGGACGACCTCGACGCCATCGGCTTCGACCTCGTGGGTTACGGCTGCACCACCTGCATCGGCAACTCCGGCCCGCTCCAGCCCGAGATTTCCAAGTCGATCGCGGACAACGACCTGATCGCCGTCTCGGTGCTGTCGGGCAACCGCAACTTCGAGGGCCGGATCAGCCCGGACGTGCGGGCCAACTACCTCGCCTCGCCGCCGCTCGTGGTGGCCTATGCGCTGGCCGGCGACATGAACATCGACATGGCCAACGACCCCATCGCGCAGACGCCGGACGGCAAGGACGTCTACCTCAAGGATCTGTGGCCCAGCGACGCCGAGATCGCCGAACTGGTCGAAAAGGTCGTCACCCGCGAGGCGTTTCAGGAGAAATACGCCGACGTCTTCAAGGGCGACGAGAAATGGCAGGCGGTCGAGGTGTCGGGCGGCGAAACCTATGACTGGCCGCCGCAGTCCACCTACATCCAGAACCCGCCCTATTTCCAAGGCATGTCCAAAGACCCCGGCACCATCGCCGACATCAAGGACGCCCGCGTTCTGGCGCTTCTGGGCGACATGATTACGACCGACCACATCTCGCCCGCCGGGTCGTTCAAGGCTGACTCGCCCGCCGGCAAGTATCTGACCGAACGGCAGGTCGCGCCGCGTGACTTCAACAGCTACGGCTCGCGCCGGGGCAACCACGAGGTCATGATGCGCGGCACCTTCGCCAACATCCGCATCAAGAACGAGATGCTGGATGGCGTCGAAGGCGGCTATACCAAGGGCCCGGACGGCGAACAGACGTCGATCTACGACGCGTCGATGGCCTATCAGGAGGACGGCACGCCCCTCGTCGTCGTCGGTGGTATCGAATACGGCGCAGGCTCGTCGCGCGACTGGGCGGCCAAGGGCACGAACCTGTTGGGCGTGAAGGCGGTGATCGCGGAAAGCTTCGAGCGCATCCACCGCTCGAACCTCGTCGGTATGGGCGTCGTTCCGTTCGAGTTCACCGGGGGCGACACGCGCAAGACGCTGAACCTGACCGGGGAAGAGACCTTCACCATCACCGGGTTGTCGAAGGATCTGAAGCCGCTTGCGGTGCTGCCCTGCACGATCACCTACCCGGACGGCACAACCAAGGACATCGAGCTGAAATGCCGGATCGATACCGAGGTCGAGATCGATTACGTGGCCAACGGCGGCGTGCTGCACTACGTGCTGCGCAACCTCGCCAAGAGCTGACAACCGCTTGAATCGACTGGAAAGCCCCGGGTTCGCGCCCGGGGCTTTTTCGCGTCGGGGGCTATTCGCCCAGCATCCAGTCCCCGTCCGGGTAAAAGGCGTGGAAGGCGAAGGCGAACATCAGGTCGTGGGGCAGATCGTCGCCCGCCGCATCGCGCACCCGGATCGCTCCGACCGGCGCTGCCTCGCCCATCACCGCGGCGCCGAGCGCCGAGGCCTGCTCATGCTCCCACGTCAGGGTCACCCCGGCTTCGGTGATCGTACCCGCCTCGGCCAGCCGTGCCATCGGCCAGGCCCGCTCTCCGACCCGCACCACGCGGGCGAGCGCCGGGATGTCATGCGGCGGCATCTCGCCCGTGAAGAACGGATAGGGTCGCGCCCGGTCGTCGTAGCCCGCATATGGGTTCTGGCCATAGGGGCGGCGGTGGTCCGGTTCGGCCATGACCAGCCCGTCCGGGTTGCGCGCGGCGAAGACCGACCAAGCCTCCATCCATGACGGCAGGGGCGCCAACTCGTCGCCCGCATAGTCGCCGACGATCCCCTGACCCAGCGCCTGCTGCCACCAGCTTTCGGTTTCGCGGTCATACATGATCATGTCGCTGTTTCTGAGCTTGCCCGACACGCCGAAGGTCAGCACGCGGCCATCATGCCGCCGGTCGAAGGTCAGCGCCGAATTGCACAGCGGGCAAAAGGTCACCGCGACCGGCACGTCGCCCACGGTATCGTTCACGATCTCATGCCAGATGAGGTAGCGGATCGGATAGGCGCGCGGGGTTTCCCCGTCGAGCTCCAGCGCGATGATCGGCTCCCGCTCCGGCAAGGATGCGTCGGCCACGCCGATCATGTCGGGGTCGCTCAGGGCCGGGATACCGTCGCGCGGCGGCCCGCCCGACAGCACTTCGGACCAGCTTTCGATGGTGCGGTTCGAGAAGTCGGTGAGCGGAAATTCGTTTTTCCAGAACTTCGGGTCGGCAAGCGCCAGACCGGGAAGGACGATCAGGAACAGGATCAGGCGTGTCATGGGGTCAGCATGGCATCGCCGGGGGCACCTGTCACGCGGCGGCGTAGGTCTCGTCGCTCATCGGAACGAGGTCGATGTCCTCAGCGCCGATCCCCGCATCGCCGTCGAGCTCCGCCACCGCCGCACCGTCCAGCGCGATGGTCGTCTGGTCGAAGTCCGGGTCGTAAGCCACTGAAACCACAGGCTCCACCGGCTCTCCCGTTTCGGGGTCGAAGCTCGGCAGGTATTCGATACGGACCATTTCGGCCTCCGCATCGAAGTCGTCCCAATGCGGCACGTCGGCCTCGGGATCGGTCAGGTCGTAGACCGCGATCGGTGCGGTCATCCTTGCCTCCTCGGCCGCTTCGTAAAGCGAATCCTCCGCCGTCGCGGTCACGTCGCCGAATATGTTGTCGTCTTCGAACCCCGTGTCGTCCGCCTGCGCGAGATCGGGCGCGGCGGCCTCCTCCGAGGCTTCGGCCTGGACCAACTCGGTGTCCCCGGAGTCATCGTCTCGCCCGGAGACGAGGTTTTCGTGTTCTTCGTCGAGGAAGAAGGCGAGTGTCGATTGGTATTCGTTCTGGATCGGGTTGACCTGTTCCGCCTCGGCCTTGTGTGCGTCGGCCTCTTGCGGCGTCGCCCCGTCCTCGGATTTGCCTCCGAAAAGGCCGCTGAAATCCACAAGCCCCGACACGCCCACCACGACGGCGGCGCCCAACCCGTAGAAAATCACATCACTCAACTGCATCGATCCGTCCTTTGTGGCGGTTTCCGACACAATTCACGCGGATCGGGGGGTTTTTATGATCTTTTGAGGGTATTTCGAGGCAATTTCACCAAAACGCACGAAAACGCTTTGTTTACCGGGTATGGATTACCATAGTGCCTGTCGACCTGGGGAGGCACACATGATTTCGACGCTCAAACGATACCGGACTCCGGCCTTGGAATGGCTATTGTTCCTCGGCTTCATTCTGATGCTGGCCGGGGCGTGACGGCCCGCGCAGGGGCGGGCCACCACGATTATTTTACGACATCCACGTTGGTCATGACGTCCGGCTGACCGATGACGGCGCCGTTCGGCCCTTCGCCGCGCTTGATGTCCATGACCACGTCCATGCCTTCGATCACCCGCCCGACGACGGTGTATTCGCCGTCGAGGAACGGGGCTTCGTCGAACATGATGAAGAACTGGCTGTTGCCGCTGTCCGGGTTCGACGACCGCGCCATGCCGACGACACCGCGCACGAACGGCTCGTTCGAGAATTCGGCGGGCAGATCGGGGTAATCCGATCCGCCGATGCCCGCGCGGCTCATGTCACCGCCTTCGAGGCCAAAGGCCACGTCGCCGGTCTGCGCCATGAATCCGTCGATCACGCGGTGAAAGACGACGCCGTCATAGGCCCCCTCGTCGGCCAGACGGGTGATCCGCTCGGCGTGCTGCGGGGCGAGGTTGTCGAACAGTTCGATCAGCACCTTCCCGTTCGCTTCGCCCGCGACGGTGATCTCGATCTGCGGACCGCCAGCCTGACCGGGCGCATCGTTCACGACCGCCGGGTCAGACCCCGGCACGGTCGCGAAGTAGTACCAGACGACCAGCCCGACCCCCGCAAGAAACAGGAGCCAGGCGACCAACGTGGCCTTACGCATCGGCGGCGACCTTGACGGAAATCATCTTGTCCGGGTTCGCAGGCGGCTCGCCCCGCGTGATCGCATCGACATGCTCCATGCCTTCGATGACCTGACCGTAGACCGTGTATTGCCCGTTCAGGAAATCGTTGTCCTTGAAGTTGATGAAGAACTGGCTGTTCGCGCTGTTCGGGTTCTGGGTGCGGGCCGCACCGATGGAGCCACGCGCGTGCGGGATCTTCGAGAATTCGGCCGGCAGGTCCGGCAGGTCCGAACCGCCCGTGCCCGCGCGGCGGACGTTGCCGCCATCGGCCTGACCGTGCTCGACATCGCCGGTCTGCGCCATGAAGCCCTCGATCACGCGGTGGAACACGACGCCGTCGTATTTCCCGGCCCGCGCCAGCTCTTTCATCCGCTCGACATGCTTGGGGGCCACGTCGGGCAGCAGTTCGATCACGACGGTCCCATCCTTCAGTTCCATGAGGATGGTGTTCTCGGGGTCCTTGATATCGGCCATCTGGCGCTCCTTTGACTGTTTGGCGGGGAAACTAGGCGCCGCCCCCCGCCCCCGCAAGAGCGGAAATCCCGGGCGGGCCAGCGGCAAATCGCCATTGAATTCCCGAACACGAGCGTGTTTGTGGAGTTGAGGCACGAAGGAGAGACCGATGAGCTGGAAGACACTCGACGACATGGACCTTGACGGCAAGACCGTGCTGGTCCGCGTGGACATCAACGTGCCGCTCGACGATCAGGGCAACGTCACCGACGCGACCCGGATCGAACGTATCGTGCCGACCGTGAAGGACATTCTCGACAAGGGCGGCAAGCCCGTGCTCATGGCCCATTTCGGGCGGCCCAAGGGCAAGGTGGTGCCCGAGATGTCGCTGAAACCGCTGGTGCCCGCGCTCTCCGCCGCCTTCGACGCCCCGGTGAAATTCGCGGACAACTGCATCGGCGGACCCGCCAAGATCGCCGTGTCGAAGCTGGAGCCGGGCGAAGTGCTGCTGCTCGAAAACACGCGCTTCCACCCGGAAGAGACCGACAACGAAGCCTCGTTCGCCGCCGCACTGGCCGCGCTTGGCGAGGTCTATGTCAACGACGCCTTCTCGGCCTCGCACCGCGCCCATGCCTCGACCGAAGGCGTGGCCCGGATCATGACGAACTGCGCCGGACGGCTGATGGAAGCCGAGCTCAAGGCGCTCGAAGCCGCACTATCGAACCCGGTGCGCCCGGTGGTCGCGGTGGTCGGCGGCGCCAAGGTGTCAACCAAGCTGGAACTGCTCGGCAACCTCGTGGAAAAGGTCGACAACCTCGTGATCGGGGGCGGCATGGCGAATACCTTCCTCGCCGCTCAAGGCATCGACGTGGGCAAATCGCTGTGCGAGCACGACATGGCCGACACGGCGCGCGAGATCATGGAAAAGGCCGACGAGGCGGGGTGCAAGATCATCCTGCCGACGGATGTGGTCGTGGCCCGCGAATTCAAAGCGGGGGCCGAGAACGAAACCGTCGCGGCCGACGCATGCCCGTCCGACGCCATGATCCTCGATGCCGGTCCCGACACGGTCGACACCATCGCAAAGGCGTTCGAGAACGCCTCGACCCTGATCTGGAACGGCCCGCTCGGCGCGTTCGAGATCGAGCCGTTCGACGCCGCTACCAACGCCGCCGCGCAGAAAGCGGGCGCGTTGTCGAAAGAGGGTCGCCTGACCTCGGTCGCGGGCGGTGGCGATACGGTGGCCGCGCTGAACAAGGCGGGCGTGGCCGATGATTTCACCTACATCTCCACCGCTGGCGGGGCATTCCTCGAATGGATGGAGGGCAAGACCCTGCCCGGCGTCGCCGCGCTCGAGGGCTGAACGGTGGGCTGGGCGCTCATCACCGGCGCGTCCTCGGGCCTTGGCCTCGAGTTCGCCAAGCTCGCCGCCGCCGATGGCTGGAACCTCGTGATTTCGGCCCGTCGCGAAGACGAGTTGCGCGCGCTCGCCGACACCCTTCCGACCGAAGTGGTGGTGGTGACGGCCGATCTGGCCGAACCCGGCGCCGCCGACAGGCTCTGGCAGGCTGCGAACGACGGGCGTTCCATCGACCTCTTGGTGAACAACGCGGGCTTCGGCGTGCATGGGCGTTTCGCCACCTGCGGCGACGATCGCGAACGCGGATCGGTGACCGTGAACATGGTCGCCGTCACCGAGCTGATGCAGAACGCCCTCAAACAGTTCCGCGCGACGGGCACGAAAGGCAAGGTTCTGAACGTCGCCTCGCTCGCCGGCTACATGCCCTCGCCCAACATGGCGATCTATCACGCGACGAAATCCTACGTCCTGACCCTGTCCGAAGCGGCGCACTACGAATGCAAACGCGACGGCATCACCGTCACCGCGCTCTGCCCCGGCCCGTCCAAGACCAACTTCTTCGGCGCGGCGGGCATCGACAGCGCGTGGCTCACCAGTTTCCTGCCGATGCTCGCCCCCGATGTGATCGCCCGCGCCGGCTGGCGTGCCCTCGAGGCCGGGAAGCGGGTCGAGGTGCCCGGCTTCGTCACCAAGCTCGTCGTGCTGTCGGCCAAGATCACGCCCCGCGGTCTACTGGCCCGCATGAACGGTTTTTTCTGGTCCGGTCGCGGCTGACCCGCGCAATCGCGATGCGTTAGCGCGACCAGAATTGCGCAGCGCCGCGCGACACCTTACCAAGTGGCGGACACGCGACCACGGAGGGAATTGAGATGTCGGATTCGAAACAACGCGAGCAGATGACAAGCGGCAAGGGCTTCATCGCCGCGCTCGACCAATCCGGCGGTTCGACCCCCAAGGCACTGCGCCTCTACGGCGTCGATGAAAGCGCCTATTCGTCCGAGGACGAGATGTTCGACCTGATCCACGGGATGCGCGCCCGGATCGCGCAGGCCCCGGCTTTCACCCGCGAAAAGGTGATCGGCGCGATCCTGTTCGAGATGACGATGGACCGCGAGATCGGCGGCAAGCCCTCGGCCCGGTTCCTGTGGGAAGAGCGCGGCGTGGTCCCGTTCCTCAAGGTGGACAAGGGACTCGAGGCCGAGGCGAACGGCGTGCAGCTCATGAAACCTATGCCGGACCTCGACGCGCTGCTCGACCGTGCGGTCGCCGCCGGGATTTTCGGCACCAAGATGCGCTCGGTCGTCTCGGCAGCCAACCGCGAAGGGATCGCGGCGATCGTCGATCAGCAGTTCGAGGTGGGCAAACAGATCCTCGCCAAGGGTCTGGTCCCGATCCTCGAACCCGAGGTGACTATCTCGATCGACGACAAGGCCGAGGCTGAGGACATCCTGCTCGAAGAGATCACCAAGCACCTGGACGCGCTGGACGAGGGGCAGGAGATCATGCTGAAGCTCTCGCTTCCGACCAAGGCGAACCAGTATGCCAGCCTCATCGCCCACCCCCGCGTGATCCGCGTCGTGGCGCTGTCGGGCGGCTATGCGCGCGACGAGGCGAACGCGCTCCTCGCCAAGAACGAGGGCATGATCGCCAGCTTTTCGCGCGCCTTGACCGAGGGGCTTTCGGCCCAGCAATCCGACGACGAATTCAACGCGACCATCGCCGAGGCCATCGACGGCATCTATCGGGCCTCGATCACCTGATCGCCGCCCCCTCCTCTGAAACGGGCCGTCCGACCGGGCGGCCCGTTCTCGTTTGGCGGTGGCCCGCTTCATGTTACCCTTCCATCACAACACCTGGACATTTTGGGAGGAAACCATGTTCACAAGATCCATTGCCGCAGCCATCGCCCTTGGATTGGCCATCGCCAGCCCCGCCGCCGCCCAGATGATGGCGCCCGAGGGGGCCGGGGTCTATTTCGTCAACCTGTCGGACGGCGACACCGTGTCGTCCCCGGTCAAGGTCGTCTTCGGCCTGTCCGGCATGGGCGTGGCCCCGGCGGGCACCGAAAAGGAAAACACCGGCCACCACCACATCCTGATCGACCGCCCACCGCTGGGGGAAGGCCAAGAGGGCGAATTGACCTATGGCCTGCCCGCCGACGACAACCACAAGCACTTCGGCGGCGGCCAGACCGAAACCATGCTGGAACTCGCCCCGGGCGAACACACGCTGCAACTCGTGCTGGGCGACATGAACCACGTGCCGTTCGATCCGCCGGTCGCCTCGGACGTCATCACGATCACCGTGGAATAAGACCTGGCGCGCGGGTCTGTCCGGTCAGATCCGCGCGATCAAGGCGGCCGTGTCCAGACCGCTGACCGCGCCCGGCACCATGCCGCGCGCGCCGTCCACCTTGGTCGCGATCCAGCCGTCGGAAACCGCCGCGTTTCCGGCCCGCAGAAGGACCGAGGCGGCCAGCAGCACCGCAAGCCGTTCGGCAAACCACCGCGCCTCGCCCTCCTCCGGCACCGCAGGCCAGCGGTCGAAATGCGCCGCGAGCGCCGCGTCATAGCGACGGTCTGCGCCTTTCGCGGCCTCCAGCTCGGCCCGCAACGCCGCACCCGCCATCGGCTCGCGCGCCAGCGTGCGGAGAATGTCGAGGCAGATCACGTTCCCCGACCCTTCCCAGATCGAGTTGAGCGGCGCTTCGCGATACAGCATCGGCATCGGCGTCTCTTCGACGTATCCCATTCCGCCAAGGCACTCCATCGCCTCGAGGATCACCGGACCGCACCGCTTGTTCGACAGGAACTTGGCCAGCGCGACCGAGATCCGTGCGAAGGCCCGATCCTCGGGCGCGTCGCCGTCAAAGGCCCGTGCCGCCCGCATCCCGAGCGCCAGCGCCCCTTCCCATTCCAGCGCCAGATCGGCCAGAACCGACCGCATCAGCGGCTGGTCGATCAGCCGCTTCTGAAACGCGGACCGGCCCTCGACCCAGTGTTTCGCCTCGACCAGCGCCGCCCGCATCAGCCCGGCGGGCGCCATGGCGGTGTCGAGCCGAGTGTGATGCACCATCTCGATGATCGTCGCGACCCCGCGCCCGTCCTCGCCCAGCTTGTGCGCCAGCGCGCCGTGATACTCGATCTCGGACGAGGCATTGGCCCGGTTGCCCAGCTTGTCCTTCAACCGCTGGATCTGGATCGGGTTGCGCCCCTCGTCGGTCCAGCGCGGAACGAGGAAACAGGTGAGCCCGGCCTCGGTATAGGCCAGCGTCAGGAACCCGTCCGACATCGGCGCCGAACAGAACCACTTGTGCCCGGTAAGCCGCCACATCCCACCCGCCGGTTCCGCCCGCGTCGTATTCGCCCGCACGTCCGAGCCGCCCTGCTTCTCGGTCATGGCCATGCCCATCGTGGCCGCGCGTTTCCGACCCACAGGGGCGATGGACGGGTCGTAATCGGCCCCGGTCAGCTTCGGCGCCCAGACCGCCTCCAGCGCCGGATCGGCGGCAAGCGCGGGCACGGCGGCATAGGTCATGGTCAACGGGCAGCAGATCCCCGGCTCGACCTGACTGAGCATATAGACCATCGCGGCATGGGTCGCGTGCCCACCGGGCGCCCCGTCCCAAGCAAGGGCGGCATATCCGGCGGCCATGCCCACCTGCATGACCTCGTGATACCCCGGATGAAAACGCACCTCGTCCAACCGTCGCCCCGCCCGGTCGAAGAGCTTCAACTCCGGCGGGTTCGCCCGCGCCGCCTCGCCCGCCGCACGCAGGGCTTCGGTACCGAAAGATGCCCCGGCCTCGGCCGCCGCATCTTCGCGCCCCCCTGCCGCCAGCACGTGATCGCGCAGCGTGGCATCCGACGCCCAAAGGTCGCGCGCCGCCGGTGCGCCCGGCTGGTTCTCGACCTCATGGGTGGCAAGCGTGCTTCGTGGCTCCACCGTCATCGCAAGTCCTCCTCGCCCCCAGCCTAGCGCCCAGCCCCCGCGCAGGAAAAGCCATCCCGTCGCGGCATCCGCCGAAAATCGCCCAACCGAATCATTGGGGATTCACAGAGCGAATCACCTGTGTCATAAAGAGTTACAGCGCCCGGCAGAGGCGCATGAGGCAGACGTTCATACCGAGGGGTTTCCCTTGCGCGGTCCACGCAGACAATCCGGCTTTGGCGGCGTGCTCTATCTTCTGGGGCTGATTTCCGCTGGCACCTATTTCACCTTCGCCTCCGTGCAGGGGGATTACGGGCTGTTTCGTCGCGTGCGTATCGACGCCGAGGCACAGACACTCGCGAAAGAGCGCGACCGCCTCGCCGCCGAAATCGCGACGCTCGAAAACAAGACCCGCCGCATCTCGGACGATTTCCTCGATCTCGACCTGCTCGACCAGCAGGCCCGCGACGTTCTGGGCCTCGTGCGCGCGGACGAGGTCGTGCTGCGCTAACACCTTCTTCGTTTCAGGAAACCTCGGGGTGGACGTGTTTGCCTGCAAACGCGTCCGAAGGGGCAGCGCCCCTTTCCGCTTGGCCGCGCCCTGCGCGGACAAGCTTGACATGCGCGGCGCAAGCCGCACGATTTGACAACCTTCACGACGCCTCCATACTCGTGCGCATCGACGATGTGACGCACCGTCAAATCGATACTCGCAATCTTCGCCAGAATGGTTTATGAGATAGTTTAACACTAAACTATCTTTAGGACCGCGGAGGATAACGCCCATGGCGACCGCCAAAAGCGCCAAGAAATCAAACACATCCAAGGAAGAATTGCTCGAGCATTACCGCGAGATGCTGCTCATCCGCCGATTCGAAGAAAAGGCAGGCCAGCTTTACGGCATGGGTCTGATCGGGGGCTTCTGCCACCTCTACATCGGGCAGGAAGCCGTGGTCGTCGGGCTCGAAGCCGCCGCGGAAGAGGGCGACAAGCGCGTCACATCCTACCGCGATCACGGTCACATGCTGGCCTGCGGGATGGACCCCAAGGGCGTCATGGCCGAGCTGACGGGCCGCGAAGGCGGGTATTCCAAGGGCAAGGGCGGGTCGATGCACATGTTCTCGACCGAAAAGCATTTCTACGGCGGCCACGGCATCGTCGGCGCGCAGGTGCCGATCGGCGCGGGCCTCGCCTTCGCCGACAAATACCTCGGCAACGACCGCGTGACCTTCACCTATTTCGGCGATGGCGCCGCCAACCAGGGTCAGGTCGCCGAGACCTATAACATGGCCGAACTCTGGGACCTCCCGGTGATCTTCGTCATCGAGAACAACCAGTACGCCATGGGCACTTCGATGAAGCGCGCGACCAAGTCGCCGTCGCTGTGGGAACGCGGCGCGGCCTACGGGATCGAAGGCGAAGAGGTCGACGGGATGGACGTGCTCGCGGTCAAGGCCGCCGGGGAAAAGGCCATCGCGCACTGCCGCGCGGGCAAGGGCCCCTACATCCTCGAGATGAAGACCTACCGCTACCGCGGCCACTCCATGTCGGACCCGGCGAAATACCGGACCCGCGAAGAGGTTCAGAAAATGCGCGACGAGAAGGACCCGATCGAACACGTCCGCGACCTGCTGATCCAGGGCAAGCACGCCTCGGAAGACGACCTCAAGGCGGTCGACAAAGAGATCAAACAGATCGTCAACGACGCGGCCGACTTCGCCCGCGAAAGCCCGGAACCGGCGCTCGACGAGCTCTGGACCGATATTTACGCATAAGACCGAGGGACGGAGACTAAAGACATGGCAACCGAAATTCTCATGCCGGCCCTCAGCCCCACGATGGAAGAGGGCACGCTGGGGAAATGGCTCGTCAAGGAAGGCGACGAAGTCAAATCCGGCGACATTCTGGCCGAGATCGAAACCGACAAGGCGACGATGGAATTCGAAGCGGTGGACGAAGGCACCGTGGGCAAGATCCTGATCGAAGCCGGGACTGAAGGCGTGAAGGTGAACACCCCCATCGCCGTGCTGGTGGAAGACGGCGAAAGCGCCGACGACATCGACACCGGATCGAACAAGACCGCCGCCGAGGCGGATGCGCCGTCCCCCTCCGGCGACGCGCTCGACGACACCGACACCGCCAAACCGATGTCGACCCAGCCCGGCGCATCCGTGCCCGAGCCTGAGCCGGTCGAAGACCCCGAAGTGCCAGAAGGCACCACCTTCAAGACCCAGACGGTCCGCGAAGCCCTGCGCGACGCGATGGCCGAGGAAATGCGCGCCGACGAGGCCGTATTCGTCATGGGCGAGGAAGTGGCCGAGTATCAGGGCGCCTACAAGGTGACCCAAGGCCTTCTGGACGAATTCGGCGAGCGCCGCGTGATCGACACCCCGATCACCGAGCATGGCTTCGCCGGTCTCGCCACCGGGGCCGCGATGGGCACCTTGCGCCCGATCGTCGAATTCATGACCTTCAACTTCGCGATGCAGGCCATCGACCACATCCTCAACACCGCCGCCAAGACGCGCTATATGTCCGGCGGCCAGATGAGCGTGCCGGTCGTGTTCCGTGGCCCCAACGGCGCCGCCGCCCGCGTCGCCGCCCAGCACAGTCAGGACTATGCGGCATGGTATGCCCAGATCCCCGGCCTGCACGTGGCGATGCCCTACTCCGCCGCCGACGCCAAGGGTCTGCTCAAGACGGCGATCCGGGGTGACACGCCGGTCGTCTTCCTCGAGAACGAACTGCTCTACGGCCAGTCGTTCGAGGTGCCGGAGCTGGATGACTACGCCATCCCCTTCGGCAAGGCGCGCATCTGGCAGAAGGGCGACGACGTGACCATCGTATCCTTCGGGATCGGCATGAAATACGCGCTCGAAGCCGCCGAGGTTCTGGCGGGCGAAGGCATTTCCGCCGAGGTCATCGACCTGCGCACCCTGCGCCCGATGGACACCAAGACCGTCATCGAAAGCGTCAAGAAAACGAACCGCTGCGTGACCGTCGAAGAGGGCTGGCCCACACCGTCGATCGGCAGCTACCTGTCCGCGACGATCATGAAGGAAGCCTTTGACTACCTCGACGCCCCGGTTCTCAACATGACCGGCAAGGACGTGCCCATGCCCTATGCCGCCAACCTCGAAAAACTGGCGCTGGTCACCACCGACGAGGTGGTCGAGGCGGTCAAGTCGGTCTGCTACAAGTAAGGAGAGAGCGCGATGCCTACGGAAATCCTGATGCCCGCCCTCTCGCCCACGATGGAAGAGGGCACGCTGGCCAAATGGCTGGTGAAAGAGGGCGACACCGTTTCGTCCGGTGACCTGCTGGCCGAGATCGAAACCGACAAGGCGACGATGGAGTTCGAAGCCGTCGACGAAGGCGTGATCGGCAAGATCCTCGTCGAAGCGGGCAGCGAGGGCGTGAAGGTCAACACGCCCATCGCCGTTTTGCTGGAAGAGGGCGAAAGCGCCGACGACATCGGTGAGGCCTCATCCGGGGCCCCGGCACCGTCTTCGGACAAGGCCGACGCGGCGCCGAAGGCGACCGAGGAGGCCGCACCTACCCCGAAATCCACCGGACCGATCCCCGCACCCAAAGACGACAAGGGCGGGCGCATCTTCGCCTCGCCGCTCGCCCGCCGGATCGCCAAGGACAAGGGGCTCGACCTGTCGCAGATCAAGGGCTCCGGCCCCAAGGGCCGGATCGTCAAGGCCGACGTGCTGGACGCCAAGCCCTCGGCCGCCCCGGCCAAGGACGACGCGAAACCCGCTGCGGCACCGGCTGGTGGCGGCGGCGGAGCGATGCCTGCGGGACCGTCCACCGATGCCGTGCTTAAGATGTACGAAGGGCGCGAGTTCGAAGAGGTCAAGTTGGACGGGATGCGCAAGACCATCGCCGCGCGACTCACCGAAGCCAAGCAGACCATTCCGCACTTCTACCTGCGCCGCGACATCAAGCTGGACGCGCTGATGAAGTTCCGTTCGCAGCTCAACAAACAGCTCGAAGCGCGCGGCGTGAAGCTGTCGGTCAACGACTTCATCATCAAGGCCTCGGCGCTGGCGCTTCAGGCCGTGCCGGATGCCAATGCCGTCTGGGCCGGTGACCGGGTGCTGAAGCTGAAGCCGTCCGACGTGGCCGTGGCCGTCGCCATCGAGGGTGGGTTGTTCACGCCTGTGCTCAAAGACGCGGACATGAAGTCGCTCTCGGCCCTCTCCGCCGAGATGAAAGACCTCGCCGCCCGCGCCCGCGACCGCAAGCTTGCGCCGCATGAATATCAGGGCGGCAGCTTCGCGATCTCGAACCTCGGGATGTTCGGCATCGACAACTTCGACGCGGTCATCAACCCGCCGCATGGCGGGATCCTCGCGGTCGGGTCCGGGGTGAAGAAGCCCATCGTGAACGCCGAGGGCGAGATCGAGGTGGCCACGATCATGTCGGTGACCCTCAGCGTAGATCACCGGGTGATCGACGGGGCGCTGGGTGCCCAGTTTCTTGAGCAGATCGTCCAGAACCTCGAGAACCCGATGATGATGCTGGCCTGATCGGGCCATCTTGCCGGAATTGGGGCCGCGCGGGCGACTGCGCGGCCTTTTTCATTGAGCGGGGCCGCCCGCAACGGCAGGATCGCAGGCAGGAGGAACCTGTCATGTGGTCACTTGTCGGAGTATTCTTCGCAGCCGCCTTCGCCGTGAACGCGATCCCGCATTTCGTGGCGGGCGTTCAGGGGCGCGCGTTCCCTTCGCCCTTTGCGTCGCCGCCCGGCGTGGGCATGTCCGCCCCGCCCGTGAATGTCCTGTGGGGGGCGGCGAATGCGCTGGCCGCATGGGCGCTCTTCTGTCCCGTGGCGGGCTTCGACCCGGCGCGCACCGGACATCTGATCGCGGGCGCCGCCGGTGGCCTTGTCATGGCGCTCTTCCTCTCGCGCCATTTCGGTCGGGTGATGAAACAGGCCGGGCGGGACTGACCCAAAAAGAAAGGAGCGCGGGACTGCCATCCCAGCGCTCCATTTTCCTTGATCGGTGCTGCCCGGTTCAGGCCGCGATGGCAACCGCGTAAAGAGCCGCGAAACCGAGTACTGTGGCGATCCACAAACGAAGCATGGTGTTGTCCCCTGTCCTTTTCGTTGTGGCCACACTTTTAGACAAAATGATCCGCGTGTCATTGACACAGATCACGGGTGCGCGAGGTTTCGCCTATGAGACTCGACGACTCGTCTGTCGGCGCGTCTCGCGCGGCGCGGCGTTGCGGCTGGTTATCGGAAAATCACGAAGACTCAATCGCTTGCCGGACCCTACGCAGGCGGAGGGGCAAGGCCGGTGTGCCGGTCGAACGCAACCAGTCGCGCCTTCACCTGCTCCGCCCACTCACGACCCATGGTCCGCTGTCGGGGCACAGCGATCGCCGTTCTCGGTGATGTTCCTCTGCCTGCCCCGAACAGCCCCTCGGATATAGAAAGACCCGCGCATCGGCCTGCGCGGGTCTTTCCATTTAAGTCAGGTTTCGTCCGATCAGATGATGATCGCCAGCGCACCGCTGGCTGCGATCCAACCGATGGTGATGAGGGCAAAGGGCTTCATGACTTGGTCTCCCAGGGTTTCGAATGCCCGATCCTGCCGGGCTGTCCCTGAAGAAACGGTAAACGCAGCGCGAAAGTTCCCGTCCGATCCGACTATATGTTGTAAAAATGAAAGCGGCCTCCACAAAGGAGGCCGCATCCGGTCAACTTTAAGGTCGCGGTCACTCTGCGCCGCGGGTGCCCAGAAGCTGGTTCATCGAAACCGACGGGTGGTCGCAACCCGCCGTGCCCACCACCTTGGCCGGCACGCCCGCCACGGTGGTCGCGGGCGGCACGTCGGCCAGCACGACCGAACCGGCCGCGATGCGCGAGCAGCAGCCGACCTTGATGTTGCCCAAAACCTTGGCCCCGGCCCCGATCAGAACCTCGTCCGCAATCTTGGGATGCCGGTCCTCTTCCTCTTTCCCGGTGCCGCCCAGCGTGACCGAGTGCAGCATCGACACGTTGTCGCCCACCACCGCCGTCTCGCCGATGACGATGGAATGGGCGTGGTCGATCATGATCCCCTTGCCCATCCGGGCCGCCGGGTGAATGTCGATCCCGTAGACCTCGGAACAGCGCATTTGCAGGAAATAGGCCAGATCGGTGCGCCCCTTGGCCCAAAGCCAATGGGCCAGACGATGCGCCTGCATCCCCTGAAAGCCCTTGTAGTAAAGGATCGGCTGCAACATCCGCAGCGTCGCCGGGTCGCGTTCCAGCACCGCGTTCAGGTCGGCGCGCGCCGCCTCGACCAGCGTCGGGTCGTCGTCATAGGCCTCGTTCGCGACTTCGCGCAGGACCATCATCGACATTTCGTTGGAACACAGCTTGGCCGCGATGCGGTAACTCAACGCCCGTTCCAGCGTCTTGTGGTGCAGGATACAGGCATGAACCAGCCCGCCCATGAGCGGCTCTTTCGCCACGGCCTCATGCGCTTCCGAGGTGATCCGGTCCCAGACTGGGTCGATCGCCCGGGGTTTCGTTCGCGTTTCGGCCATGCGGGCCTCCATCATGTTGCTGGCTCGTCTTACCCCAGATAGGCTCGCAATTCCAAACGCAAAGAGGTGATGCAAAGGTTCACCGAGATGGATGAGACCACCCTCGCCCGTTACCGCGACGCCCTGATCGCAGCGCTCGACGCGCTGGACGCCGAGGATCGGCTTGGCACGGACGGGCAAAAGACCGTGACGCTGGACCAGCAGTCCGTGGGCCGCCTCAGCCGGATGGACGCGCTTCAGGGTCAGGCGATGGCGCGGGCGACCGCCGCCCGCCGCGAGGCCCAGCGCAGTCGGATCGCCGCCGCATTCGCACGGATGGAGGACGGCGAATATGGATACTGCACCGAATGTGGAGAGGAGATCGCGAAGGGCCGGCTCGATTTCGACCCTGCCGTGCCGACCTGTATTTCCTGCGCAACAGGCGGCTGAACACGACACGCCCCTTGGCCGGAACGCCGCGTGACGCTTGACCTTCCGGTCAGAAAAAAGGCACCTAGCGCCAAATTTGCCCGGGGGTTCCGAAACGCGGTCGCCACGTCCGCCCCTCAGCCCCGCCCACTCGGAAGGCTCGTCACATAAACGCGATTGTCGAACATATCGGCGCGGACCATCTGATCCCCGTCTACCCAAGGCCCGCGCCCGCGCAGCCCCGCCCGTCCGAATTCATTCGTCTGGCCCGGCGCGACCTTCTGAGCCTGTGGTGGAACGAGGCCTACGACTACAAGATCATGCCGACCCGCATTTTCGGGCGTCAGGTCACGATCCTGAACAACCCCCATGCCATTCAGCATGTGATGGTGAAGAACCACGACAACTACGAACGCAAAGCCCCGCAGCAACGCCGCGCGCTGGAGCAGCTTCTGGGCGACGGCCTGTTCATCTCCGACGGCGAGACGTGGCAGTTCCGGCGGCGCGAGGTCGCGGCGACCGTTCACCGCCGGAAACTCGACATCTTCGCGCCGGTCATGGTCGACGCGACCGAGGAATTGGCGCAGCACTGGCACCAGATGGGCGACGGGGCACAAGTGGACGCGCTGGTGGAAATGGCCGATCTGACGGCTGAAATCATCGCGCGCGCCGTGTTCGGCAGCAAGCTGGGGCGCGACAAGACGCTCGAAGTGATCCAAGGCTTCACCGACTACCAGAAGGTCGTGAACCAGATCAACGTCGCCTATTTCCTTGGTGCGGACGATGGCTGGCCGCTGTTTCCCGGCCCCCGCCGCCGCGCCTCGATCGCGCGTGTGCACCGGGTGATCGACGAGCTGATCGCGCATCACCTGTCGGGTCGCGGCGACCCGAATTCCATGATCGCCATGCTGATGAAGTCGGTCGATCCGCGCACGGACAAGCCGATGACCCCGGTCGAACTGCGCAACGAGGCCGCGACGATCTTCATGGCCGGGCACGAAACCACGGCGGCCACCCTGACATGGGCCTGGTATCTGCTGTCGCGCGCCGAATGGGCCGAAGACCAGCTTCACCGCGAGTTGGACGAGGTTCTGGGCGGGCGCGCCCCGACGCTGGCCGACGTGCCCCGGCTGAAATATACCCGCGCCATCATCGACGAAACGCTAAGGCTCTATCCCCCCGTCCCGATCCTCGGGCGGCAGGCGAAGGAAGCCGACATGATCGGCGAGTTCCCGATCGACGCCAAAAGCCTCGTCCTCGTGATCCCGTGGCTTCTGCATCGGCATGAGGAGTTCTGGGAGCGCCCGCATAATTTCGAGCCGGACCGGTTCCTCGACAAGCGGCCCAAGTTCCCCTTCGCCTACACGCCCTTCGCCGTCGGCCCGCGGGTCTGCGCCGGGACCGCCTTCGGTCAGGTCGAGGCGGTTCTGTGCCTCGCCACCCTCGCCCAGCAATTCCGGGTGCGTGTGCCCGAGGGTGCCGATGTGGTGCCCCAGTGCCGTCTGACCCTGCGTCCGCGCGGCGGTCTGCCCGTGACCATCCATCCGCGCCGGGACCGTGGCTAAGCCGGTCAAGAAAGCCGCCCGCCGGTGGCGCCCGGAAACGCCGCCGACCTGGGAAGACTTCAAGGCAGGCGGCGGCAGACGCGCGCGTTGGCGGCGCTATTGGCTGCGCGACACGCGGGACGGGATCGTCGATTACATCATGCACTACGGCCTGCGCCTCGCCCCGCTCGAACTGTGCTCGAGCGTCGGTGACACGCTTGGGCGCACCGTCGGGATGCGCAACTACGAACTTCCCGTGAACCGGTTCCGCGCGGTGCTGTCCGCGATCCGGCCCGACTGGTCACCCGACGAGGTCGAAGCCAAGGTCAAGGACGGGTTCGGGAACTTCGGGCGCCTGATGACCGAGTTTTCCGTGCTCGACCGCATCTACCCGAAGGGCCGCGTGACGGTTCACGGGCTGGAACATCTCGAAACGGTCAAGGGAGGGCCCCTGATCCTGCTCGGACTGCATCTGGGCAATTTCGAGGTTCTGGGCCCCACCCATATCGCCCACGGTGTGAACATCATGGGGGTCTATGAGCCGCCCGACAGCCGGTTTCGCCACGCGCTCGCCATCACCGCGCGTGAACGCTTCGGCGGCAAGGTGTTTCCGGCCGGTGTCGACGGAACCCGCCCGATGATGAAATGGCTGCGCGAGGGCAACGCGGTCCAGATTTTCGCGGACGAATTCATCCACGGCGGCGTGCGCGGCCCGTCGCTTGGGCGTGGCGTCCGTTTCGACGGCAACATCGCCTTCGCGGTGCGCATGGCGCGCAAGACCGGGGCGCAGATCCTTCTGACCCATGCGAAACGGCTCAAGGGCTGCCGGTTCGAGGTGCATTACATCCACGTCGAAAGCGTCCTGAGCGACGAAAGCCTCGAAGAGGCCGTGACCCGGATCGACCTTATCGCAAGCCGCCGGATCTTCGCGCTGCCCGAGCAATGGTACATGGGGCACGAGGTTCGCAATGCCGAGCCGATTGCCAAGGGGCGCCACCGCATCATCGGCGACGCCTGACCCCGGTCACCCGCCCACCACGATCCGTGCCCCCGGCCCCGGACCGAAGCTTTGCGACACCTGCGCGACCTCGATCTCGAACGGGGCGGTCACGCTGTCCGCCGCCTGCATCGCGGCGGAATAGGTCCACGCGGCGCTCGTCACCACGACTTCCCGCTTCACCGACCCGCCGTCGATGACCCGCAGGACGTAGGATTCGCTTTCCTCGCCCAGCGGCACTTCGACCCCCTGCCAGCTATCACCGTCGATCCGCGTGCGCCGCACCCATGTGACCGCGTAGTCGCCGCCTGATGCCCGCACGGAAACATGCGCGGGCGTATAGGGTCTGAGCCCCACGCCATAGGTGGTGACCACGCTGTGCTCATAGGTCTCGTCGTCGATGGTTTCCGACGCGGGTCCGATCCGGTAGTGCCGTTCCAGCCCGCGTGCCGACAGCGGCAGGTTGAGCGGCGTCACCGCACTGTCGAGGAACACCACCGTCGACCCCACCGGCCATTCGGCGGGCATCGCCCAATCGCTCCCGGCCTGTCCGCGCAGCCGGCCCGACAGCTCGTATACGTCCTCTTCGACCAGCACCGAATCCGAGAACTGGAACACCTCCCACCCGTCCGGGTCGCCGAAACCGATCGCCGCGACGTTGGACCCGCTCAGGATACCGTCCAAACCCATCGAAGACACCGCCCCCTGCGGCAGCCGCACGCGCAGGGCCGGCCCCCGGTCGATCAGGCCGGGGCGTGCCCAGCGCAGCGTGCTTTCGGTGACACCGATCCGGGCCGGCGCGCGGATCACCTGATTGAGCGAATAGCCGTTCTCCGAGGCCGAGGAATAGACCGCCACCGGCCCCGGCCACGGGTCCGACGCCACGGCAAGGCGCGGCAGATGCGGCGTCTCGTCCCCAGTCAGAAGCGGCAGGTCGAGGAACACGGGATAGACCGGCACGGCAGGTGTGAACTCCGCCAGCTCGATCTCGCTCTCGACTCCGTCCGAGGGGGTCAGCACGCCCGGTTCGACCCGCACCGCCTGAATCATCTGGACGCCCGCCTGTTCGACATGGTCGATGCGGAAATACCCGGTGCCGTCGGCGGTCTCCAATTCGACCACGTCGCCCGCCCGCCAACTCAGGTCGGACGGGGCCAGCGCAAACCGCGCCCGGTCCCGCGCCACCCGCGCCTCGGCCAGCCACCGCTCGGTGATCCCCCGCGCCTCGGCTTGCGTCAGGATCATCGGCAGGTCCGAGGACGAGACGGAATGCGTCTCTTCGTCCGGAAAGATCGCCTCGACCGACCGCACCTCATAGGCGGACTCGGATTCCGTGTGATTGAGCCGCACCCGCCCCACCATCTCAGCCTCGGGGGCGCGCGAGAACTCCAGATCGCCCTCGATCTCGTCGGTCGCCACGAACCGTGCCGGGTCAAGCGTGCCGTCAGGCGTGCCCTTGCGGGTGAAAAACTCCAGCACCCCTTCGCGCTCGGCCGCCTCGAACCCATAGGCCAGCATCAGCGGCTGAAGCGCCGTGCGCGCGTCGGTCACCTGATCGACCATGTAGCCGCGCACCAGACCATAGAGCCGCGAGACGTCGAAATGCGTGACGCCGGAGCGCGTGCAGATCTCGGACACGACCGAGGCGAGCGAGCGGTTCGACGCGCGACCGTTCAGCCAATGGCCCCTTTCGTAATTCTCCCAATCCCCCCAGGCGGCCCGCTTTTTCGGGAACCACGGAAACGGGCGCGCATCCCAGGCCCAGACATGGGCGCGATCCATGTCGATCATCTTGACGCCCGTCAGCTGGTGCACGGGGTTGTTCGCGGGGTCTTCCCAGAACTCGCGCACCGCCCGCAGATATTGCATCTGCATGAAATCGTCGCGGTGGCCGTTGGAATAGCGCGGCAGCGAGCTTTCCGAGCTTTTCGGGTCCAGAAACTTGTTCGGCTCGTTCGTACCCTTGTCGATGGCCGCGCAGCCATATTCGGTGAACCAGATCGGTTTCGATCCCGCCACCCAGTCGGTCGACGCGGTTTGGCGCACGCCGCCGATCCGGTTGTGGTGCTCGTTTTCCCACCAGCCCCGGATGTCCTTGTAACGCCAGACCCACGGCTCATTGTGCGCCCCGTCGGTGATCGGGGTGCGAAGCTGCACCTCGCGCGCCTCGGGCGCGTGGTAGTACCAGTCGTATCCCTCGCCCCCCATCACGTTCGATTTCAGGTAGTCGAGGTTGTAGATGGACCCCCAATGCGCGTCCGCGTGATCCCCCCCCTCGCGCCAGTCGGACACGGGCATGTAGTTGTCGATGCCGATGAAATCGATGTTCGGGTCGGACCACAGCGCGTCGAGGTGAAAGAACACGTCGCCCGACCCGTCCTGCGGGTGATATCCGAAGTATTCCGACCAGTCGGCGGCATAGCTGATCTTGACGCTCGGCCCAAGGATCAGGCGGACATCATTCGCCAGCGCCTGCAACTGCTCGACCACCGGAAAGCTGTTCCCTGCCCCCCGGATCTGGGTGAGGCCGCGCAGTTCCGACCCGATCAGGAACGCCTCGACCCCGCCCGCCTGCGCGCAGATCGTGGCGTAGTGCAGGATCATCCGGCGATAGGACCATTCATAGGGGCCGATATAGTTCACCGTGCCCTCGACCGGGATGAAGTGATGCGGCTGGGCATTACCGAAGAACGCCGCAACCTCGGCCTCGGCCGCCGCCGTCCCATCGGGCGAGCCTGCCTGCCCCGACGCCTTCGACGTGGTGATCCGCCCGCGCCACGGCAGTTTCGGCTGGCTTGCCGCACCCGACCACGGATCGGTCAGCCCATTGCCCTCCATCTGCTCCATCAGGATGAAGGGATAGAACGTGACCGCCTTCCCCGCCTCTTTCAGCCGCACGATGGCCTGATAGACCGAGAAATCGGTGGGCGTGCCGCCATAGACCGCGCGGTCCCCCTCATAGGGCACCAGCGACGCCCCGTCCCGGTCCAGTCCCGAGACCTGCCACGGCATCTTGATCCCGTCCCGGTCCTTCTGATCCACGCGCGGCGCGATCTCGCACTGGTCCGCGCGCAGATCGGTCCCGAACCATGACACGACCAGCGACACGGACTCGCAGTTGGGCAATTCGCCCTCGAGCATACCAAGCGACGCCTCGAAATCCGGTTTGCCCAGCGGTGTGTGCTTGTTCGCGGGCGTCCGTCTTGCCGGCTCGCCGCCGAAATGCACCACATCCGTCGCCAGCGCATATTCCCCGCAGCCGGGGATCATCGCGACCGCCTTGGTCCCGCGGGCAAGGTCCGGGGCCTCGCCGGGCTGTTCGGGGCGGAACACCTCGAAATTGAAGACCGGGATGCGATTGCCGTATTGCGTGATGTCGAGGTTTTCGATCACCACATAGGCGGTGCCGCGAAACGCGGGTGTCTTGCCCGCGCCCAGCGCGGCCTCGAGCGCGGGATCGGGCATCTGCGCCTCGTCCCCCGGATAGACGCGCATCGTCAGGTGCTTGGGCTTCACCTCTTTCCCGTCCGCCCAGATCCGGCCGACATGAGTGATCTCGCCCTCGCACAGCGCGATGGCGAGCGACACGGAATAGGAATACTCGGTCACCGTCGGCCCCTTGGGGGCGAGGAAGCCCTTGCCCGACCCCTGCGCCTCGCCATCCGTGATGGTCCGGTTCTCGCGCACCCTGCCCGACCAGATCACCTGACCGCCCGTCCGGTAGCGGCCATAGAGCTGCCCCACGGGCGCGCCTTCGGACACCCCGGTAATGCGCAGGCGGTCGACCTTGCCGGTTTCGACCGGCTCGGACCCGGTGCTCATCAAGCGGTTGTCGATCATGCGCCCGGCGATGGCGCCGACCGCGCGGCCGATCACGACCGAGGACAGGCCCAGAACCGAGCCGCCGATGGATGCGCCAAGGCCCGCGCCGATGGCGGACAGAACGATGGTGGCCATATGCTACCCCCTTTCGGGAAAACGGAACGTGCCGACGATGCGGCGACGCCACGGGGCGGAAAGCGAGCTTTCGACGACCCCGTGACCGGAATAGGCGTGGATGAAGGTCTCGGGCGTCGCGAGCACGCCGAGGTGCTTCGCCACCCCCTTGTCCCGCATCCGGAACAACAGAACGTCGCCGGGTTTGGGGCGCTCGACGCGGGTCAGAAGCGCGGTGGCGGTGCGCATGAGCACCTCGTCACGCGACGGCTCCGACCAGTCGGGCGTGTAGGGCGGGATCGCCACCGGCTCCCCCCCATAAAGCGCGCGCCAAATGCCACGAATGAGGCCAAGACAATCGGTGCCAGCCCCCTTGCAGGAGGCCTGATGGCGATAGGGCGTGCCGATCCATGTCCGCGCCTCGGCCAGCGCATCGGACCGGATCACTTGCCGCCCCCGGTTTCATCCACCGTCGTCCCCTGCACCGGGACCGACAACAGCCGATCCTCGCCGGGAATGTGGGGAAAGCCCCGGAAGTTCACGATATTGTCGAAGCGGTCGCGGCAAGTCTGGTGCCGCTTGTCGCAGCCCGCCTCGATCCGAACGCGGTCGCCCACGCGCATCGGCGCGCGCAGGGCCTGCCACAGTTCGACCACCCGGCCCCCGGCCCCGATCCCATCGTTCTTGATGACACCGACAAGACCCGCCGCGCCTCCGTCCAGCACGGCAAAGCGCCCTTTCTCGAACCACCGCTCAGGCTGTTCGTCCGCCCCGTCGAGGGTGAAACGCACATCGTCTTCGATGGCGACCACCGCCAGCTCCTCGGAAAATCCCGGCTGGTTCGTGTCGAAGCCGCAACGCCCGTTGCCCAGAACCGCCGAGCAGGCCGATTGATAGACCCGACCCTGCGGGCGGTTCAGCGTTTCGGTCAGCCCCAGCAATTCGGCCCGGAACGCCCCGCCCGAGCGTGTGATCTCGCCCAGAGATCCGCGAAACTGCAACAGCCGCTCGTCGGGATTGGCCCAGTTCACCAGCCACGCCTCGACCTCGGCCCCGTCGAAACGGCCCGCGCGAATGTCGGCCTCGGTCACAGAAGCGTCCGACAGAGCGCCCAGCGCCTCGGTGTTGTCGATGGCAAGCCCGGTGGTCTGCATCAGCGCATGCGCCGTCAGCCCCGTGTCGGCGCGAAACGTCACACCGGCAAAGACAACGTCAGTGTCGTGATCGGTGAACCCGCGCACCCAGCCATCCTTGCGACGAAGCAGCCAGCACCGCGCCAACGTGGTCAGCCCGGATTGCAGGTGGTCCAGAAAGTCTTCGGTCAATGCCATCAGACCCGCACCTCCACCACCGGCACGTTCGGCACGTCGCCCGCCTGAAATGAGGCGACCGAGGTCTGGATGCGGTCGGTGTCGAACCGCACGGGCACGTCGAACTCGAACCCCGCCGTGATCTCGGCCCCGATGGGGGGCGGGTTCATGAACGTCACCTCGCCAGTGGCGGTGTTCACGGTGTAATCGATGGTCTCGATCTTGGGATCGCCCGCCAGCCCGATCTTGACGCTGCCCGCCACCGGTTTGCGGATCGGGCGGGCGTAGTTGCTTGCCCCGCTCTCATAGGTCTTGATCACCTGAAAGACGGTCGTCTCGCCGTCGCCTGTGGCCAGACGTTGATCCATGTGCTCGGGGTCTTTCGACGGCAGGCTCGACTTGTAGTCGGACCAGTCTTTCCAGCGGAACCCGAAAAGCTGCCCGCGCCGCGCCTCGAAGAACGCGATCAGCACCTCGATATCGTCGAGCGAACGCATCCCCATCCCCGCGTCATAGCGGCGGCGGCTGTGCGCCCACGGCGTGTTCCGCTCTTCGAACCCGTTGGCGAGCGTGACGACCTCGGTGCGCCGCTCCGGCCCGCCGACCGAGCCGAAACTCAGGTTGGGGGGAAATCTAACCTCGTGGAAACTCATGGCACCCTCCTCAGCTATAGCGACGCCCGCGCCCGAGCATCCGGTTAACCTGTGCGGCGACCTGCCCCTGCGAACGGCGGAAACTTTCCGCATCCGGCGTCGTGATGTTCATGGTGACGTTGACGGATCGGCCACCCTCGGCGCGCACGCCCAGCTTGCCGTCGCGGCCACGGGTCAGCGGCATGATCGCCTCAGGCCCCGCCTCGCCCATGAGGCCCGTGGCCCCGCGCATGGGAAAAGACACCGGGCCGTTCACGATCCCGCCGTTGGCGAAAGGCATGACGCGGCCCTGGGCAAAGGCCCCGCCGTTGGCATAGGGCAGAAAGGCGTTCATCACCGTGCCCAGCCCCTGCCCCAGAATGCCGCCGAAATGGCTGACAAGCGGCGACACGGCGGCGTCGTAGACCGTGTCCAGCATCGACCGGCCCAGCGATTGCAGTGCCTGCTCGGCGTTCATCGACCCATAGACCAGCCCGTCCAGTGACTTGCGCAGCCCCCGTGTCATGCCGGAAGACAGCCCCGACACATCGGTATTGAGCTTGTCGAAGGTCGCGCCCACCCGTTCGATCTCGGCCGAGAAATGCGCGGTCAGCGCGGTCGCCCCCTGAAGCGAGCCTTCCAGCGCCGCCACCTGATCGTCGAATGCATCAAGGCTTTCAATGTCCGCCATCGGTCATCTCTCCTGTATCTGCGGGCGTATCGGGAAAAGCCCGCGCCAGATCTTCCAGCCGCGCCCGGTCAAGCGGCCCCGCCGCCCCGTCCCGGCCCAGCATCAGCGTGAGTTCGGCGGGCGTGAGCGCCCAGAACTCATGGGGGCGCAGGCCCAGCCCGCGCATCCCCAGCCGCATCAGGCCCGACCAGTCGAAGCCGCTCATTCCACCTCCGGCAGGCTGAAGGCGCGCACGATAAGTTGCCCGGCCACGCGGGCGGCCTCCATCGGGCCACCCGCGATTTCGGCGGCGGCAAGATCCATCGCCCCGTGTCCGCCACCGCGCAGGCCGGCGACCAGCACCGCGATCACGTCACGCGCCGAAAACCGCCCGCCCTCGAACCGCTCGACGAGGGCCAGAAGGCTGTCGGCCCCCAGCCGCTCTTCGAGTTCCGCAAGCGCCCCGAGCGTCAGCTTGAGCACCCGCCGCTCCCCGTCGATGGTCAGCGCCACCTCACCCGTCCACGGATTGGCCATGTCAGAGCGCCGTGAAGCTGAGTTCGCCCGCCGAGGCCATCGACATCTCGAACGTCGCCTCCCCGTTGTGGCTCCCGGCGTATTCGATGCCGGTAATCATGAAAGCGCCCTGAAGGATGCCGAAGTCGGGGACGATCACCTGAAAGTCCGGCACTTCGCCGTCGAAGAAGATCTGGCGCGCGCGGGCATCGGTCGCGTCATCCTTGAAGATGCCCGATCCGGCGATCGACGCGGATTTCACCCCCGCGCCGCCAAGCAGCTCACGCCAGCCGCCCTGGCTTTCGAGCGAGGTGACATCGACGCTTTCGGCGTTCAGGCTGATCCGCGTCGCGCGCAGGCCCGCGAGGGTCGAGAAGTTGCCGGTGTCGTCCATGTCGATCTTGATGAGTAGGTCTTTGCCGTTCTGTGCGGTCATGACAGGTCTCCGTTGGTGTGAGGTCAGCTATCTTCGACCCGCGCCCGAAAGCGCAGATCGATGCGCCGCATGTCGGCGTCCTGCACCCGGCGCGCCCGGGCACGGTGGAAATTGAGCGAGACGAGTTTGCCCCGCGACAGGATCAGCGAGGCATCGACAAGCGCGTCGGACACCGCCGCCGCAACCTGTTTCGCCGTGGTGAACCCGGCGGCATCCGAGACGACCGAGATCGTCACCTCGTGCAGCGCGCCGTGGTCAGACCCATCCGCCGCATCGCGCACGTCCTCGGGTCCGAGCGCCACGTAGGTCACCCCGGTCAGTCCCGGCGGCACCGCGTCGTAGATCGCGGTTCCCACGAGGGACGCGAGTGAACTGTCCGCCGTAAGCCTTTGATAAATCGCCTGTTGCAGCGCCAGCGCCGTGCCATAGCTCATACCGACACCTCCTCTTGCGCGAAGCAGGTCAGGTACCGTGCGGAATGATCCGCCTCGGCCACCGCGACGATACGGAAAAGCCGCGCTCCGGCCCGGAACCGCTGCTCCGGCTTGGGTCGGGATGGCGACCCATGCGGGGCGGCGCGCACCGTGATTTTCCACGAGATCGTGGAGGCGGTCATGCTCTCGACCGCGCGTTCGCGCCCGGTGCCCGCCTTGATATTCGCCCAGAGCGCGCCGAGCTCGACCCAGGTGCGGGTGAAGCCCCCGGCCCCGTCGGCCACGTCGACCGGCTCTTCCAGCGTGAGCCTGCGATTGAGAACCGGCGCCTTCATGCCCGCCCCCCGCCGAAGATACGCAGATCGCGGTAGCGTTCGGTCAGCGCGGTCACGTCGCTCGGCAGACGGTCGGCGGCGGGATCTGCGCGGTCCTCGTAATACTGGGCCGCCAACAGGATGATTGCGTGGCACAGATCGCCCGGCAGGTCGCCCCAGGTCGGGCCGAACCCGGCGTCGAACGAGATCAACGCCTTGCCGTTCACCGGGATCGGCGGCAGCAGGAACCCTGTGGACACCAGCCGGGGCCGATGCGTGTCGGGCACAAGCGCATAGCGCGCCGGATCGACCACCTCTTCGTCGCCGTAGCGGTCGACGATGGTCAGCGCATGGATCGCCGAGACCGGCGCGATGGGCAGCGTCTGGGAGGCAAGGTCGCGCCATGCGGTCGTCGTGAACGCGAAGGCCCGCGTCAGCGTCGCCTTGGTCGTGCGCGCCTCGATCGCCGCAATGGCCGCCCGCAGGTAGGACCCGAGCACGCTTTCCTGCACGTCGTCGTCGGCGAACCCTGTGCCGAGCCGAAGGTGCTCCTTGAACGCCCAGACCGGCAGGGCGCTGCTCTCGATCGTGGTCTGCTCGACTAGCATCATGGATTTACTCCGAAATTCGGGCCCCTCGCATCGATGGTAGGGCGCGCGCCTTCCAAGCCGCCCGGACGGAGGGGGAGCAGCAGGACGGCAAGGAGGTTTGGGCGCGCGCCCATCGCCGCACCCGCCCGGTCCGGACGGATGCGACGGTCCGCTGACTTACGAGGTCGCGAATTTGAGCAGCTTGATCGCGGCGAAATCGCTCACGTCGCCGCCGACACGCTTGGTCGCGTAGAACAGCACGTGCGGCTTGGCCGAGAACGGGTCGCGCAGGATGCGGGTGTCGGGGCGTTCGGCCACGGTATAGCCCGCGTGGAAATCCCCGAAGGCGATGGACATGGAGCCCGAGGCGATATCCGGCATGTCCTCGACGATCAGCACCGGATAACCCGCGAGACGCGCAGGCGCCTCGGCGGCCAGACCGTCGGACCACAGGAACCGGCCATCGGCATCCTTGAGTTTGCGCACCGCGCCCGCGGTCTTGGAGTTCATCACGAAGGACGCGCCCGCGCGGTATTCGGCATCCAGCGCGTAGATCAGATCGAACAGGCAATCCGCCGGGTCGATCCCGTTGAACGTGCCGTCCGCGCCGGACACGACATAGCCGATGTTGCCCCAGGTCCAGACATCCTCGTCCACCGTCGGGTGGGTGAGAAAGCCGGTGGGCTTGTCCACCCCGTCGCCCGAAACGAATGCCGCCGCTTCGGCACGCGCGAACTTGTCCGCGATCCGGCTGGCCAGCCAGGTTTCGATGTCGAAGGCGCTGTCGTCCAGCAGCCGCTGCGACGCCTTGGGCAGCGCCGAAAGCTCGTGCAACGGGATGGTGATGCGTTCGATGCTCGGCGTCGCGGTCTCGGACGACGGATCGGTCTCGGTCGCCCAGCCGGAGCCGAGGTCGCCGTGGTCGATCAGCACGTCATAGGACGTGGACTCGACGTTCACCACGTTGGCCACGGCGCGCAGCGAGGCGTTCGAGCGCAGCACGCTCTGGATCACGTCCGCCGTCTTGGGGTCGACCAGATAGCCACCGTCACCCGCAACGGCGGTCGACAGGCTTTTCTCTTCGATCACGATACCGCGCAGGGCATCGTCGTCACCCGAACGCACGTAGGCTTCGAAGGCTTTCTGGTGCGGGGCCTCGGTGTCGGCGGTCCGGGACAGAACCGGGCGCGCGGGGGAAAGGGATTTACGATCCAGCATGGTCAGTCGCTCTTCCTGTTGTTGAAGTCTGGTCTCAATGTCGTCGTTGAACGACCTGATTTCGCTCACGAAACGCGTCAGGGCGGTCTTCACCTCCCCAGCCGGGCCCGCCGTCTGCGGCATGTCCGACGGCGCGTGCGCCTTGGTCTCTTTCGTCATCATTCGGTCCTGTTGCGAGAGAGGGTGTGATCGCCGCCCGAGCTGTGCCGGGTCAGCATCAGGCGCGCATCGTCGATGATGTGCGCCAGTTGGCGAAAGCCGGCATCCTCGGGCGCATCGCCCTTGGCCCCGACCCGCGCACTGGGCAGCATGGGAAAGGTCACGAGAGACACCTCCCACAGCTCCAGTTCGGTGAGGAGCCGTTGGCCCCGGTCGTTCTTGGCGGCCCTGACGGTGCGATAGCCGATGGACAGCCCGTCGATGGCCCCGGCCTCGATCAGTCTCGCCGCCTCGCGCCCCTTGGCGATGTCGGTCAGAATGCGGCCCTTGACGTAAAGCCCGCGCGCATCCTCGCGCACCTCGTCCCAGACCCCGATGGGCTGGGCCGGATCGTGCTGCCAGAGCATCTTGACGTGCCCGCCGTCACGGGCGAGCGCCGTCAGGCAGGCGGCATAGGCGCCTTTCTGGACGATATCGCCACCCCGGTCGGCCTCGCCGAAGAAACTCGCGTAGCCTTCGATGGCGATGCCATCGGTGACCTCCTGCGTCTCGCCAAGGGCGACGAACTTGTGCTCCAACCAGAACGGCATGTGATAATCACTCATCCTCGGTCTCCTCGGTGGGGGGTGTGAGCGGCGGCAGACCCAGAAGGCTGCGTTTCTCGTCGTTCGTCAGGAAATCGGCCTGCGTCACCCGCGCCCATTGCTGGTCGCGCTCGGCGGCAAGCGCGGGCACCTGGTCGAGGTCGGGTTTCAGCGTCACGGTTTCGCCTGCGAAGCCCGACAGCCAATGCGACAGGGTCGCGGCGACCTTGGAGGCGAGCGGCAGCACCGTCAGGCGGTAGAACGCCCGGTTCGCTTCCTGATAATTCGCATAGGTCGCATCGCCGGGGATGCCGAGCAGCATGGGCGGCACGCCGAAAGCGGTCGCGATCTCACGCGCGGCGGCCTCCTTGGTCTTCTGGAATTCCATGTCCGACGGGCTGAACCCCATCGGCTTCCAGTCGAGCCCGCCTTCCAGCAGCATCGGACGCCCGGCATTGCGCGCGCCGATGTGATGCGCCTCCATTTCGTTCAGCAGCCGATCGTATTGATCCGGGGTCAGCGTCCCCTGCCCGTCGCTGCCCGAATAAACGATCGCGCCCGAAGGCCGCGCGGCGTTGTCGAGCAGCGCCTTGGACCAGGCGGTGGCCGAATTGTGCACGTCCAGCGCACTCGCCGCCGCCTGCATCGGGGACAGGCCGTAGTGATCGTCCTGCGGGTGGAACGTGCGCACATGGCAGATGGGCGACAGGCCCTCGCCGATGTTGAACCGATGTTTGCGCGCGCCCACGGTGTAGTCATAGGCCACCGGCCAGCCATCGGCGCCGGGGACGAGGCTCATGCGGTCCGAGCGCAGCACATGCAATTCCATCGGCACGCCGACATCGCCGCCCACCGCCTCGACATAGCCGTTGCCGGACAACAGCACCTGGCCGAACAGCGCCTCCAGCAGCTCGGCGCGGCCCTGCGCCGGGTTCGGCCGGGTCACCAGATCGAGCACCGGGTGCGTCTCGTAGCGTTGGAACGTGTCCTGAAGCACGAGCGGCAGGGCAGCGGCGGCTTCCGCGATCAGCTTGACCGCGCGAAAGCCGACCGGGTTCCCGGTGAAGCCGTTCTTCGTCAGGTTCACGGTGTCGCGCGGGCCCCAGACGACGCGGCCCGAGCCGCGATAGGCGATCACCGGACCGGTGGCCGAAGCCTTGGTCTCGGCGGGCGCAACCGGGCCCTTCTTCAGGAAATCGAATACCGCCATCGGCGCGTGCTCCTCGTTCCGTTCGCGGGTCTTGCCCGCACATCTGTCCCGTCCGCGTGGGGCGCTTGCCCCGTCACGGCGGATCGTTCCCTTTTAAGATCAGCACCTTACCCGGCGCGGCGTCGGCGAATTCCGACTTTGGACACCCTCGCAGAAAGGGTTAAAGAAGGGTTTAAAGCAGCGTACGCACCTGCGGCCGCCGCCATTTCGCGCCCGGTTCGACGACAAGATCGGTCAGCGCCCAGACCAGCGCATCTACCCGGTCCGGGCTGCCTTTGCCCTCGAAGCCCTGCACGGTCATCAGGCACATCTGGTCCTCGAGATCGCCCAGTCCCCGCAGATGCGACACGCGCCCCTGCTCATATAGCGCGGCCACGGGTTCGGCCCGCGCCGACTTACCCTTTGCCGCCCGCACACCGCGATAGGGCACCAGCGGGTCGATCTGGCGGATCACCGTCTCGACCAGATCGCCGCCCTGATTGACCTCGGCCACCAGCCGGTCCGCGCCATATCGCTCCATCGCGTCCAGCGCGGCGCGCGCCCAGTCGATGGGCTTCGCGGCCTTCACGCTCGCGTCTTCCAGCACCACCGCGCGCCACGCGCCCGGTGCGCCCTCGGTCACAGCACCGGCCACCACGATTCCGCATTCGTCCGATCCCGCGTGACCCGTGACAGGCGGGTCCACCGCCACCACGATCCGCGACAGCGGCGGCGGCCCGTCGATCCGGCAATCCTCCAGCATCGCGGTCGACCAGAACGCCCCCTCGCGGTCGTCGAGCAGAACGCCCTCCAGTTCCTGCCGCCCCAGCCGGGTGCCGCCATAGCGGGCCTCGATCTCTTCCAGAAAGCTTTTCGCCAGATTGGCCCTGTTCGCCGTCGTCGGCGCATGGGTCGTCACCGTCGAGGACAGGGTGAGCAGGCGCCGCAGAATCGGCACGTCGCGCGGCGTGGTCGTAACGACCTGCCGGGGATGGTCCCCCAGCCTGAGCGCGAATTGCAGCATGTCCCAGGCGTCATCGACCTTTTTCCACTTCGCCAATTCGTCGGCCCAAGCGGCATCGAACTGCGGCCCTCGCAGCCCCTCGGGTTCCGAGGCGGAAAAGGACGTCGCGGTCGCGCCGTTCGGCCACACGAGCCGCCGTTTCGTCGCTTCCCACGCCGGGCGGCGGTCGGGCGGCGCGCAGGCCACGATCCCGCTGTCGCCGAACACCATCACGTCGCGCACCTGATCGAAGGTCTCGCCGATCAGGGCCACGCGTCCGGCCCGCCCCGGCGACAGGGGCGCAGGCCCCTCGACCTGCGCGCGCACCCATTCGGCCCCGGCGCGCGTCTTGCCCGCACCGCGCCCGCCCAGGATGACCCAGGTGCGCCAATCCCCTTCGGGCGGCAGCTGATGATCCAGCGCCCAGAACTCGAACACGTAAGGCAACGCGACCAGCGCCGCGTCGTTCAACGTCTCCAGAAACTCAATCTGTTTCGAGGGAGTCAGCGATGCGAGCCAATTGGCGTTGAAGGTCGGTTCGGACCTTGTCGAGGTCGATTTCGGAAAGGTCATCGGCGGTATCCTTGAACAGGGCATCGAGACGGGCGCTTTCATCGCGCAGCGCAACCGCCGCCTTGGTCAGCAACTTCGACCAATCCACCGTGTCGTTGGCCGCCGTCACCTCGCCCGTCTTCAACGCTTCGGTCAGGTCGTTCATCGTTTTCAGCGCCCGCGCGAACTGGTCCGACGCGATCTTGTGGATCGCAACCGGGTCGGACGGATCGTCCGGGTCTGGCACATATCGCGTATTGTCGTCGGTCATGGACGGCTCCGGCATCGGCGCAGGTTCGGTCGGTTGCGCTCTGGACCGGCAGTCTGGCGAATTCGGGTGACGCTTGGGGAAACCCGCCGCACGGCGAATTAGGACGTATACAAGTGATTCTCTCCCCGACGCTCGTTTCGCGCCCGGAAAATCGCCGACAATCAGGCACATATCGGCGAAAACCCGCGTTCGGACACCAAATCCGCCGACCGCCTGACCCATCCCCGTGCTTTCCCTTCCCAAGCCCGCGCTCCTGCGATAGTTTCCCAAAAACTCCGGGGACTTGGCCCCGAGATCGACTGACATTGCACCGGGCACACCACAGGCCATGAAGCCGAATTTCGCGCTTGATTTCACCCATGACGGCATCCGCCTTCTGTTTCGCGCAGCGGGCGGCTGGGGCTATGTCGGGGAAGTGGCGCTGGACGATCCGAAGATGTCTGAGCATCTCAAGGCCCTGCGCGCGGTGGCCGAAGAGCTGGGCGAAGGCACCGTCACCTCCAAGCTCATCATCCCCGACAGCCAGATCCTCTATACGACGCTCGAAGCGCCCGGCCCCGACGATGCGGCGCGCGAAGTGCAGATCCGCGTCGCGCTCGAAGGGCGCACGCCCTACCCGGTGTCCGAGCTTGTGTTCGACTGGCGGGCCGAGGGCGATGTCGCCCGCGTCGCCGTTCTGGCCCATGAGACGATGGAAGAGGCCGAAGGCTTCGCGTCGCAATTCGGGTTCAACCCGGTCAGCTTCGTCGCGCGCCCCGCCAATGGGGCGTTCTCGGGTGAGCCGTTCTTCGGCAAGACCAAATCCGCGCCGCGCATTCTGGGTGGCAACGTGCGCGTCACGCCCGATGCGACCCCGGTGCCGCGCAATCCGCGCCAGATCGACTTGCCGGGCGGCATGTCCGTGCCCGCGCCGACGACGCGCCCCGAACCCGTCACGGCGCAGCCCGAACCCGAACCCGCGCCCCCCGAACCCGAGCAATCCGCACCCGCGCGCCCGATGCCGGACCCGACGCCCGCGTCGCGCCCTTCGGACCGTCCGGCGCTGGATGCCTTCCCGCGCGATCCCGGTGCGGACGAAACCGGAGAGGCCACCGCCCCCCGTGCGCCGGCGACGGCGCGCAAGCCCCGTGCAACCTCGGCCCCGCCCGTGCTCGCGCCGTTCCCGCCGACGCCGGACGACCCCACGGAAATCAGCGCCAAGCCGGCCTACAAACCGATCCAGCGGTCGCAGCCCGCCCCCGCACCGGACCGGCCAAAGGCGCCCGCCCCGGCGCGCGATCCCGAACCGGCCAAGACGGCGCCGACCCCCGCGCCCAGCGTCGCCGCGCCGGCCACCGAGCCCGAAACGCCGTCGTTCACGTCCCGCCGTGGCGCTCCGGCACCGGCGGCTCCTGCCCCGCGCCCCGCGCCGACCGCATCGGTCGGAGTGACCGAGCCGCGCATCTCGGACATCGACGACAGCGCATCGACCCCCGCCAAAGGCGACGATGCCGCCCAGAAGCCAAAGCCCCTCGTCATCGACGACACCCGCCCTGCCCCGCGCGGCCTGTCGGGCGAGGCCGAGACGCGCCGACAGGCGATGGCCCGTGCCATCAGCGCACCGACACCGACGCCGGGCGAGGAAAAGCCGGGCTTGTTGTCGCGGGTGTCCTCCGGCATCAGCGGCCTGTCCTCATCTGCCGGGTCGCGCCTGCGCCGCCCGACGAAGGACGAGGCGACGACACCGCTCGCCCCGCTCCCGGCACCGCCAGCGGACCTCGGCGACCCCGCCCCGGCCCCCGCCGCGAAAACACCCGATCCGGGCCCTGCAAAGCCTGCCAAGGCGGAGAAGCCGAAGCGTGCGCGCAAGGAAAAGCCGAAGGACAAGGAACTCGACGCGCGCTCGAAAGAGGCGGAATCGCTGACCGTCTTCGGCGCGCGCCGCAACCAGTCCACGCAACGCGGACGCCCGCGCTACATGGGCCTGATCCTGACCCTCGTCCTGCTGCTTCTCATGGCGGCCGCCGCGCTCTGGTCCACCGTCTTCCTCGACGACCAAGAGGTGACGCTGTTCAACCCGGACCCGGCCACGACACCGGCGGAAACCCCGGTGGCGACGGAAGACCCCGCTGCCACGACCGAAGCCGCCGTCGACCCTGAGCCAGAGCCTGAGCCGACCGTCGACACCGCCAGCGTTCTCACCGCCGAAGAGGCCGAAGCCCAATATGCGGTCACAGGCGTCTATCAGCGCGCGCCCGATCCGTTGGGCGAACCCGAGACGGCACGCGGCGACGATGTCTATGTCGCCTCCATCGACCCCGAGATTTCGGCAAGTGACGCATTGGCCCTGCCCGATCCGGGCACCGTGGCAGAAGCTCCGACCGATGCGCCGATACCGCCACCGCCCCCCGGAACATCCTTCGACCTCAACGAAGATGGGCTCGTCATTGCCACGCCGGAAGGGGCCGTTTCCCCCACCGGCGTGATCGTCATTCAGGGCCGCCCCTCCGTGGTGCCCGTGCCGCGCCCCGAAGGCATCGTGCCCGAAACGCAGGACGATGCGGCCCTCGACCTGCCGGCCGAGACCCCGACGATCTCCCCGCAGGCCCGGCCCGACAACCTCGCGGAACTCACCGAACGCGCCCAGTTGGGCGGGTTGAGCCGGGACGAACTGGCCGAACTGCGCCCCCGCGCCCGGCCTGACGGGCTCGACACGCAAGCCGCGCCCGACACGCGCACCGCCGCGCTCGACGACGCCGTGGAAGAGGCGCTGGACACGCCCGAGACGACGGCAGAGGCCGAGCAGACCGCCGTGATCGAAAACGCGACCGAACTCGCCGTGCTCACCTCCATGCGTCCGGGCCAGCGCCCGTCGAATTTCGCGGCCCTCGTGGAACAGGCCGTGCAGAGCGCCCAGAACGACGAAGAAGCGGCGGACGAGGCCGAGGACCACTCCGACGGCACCACCGTCGTGGCCGCCGCCGTGCAATCGAACCAGCCGATCATCCCGTCGTCGGCCTCGGTCGCGCGCACCGCTACGATGAAGAACGCCCTCAACCTCGGTCGGGTCAACCTGATCGGCGTGTACGGCTCGTCCTCATCGCGCCGCGCACTCGTGCGGATGGGCAACGGGCGCTACGTGAAGGTGTCGGTCGGTGACCGGCTCGACGGCGGACAGGTCGTCGCGATCTCGGACACCCGGCTCGTGTACCAGAAAGGCGGGCGTCAGTTCGCGCTCGACGTTCTGCCGCTGGGCTGACCCGGATTAACCGCCCGACAACTCTTCACGGATAAGACCGACATGACAGCCGGACTGGCGCGTGTTGGAGCTTTGGGCCGTGACAATTCAGGATAGACGACAGGAGTTCCGCCCCACCTCGGGTGAGGCTCCTTTCAATCTGGACGAGGTGTTCCTTTCGCGCACCGATGCCCGCGGCGTGATCGAATCCGGCAACTACGTGTTCCGCCGCGTGGCCCATTATGAATGGGACCGCCTGCTGGGCGCTCCGCACAAGATCATCCGCCACCCCGACATGCCCCGCGCGGTCTTCTGGCTCCTGTGGGACACGATCAAACAGGGCCGGCCCATCGGGGCTTATGTGAAGAACCGGGCCGAGGACGGGCTTTACTACTGGGTGTTCGCCGTCGTGATGCCGAATGGCGACGGCTATCTTTCGGCCCGCATAAAACCCACGAGCCCGCTCTTTCGTACGGTCGAGAAAGAATATGCCGCGCTGCGCGAGGTCGAGCTCACTGAAAAGATCGAGCCAGAGGAAAGCGCGCGCCGCCTGCTGGCCCGACTGGCCGAACACGGCTTTCCGACCTATGCCGAATTCGCGGCCCATGCGCTGTCCGAGGAGCTGACCGCGCGCGACACCGGCCTCGGTCGTCCGACCGACCCCCGCATGGATGCGCTGCGCGACACGATGGGCCATGCCGAGGCGCTCAAGACCGAGACCGAGGGGCTGATCCGCGACTTCAACGCCATGCGCACCGTGCCCCACAACCTGCGCGTCATCGCCTCGCGGATGGAACCCACGGGCGGGCCGATCTCGACCCTGTCCAAGAACTACGGGATCATGTCGCGCGACATGTTCGAATGGTTCGAGGCACATGTTCTGGGCGAAGACAGCAACTTTTCGTCGATCCAGTCCTCGGTGATCCAGACCCTGCTGATTCAGGGGCTTTCGCGCCTTCTGAACGCCTGCGACCTGCAACTGACCTTCGAACGGCGCAAGCTGGGCCACACCGACCTTGAAACCGAGCGCGAGATTCTTCGAAACCTCGTCGACGCCTACAAGGTCGAGGCGAGCAAGGCCATCTCGCTCGTGCAGGACGAGGCGCGGCGCATCCTGTCGGCCTGCGACACCATGGAACGTCATGTGCTCGGCCTGTCGACCACCCGCGTCATGTGCAAGATCGAGGGAGCGCGCCTGCCGAAATCGGGCGAAAGCCTGACGGATATCATCGGTCAGTTGAAGGTGTTCCAAGACAGGATCAGCACAAGACTTGATCGCATCATGCACCTCGGAAACGAAATACGCGACAGGCTGGGCTGAACGCGCTTTTCCGCCTGTCCGCCGCGCGCTGTGCATTGCCAATGTTACAGGCGGTTGCAAATATCGGCCCATGGAAACCTTTCTCCTCAATGCCACGATTTACCTCGGTGCCGCCGTCGTCGCCGTTCCCATCGCCATCCGTCTCGGGCTCGGCTCAGTTCTGGGCTACCTCGTCGCGGGCCTCCTGATCGGGCCGATCACGGGGATCGACGGGGGCGAGACCGAGGGGCTGATGCACTTCGCCGAATTCGGCGTGGTGATGATGCTGTTCATCATCGGTCTCGAACTCGACCCCGGCGCGCTGTGGGACATGCGACACAGGCTCATGGGGCTTGGCGGCCTTCAGGTGCTGCTCACAACCGGGGTCGTCACGGCGGGCGTCATGGTGCTTGGCGAAGGGTGGCAGGTCGCGCTCGCCGTCGGCCTCATGCTCGCTTTAAGTTCGACCGCTATCGTCCTGCAAACGCTGACGGAAAAAGGTTTGATGCAATCGCCGGGCGGGCGATCCAGTTTTTCGGTTCTGCTCACGCAGGATATCGCGGTCATCCCGATGTTGCTCATCCTCCCGTTCCTCGCCTCCAGCGGCGCGCACCACGGCGGGGAAGAGCATTCCAGCGTGTCCATCGTCGAGAACCTGCCAAGCTGGGGCGTCGCCCTCGTCACGCTCGGGGCCATCGCGGCGATCATCCTCGGCGGCCGCTACCTCGTGCGTCCGGTGTTCAACTTCATCGGCCGCGCTCGCCTGCGCGAAATGTTCACCGCCGTCGCCCTGCTGATCGTCGTGGGCATCGCCACGCTCATGAACATGGTCGGCCTGTCCCCCGCACTCGGCGCGTTCCTTGCGGGTGTCATGCTGGCGAACTCGGAATTCCGGCATCAGCTTGAAACCGACATCGAGCCCTTCAAGGGCCTGCTGCTGGGCCTGTTCTTCATCACCGTCGGCGCCGGGATGGACGTGCGCGGCTTCATCGCCGACCCCGCCCGCCTGATCGGCCTCGCGGTCCTGCTCATGGCGGCCAAGGCGGCGGTGCTCGCGCCGCTCGGCTACTTCTTCCACCTGCGCGGGCGGAACCTCTGGCTTTTCACTCTGGGCCTTGCGCAGGCCGGTGAATTCGGCTTCCTGATGGTGACGTTCTCGGCCCAGCAGGGCGTCATCACCAATGCCATCGGGCAGGACGTGCTAACGGTCATCGCGCTGTCCATGCTGCTGACGCCTCTCGCCTTCATCGCCTACGATTTCTACGACCGACGCGCGTCGGAAAAGACCGAGCACCATGAAGAGGATGAGATCGACCATACCTCCGACGTCATCATCGTGGGCATCGGCCGGTTCGGTCAGGTGGTGAACCGGCTCGTCCGGTCGGTGGGATACGAAACCACGGTCCTCGACAACAACCTGCAAACCATTCAGATGATGCGCAAATTCGGCGTGAAAGGGTTCTTCGGCGACCCGACCCGACCGGACCTGCTCAAGGCCGCGGGGCTGCTGTCGGCCAAGGTCCTCGTCGTCGCCGTCAACAGCCCGGAAGCCTGCATGAAAATCGTGGCGCACGCCCGCGCGCAACGCCCCGACATCCACATCATCGCCCGCGCCCGCGACCGGACGCATGTCTACGGGTTGTATCAGGCCGGGGCCAACGACATCGTGCGCGAGATGTTCGACTCCTCGCTGCGCGTCGGGCGCTATGTGCTGGAAAACATCGGCCTGTCCGAATTCGAGGCACACGAGGCCGAGCGCATGTTCTACAAGCACGACCGTCACATCATCCGCGAACTCGCGAACTATTGGGATCCCAAGCTGCGCGCCGACGAGAATGAGGCCTACCGCGAACGCGCCATGGCGCTCGATAAGGACATGGAAAGCGCGATGCTGACACAGCTCATGGCGCTGGATCAGGACCCCAAGCCTTCGCGTGACGACGACTTCGACGAGGATGACGAGGACGAGGCGAAAGCCTCCTAACCCTCGGACACGCCCGCCTCGGCGAAGGTCGCCATACCGCTGTGCGTGGCGACCGCACCCTTGAGCACGCCGATCGCCAATGCGGCGCCCGACCCCTCGCCGAGCCGCATTCCCAGCGAAAGAAGCGGCGTTTTGCCCAGCAGCGCTAGAAGCCGCCCGTGCGCGGCCTCTGCCGAGGCGTGACCGGCGACGGTATGATCCAACGCACCCTTCGCGGCCTGCTCAAGACAGGCCGCCGCCGCGGTGCAGATGAACCCGTCGAGGATCACCGGAATGCCCAGCACCCGCGCCCGCGCAATCGCCCCGGCCATCGCCGCGACCTCGCGCCCCCCGAGGCACCTGAGCGCCTCCAGCCCGTCCGAGGACGCGCCGGGGTTGGCTTTCAGCCCCTCGCGCACGACGCGCGCCTTGTTGGCAAGCCCCGCGTCGTCGACCCCGGTGCCGCGCCCCACCCAATCCTCGGCCATATCGCCGAACAGGGCATGGGCGATGGCCGCCGCCGAGGTGGTGTTGCCGATGCCCATTTCACCCGTCACCAACAGATCGGCCTGCGGGTCGACCGCGTTCCAGCCAACCTGCAAGGCCTCGATGACCTCGGCCTCGCTCATGGCCGGGCCTTGCGTGAAATCCGCCGTGGGGGTGTCGAGCGACAGGGCGTGAACGTCCATCTTCGCGCCGAATGCCTTGGCGAGCTGGTTGATCGCCGCGCCGCCCGCCTCGAAATTCGCGACCATCTGCACGGTCACGTCCGCCGGAAACGCCGACACGTCCTGTGCCGTCACCCCATGGTTGCCCGCGAAGACGATGACCTGCGGCGCGTTCAGGCCGGGCCGCGCGTCACCGCGCCATCCCGCATACCAGATCGCCAGATCCTCGAGCTGCCCCAGTGCCCCCGGCGGCTTCGTCAGTTGCCCATTGCGCGCCTGCGCCCCGGCGACGGCCTCGGCGTCCGGCTGCGGCAGGTCCGCGAGGATGGCGCGAAAGGCGTCGAGCGTCTCGAAGGGGGCGGTCATGGGCGTCTCCTGTTGATGTGTCGCGGGCGAAGGCTTACCGAGGTTTCATCAACGAGAACAAGGCGAAAGTCATGGCCCGTTCCGACCCCCTTGCCACCCCCGGCGACATCGCCGCTGCGCTGGCGCTTCTGACCCGGCTTCCGGTCCCGGCGGACCACGCCCGTGGCGCGCGTGCGTCTTGGGCCTGGCCCCTCGCCGGCGCCGTAACGGGCGCTGTCGCGGCGGGCGTTGGCGGAATCGCCCTGTGGCTGGGCCTGCCCGCCGCGCTCGCCGCCGCGCTGGTTCTGGCGACCCAGATCGTCCTGACCGGCGCATTGCACGAGGACGGGCTGGCCGATGTGGCCGACGGCTTCTGGGGCGGGCATGACATCGCGCGACGCCTCGACATCATGAAGGACAGTCGCGTCGGCAGTTACGGGGTGATCGCGCTGGTGCTCTCGCTCATCGCACGCTGGGCCGCGCTTGCCGCGCTCATGCCTTTCGGCGGTCTGTTTTGGGTTCTGGTCGCCACGGGCGCCCTTAGCCGCGCCCCGATGGCCGTGCTGATGGCCGCCATGCCGAATGCGCGGGGCGCGGGACTGTCGCAAAGCGTCGGCCGCCCGTCGCAGGCCACCGCGACCCTCGGCGTGCTCGTCGCGCTTTTCGCGGGCTTCCTGTGCCTCGGCACGAGTGCCCTCGCCCTGATCCTTTGGGTGTCGCTCGCAACACTCGCGATCGCCGCCATCGCGAAAGCCAAGATCGGGGGGCAGACCGGCGATGTCCTCGGCTCGGCTCAACAGCTTTGCGAAATTGCAGCCCTTGGCGCGCTGGTCGCCGTCAGCACATGAAAAAACGCCGCCCCAAGCGGAGCGGCGTTTTTTCAAATCATGCGGGTCTTGCGCGGATCAGGCGGCGCGCGAGGTCAGAACGCCGTCGACCTTTTCCTGCGCGGCAGCTTCGTCACCACCGGACACCGCAGCCACTTCGCGCGTCAGACGCTCCAACGCCGCTTCGTAAAGCTGACGCTCGGAATAGGACTGCTCGCGCTGGTCGTCGTTGCGGTGCAGGTCGCGCACGACCTCGGCAATCGAGATCAGATCGCCCGAGTTGATCTTCTGTTCGTATTCCTGCGCCCGGCGCGACCACATCGCACGCTTCACGCGGGCCTTGCCCTTAAGCGTGTCCATGGCTTTGGACACGACATCCGGCGACGAGAGCGAGCGCATACCCACTTCGGTCGCCTTGTTGGTCGGAACGCGCAGCGTCATCTTGTCCTTCTCGAACGAGATCACGAACAGTTCCAGCGTAAGCCCGGCGACTTCCTGTTCCTCGATGGATACGATCTGTCCGACGCCATGCGCGGGATAGACGACGTATTCGTTCGGGCGGAAATCAAGCTTCTTGGCTTTGCTCATCTTCAAGTACTTCCTTTCAGCACCTCGCGACCTGGGCGACAAAAACGCACGGTGCAAGGAAAGCTTCCTTACATCGTCGCGATTGTTTTTCGCAATTCAGGCACGCCCAGATTTGGCCCCCAATGGGCGCTGGTCAGGTGTCATGGTTCACAGCGAAGTTCTATATAGCGCAGAATCGCCGAATTTCAAAGGGTTCACGGCGGATTCGGGTGAATCCCCCCTGAATCCGCAGAGTTTGGCCTATGAAAGCCGCTGTTTTCGCCGCGCCGCAGCGCGGATCGGGCGAATCAGCCGCCCGGCGCTTCGGAGAAGTACTTCTCCAGTTTGCCCTCTTCCCCGTCGCGCTCTTCGGCTTCGGGGAGCGGGTCTTTCTTCTCGATGATGACCGGCCAGAGTTCCGAGTACTTGCGGTTGAACTCGACCCATTTCTCCGCTTCCGGTTCGGTGTCCGGGCGAATGGCGTCCGCCGGGCATTCCGGCTCGCACACACCGCAGTCGATGCATTCGTCGGGGTGGATCACCAGCATGTTCTCCCCCTCGTAGAAGCAATCCACGGGGCAGACTTCGACGCAGTCGGTGTATTTGCAGGCGATGCACTTGTCGTTGACGATATATGTCATGTCAGGTCCAGATACCGGTCGTTTCGGCTGTGCCTACCGCCCCCGGCGCAATCATTCAAGCCGGGACGGATCGTAAAGACGTGCGTTGCGTCTATCTTTCGCACTGGGACGACCCTTTCCTTCGAAACCGGGATTCGCCGGAACGTGCGTTTCCTGCGGGCTCAGATCGTCGTACAGCGCCTGCGCCTCGGGGGCCGGTCCGCGCCGTTCGGACAAGGCCTTGAGCCGGACCACGCGCACGCGCCGGGCCTGCGGAAAGGTCAGCACATCCCCCGCCCCGATCCCGTGCGATGCTTTGGCGACCTTGGTCCCGTTCACCCGCAGGTGGCCGGCGGCGATCAGTTTCGTCGCCAGTCCACGTGTCTTGAAGAACCGTGCGTGCCAGAGCCATTTGTCCGCCCGCATCGTGGCGCGCGGCCCGTTCGCGGACGGCTGGCCCTCCGGCGCCCCGGTCATTTCTTGTCTTTGAGCCCCATGAGCGCCTGCGCGAAGGGGTTGTCCGGGTCGATCGGCTTGTCCTTCTTCGGCGGTCGGGACGAGAAGGTCTTGGCCTTGCCGCCCTGCCCGCCTTTGCCCCGGTCGCCGTCGCGACGCGGCCCCTTGCCCTTGGGCTTGCCACCCTGCGGCTTGCCGCCCTGCCCACGGCGTTCGCCGCCGCGCGGGGCGCCGCCGCCTTTGCGGGCGAACCCGGCCCAGGTGAAGGTATAGTAGACTTCGACCTCCGGCTCGGCCGACGGCTCGGCATCCGGCGTGGCCTCGGCCTCGGATGCGCCCTCGGTTTCGGGAATCGGTTGCGGCTCGGCTTCGCCAGCCTCCGGCGTCGCCTCGGCCTCGCTCACCGGCTTGGCCTTGGGCCGCTCGCCCTTCTCGGCCTTGTACCCGAGACCGGACATAAGGTCCGCGAACTGCTCCAGCGTCATGCCTGTGATCGAAAGCATATCGGGGTTCGCTTCGAACCCGGCCTTGGAATCCTGTGCGCGAAGCTGGTCGGCCAGCCGTTCCAGCATGTCGATCCGGATCGCGCGGGCCCCGGCCTTGTGATAGCCGGACAGCGTATAAACCTCGTCGCCCACGCCTTCGATCACGGGGATCGTGACCAGACCCGGCGGCGGCGCTTCGGGAAATTCGTCCAGCCCATTGAACAGGCTCCACAGCACCAGACGCAGGCGCGTCGGCGCGGGCTTCAGCAGAAGCGGCATGAAGATCGTGAACTGCCCGAACCGGACGCCATGCTTGCGCAGGCTACCGCGCGCGTCCTGATCCAGCTCCTTGACCTCTCCCGCCACGTTTCCACGCGGGATGATGCCCAAAGCCTCGATCAGACGGAATGCGAAGCCACGGGCCAGCCCGGTCAGCGCCTCGTCCTTCTGCATGCCCAGCATCGGCTCGAACAGGCCTGCCACCTTGCGGTCGATGAAATGCTGCAAGCGGCGTGTGACCTTTTCGGCCACCTCCGTCCCCGCCTCGTCATCGACGAAGGCCTGCACGCGCGGGCGCAGAATGTCGTCGCCCTTGACCAGCTTGCCGACGGCGCTGTCGCCCCACATCAGCCCGCCCTGCTCGGTGAAATCGAGCTCGGTGTCGGGCGCGTTGTAGAACCGGTCCGCCCTTAGATGGAACTCGGGGGCCAGCGCGGCGACGGATGCCTGACGCAAAGTCTTGGCCTCGTCGGGCGACGACGACGTGTCCTGCCGGAACCTGAACCCTTCCAGCCGACCGACGAATTCGCCCTCGACGCTCACTTCACCCTTGTCGTTCACCTCGGCCACAAGGCCCTCCTTCTGCTTCAACCGGCGCAAAAGCACGGATGTGCGCCGATCGACAAATCGCTTGGTCAGTGCGGCGTGAAGCGCATCCGACAGGCGGTCTTCTACCGCACGGGTTTCGCCGCGCCAATGGCCTTCGTCGGCAAGCCACCCATTTCGCTGCGCCACATAGGTCCATGTGCGGATATACGCCAACCTTTTGGACAGGGTGTCGATTTCGCCATCAGTCCGATCAATCCGTTTGACCTGCCGCGCGAACCAATCTTCGTTCACCCGGCCATATTCGTGCAGGTCTGTGAAAAGCCTGTGAAGCAGCGTCACGTGCTCGGTCTGGCTGATGCCCCGAAAATCCGGCACCCGGCACACGTCCCAAAGCAGGCGCACGCTTTTGCCGTCATGCGCCCGCGCACTGACGACGGGATCGTCCGCCAGATCCCGCAGCGCAATCAGGTCGTCCGCCTCCCGCGCCTTCATCAGCCATTCGTCATCCGTGCCGACCTCGAGCGAGGCGATGAGCGCCTGCGCCGTGCCGTATTGCAGGTCCGAGTTGCGCCAGTTGAGCTTTCGGAGCGGCGTGAAGGAATGGTTGGTGATCGCCTCGACCACCTCGTCCTCAAGCGGCTGCGCCTCACCCGTCACGCCGAACGACCCGTCGGACATATACCGCCCGGCCCGCCCCGCGATCTGCGCCAGCTCATTGGGCGCAAGCCGCCGCATGCGCCGCCCGTCGAACTTCGACAGCGCCGAGAACGCCACGTGATTCACGTCGAGGTTCAGGCCCATCCCGATGGCGTCGGTGGCGACAAGGTAATCCACGTCGCCGTTCTGATACATCGCCACCTGAGCATTCCGGGTCCGGGGCGACAGCGCCCCCATGACCACGGCCACCCCGCCCTTCTGCCGCCGCATCAACTCGGCCAGCGCATAGAGGTTGTCGACGGAAAAGCCGACGATAGCCGAGCGCCCCGGCATCCGGCTGATCTTTTTCGACCCGGCGTAGGTGAGCGACGAGAAGCGCTCGCGCCGCATGAACTGCACCTTCGGCACCAGTGCGGCAATCGCCCCGCGCATGGTGTCGGACCCCATGAACAGGGTCTCATGCAGCCCCCGCGCGTTCAGCAGGCGTTCGGTGAACACATGGCCGCGTTCGGGGTCGGCGCAAAGCTGTATCTCGTCGATGGCGACGAAATCCGCGCCCAGCCCCTCCGGCATCGCCTCGACCGTGCAGACCCAGTATTGCGTCCGCTCCGGCACGATCCGCTCTTCGCCCGTAACCAGCGCCACCACGGAGGGGCCGCGCAGGGCGACGATCCGGTCATAAACCTCGCGCGCCAAAAGGCGCAGCGGCAGCCCGATGACTCCCGTGCGATGCGCCAGCATCCGTTCGATGGCGTAGTGAGTCTTGCCCGTATTCGTCGGGCCGAGAACGGCCGTGATGCCCGGCATCCACGCTCCCCGTCGCGCAAGTCGGCGCGCTAGATGGACTTTCCTTCGAGCGCGCCCTCAAGCCGCTCCACGGCCCTGATTAGCGACGGTCGGTGGGGATGTATAGACAGCGCCTCGGAATAGGCTTCGAGCGCGGCAGGATCGTTGCCGGTTTCCTCGAGGATACGGCCAAGCCCGGACAGCGCCCCGAAATGGCGCGGCTCCAGTTCCAGCGTGCGCGCGATGTCGTGCAGCGACGGGCCGATCAGCCCGGCCGCGTAATAGGCCGTGGCCCGCGCGTTCCAGCCCTCGGCGAAGTCTGGCGCGTTTTCGACCAGCGCGGTCAGATGCTCGATCGCCTCCTCGTACCGCTCTTCGGTCGTCGCCTCGCGACCCCGTTGCAGCAACAGGTCCATCGCGGGCGAGCCGGATTCGGACCATTCCGACCAGATCTTGTTCTCGATCTGCTCCCAACTGGTCTCATCCGCGTTTTCGAGCGAAGTGAACAACTCGTTCAACCGCTCGGCATCCGCGGCGAATGCGGGGCTGGCCAACAGGCAAAGCGTCAGGATCATGCGTCTCATGCCCACAGCCTAGCGCCGGACGCGCGCGGCTGTCATCACCATGTCGCGACCGCACGCCATATATGGCGCTAACCGCACGTCATTTGGCGCGATCCCCTGTTTCGCGCCCTGCGTGTGCCTGCTAACCTGACGGGGACGTAAACTTGGCATCTCAACCAATATTCGGAGGACCCTGAGGTGAGCGACGTGATCGACGCGGCAGTGACCGCACTCAACGAAAAGATGGAAGGTCAGGATTTCGACTCGACGGCGAAATTCGTGATCGAAGGCGAAGGTTCGGTCGTGGTCGACGGCAACGGCGCCCATGCCGGCGACGAGGACACCGACGTGACCCTGACCGCCAGCGCCGAAACCTTCGAATCCATGATGTCGGGCGACCTGAACCCGACGGCGGCCTTCATGGGCGGCAAGCTTGCCGTGGACGGCGACATGGGCACCGCCATGAAGCTGGGCGCGATCCTCGCCTGATGGATGACGCGCCGCTCTTCGACGATGTGGCCGAGGGGCCGAAAGGCGGGCGGGCCTATTGGCTCACCTGCCCCGACGGGGTGAAGATCCGTCTGGCCCATTGGCCGAAATCGGGACGGCGCAAGGCGCGGGGAACGGTGCTCCTGTTCCCCGGCCGCACGGAATACGCGGAAAAATACGGGCCCGCCGCCGCCGAATTCGCGACACAGGGCTATCACATGATTGCGGTGGACTGGCGCGGTCAGGGCATCGCCGACCGGGTGGCCGAGGATAAGCTTCTGGGCCACGTCGCGGATTTCGACGATTATCAGGTCGATGTCGACACGGTCATGGCGGCCGTGGCCGAGCTCGACCTGCCCAAGCCCTACTATCTCATCGGTCACTCCATGGGCGGCTGCATCGGCCTGCGCGCGCTGCATCGCAACCTGCCCGTGAACGCGGCGGTGTTTTCGGCGCCGATGTGGGGCATCGGTCTCGCCACATGGCTGCGGCCCGTGGCCTGGTCGCTGTCGTGGCTCACCCATTCCTTCGGCGACGGCACCAAGCTGTCGCCCGCGACCAAGCGCGAAGGCTACGTGCAGATCGCCCCGTTCGAGGACAACCAGCTGACCAAAGACCCCGAGATGTGGGCCTTCATGCAGCGCCAACTCGTCGCGCACCCGGAGCTTGCCTTGGGCGGCCCCTCGGTCACGTGGCTCTACCTCGCCCTGCGCGAAACCGCCTCGCTCGCCCGCACGCCGCCGCCCGCGATCCCGACGCTCACCTTTCTGGGGGCAGACGAACGGATCGTGGCGACGGAGCCTGTTCACAAGGTGATGGAACACTGGAAAAACGGCGAACTCGTCGTCGTCCCCAAGGCCGAGCACGAGATCATGATGGAAGTGCCGGACACGCGGGCGATGTTCTACCGGCGCACCGTGGAACACTTCCAAGCCCACGCGTAACTCTTTCCGGTCGTAAAATATCCCGGGGGAGATCTGGAGGGGGTAGAACCCCCTCCAGCGGATCGACGCGGGCCAAAGCCCGCGGCGAAACCCTTCACCGTCTCAGTGCGCCGGACGAATGAACGTCCCGTTGCGCAGATCCTGCATCGCCTGCATCAGTTCTTCGCGCGTGTTCATCACGATCGGCCCGTGCCACGCCACCGGCTCGGAAATCGGCGCGCCGGAGATCAGAAGGAACCGAACCCCCTCTTCACCCGCCTGCACGGTGACCTCGTCGCCCGAGCCGAAGCGCACGACCGTGCGGTTGCCCGACATGTCGCGGATGTTAACCTCCTGCCCGAACACCTCTTTCTCGAGCAGCACGCCCGACGGTTTCGACGCGTCGACGAACGCCGCCGCCCCTTGGAACACATAGGCGAAAGCCCGGCGATAGGTGTCGATCTTGAAGGTCTTCTTCACCCCCGCCGGGATCGTCACGTCCAGATACTGCGGGTCCGCCGCGATCCCGTCGACCGGGCCGCGTTTGCCCCAGAACTCGCCCGCGACCACACGAACCACCGTGCCATCGTCATCGGTGACTTCGGGGATCTCCTTGGACGCGATGTCCTGATAGCGCGGATCGGTCATCTTGAGCGAGGACGGCAGGTTGCCCCAAAGCTGGAACCCGTGCATCTGGCCCTTGGCGTTCCCGGTCGGCATTTCCTGATGCATGATGCCGGAGCCTGCGGTCATCCACTGGATGTCGCCCGCGCCCAGCGTGCCACGGTTGCCAAGGCTGTCGCCATGCTCGACCGTGCCTTCGAGCACGTAGGTGATCGTCTCGATCCCCCGGTGCGGGTGCCACGGGAAGCCCTTGATGTAATCCGAAGGCATCTCGCCCCGGAAATCGTCGAACAGAAGAAACGGATCGAAGGCCTCGGGATCGCCGAAGCCGAAACCGCGATGAAGTTTGACCCCGGCACCTTCCATCGTGGGTTGGGCGGGGGTCTGGGAGATAACGGGACGAATGGACATGAGCGTCTCCTTTCGACCCGTAACTTAGGGTTGCACGTGGCCCGCAACAATCCGCCGCCACGCTTCGAGGCGGCGCAGTTTCTGTGCACGCAGGCACAGATCCGGGCAGATCAGGACCGCGCCGGGCAGCTGTTCACGTATTCCCAGCACAATTGCGGGCCGAAGCGCGGCTCGGTGAACACGGTGTCGATGAAGGTGTTGTTCTTCATGAACCCCCAGCCCGACTCGTAGTTCTCCGTCGATACGGTCTTCAGCATCGGCGGGATGAAGGGCGCGACATAGTCGACGCTGGTTTCGACCATGACGATCCGCTCGCCGAAGCCCAGAAGCGGCACCACGGCATTCAACGCGTCGAGGTCGTCGGATTCGTAGGTGTCCACGCCATTGGTCGCGCGCGACCAGTCCAGAACCAGCACCCGGTTGTCGGCATCGCCGCAATCGCCGTTGCAGTAAAGCTGGGTGACGCGCACCCATGTGTCGTTGTCGCCCTGCGTCAGATAGCGAAAGACCGAGCGCACGCCGTTGAGATAGGTCGTGTTGATCGACGCGGTTTCGCGCGACATCAGGTCCGAGATCGCGTAGTTGCCCTTCAGCGCCAGATTGCGGGCGCGGAACACGTCGAAGATCGTGTAGACCGTCAGAAAGCCCCAGATCAGCAGCGGCAGGATCAGCACCATCTCGACGGTGAGCGAGGCGTCTTCGTCCCGAACGAACCGGCGGATCGAAAAATGTGGTTCCATCTGTCGCCCTCCCCTCACGGTTCGTTCACGAAGGTCGAGGCGGCGACGACGGCGTATTGACCGGCTTCGTCCAGCGGGGCGAGGTCCAGAACCCATTTCGACGGGGCGAAGAACGGGTCGACCTTGGCGCAGGCGCGCACGATCATGATGTCGTTGGCCAGCCCGAAGGTGACGTTGACGACCGGCTGGATTTCAGCCGACTGGTCGGTGCAGGTCGTGTTGCCCGCCGGGAAAGACCACGTATCGGTCGAGATCGGGGTCAGTTCGACCAGCAGGTTCGAATTGCAATTCGAGATGATCGGCGCCCGATTGCACAGTGTCGTCTTGAGCGCCCCCTGGGTCTGCGTATCGACCAGCCCGAGGCGCAGTTCGCGCACCGTCGTGTCGAGCGACTTGTCCAGCATGACCGACCTGAGAAGCAGGACGGACATTTCGAACGACGATAGGAACAGCGTCATCAGCGCGGGGAAGAGGATGACGAACTCGATCGAGGCCGTTCCGTCTTCCCGTCTGATTGCCTGTTTTATTCTTTTTAGTATGCCTGCCCGATGTGTCATTTCAGAACACTAGCCTCAGTTTCGAGATTTCCCTTGCGATGGCCGCGAAGGCCGCCGAGATATCCAGACCGTCGACGTCGAAGTAATAGGCCGGTGCCGACGCGCAGCTGCGCATGATGTCGTGCTGGCTGCCGCTCACCTCGAACCCGATCGTGAAGACGACCATGCCCGCGTTCTTCGCCGCCGTGCAGATCTCGTCCAGATTGTCGTTCTTTTCGCTATAGTTGAAATAGTCGTGCGCATCCGCGAGGAAGTTCCACTGGTCATACCAGTTGGCGGTCTTCTGAAGCCACAATTGCGGGAAGGTCAGCTGCGTGGCGCCGTTGCCTTCGTACACCATCTCGCATTCTTCGACCCAGTTGTACTGCCACCACCAGTACCCCCAGTATTGCCGGACCGAATGGCATTCCTCGTACTCGCCCTCGCCGTACGGGTGGTCGAGCCACTGACCACCGTTCACCCAGTAATAGCGATCGTCGTCGGCGTCGTAGACCGACCAGTCGTTCGAGCTGTTGGCTTTGTAAACGCCCGACGGCCCGCTGTGATACCCGCGCCGCAGATAGTCCTGCGAGGTGTTTTCGCCGTCCGTCATCAGCACGATGACCTTTTCGATCCCGCGCTGGGTGTATTCGAACGGGCGGCCATCGAAGGCCTCGTTCACTTCGTTCGCGGCCACGAGGTCCGAGATCGCGGGCTGCGCCGCCGGGTCCAGAAGGGCCGCGCCCCATTTCATCCCGAGGTCGATCGAGGTGTTGCCGCTCGCGCCCAGATCGTCGATCTCGTCGCGCAGAGCCTCGGCGGAGAAGCCCATCGGGTAAATCTCGCGCCAGTAGTCGTTCGTGCTGCCGGAATAATCGTTGTAGCAGGGCGAATTCGAGCCGGGGTTCGGCGTGCTGTTGGTGCCGCCCGACGGGTCGAAATAGCCGGTAAGCTGGATCGGATCGCCGTAAAGCGCGGGCAGCGGGCGCCCGTTCGTCACGAAGGTGTCGAGCGAGAAGGTCGGAACGGCGACGGTGTCGAACTCGTCCTCGTAGAAGGTGATGCACCGGCTTTCGGTGTGCTCGCTCGTATGGTTGAACCGCTGCAGCAGGTTCGACGGCAGCAGCACCTGTTCGGCGTAGGGCACGATGTTGATCGAGATGTCGCCCTCGGTCAGCGTGCAATCCTCGGTCTCGTCCGCATCGGCGGGGTTGCACAGCATGACGTTGACGAACCGTTTGGCGGCCCGACGAAGTTCATAGATCTTGGAATAGCCGGAACTGGACGAGTTGCCCATCGAACCGGACACGTCGAGCACCAGTGAGATCTCGGACAGCGACAGCGCCTCTTCGGCGCCGCCTTCGGTGTAGAGGCCCAGATCGTACATATGCGCCAGACGCAGGAAAGTGGTCGGCATGAGCGCGCTGACCGAGGCCTCGACCCGCCGTGTGGTCACGGCCACGTCGTCGGCCACCTCGCCGTTCGTCTGGTTCTCGAAGACGTCGATGTCGTCCTGACTGATGACATGGCCCAGACCGGCCTTGGTGAAGTAGTCCAGTACCACCTCTTCCGGGTCCAGATCCTGATCCAGCGACGCGGCGGCAAGGATCGCACGGTCGAGCGTGCCCTGCACATGCACCCTGTGGGTTTCATAGCGCATCGTGTCGACCGCGATACCGCCCGCCAGACACATCAGCATGAAAACGGCGATCCCGAATATGATGAACGACCCGCGCTCGTCACGCAGGAACCCCTCGGGATTGTCCACCCGTTGCGTGGTCTTCCGATCTTTCAGGCCGTGATCCGTCATCGTCCCGTCTCCCGCGTCAAAACGCATCATCCGCGTTCGAAACACGGATTTCACCGCGATCCAGAGACCTCAGAACCACGGCGGAATTGAGGCGAATGTTTGATATTTGAAACTCACCATGCAGCTTTCCGGGACAGTGAGCCGCCGCTGCGCTCCAGCGTTTCCCGGTCGCGCACAATCCGCCACGAAAATTCCGCGTGGGTTAGCGAACCATGACCTGAATACGGACGTGACCGGACCGGTTGTTGTGGCCCACCCGCCCACGTCCTATGTCTTGACCGACACACGAACAGGAGACTTCATGCGCATCCCGACCAAGCCCAGCCCCGTCTTCGACGCCGCCACCGACCCCGCAGGGTCCGGCAAGGATTTGGGAAATCTGCCCGACTGGGATCTGAGCGACCTCTACGCGGCCCCCGACGCGCCGGAAGTGACCCGCGACCTCGACCGGCTGAAAACGCTCTGCGCCGACTTCGCCGAACGCTACGAAGGCAAACTGGCCGATCTGGACGCCCAGGGCATGCTCACCTGCGTCACGGCGCATGAGGAGATCGACCGCATCGCCGGGCGGCTCATGTCCTACGCGGGTCTGCGGTATTATCAGGTCACCACCGATGGCGAACGGGCGCAGTTCCTGCAAAACTGTCAGGAAAAGCTGACGGACTACACCACGCCGCTGGTGTTCTTCTCGCTCGAAATCAACCGTATTCCGGACGCCAAGCTGGACGCGCTGTTCGAGGCCAATGCCGATCTGGCCCGCTACAAACCGATCTTCGACCGCCTGCGGGCGATGCGGCCCTACCAGCTGTCCGACGAGTTGGAAAAATTCCTGCACGACCAGTCCGCCGTCGGCTCCGCCGCGTGGAACAAGCTGTTCGACGAAACGATGGCCCGCCTCACCTTCTCGCCCGAAGGCGAGGACGAAGACCTGTCGCTCGAGGCCACCCTGAACCTTTTGTCCGAGCAGAAACGCTCCCGCCGCGAAGCGGGCGCGCGCGAACTGGCCCGCGTGTTCGGCGAAAACCTCCCCCTCTTCGCCCGCGTGCACAACACGCTCGCCAAGGAGAAAGAGATCGAGGACCGCTGGCGCAAGATGCCCTCGGCCCAGACCGCGCGCCACCTGTCGAACCATGTCGAACCCGAGGTGGTCGAGGCGCTCAGAAACGCCGTGGTCGACGCCTATCCGAAGCTGTCGCACCGTTACTATGCGCTCAAGGCCAAATGGCTCGGGCTCGAAACAATGGAGGTCTGGGACCGCAACGCGCCGCTCCCGATGGAGGAGGAGCGGGTCATCGACTGGCCCAAGGCACGCGAGATGGTACTGTCGGCCTATGCAGGCTTCGACCCGGAAATGGCCGCCATCGCCGAGCCGTTCTTCGACCGCGGCTGGATCGACGCCGGCGTGAAACCCGGCAAGGCCCCCGGCGCCTTCGCCCACCCCACCGTGACGGACGCGCATCCTTACGTTCTGCTCAACTACCTCGGCAAACCGCGCGACGTGATGACGCTGGCGCACGAACTGGGCCACGGCGTGCATCAGGTGCTGGCCGCCGGTCAGGGCGAGCTTCTGGCCGACACGCCTCTTACGCTGGCCGAGACCGCAAGCGTCTTCGGCGAGATGCTCACCTTCCGCAAACTGCTGGCCGAAGCGCCCGATGCGGCCCAGAAAAAGGTGCTGCTCGCGGGCAAGGTCGAGGATATGATCAACACGGTCGTGCGCCAGATCGCGTTCTACGACTTCGAATGCAAACTGCACGAAGCGCGCCGCACCCGGGGCGAACTCACCACAAACCAGATCAACGAGCTGTGGATGAGCGTGCAGGGCGAAAGCCTCGGCCCGGCGTTCACCTTCATGGACGGCTACGAAACCTTCTGGTCCTACATCCCCCACTTCGTCCACTCGCCGTTCTACGTCTACGCCTATGCCTTCGGCGACGGCCTCGTGAACGCGCTTTACGCCGTCTACGAAGAGGGCGATCCGGACTTCCAGAAGAAGTATTTCGAAATGCTGAAGGCCGGCGGGTCCAAGCACCATTCCGAACTGCTCAAACCTTTCGGTCTCGACGCCTCGGACCCGAAATTCTGGGACAAGGGCCTGAGCATGATTTCGGGCTTCATCGACGAACTCGAAGCGATGGAAGACTGAGGTTTCGACGCGGGCTTGCGCCCGCGTCGACCCGTTGGAGGGGGCTGCCTGCCCCCTCCAAACCTCCCCCGGGGATATTTTCCGACCGGAAAGAGAATGGGCGCGGCACCCTGCTTTCCGGTCCGAAAATATCCTGCAGGGGGTCCGGGGGATGCAAAATCCCCCGGCGCTTGCCACGCGTGCCGCGGCTATTTCAGTTGACTGTCCTTTGAGCCGCGCCGATTGAAACCCGGGCGCACTTTGAAGGTCTGGTCACGCTCCTGCTGACAATCGATGCAGATCTTGACGCCGGGCAAGGCCTCGCGCCGCGCCTCGGGGATCGCTTCGCCGCATTCCGCGCAGTCCGCAAGGCTTTCGCCCACGGGCGCGCGCCGGGCGCGCAGACGCTCCAGCTCCTCCGAAATCGACGCGTCGATCTGTTCCTGCACTGCGCCGTCGCGGCTCCATCCACCGGCCATGACCACCTTCCGTCGGGTTGGGTCTGTTCACCATAGGTAGTGTGCCATAGCCTGCCCGCAAGAACGAGGGAGGAGCGGATGCGCATCGTGAAATGGATCCTTGGAATCGTGCTGACCGTCCTGGTGGTCGGGCTTCTGGGGTTCTTCATCTTCGCGCCGGGGATCGCCGAGCGGGACATGAACGTGGTCGTCGAACACGACCCCTACCCGGTCACCGCCGAGGGTGCCGCGTTTCACGATACGCTCCTCATCGGTGACTGGCATGCCGACACCCTGTTGTGGAAGCGCGATCCGCTGGAGCGGTCCGACCGGGGACATGTGGACATTCCGCGTCTGATCGAGGGCAACGTGACGCTTCAGGTCTTCACCGCCGTCACAAAATCGCCGTCCGGCCAAAATTACGAAGAGAACTCCGCCGAGACCTTCGACAACATCACCCTTCTCGCCGTGGGTCAGCTCTGGCCGCCACGCACCTGGAACAGCCTTCTGGAGCGTGCGCTTTATCAGGCCCAGCGGCTCAGGGACGCGGCGAACAGATCGGGCGGCCATCTGCGCCTCATCCGCACCGAAAAGGATCTCGACGCCGTGCTCGCGCTGCGCGACGCCGGGGAAGAGGTCGTGGGCGGTGTTCTCGGGATCGAGGGCGCCCATCCGCTCGAGGGCGAGATCGCCAATCTCGACCGGCTCGAGGCGGCGGGATACCGGCTGATCGGGCTGCACCATTTCTTCGACAACGAACTGGGTGGATCGCTGCATGGGGTCGGCGATGCCGGCCTAACCGATTTCGGGCGTCAGGTCGTGAAGGAGGTCGCGGCGCGGGGCATGATATTAGACCTCGCCCATTCCTCGCCCCAGGTGGCGCGCGACGTGATCGAGATGACCGATATGCCGCTTGTGGTCAGCCACACCGGGATCCGGTCGCATTGCGACACGAAGCGAAATTACCCGGACGACCTGATGCACGCCATCGCCGCCACGGGCGGGGTGATCGGCATCGGCTACTGGGAGGACGTGACCTGCGACGACAGCCCTTTGGGCGTGGCCCGCACCATTGAGGCGGCCATCGACCTTGTCGGTGAGGATCACGTGGCCCTCGGCTCCGACTACGACGGCACGGTGACCACCGGCTTCGACACCGCCGAGCTTGCCGCCCTGACGCAGGCGATGCTGGACATCGGCCTGACCGAGGCGCAGATCCGCAAGGTCGCGGGCGGCAACATGGTCAGGGTTCTGCGCGACCGGCTGAACTGAGGCGCCCGTCGCGGTGTCCCGGCGAAGCCGGGGCGGCGCTTGCCCTGCGCGCGCCCTTGGCGCGCTCCGCAAGGCCGCGGATCAGTCGGGAATGCCCCAGCGGTCGAAGGGGAACGGGCGATCTTCGGTGACGCCGGTGACGAACAGCGTGGCGCGCGCCATCCAGTCGGCCAGATCCTCACCGAACTCGGCGACATAGTGGTTCTTTTCGCTGCCGAACAGCATCCAGAAGAACTGGATCAGGCCCGCGATGATGACAAGCCCGCGTGCCACCCAGAGCGCGATAACGAAGAACACCATCCACAGCCCGCGCAGCCAGATGTTGTCCGGCTCGCGCTCGTCGATCTCTGCTCCCGGCTTTTCCAGCACGGTCGGATCGACATCCTCATCAGGTGTTTCAGCTTCCTTGGCCATCCCGTCGTCTCCCAGTTCTGTCCCTATTCAAGTAATATCGGTCGCCTGCGAAAACACCATGTCAATCATGGCCTGCGTGCCCCGGCTGAATTCGAGCGGCGCGGGATATGGCACGCCTTCGCGCACCGTCGCCGCGAAATTCTCCACCTGCAGAACGTATTGGTTCACGCCCGGCCAGCGTTCCACCGCGACCGAGTGATCCGGGCGCAAAAGATGGGCCTGCGCTTCGGCGAAAACGCCGCCGTTGAACGGCGCGGTGAGCTTCAAAAGGCCGTCCGAGCCGTGGAACGTGACGGATTGGTGGCGCATGAGCCGGGTCGAGGTGAGACCGGAATAGGTGAAGCGGCCTTTCGGCCCGGCCATCGTGCCCGTTGTATGAGCCCAGACATCGACCCCGTCCTCCCACCGGATGCGGGTCGATATCTCGTCGGGTTCCGCGCCCGTGGCGAAGCGCGCCGAGCCATAGGTATAGACGCCCACGTCGCGGATACCGCCGCCGCCCGTGCCGCGCTGGTTGCGGAAGTTCGCGCGATCCGGGTTATTGTAGGTGAACACGGCGTCGACATGGCCCAGCGTGCCGAGCGCACCCGCGTCCAGCAGCGCCCTGACGCGCCCCCACTGCGGGTGGTGCAGGATCATGTAGGCTTCGGCGACGTGCAGCCCGCTCGCATCCCGCGCGGCGATGATGCGATCCACCTCGCCCGCGTCGAGCGCGATGGGTTTTTCGCACAACACATGCTTGCCCGCCTCGATCGCGCGCAGGGTCCAGTCTACGTGCAGGTGATTGGCAAGCGGGATATAGATGGCGTCGATCCCATCGTCGTCCAGCAGCGCCGCGTAGCTGTCATAGATCGTCAGATCGTCGGTGATCGCCCGGAACGGCGCGACCTTGTCCGGCGATGTCGTGGCAAGTGCGGCCAGCCGGTTGCCGCGCGCCGCGTGGATCGCCGGTGCCATGTCTTTGGCGGCGAACCGCGCCGCCCCGAGAATGCCCCACCGCAGGTCGTTGGCCATTGGTTTCCCCCTACAAAAAGCCCGGGCGCTTGGCCCGGGCGTCCTGAGTCGTCGTTAGCGCAATCAGGCCGTTTCGGCCATGCCCTTTTCCGAGGCGAGCTCCTGCATCCGCTTCTGGAGCTTCTCGAAGGCGCGCACTTCGATCTGGCGGATGCGTTCGCGGCTGACGTCGTATTGACCGGACAGGTCTTCCAGCGTCACCGTCTCGTCCGACAGGCGGCGCTGGGTCAGGATGTCCTTCTCGCGGTCGTTCAGCACGTCCATCGCCTGTGCCAGCATTTCGCGGCGCACGGTCAGTTCGTCTCGCTGTTCGTAGTCGCCCGCCTGATCGGCATCCTCGTCTTCCAGCCAGTCCTGCCACTGCATCGTGGAATCGCCGTCGTTCGTGATCGTGGCGTTGAGCGAGGCATCGCCACCCGACATGCGCCGGTTCATCGAGATCACTTCTTCCTCGGTGACGTTCAGGTCATGGGCGATCTGGGCCACGTTCTCGGGCCGCAGGTCGCCGTCTTCCAGCGCACCGATGCGGGCCTTGGCCTTGCGCAGGTTGAAGAACAGCTTCTTCTGGGCCGAGGTCGTGCCAAGTTTGACCAGCGACCACGAGCGCAGGATGTATTCCTGGATTGAGGCACGGATCCACCACATCGCATAGGTTGCGAGGCGGAAGCCCTTTTCGGGGTCGAAGCGTTTGACAGCCTGCATGAGGCCCACGTTGGCTTCGGAAATCACCTCGGCCTGCGGCAGGCCATAGCCGCGATAGCCCATCGCGATCTTGGCTGCGAGCCGCAGGTGACTGGTCACAAGCTGGTGCGCGGCGTCGGTGTCCTGATGGTCCACCCACCGCTTGGCCAGCATGTATTCCTCCTCCGGCTCCAGCATCGGGAACTTCCGGATGTCCTGAAGGTAGCGGTTCAGGCCACCTTCCGGCGTCGGAGCAGGCAAAGTCGAATAATTGGCCATCTGTTTACATCTCCACTGTCGCGCCCCAATGTTTCGGGGATTAACATTCTATTTAGGGCGCGTGTACCACCATTCAAGAGCATTGAGCCCTTGAACACTTAACGAAGTATGAACCCATCTCCGTCGGTTTTGGTAGCGGGCTCACGCCTTTGTGCTGAGTATTTCAGTCGGGTTTAGCGCCCAACACCTCGATCAGCCCCGCCATGTCATCAGGCAAACGCGCCTCGAACCGCAGCTGTTCCTTGGTCACCGGATGCTCGAACCCGAGCGTGGCGGCATGAAGCGCCTGTCGCTCGAACCCCCACAACGCCTTGGCCGCCTCGGCCCCCAGAGCGGATTCAGAGGGTTTACGCCGCCCGCCGTAGACCGGATCACCGACAAGCCCGTGACCGGCATGGGCCATGTGCACGCGGATCTGATGCGTGCGCCCGGTCTCGAGCCAGCAATCGAGCAATGAGACGGAAGGAGGGTGCCCGAATGTTTCAACCACGCGGGCCCGCGTGATGGCGTGACGCCCGCCGGACCACGTGACCGCCTGTTTCTGGCGGTCGGTCTTGTGGCGGGCGAGCTGAGTCGTGATCTTCACGATCCCCCCCTGTTCGAAACTCACGCCACGCACGCCCTTGAGCCGCGGATCGGCAAGGTCGGGCATGCCGTAGACCAGCGCGCGGTAATGCCGCTCGACCGTGTGCTTTTCAAACTGGGCCGCCAGCCCGTGATGGGCCGCATCGGTCTTGGCCACCACGAGCAGGCCCGAGGTGTCCTTGTCGATCCGGTGGACGATGCCGGGGCGTTTCTCACCCCCAACGCCCGACAGATCGTCGCCGCAATGGTGCAAAAGCGCGTTGACCAACGTGCCCGACGGCGTGCCGGGCGCCGGATGCACCACCATGCCCGCAGGCTTGTTCACGACGATCAGGTCGTGATCCTCCCACACCACGTCGAGCGCGATCGCCTCGGGCAGCATGTGGGTGTCCTCGGCCACCGGCACGGTGATCTCGATCACCTCGCCCTCGGCGACCTTGGCCTTGGCGTCGGTCAGCACCTCGCCCGCCCGCACCACGGCACCCTCTGCGATCAACTTGGCCAGACGCGAACGCGACAGGTTCGCCGCCTCTGGCACATCGCGGGCCAGTGCCTTATCAAGCCGGTTGGGCGGATTGGCCCCGATCTCGACGAGGACGGACGTGGACGACATGGACGAGGCTCCCCTGACCGGCCCGGATGCCGGTCTCGTGCGTTACCTGAAATGGCTGGTGACGACGCTGACGGTCACCATGATCGTGGGGCTTGTAGTCCTGATCGCCGTCGTTGTCATGCGGTTGAACGAAACGCCCGGACAAAGTTTCCCGGACGAGATCGCACTGCCCGACGGCGCCGCCGCCACCGCGATCACGCGGGGGTCCGACTGGATCGCCGTGGTGACCGATGACGACCGCATCCTGATCTATGACACGACCGGCCAGACGCTCAGACAGGAAATCGCGGTCGACTAATTCCCGACGAAGCCACCGGCGAAGACGATCTGGCCATTGTTGCCGTGGAACGCACCGATCACGCCCTGATCGCCGACGAGCCCTTCGAGATCGCCGTCATGGCCCGCATAGACCACCCCGCCCTCGAACGCGCGGCCGGTGATCGCGCCATCGACGACGAGCGCGCCGTCAGACCCGGTCACCGTGCCCTGATCGAAATCCGCGACGATCGAAATCTTGCCGTCATCGAGGCTCGACACCCCGCGCAGCTCGGTCTCGTAGTAGCGCAGGTTGGAAATCACGGCGACTTCATAGTCGGCGAGGTAGACCGCCTGACCCGAGGTCGGCGTCGTGCCCGTGTCGGACCCGGCGAGGATCGCGGAATAGGCTTCGGCGCGACCGTTGCCGAGGGTCGAGAAATACTCGATGCCGCCGATGGATGCGTCGTAGATATCGCCGGACTCCTGAATGGTGTCGGTGGTGGTCACGGTCGATGACACGGTGCCGCCCGTGTAGAACCCGGAGCGCGTGTTCACGTCGACCAGAAGGCAGCCCGACAGCGGGAAGGCGAGAAGCGGGAGGAGGAGCGCGGTGCGAAGCATGGCGTCAGTCCTGCGGCCCGATGAAGCCGCCCGCGAACACCGTGTCCGCGCCGCTGCCGTGGAACGCGCCCGCGACGCCCTTGTCGCCGATGTTGCCGCCCAGAATGCCGTCCGTGCTGCGATAGGTCACCGCGCCGCCCAGATTGTCGCCCGCGATTGTGCCCGCGACCACAAGGTCCTTATCGGTGCCGGTCAGCCCGCCGGTGTCGAAATCCGCGGTCAGCACGATCTGGCCGGAATCGCGGATCAGGTCGCCCGACAGGTTGGTTCCGTCGCTGGTGAGGTTGTCGAGTTGAAGCACCGTGTAATCGGTGGTGTAGGTCGCCGTGCCGGTCGCGATCGTGACCCCGATGTCGGTGCCCGCGCGAACGCCGGTATAGCCCCGCGCCGTTTCGCGCTGCGTCCCGACCACGAAATCGACACCGCCGAGCGTCGTGTCGTTCACCGCCCCGAACTCCACGTTCGACCAGGCCAGCGTGCGCCGCGCTTCGGCGTTCGGCAATTCCCGCGAGTCGAACAGGACGACTTCGGACGAGGTCGTGGTCACGCTGCCCGATCCGCTGGTCGTCGTCGTCGTTGTCGTGGTGGTCGTGGTCACGCCCGTCGTGCTGGTCGCACAGGCCGAAAGAGCCAGTGCCGTCACCAGGAGACCGCTGAGTTTCAGCTTCATTTTTTCTGCCCTTCTAGCCCCTTGATCGGACGCTATGGGACGTTTGGGAACGGGGCAAGCCCTGCCCGCGCGAAATGACGCGGGCTGTCGCAGCTTGACCACGGCACTGGCCCGCTCGGCGCGAACATCGAAAAGGGAAGGATGGTACCGACACCCCGGCTCGAACGGGGGACCTCTTGATCCACAATCAAGCGCTCTAACCAACTGAGCTATGTCGGCACTGGAGCGCCGTTTAGCGCCCCCATCGGTGCAATGCAATAGCCCGGGCTTGAAAAACGAAGGGGCACGGCGTAACTCACCCGCATCCTTGAAGGAGCGCAGCCATGGGCATCAATTCCGAGACCGAAGTTTCCGCCAACATCCAGATCGGGCCGACCACGCTCGGCATGGTGCGCATCTATGTCGAAGGCAACGGCATCGACCTGCCGATGGATTTCGAGCCGGACGAAGCCCTTGAGATCGCCGAGGAAATTCGCGCCGCCGCGATGCAGGCGCAGAAGATGGGCGACAAGGGCGCTAAAAAGTCGAAGGGTCCGAAAAAGGGCTGACGCCGGGATCGCGGTAGCCGTGCAGGCGCCGCGCCGCATCACGCGCGAATTTGAGCGTCAGTTTCTTGCGCCGCGCCGGGGCGAGCTTCGTTTCCGGCCCCATGCGCACGATCTCGGCATCGTATGGATCGGCGATGATAAGCCCGGTCTCGTCCGGCAGAAGGTCGAGCGGGAAGTCGCAATCGACCGCCCAGAAGAACCTGTCGCAGAACTCGAGATAGCCCTGCCACTTGTGATCCGCCATGAAATCGGCGCGGCAGGACTTGCACTCCACGACCCAGATTTCCCCTTTGGGGCCAACGGCATAGACATCCGTCCGCAACCCGCGCGCAGGCACGAATTCCTCCACGCAGGCGAAATCGTGCAGGCTCAGGTGCCGCGCCACGCCACGGGCGAGCAACTGGCCGGGTTGAAGCATTGCGGTGTCCATGTGCCCAGAATGAACAATTCGTGAACATTTCGCAAGTCGCCCGCGCGAAATTCCCCCGATCATTCCCCTTGCGCGAACCCACTGCCGGGCCTATCTCGGGTCTTGGCGGTCTGCCCTTCTCGTCTACACGGGAACATTCCGGTGGCCTTAAGCAAATCCGAGGGAGCTGGCTCTGTCGCGGCCGTGGCCGAGTTACCCGGCGCCCACCTGAATATCAGGTCCTCGGGAATGCGCTTCCCTGACGGTTGCAGGTGGTCCCGCCACTACCTAGGCTCCTTCCGGCAACACCGGGAGGAGCCTCATGTTTTCCAAGTCCAACCTGCCGCACGATCCCCTGCCCCTGCCCGACCGTTTCGACTGGACGGATGACGAGGCACGCGCCCGCGTGACCGGCTTTTTCGACCTGATGGCGCGGCGCCACACGGTGCGCGACTTCTCGGACCGCTCGGTGCCGCAGGACATCATCGAGACCGCCGTCGCCACTGCGGGCCGCGCGCCCTCGGGGGCCAATCACCAGCCGTGGTTCTTCGCCGCCGTGCAGGACGCGGGGCTGAAGGCCCGCATCCGGGCCGAGGCCGAGGCGGAGGAGGAAAAGTTCTACGACGGCGGCGCGGGCGACGAATGGCTCAAGGCGCTCGAACCCATCGGCACCGACGCCTCCAAGCCGCATCTCGAGATCGCGCCGTGGCTCATCGTGATTTTCGCCCAGCGTTGGGGCGAATTCGACGATGGCACCCGGTTCAAGAATTATTACGTGCCCGAAAGCGTAGGCATCGCGACCGGGTTCCTGATCGCGGCGCTGCATCAGGCGGGCCTCGCCTGCCTGACCCACACGCCGAACCCGATGAAGTTCCTGAACGGCGCCTTGGGGCGGCCCGGTTCGGAAAAGCCGGTGATGATCCTCGCCGTCGGCCACCCGGCCGAGGACGCCACGGTGCCCGCAGTCGCGAAACTGAAAAAGCCGCTGGGCGAAATTCTAAAGGTTTACTGACGCTTACGCGGTGCGTTCGCCGTCGCTTCGATCCGCGCCGGGATATTGGTCGCGACCGGAATACGCCTGCCCCCGCGCGGTTCGTCATCTTCGCCCATCCGCATGATGGTGATGGCGAACTGCACGCCCGAGAACACGATCCCGTTGCCGAAGAACAGCATGATGACGGCCATGATCCCGACATCCGAGGTCGACACGAGGTGCCACAGGTTGCCCACGTTCATCCACAGAAGCGCCGCGACGAACACGGCGGCAAGGCCGAACCCGATCAGAACGTGACGAATGTAGAGCGAGATCAGTTTGGGCATGTCAGCACCTCCTGCTCCGAATGTAGGCACGGGCTGCCGCAGCCGCAAAGGCCCATTTGTCGCAGGGTCGCGGTCGGCGCGTTCAGGCCGATCGGGCGTTCAGGTTCGGTGGCGATGGAGCGCGAACTCGCGCGTGCAGACGACAGCCTGACGGAAGCTCAGAACGCTTCAGGCCGCGCCTCGCGCGCCATGTGGTCGAGCACGGCGTTGGTGAACTTGGGTTCCTGACCTTCGGGGAAGAACGCCTTGGCGACCTCGACGAATTCGACGATGACGACCTTGGGCGGCGTGTCGCCCAGAACCAGCTCGGCCCCGGCGGCCCGAAACAGCGCGCGCAGCGTCGGGTCGATCCGCGCGATGGGCCATTTGGCGACCAGCGCCCGGTCGGTCATCTGGTCGATCTTGGCCTGCCGGTCCACCGCTTCGCCCAGAATGGCGCGGAAGAGGTCCACGTTCCCCTCTTCGAATTCGCCCTCTTCGTATTCGGCCCCGAAGCGATGGTCCTCGAATTCCTTGCGCACGCGGTCATAGCCCTGCCCCGCCGCCTCCATCTGGAACAGCGCCTGCACGGCATAAAGCCGCGACGCGGATTTCATCCGGCGCTTCAACTCGGGCGTCATCTTGCGCTTGGGGCGGTCGGTGTCTTGCGGGGTCTCGTCGGTCATGTCGGCTCTCGGGCAAACTCAGGCCGCGTCCTTAGATCAAGGCCGGACCAAGGGAAACCGTTTTCCGCGAAAAGCGTGAAAATTCGCTCACGCTCCGACGGGACGAAAGCCGACCTGCTTCTCGCCGCCCGTCCATTTCCGACCGAGCGCGATAAGGTGAAGCGCGGCGGCAGCCGCCCCGCCCCCCTTGTTCTGCTGGTCCACGGCGGCGCGAACCACGGCCTGATCGCGGTTCTCGACGGTCAGGATGCCGTTGCCGATGCACAGGCCCGCCAGCCCCAGCGTCGAGAGCGCGCGCGAGCTGTCGTTGCACACCGTCTCGTAATGCGTGGTCTCGCCCCGGATCACGCAGCCGAGGGCGACGTAGCCGTCGAAATCAGCGGTGCGGTCGGCGATGCGGATCGCGGTCGGCACTTCCAGCGCGCCGGGCACCTCGACGATCTCCCACGTCGCACCCGCGGCCTCGATCTCGGCCTTGGCGCCCGCGATCAGGTCGTCGGCGATGTCCTTGTAATAAGGCGCCACGACGATCAGCAGCTTGGGCGCCTCGTCGAAGGTCGGGCGCGGCAGGGTGTAATGCGTCTCGGTTCCGGCCATCACTTCTCTCCCCGGATCGGATGGGTGCCTTCGATGGTCAGGTCGTAGGCGTCCAGCCCCACCACCTTGGGCAGCGGGCTGTCGGTCAGCAGATGCATCCGGTGGATGCCCAGCGCCGACAGGATCTGCGCGCCGAGGCCGTATTGGCGCAGCACCTGCGGGCTGACCTCGCCCTCGGCGGTGGCGAGCTTCATCGACGGATCGCGCAGCAGAACCACGGCCCCACGCCCCTTGTCGGCGATGATCTGCATCGCGCGGGGCAATTCGTCATGCGGGTTCGGGCCAAGGCCCAGCGCATCCTCCAAGGGGTTCAGCGCGTGCATACGCACCAGCACCGGCTCGTCCGTGGTCAGGTCGCCCTTGGTCAGCACGATATGCTCGGCCCCCTGCGTCTCGTCGGTGAAGATGCGCAGCATCCAGTCGCCGCCATAGGCCGAGGTGACCTGCTTCACCGCGCTTTCGTTCACGAGGTTGTCGTGGCGATGGCGGTAGGCGATCAGGTCGCTGATCGTCCCGATCTTCAGCCCGTGCTTCTGCGCGAAGGCCACGAGATCGGGCAGCCGGGCCATCGACCCGTCCTCGTTCATGATCTCGCAGATCACGCCGGCCGGGTTCAGACCCGCAAGGCGCGAAATGTCCACGGCCGCCTCGGTATGGCCGGCCCGCACAAGGACACCTCCGTCCTTGGCGCGCAGCGGAAAGACGTGGCCGGGGGTCGCGATGTCGGCGGCCCCCTTGGTCGGGTCGATGGCGACCGAAACGGTGCGCGCACGGTCATGCGCCGAAATGCCGGTGGTCACGCCTTCGCGCGCCTCGATGGAAATGGTGAACGCGGTCTCGTGGCGCGACGAGTTCTGCGAGGCCATGAGCGACAGGCCCAGCGCATCGACCCGCTCGCCGGTCAGCGACAGGCAGATCAGGCCGCGCCCGTGGGTCGCCATGAAGTTGATCGCATCCGGCGTCGCCATCTGCGCGGGGATCACCAGGTCGCCCTCGTTCTCGCGGTCCTCGTGATCGACGAGGATGAACATGCGGCCGTTGCGCGCGTCCTCGATGATCTCCTCGATCGAGGAGATCACATCGCCCCACTCGCGTTCCACCGGTCCGGGTGCGTCATAGATCTTGGCGTCCGACATCTGGGCATTCCTTCCAATTGCCCCCGCGAGATAACGCGACCCGCCCCCCGATGCCAGAGGAACGTCGCGCACAGAGGCTGTGAAGATCGCAACGTCGCAATGAATGCCGACCGCCCGCCCCTTCTCTGTTTCAGGAAACCTCGGAGGGGGGTCTGGGGGGAGGCAGCGCCTCCCCCCAGCGGGTCGACCGGGCTTCAGCCCGGGCGAAACCCCTCAGAACCGCCAGAGCGCCGGGACGAAGGCATAGGCCTCGCCCTCGGCCTTCACATGGCCCACGCCGGGGAACGGGAAATGGTAGCCCACGACCGGGATGCGATCCGCCGCGGCCATGTCGAGGATGCGGCGGCGTGTGGCCACTGTCGCCTCGGGGTCGCTGTCCATCGAGCCGTACCAGTCGGGATGCGCGAAATGCCCGAAGGCGTGGGTGATCGCGTCGCCCAGCACCAGAAGCTGATCGTCGCCGCTTTCCAGCAGGATCGACATATGCCCGGGCGTGTGCCCGTTGGTCGACATCAGCCGCACGCCCGGCGCCACCTCATGCCCGTCGCCCGCAAGCGTCCATTCCGCCCCGTCGACATTGATCGAATTGACCGCGCCCAGCACGAATTGCTGCGCCTCCGGGGCCACCCGGTCGACGAGGCCGTCCTGCAACCAGTAATCGTGTTCGGCCTCGCCGATCACGTATTCGGCGTCGGGGATGATCGCCTCGTCGAAATCGTCGCGCACGCCCCAGATATGATCCGGGTGGGCATGGGTGACGACGACATGCGTCGTGGCGAAAGGGTCGATCCCGGCGGCTTCCATGTTCGACATGAGCCGCCCGGCGGTGTCGAAGAACCGGTTGCCGGAGCCGACGTCGATCAGCACCTTCGCCTCGCCGGTCTCGATATAGACGTGGTTCGTGTGCCCGACGAGTTCATCGGTCGGCAGGAAATGCGCTTCGAGAAACGCCAGCTTTTCGGCCTCGTCGGCGTTCATGCCCAGCGCCGTCAGAGGCTGCGGGAACCAGCCGTCCGAGACGATGGTGATCTTCATATCCCCCAGCGTGAAGCGAAAGTGCGCGGGGTTCTCACCGTCCGGCGGGCCAAGCTCGGCGCGAAGGGCCGCGGGCATGGCGAAGGCGGGCATGGCTGCGGCGAGCGCGAGCATCTCGCGGCGAGTGGGGCGCAATAGCGGCATCGATTCCTCCCTGTTCGATCCGGGAATCATATGCACGATTTCGAATGATTTAAAGCGTCGTGAAATATCTCTCGGCCGGCAGGTATCCCGCCATCCGGCCCGCCACCGACCATTCGGCCTCCAGCATCGTGGCGCCGACGACTAGGACCGCGTCCGTGGGCACCCCCCGGCGCGCTGTCAGGTCGGCGAGCTTTTCGCGCGTGGCGGACCAACCGTCGGCCAATGTGGGCGCCTGCATGGCTGCGTCGATAAGCGCGGCGTTGGCGCCGTGAAAGCCGGGCGCGTCGAGCGGTCGGTGCACGGCGGCAAGGCGTTCTGCGCGGGCCACGCCCCGCAGTTTTGTGGCCTCGGCCTCAGGCACCGCAACCAGTTTCGGCCCGCATTTCAATGCGTTCGACGAGAACAGGAGCGCGATCACGTCGCGCCCCGTCGCCGCCCGGATCGAGGCGTAGCTTTTGTAATCGATCCCAAGTTCCTTGGCCCGGCGCACCCGCATCCGCACCACTTCCAGCGGCAGGGTCGGCACCAGATCGGCCCGCGCCCTTCGCCACGCATAACCGTGCCAGCCGGTATTGCCGATCCCCGGCCCGCCGTTGTGACCGATCAGGGTCATGCCGCGTATTCGCCGAGCCGCGCCACGTAGCGCGCCAGCGTGTCGATCTCGAGGTTGACCTTGTCGCCCACGCGCACGTCGCCCCAGGTCGTCACCTCTTTCGTGTGGGTGATGAGGTTCACGCCGAACGTGTCGCCGTCGACCTCGTTCACGGTCAGAGAGGTGCCGTTCAGCGCGACCGAGCCCTTTGGCGCGATGAAGCGCGCCAGATCGCCCGGCACCTTGAAGGAAATGCGCGTCGAGTCGCCCTCGTCATGCACATCCGTCACCTCGGCCACGCCATCGACATGGCCCGAGACGATATGCCCGCCCAGTTCGTCGCCCACCTTCAGGGCGCGTTCGAGGTTCAGGCGCTTGCCAACCTCCCATCCGCCGAGGTTGGTCTTGTTCAGCGTCTCGCCCGACACGAAGACCTCGTACCAGTCCGGGCCGAGCCGGGTCACCGTCAGACACACCCCATCCGACGCGATGGACGCGCCCAGCTCGATGCGCGACGTGTCGTATCCGGTCGCGATCCGCGCGCGCAGATCCTCGGTCCGGGTGACCTCGGCGATCCGGCCGATATCGGTGATGATCCCAGTGAACATGGCTGACTCCTTTCCCCAATGGCTACGCCCAAACCCACCCCTTGCCAAGCAGGGCGCGGGACAAGCCAAACCCCGAGCGTCACAAAAAAGCCCGGTTCGGGTGTTTTGTGTCTTGCGCAAGGACAATGGCAAGGTTTTCCTTGAAGAAACGCGGCATCAGTTCGCGACAGAGGCCAGAAAAACGGGTAAAATCAGGCGCATGAAAGCCATCGACGGAACCGACCGGACATTCCTGTTCCTGCAAGGGCCACACGGCCCCTATGTCCGCCGTCTGGCCCGGATGCTCTCGGCCTCGGGCGCTCAGGTCTGGCGCGTCGGGTTCAACATGGGCGATCAGGTGTTCTGGCACGATGCGCGGACCTACATTCCCTTCACCGACAGCCAGGACGCGTGGCCGGAACGCATCCGCGCCATCCTGACCGAAAAGGGCGTGACCGATCTGGTGCTCTACGGCGACACACGGTTCATCCATGCCGAGGCCGTGCGCGCCGCGCAGGACGCGGGCGTCATGGTCCACGTGTTCGAAGAGGGTTACCTGCGCCCCTACTGGATCAGCTACGAGCGTGGCGGATCGAACGGCCACTCCCGCCTGATGGACATGGACGTGCCGCAGATGCAGCAGGTGCTGGCCGACGTGCAACTCGACATCCCAGAGCCGCCCGCCCATTGGGGCGATATGCGCCACCACATCTTCTATGGCGCGCTCTACCACTGGTTCGTCATGTTCGCGAACCGGCGCTATCGCGGTTTCCGCCCCCACCGCGCGCTCACGGTCGGCAAGGAATTCCAGCTTTACCTCAAGCGCCTGATCCTGATGCCGTTTCAGGCGCTGGGACGGATCATCGCGACGCGCCGTATCCGAAACGGCGGCTTTCCTTATCACCTTGCGCTTCTGCAACTGGCCCATGACGCGAGTTTCCTCGACCATTCCCCGTTCAAAAGCGTGACCGAGTTCCTCGACCTCGTGATCGAAGGCTTCGCGAACGGCGCGGCCCGTCACCATCACCTCGTGTTCAAGGCGCATCCGCTGGAGGATGGCCGCGTGCCCCTGCGCCGCGAAATCCGTCGTCTGGCCGCCCAGCATGGCGTGGAAGGGCGCGTGCATTACGTGCGCGGCGGCAAGCTTGCCCGGCTGCTCGATCATGCCCGCAGCGCCGTGACCGTGAACTCGACGGCGGCCCAACAGGTGCTGTGGCGCGGACTTCCGCTCAAGGTTTTCGGCGCTGCCGTCTATGACAAGCCGGAGTTCGTTTCGACCCAGCCCCTGCCCGAATTCTTCGCCCAGCCGACCCGCCCCGACAGCCGCGCCTACCGCGATTATCGTCATTACCTGCTGGAAACCTCGCAAATCCCCGGCGGGTTCTATTCGGCCCGTGGCCGGCGACAGCTTCTGCGCCAGATCGTCGACATGATGCTCGCCCCGGACGACCCCTACGATGCCCTCGCCAAGGGCACCGCGGCCCCCCGGCAACAGTTGAGACTCGTGAAGTAACCCTTGGAATCGCGTCTGGATTTTTATCCACAGCCCGAGTAGTCTGCCAAAAAAAGAAACTGAGGCAGAACTCCAAAAAGGAGCCCGGGCAGTGAAAAATCAGGGCATTACGTGGGCGCGCATCGCGCTCCTTTTCGCGCTTGTGATGGGTGTAGCCGCATGTGACGTGCTCCCCAGAAGCGGCCCGAACAAGCAGGAAATCTACTCCGGTTCGGTGCAGAGACAGGGCGACGCCTTCGTCGTCTCGGTCAACGATCACGTGACGCGGGCGACCGCCGTCACCCCGGCGCTCGGGTTCGGCGAGAACTTCCTCTCGGCCGGACAGGTCGGGTCCGACACGATCCGGCCCGGCGACGTGCTGGGCGTGGCGATCTGGGAAAACGTCGAACAAGGCATCCTCGCCTCGGCGGGCGCGCCCGCCGCGCTCGAAGAGGTGCAGGTCGACGGCTCCGGCTTCATCTTCATCCCCTATGCAGGACGGATCAAGGCCGCGGGCAACTCGCCCGAAGCCGTGCGCCGCATCATCACCGAACAACTCGCCACCCAGACCCCGGACCCGCAGGTCTTGGTCACCCGGATCGCTGGCGACGGCGCCACCGTGTCGATCACGGGCGCGGTCAACGGTCAGGGCGTCTACCCGATCGAACGCCCCACCCGCACGCTGGGTGCCATGCTCGCCGCCGCAGGCGGTGTGGCCGTGAACCCCGAGGTGGCCGTGGTCAAGATCATCCGTGGCGGTCAGACCGGGCAGATCTGGTATCAGGATCTGTTCGAAGACCCGCGTCTCGACATCGCCCTGCGCAACGGCGACCGCATTCTGGTCGAGGCCGACACCCGCGCCTTCACCGCTCTCGGCGCCACCGGCACCCAGACCCGCGTGAACTTCCAGACCCAGAACCTCTCGGCCCTCGAAGCCATCGCGCAGGTCGGCGGTCTGAACCCGACACTGGCCGACCCCACGGGCATCTTCGTGTTCCGCAACGAGCCTGCCGAGATCGCGAATGTCGTGCTGGCACGGGGCGATCTGGTCGGTGCGCAGCGCCTGATCTACGTGCTGAACCTGACCGAACCCAACGGGATGTTCATGGCCCGCGACTTCGTGATCCGCGACGGCGATACCGTCTATGTGACCGAAGCGCCCTACGTCCAGTGGGCCAAGGTCATCACGGCGCTCACCGGTGCCCTCGGCGCGGCCGAGTCGCTGGCCAACGCAGGCAGCACCTTCGGCCTCGTCGGCGCGACGCCGTAAGGTCCGGGGCGCATGACCCCCTACGACAGGATCACAGCCGCCGCGACGGAGCCCCCCTCCTCGCGGCGGCTTTACGTTTACTCGGGCGGTTTCCTGCGTGAGCGCCGGGTGCGGCGTATCCTGAAGCTGGCCGGGTGGGACATTCGCATCGGCCTGCCGCGCGCCGAGGATACCGTCGCGGTCTGGGGCGTCTCGCCCACCGCGCACCGGGGCGAGGGTGTCGCGAAACGGCGGGGGGCGACCCTGATGCGCGTCGAAGACCCGTTCCTGCGCTCGGTCGGTCTGGGACGTGACGGCGAGCCGCCTCTGGGCCTCCTCCTCGACCGCTCCGGCGTGCATTTCGACCCCGCCGTGCCCTCGGACCTCGAACGAATGCTCGCGGATGCGCCGCTGGACAACTACGCGCTTCTCAGCCGTGCGCGCGACGCGGTGGACCGTATCCGCCACGCCCATTTGTCAAAATACAACGGCTTCGACGCGAAGGCCCCCGTGCCCCGCGCGCCCTACGTGCTGGTGATCGACCAGACCCGTGACGACGCTTCGGTGCTGGCGTCGAAGGCCACCCCGCAGACCTTCCGCGAAATGCTGGTCATCGCGCAGGAGGAAAATCCGGGCCTGCGCGTCGTCATCAAGTCCCACCCGGACAGCACCGCAGGCCATCGGCCGGGCTACTACGGACCGGAACACGCGGGCGGCAAGGTCACGCTTCTGACCGATCCCGTCAGCCCCTGGGCGCTGATGGAGGGCGCGGTTGCGGTCTACACCGTCTCGTCCGGCATGGGGTTCGAAGCGATCTTCGCCGGCCACAAGCCCCGCGTCTTCGGCCAGCCGTTCTACGCCGGCTGGGGCCTGACCAAGGACGAAAACCCCGTGCCGCGCCGCGAACGTCAACTGACGCGCGCGCAATTGTTCGCCGCGGCCATGCTCGAATATCCGACGTGGTACGACCCCTACCGCGACAGACTGTGCGAGATCGAAGACGTGATCGGCACGTTGGAGGCGCGCGCCCGCGCGATGCGCGAAGACGGGCCGGGCTACGTCGCCGCCGGAATGCGGCTGTGGAAGCGCAAGCCGTTGTCGCAGTTCTACGGAAGCGGCGCGGGCGTGATCTTCGAAGACGGCCCCAAGGCCGAAGCGAAAGCGGCGAAGACGGGTCGCCCGATGATGGTCTGGGCGGGAAAAGCCGACACGCTCACCGCCCCCGCCATCCGCATCGAAGACGGCTTCATCCGCTCGCGGGGCCTTGGCGCCAAACTGACCCCGCCCCTGTCGCTCGTGCGCGACGACCTCGGCATCTACTACGATCCGAACGCCGAAAGCCGCCTCGAACGGCTCGTCTCCGCCGCCGAAACCCTCGCCCCCGGCCCGCTTCACCGTGCCGAGGCCCTGATGCATCGGCTCACCGCTTCCGGTATCTCGAAATACAACCTCGATCGCGCCGCGCCGGTCGATCTGCCGCCGGGCCACCGCATCCTCGTCCCCGGTCAGGTCGAAGACGATGCCTCGGTCCGCCTCGGCACGCGCGAGGTCACCCACAACCGGGGCCTGCTCCGCGGCGTGCGCGCGGCCAACCCGGAGGCCGTCATCATCTACAAACCCCACCCGGACGTGGAAGCGGGCCTGCGCGACGGCGACATGCCGCTGGACGAGGCCGCGCGCCATGCCGACGTGGTCGCCACCGAAACCGACGCCGTGGCGCTGATCGAAGCGGTGGACGAAGTCTGGACCATGACCTCCACCCTCGGGTTCGAGGCGCTCATCCGTGGCAAGACCGTCTCCTGCCTCGGCGCCCCGTTCTACGCGGGCTGGGGTCTCACCCGCGATCTGGGCACGATACCGGACCGACGCAGGGCGCGCCCCAGCCTCGTAGGCCTCGTCCACGCGATCCTCATCGACTACCCGCGCTACCACGACCCGGTCACGAACACGCCCTGCCCGGTCGAGGTCATCCTCGATCGCATCGACGCGCAGGAAACCGGCCCCGGCACACCGTCCCTGCGCCTCGTCTCAAAGCTGCAAGGCCTGCTCGCGCCCTACACCACCTTCTGGCGCTGACGCGGTCCCCTTCTCTGTTTCGAAAATACTTCGGGAGGTTTGGAGGGCTGGCCCTCCAAACGCGCCGCAAGGCGCGTCCACCGCGACGACCTTCCAACGGCAGGGCGGCGCAAATCCAGCGCGGGCGTCAGCCCGCACCGCTAGGATACGGCGCGCCACCTGTGCAGGACGTCGCCCCCGATGGCGCGCAGCTCGACCAGCTCCAGCCGCGGCGCATCCGAAAGCGCACCCACGCCCATCGCGGCGATCGAAGGCCAGCCTTCGGCACCAAGAGCGATCCCGGCGGTGAAGCCCACGTATTCGTCGACCAGCCCCTCGGCCAGAAGCGATGCGGCCAGCCCGCCGCCGCCCTCGCAGAACACGCGCGTCAGCCCCGCCGCGCCCAAGGCGGCCAGCGCCGCCGCCACGTCGATGCGACCCAGCACGACGGGCACCGCGATACAACGTGCGCCCAGCCCTTCCCAGGCCGCGACCACGCCGTCCGGCGCCCGGTCGCCGTGGATCAGCCAGACCGGAACCTCCTCCGCCGTGCGCGCGAGTGTGCTGTCGAGAGGAATGTCCAGATGCCGCGACAGCACCACGCGCACCGGCTGGCGCCGCGCCCCCAGCCCGCGCACGGTCAACGACGGATCATCCGCACGCGCCGTGCCCGCGCCGACCATAACCGCGTCATGGCGCATCCGCTCGGCGTGAACATGTCGTCGTGCGTCCGGCCCCGTGATCCACTGGCTTTCCCCCGTCGCCGTGGCGATGCGCCCGTCCAGCGACGCGGCGAGTTTCAGCGTCACCATAGGGCGCCCGCGCTCCACCCGGCTCAGGAATCCGACCTGATCGGCGCGTGCCTCGGCCTCGCCCAGCCCCGTCACGACCTCAATCCCGGCCGCGCGCAACATCGCGATCCCGCGTCCGTTCACCCGGTCGTCGGGGTCGCCCAAAGCGACGACCACCCGTGCGATCCCCGCCGAAATCAGCGCCTCGGCACAGGGCGGGGTCTGTCCATGGTGGGAACAGGGCTCGAGCGTCACATAGGCCGTCGCCCCCCGCGCCGCCTCACCCGCCTGCGCCAAGGCGACGATTTCGGCATGGGGCCGCCCGCCGGGCTGGGTCCAGCCGCGCCCGACGATCCGGCCGCCCTGCACGACTACGCAGCCCACCGCCGGGTTCGGCCAGACAGACCCAAGGCCCCGCCGCCCGAGCGACAGGGCCAGATCCATGAACCTTTCGTCGGTCACGCCTGTTCTTCAGGCGGAATGTCGGGGCGCAACTCGCTCATGAACTTCTCGAAATCGTCCGCCGCCTGGAAGTTCTTGTAGACGCTCGCGAAGCGCACATAGGCGACCGTGTCGATCCGGGCCAGACTTTCCATCACGATCTCACCGATGGTCTTGGACGGAATGTCCGTCTCGCCCATCGATTCCAGCCGCCGCACGATGCCCGAGATCATCTGATCGATGCGCTCCGGCTCCACGGGCCGTTTCTGCATCGAAATCCGGATCGAACGCTCCAGCTTCTCGCGGTCGAAATCCTCGCGCCGACCGTTCGACTTGATGACCACGAGGTCGCGCAACTGCACGCGTTCATAGGTGGTGAAGCGCCCGCCGCAGGCCGGACAGAACCGCCGCCGCCGGATCGCGACATGATCCTCGGCCGGGCGTGAATCCTTCACTTGAGTGTCAATATTTCCGCAGAACGGGCACCGCATCCCACTTCCTTTTCTTTGCCTGTCACCTCTGATCGTGGGTCTTTGCCCACTTATCCACAGGCACTATAGGAAGAGTGCCGCATTTTGGGTAGGTTCAAAGCGTCGCGCCCAGATATAGCAGGGCCCGTTTGTGGCCCCTATGCCGCAATCACCGGATGAGCGCCGCGACTTTTCGGCGGTGCGGCCGGTCGCGATGTTCGAAAAGGTAAATTCCCTGCCATATTCCGAGCGTCATTGTCCCGTTTATGATTGGAATCTGTAAAGAAATGGGGAGCAGCGCGGCCTTGATATGGGCCGGCATGTCGTCCGGCCCCTCATAGGTGTGGGTCAGGTAGGACATGCTGGGGTCGGTGGTGGGCGGCACGAGCCGCGCGAAGTAGTTGCGCAGGTCGACCTGCACTTCGGGATCGGCATTTTCCTGAATGAGGAGCGAGGCCGACGTGTGCCGCACGAAGAGCGTCAGCAACCCCTCGCCCGTCCCGGTGTCCGCAACCCAGCGCGTCACATCGCGGGTGAACTCATAGGTGCCCTGCCCGCGCGTTTCGATCTCGAATTCGGTGTGCATGACATCAAGCTGCCAAATGCCGGTGAGACGCGCAAGCGACGCCGCCCGGTTCGCGATGATCCGGGCGGGTCGTGTCGGTCATCTGCCAGGAATCACTCGGCGGCGATGGCCTCCGGCGTCGGGGCCGCGACGAGTTGCAGCCCGCCCTTTTCCAGCCGCTTCACCACGCGACGCGCATCGCGCATTCGCTGGCCCTTGGCCGCGCCCCAAGCCGCACGACGGGCTTCCACGTCGGCCTCGGGGTTGTCGCGTTTCCAGTCGGTCAGCCAGCCGTGATAGCCGATCAGCTTGACGGCTTTCTTGCGGGCCATCTCTTCCGGCGTCAGCACCGGTTTCTCTTTCTTTGCTTTGGTCGCCATAATTGCTTCCTCAATGGTTTCGCGCCTTCTTGCCGGGCGCTGGGGCACCATGCCCCGTGGCGGCAGATTACACCGGTTCGTTCATTTCGCGTAGCGGGAAATGATGTGAGCAGGTGGAAACAAAGGGGAGTGAGTCCGGATTGCACAACACAAAATCGGTGGCGGTCGGGTTTTGCTGGCAACTGAACCCCAAAGGTTGAATTCTGGCTCCATTGAGTGGAGACGAAAATGACAACCTTGGATGAATTGATCGACGACCTGAAACGGATCAGGGACAAAATCGGCCAGGACTCACCGGTCCGCATACGCATCGAAATGGCAACACTATTTTCACATCGAGCGGTGACCGGGATGGAAGAGGTCGAGTACGACGACGATACCCACATGGTGCTCATCCGCGCGGGAGACGAGGTCGCGCAGGAGCTCAAATAGTGACCGATTTGACTATGAAGCAATTTCGCATTCGATATCAGCGTCTGCTCGACCCGGCACCTCGGCCGCGCTTCAAGATAAAGGCGGAGTCGAACGATGCTTGGATCGTGGTGACGTCCGGGGCGCTTTCATTCATTCATGTCGGGCACAAACTAAATCTCAATGCGGTTGATCTCGCGTTGTTCGACAAAAACTTCGGTTGGGTCGGAGATGCTGTCCCTCCGGATGCGATAGATATCAGCACACCCAAGACGAACCAGTTCAGGTGGATGGTTTCTCAAGTCGATCCAACAAAGGAACCTTCCTCTCAAGCTGGGGTCGGAGAAGCGATCGAGCGCATCAAATGGGCGTTCGGTTGGGTTAGAGAGAACCGGGTCTCATGAGACCGAAAAGGGCGCCCGAAGGCGCCCTCTCGTTTACTGATCCAAGAAACTCCGCAGCTTCCGGCTCCGGCTCGGGTGCTTCAGCTTCCTGAGCGCCTTCGCCTCGATCTGGCGGATGCGTTCGCGGGTGACGCTGAACTGCTGGCCCACCTCTTCGAGCGTGTGGTCGGTGTTCATGCCGATGCCGAAGCGCATGCGCAGAACCCGTTCCTCACGCGGCGTCAAAGACGCCAGCACGCGGGTCGTGGTTTCCTTCAGGTTCTCCTGAATGGCCGAGTCGAGCGGCAGGACGGCGTTCTTGTCCTCGATGAAATCGCCAAGCTGCGAGTCCTCCTCGTCGCCAATCGGCGTTTCGAGCGAGATCGGCTCCTTGGCGATCTTCATCACCTTGCGGACCTTTTCCAGCGGCATTTGCAGCTTCTCGGCCAGTTCTTCCGGCGTCGGCTCGCGGCCGATTTCGTGAAGCATCTGGCGGCCCGTGCGCACCAGCTTGTTGATCGTTTCGATCATGTGGACCGGGATACGGATCGTGCGGGCTTGGTCGGCAATCGACCGGGTGATCGCCTGACGAATCCACCACGTCGCGTAGGTCGAGAACTTGTAGCCCCGGCGATACTCGAACTTGTCCACGGCCTTCATCAGGCCGATGTTGCCTTCCTGAATGAGATCAAGGAATTGCAGGCCGCGGTTCGTGTATTTCTTGGCGATCGAGATCACCAGACGCAGGTTCGCCTCGACCATTTCCTTTTTGGCCTGACGCGCCTCTTTCTCGCCCTTCTGGACCTGAGACACGATGCGGCGGAATTCGGAGATGTCGACGCCGACATACTGACCGACCTGGGCCATGTCGCCACGCAGTTCGGCCACCTTGTCGGACGAGCGTTCGATGAACGCCTGCCAACCGCGACCGGGCTTTTCGGCCATCCGTTCCAGCCAGTTCGGGTCAAGTTCCTCGCCCCGGTAGGCATCGACGAATTCGCGGCGGTTGATGCGCGCCTGATCGGCGAGCTTCACCATGGCCGAGTCGATCGACATGATGCGGCGGTTGATGCCGTAAAGCTGGTCGACAAGCGCCTCGATCCGGTTGTTGTGCAGGTGCAGTTCGTTCACCAGCAGCACGATTTCCGAGCGCAGCTTCTGGTACTCGGCTTCCGCCTTGTCCGAGAACGACCCATCCTCGTTCAGCGTGGCGGACATCCGAAGATCCTGCATTTCGCTGAGTTTGGTGTAATCGCGCGCGATCAGTTCCAGCGTTTCGAGCACGCGGGGCTTAAGGGCGGCCTCCATCGCGGCGAGCGACATGTTGGCCTGATCGTCCTCATCCTCGTCGTCGTCGTCCTTGGCGATCGGGTTGCCGTCGGCGTCAAGCTCGGGGCCGTCGTCCTTTTTCTGGCTTTCGGTGTTCGTGGCCGCGGCTTCGCCCAGCCCTTGCACCACATCCTCGTCCTCGCCGTCCTCGCCCATCTGACGCCCGAAGGTGGCGTCGAGGTCGATGACGTCGCGCAGCAGAATGTCTTCGTTCAGAAGTTCGTCGCGCCAGATCGTGATGGCCTGGAAGGTGAGCGGGCTTTCGCAGAGCCCCGCGATCATCGTGTTCCGGCCCGCTTCGATCCGCTTGGCGATGGCGATCTCGCCCTCGCGGGAGAGGAGTTCCACCGACCCCATTTCGCGCAGGTACATGCGCACCGGGTCGTCGGTGCGGTCGAGCTTCTCGGTATCGCCGGACGACACGGCGACCGCGCCGCCCTGATTCTTGGCGACGACTTCGGTCGAGCCCTTGGCGTCGTCGTTGTCGTCCTCGGCCTCTTCGTCCTCGATGATGTTGATGCCCATTTCCGAGAGCATCGACATCACGTCTTCGATCTGTTCCGACGAGACCTGATCGGGCGGGAGCACGTTGTTGAGCTGATCGTAGGTGATGTAGCCCTTCTCACGGGCCTCGGCGATCATCTTCTTGACGGCGGCCTGGTCCATATCCCCCATCGGGTTGGAGCCGTCGTCCTGCTCGTCCTTGTTCTGGTCGTCGTTTGCGTCTTTCGCGGCCATGCGTGTTCCCTTCGCTCGGGTCGGTCTCGGATCGAATCTGGCGGATCGAGACTGATTCGGCTGATTCGCTTTTGCGAATCTTCGACTCGAATCACTGATTCGCCAACCCGTGTAGCCCTGAAACCTTTGTGTTTTCTCAAAATGTGATGGATCAGGGTCTCTTGCGTCCGCCCTGTTGATCCTCGATCTGCTTCAAGAGCGCATCCAGCGCGTCTTTCTCCTCGCGCGCGACCATGACGCCGTTGTCGGCGCGGTCGAACAGTCCTTTGTCGTCGCCCTGCCCCCGCCGCGCCTCGTCAAGCAAGCGCACGGCCTCGGACAGGCGGAATGTAAGCCCCTCGTCGCTCAAGGCGCCGATCTCGGCCACCGCGTCGTCCAGTTCGTGTCTGGCGCCACGGGCGGCATCGAGTTTGGCAAGCTCCTCGGCCAGACACAGCGCCGCGAGCTCCGGATCGTCCTTGCGGCGTATCGGGGGTGCGATCTGCACATGGTTCAGGGCGAAGAGTTTTTCAAGGGCGCGCGTACCGACTTCGGCGTCGATTTTCGCGCACAGGTCTTCCGTCGCCTCGCCGTCGAAGGACAGGATCGCCCGTTGCATCGCCGCATGTTCATCGGTGGCCATTTCGACCCGCTCAAAGGCACTCTCGAAGCTTTCGATCAGGTGCGGATGGGTGACGAGGGTGGCAAGGATCACGGCCTCGCGCAGCACCTCTTCGACCTGCCCCGACGCAGCCGCCAGAAGCGACCCTTTGGTGGCGGGCTGGAACGCCGGCCCGGCGGGTTTCCACGGGCCACGCCGCCCGCCGCCACCCTGCCAGCCTCCGCTTTGCCGCGGGGCGCTGTCTCGGCGCGGATTGAAGAGCTCGTAGCGCAGGCGTTTGATCTCTTCGCCGTAGTGCTGGCGGATCGACTGGTCTTGGATTTTGGCGATGGCTTGGCGCAAGTCGCGGTCCAGCGCCGCGCGCCGCTCCGGGCTGTCGAAGACCTTGCCCTCGGTTTCTCGCTGCCACAGCAGGCTCACCATGGGCCGCGCCCCATCCAGCACCTTCTGCATCGCGCCCGCGCCCTGCGCCTTGATGAGATCGTCGGGGTCCAGCCCCTCGGGCATGATCGCAAAGCGCAGGGACTGCCCGGCTTCGAGCATCGGCAGCGCGGTGTCGATGACCCGCATGGCCGCGCGCAGCCCTGCGGTGTCGCCGTCGAGCGCGATGATCGGTTCCGGGGCGATGCGCCACAGAAGGCGCAGCTGATCCTCGGTGATCGCGGTACCGAGCGGGGCCACGGTCGCCCCGAACCCGGCCTCGGACAATGCGATCACATCCATATAGCCCTCGGCCACCACCAGCGGCGTGCCCTTCCCCGCCGCCTCGCGCGCAGGCCCGTGATTGTAAAGCGAACGGCCCTTGTCAAAGAGGTCGGTCTCGGGGCTGTTCAAGTATTTCGCGTTGTCGTTCGGGTCCATCGCCCGGCCCCCGAAGGCGATGCAGCGCCCGCGCGCGTCACGGATCGGGAACATGATCCGGTTGCGGAACGTGTCATAGGGCTGCTTGCCCTTGGACGAGGCTTTGGCGAGCCCTGCCCCGAGGATCAGGTCTTCGGCCACGCCCTTGCCGCGCAGATGATCCCAAAGACCCTGCCATCCGTCCGGCGCAAAGCCGATGTCCCAGCGGTCCTGCGCGGCCTCCTTCAGCCCCCGACGGTCGAGATACTCCCGCGCGCCGACGCCCGAGTTGGTCTTGAGTTGCAGGCGGAAGAACTGCACCGCCTGCTCCATCACCTCGGCCAGTTGCGTGCGCCGGTCGGCCTTTTCCTGCGCCTTCGGGTCACGCTCCGGCATCTGCATCCCGGCTTCGCGGGCGAGGATTTCGACCGCCTCCATGAAGCCGACGTTCTCGGTTTCCTTCACGAAGGACAGCGCGTCGCCCTTCGCATGGCAGCCGAAGCAGTAGTAGAATCCCTTGCGGTCATCGACATGGAAACTGGCGGTCTTTTCCTGATGGAACGGGCACGGGGCCCAAAGATCGCCCTTGCCCTGATTGGATTTTCGCTGGTCCCACATGACCTTGCGCCCGACCACCTGCGCAAGCGAGGTGCGGGTGCGAAGTTCATCCAAGAATCCGGGGGGCAACGACATGGCGTCAATATAGGCCGCCCGCGCGCCCGCCTCAATTGACCACGCAGGCCTCGGGCGGAGATTTGTACAGACGGTAGACGACCGGCTCGCCGGACACCTCGGCGATGTCCACCGCGCCCCCGCATTCTTCGGTGTCGCCGACCCACAGGTATGTCAGCGTCAGGTCGATGCTGTCGCCGGTGTCGCGCGTGACCTCGAAAAACCCGCCGTCGCAGTCGACCGAACAGGTCACCTCGCCGCGTTCGTTCCAGCACAGAAGCCCCTGCTCGAACGTCCTGAGTGCAAGCTCCGTGTCCTTCACATGCCCGCCGTTCGACGTGCTGACTGAGACGGAGGCGGAATACTGGTCGTACTCGTCGATCCCGAAGGCGACCGAGATCGCCGAGACGACCTGTTCGGGATGGGCTGCGATGTGGGCGTCGGAATAGGTGCGGTGGTAGCAGCCCATAGGTTCGGCAAGGGCCGGCGCGGCGGTAAGGGCTGCGACAAGGGCAAGGCGCATGGCAAAACTCCTGAAACTGAATGGCGTCAGGTTAACGCGCGCGGCCTCACGCGGCCACGGATTTGCGCAGCATGTCCCAATAGATCGTTTCGACCGTTTCGCGGCTGAGGCGGCCGCCATCACGAAACCACGTGGTCACCCCGTTCAGCATGGAAATCGCGGCCATCGCGGCGAGTTTCGGGTCCGGCACGGCAAAATCGCCGCTGGCGTTCCCTGCCTCCAGAATGTCGATCAGACCCTGTTCGTAGCGGCGCCGCAGCACCTCGATCTCGGCGAAATTCGCGTCGTCCAGATTGCGCAACTCCATGTAGGCGATGAAGATATTGTCGGGCCGGTCGAGGTGATAATGGATGTGGAAGCGCGCGAAGGCCTCTAGCCGTTCAGGCGGCGTGCCGCCCGTGTCGGCCTCGCCCCAAGCCTCCAATAGCTCCTCCATATGGACCTTCATCAGGTCGTAGAGCAGTGATTGCTTGTCGGGTGTGTAGAGATAGAGCGCCCCGGCCTGCACGCCGACCTCCGCCGCGATCTTGCGCATCGAGACCGCCGCATAGCCGTCGCGAGCGAAGAGCTTCAATGCCGCCTCGCGCACCTTGGGGCCAGTGATGTCGGCGTGGGAGCCGGATTTTCGCGCCATGGGTGAAGATTAACTGAACATTCGTTCAGATCAAGCGATTGCGCGCCCGGCATGCGGGTCCGGGCGCGCGAATGGTTCAGGCGGTCAGCCCCTCGGGTTCCGGCAGGCCGTTGGCCCGGCAGGTCGCCGTCAGCGTATTGGCCAGAAGGCAGGCGATGGTCATGGGCCCGACACCGCCCGGCACCGGGGTGATCGCGCCCGCCACCTCGGAAGCGGAGGCGAAATCGACGTCGCCCACAAGCTTGCCTTTCTCGCCCTCTTCGGCAGGCGGCAGTCGGTTGATGCCCACGTCGATGACCACGGCGCCGGGCTTGAGCCAGTCACCCGTCACCATCTCGGGCCGGCCCACGGCGGCGACCACGATATCGGCCCCGCGCACCACGTCCTCGATGTCTTTCGTGCGGCTGTGGGCGATGGTCACCGTGCAGCTGTCACGCAGCAAAAGCTGTGCCATCGGCTTGCCCACGATGTTCGACCGCCCCACAACAACCGCCGGCTTGCCCGAGAGCGATCCGAAATGGTCGCGCAGCAGCATCAGGCATCCAAGCGGGGTGCAGGGCACCATCGCCTTTTGCCCCGTCGCCAGCAGCCCAACGTTCGAGATGTGGAACCCGTCCACATCCTTGGCCGGGTCGATCGCGCCGATGACCTTGTCCTCGTCGATGTGGTCGGGCAGCGGCAGTTGCACCAAGATCCCGTTCACCGCCGGGTCGTTGTTCAGCTTTTCGACCAGCGCCAGCAGATCGGCCTCGGAAGTCGAAGCGTCCAGCTTGTGCTCGAAGCTTTCCATCCCGGCCTCGACCGTCTGCTTGCCCTTGGAGCGGACATAGACCTGACTGGCGGGGTCTTCGCCCACCAGCACCACGGCCAGTCCCGGCTTGATGCCCTTCTTGGCAAGCTCCGCCACATGCTCGGCCACCTTGCCGCGCACCTCGGCGGCGAAAGCCTTGCCGTCTATGATCGTCGCGCTCATCCGCTCTCTCCTCGTCTGTGGGAAGGGGCGCGCTCGCCCGCTTCTCTGGTCCAAAAATACCTTCGCCGAAGGCACCGTGCGACCGGGCTCGATGCCCGGTCGCGCGGCCTCCGCCTCAGAACAGCCCCTGCACGTCGCCGTTGTCGTCCAGCCCGATGGTCAATGCGGCGGGTTTCGACGGCAGGCCCGGCATGGTCATGATTTCCCCGCAGATCACCACGACGAAGCCCGCGCCCGCCGACAGCCGGACCTCGCGCACCGGCACCGAATGGCCCGTGGGGGCACCGCGCCGGGTGGGGTCGGTGGTAAAGGAATACTGGGTCTTGGCCATGCAGACCGGCAGGTTGCCATAGCCCGCCGCCTCCCACGCGCGCAGCTGGTCGCGGATCTTCTTGTCTGCCAGCACCTCATCCGCGCGGTAGATGCGCTTGGCCACCGTCTCGATCTTCTCGAACAGGCTCAAATCGTCGTTGTAGAGCGGGGCGAAGCTGCCCATGCCGGCATCCGCGATCTCGGCGACGCGGGTGGCCAGCGCCTCGGTCCCTTCCGATCCCTTGGCCCAATGCTGGCACAGGATCGCCTCGGTCCCGTGTTCGGCGACGTAATCCTTCACCGCCTGCACTTCGGCGTCGGTGTCGGTGACGAAATGGTTGATCGCGACGACCACCGGAACGCCGAACCCTTTGAGGTTCTCGATATGGCGGCCAAGGTTCGGGCAGCCCGCCTTGACCGCATCGACGTTCTCGGCCCCCAGATCGGCCTTGGCCACACCGCCGTTCATCTTCATCGCGCGCACGGTGGCGACGAGCACGACGGCGGCGGGGGCCAGCCCGCCCTTGCGGCACTTGATGTTCATGAACTTCTCGGCCCCCAGATCGGCGCCGAACCCGGCCTCGGTCACCACATAGTCGGCCAGCTTCAGCGCAGTGCGCGTCGCGATCAGGCTGTTGCAGCCGTGGGCGATGTTGGCGAAGGGGCCGCCGTGGACGAAGGCCGGGTTGTTTTCAAGCGTCTGGACGAGGTTGGGCTGCATCGCGTCCTTCAAAAGCACGGTCATCGCGCCCTCAGCCCCGACATCGCGGCAGGTGATCGGATCGCGGTCGCGGGTGTAGGCCACGATGATGTCGCCCAGACGGCGCTCAAGGTCGGCCAGATCGCGGGCAAGACATAGGATCGCCATGACCTCGGAAGCCACGGTGATGTCGAACCCGGTCTGGCGCGGGAACCCGTTGGCGACACCGCCGAGCGAGGTCACCACATCGCGCAGCGCCCGGTCGTTGAGGTCCACGACCCGGCGCCATGTCACCCGGCGCTCGTCGATGCCCAACTCGTTGCCCCAGTAGATGTGGTTGTCGATCATCGCCGACAGCAGATTGTGCGCGCTGGTGATCGCGTGGAAATCGCCGGTGAAGTGGAGGTTCATGTCCTCCATCGGCACGACCTGCGCGTAGCCGCCGCCCGCAGCCCCGCCTTTCATCCCGAAGTTCGGCCCGAGCGAGGCTTCGCGAATGCAGATCATCGCCTTCTTGCCGATCCGGTTCAGCCCGTCGCCAAGGCCCACCGTGGTCGTCGTCTTGCCCTCGCCCGCAGGGGTCGGGTTGATCGCGGTCACGAGGATGAGCTTTCCGTCCGGGCGATCCTCGACCGAATTGATGAAGTCCTGACTGATCTTGGCCTTGTCGTGGCCGTAGGGCAGCAGATGGTCGGACGGAATGCCAAGCTTGTCGCCAATCTCCCCGATCGGGCGTTTCTTCGCGGCGCGCGCGATTTCGATATCGGATTTATGGCTCATGGTGTCCTCCCCGGACCAAGTGGCTGAATTCGCCCGGAATGTGCGCAGGGATAGCCGATCGGACAACGCGATACGCGACGAAAATGCGCGGGTTTGCGGCACCGGGCCGGAAACTCGGTGACCTTTCGGAAACCTGCGCCCCCGTTCGGAGACGTCCGGTCAGGCGTCCGGCCGCCAGCCTCGCTGTTTCGGGACGAAAAGGCGGATCTCGTCGCCAACGGTCAGCGTGCCTTCGCGCTCGACCCACGCCGTGACGCCGCGCAGATCGACGGCCGCCGGTTTGAACTTGGGCCCATAGCCCGGCGCGAAGCGTTCGACCGAACGGCCCGAGAGCGTGCAGGGATGGTTGACCATGTCGATGGTCAGCGTCGCCCCATCGGGGGTCTGGAGGCGCGAGGACGGGGGAACGTAGCTGAAGTCCGGGATGCCCTCGACGACCATGGACACGCCGATCCACGCCGGGTCGAAATGGTCGAGCCCCATGTTCTGCGCGATCTCGTCGATCTGTTCGGCGGCGAGGATGGTCAGTTGGCGGGTATTGCGGATCTGCGTGTCGCGCGGATGCAGGATCGACACGCGGCTGCACGCTGGCCGCGTCACGCCGCCATGGTCCTCGCCCTCGATGCCGCCATAGGTCAGGACCGCCTGCGCCTGCCCTTCAGAGGCCAGCGCCGCCGCCCGATCCGCGACATGGCCGAGCCACGTGATCCGGGCCGCATAGGGCGCTTCGTCGAAATATTCGCTCATGGTCATCCGGTCCTGTGCTGCGGTCGCGGCACTCGACCCCAATCACCGGGCGGCGTCAAGCGAGGAGCCCCGCAGGCGCGCGTTCGACGTGGCAAGCTTCGCCTGCCCCGAGAGGGCGAAGACGAAGCTGAGTTGACGGAGCAGTTCGCCGTTGCGGTCCCCCAGCGTTTCCAGTGCATCCGCCGTGATGCGAAAGGCGCGCGCGGGCCGGGTGATTTCGACCGTCGCGCTGGCCGGGGCGCGCGTGAGCACGCCGAATTCGCCGATGAGAGCGCCCTCGCCCAGTCGCGCGACCTCCTGCGATCCCGCCATCACGCGCGCCTCGCCGCCTGCCAGAAAGAACAGCGCCTCGACCGGCGCGCCTTCGGTCGTCAGACCCTCGCCCACCGCGAGGTCCACCCATTCGCCCGCGTCCAAGAACCGGCGCGCGTCGATGTGGCGGAGCGCCCCGAGGTGGGTGTCGTAGAACACCTGTTCGGCATCGTCGAACCGGAGCCGCCGCCGAAGCAGCCAGAGCCGCGTCAGCCCGACGATCGAAATCACGACCCAGCTTGTCTGGATGACGGCGGAACTCAGGTTCCACTGTGAGAACAGCGAGGTGAGGACCGCAAGCGACGCGGCCAGATTGAGGATAGTGTAGAGCGCCGAGTTGCCCCGGATCACCCCGAACTGCAATCCGGCGTAGGAGCCAAGATAAAGCGCGGCACCCAGCAGGCCGAGACCGTCGAGGAACAGGCTCCCCTGCATCAACGCGCGGTCCTTTTCGCCCCGTTCAAGGCCCGACAACGGACATTCGGCCGCGGGCGGTCACGCCGGGCTGGGTCGCGGCGGGCCACGGTCACGCCCCACGTGTCAGCACGAAGAACACCCGTCTGAACGGGAAATGAACGTGGCCATCGGCGCGCGCGGGATAGTGCTTGCCGAGCAGCGTTTCATAGGCCGCGACATAGCGCGCGGCCTCTTCTTCCGACAGCTCGGCCACGAACGGCCGCATCACCGTGGACTGGGTGAAGTGGCGCACCGGATGCCCCTCGGCCACCGGGGCGAGGTTTTGGACATAGGTCGTTTCCCACGCCCGGATGTCACCCAAAGGCGCGAGGATGTCGGCATAGACCTGCGGCGGGGCGACGGGGGGTGTCCACTCCGCGAAATCGAAGCGGTCGGGAAACATATCCTCCGCCAGCTCGCGCAGCAGCCGGTGCGAAGGTTCGTCATACTGGCGCGGCATCTGCACGGCGAGCGCACCGCGTTCCGGCAGAACCGAGGCCCAGCGGGCAAAGAGCGTGGCATGATCGGGAAGCCAGTTGGCCAGCGCGTTGGAAAAGATCAGCGCGGGGGTATAGCCGGGGGTCCAGTCGTTCGCGTCGTCGCGGGTCAGCCGGGCATAAAGGCCCATCGCCTCGGCCTCGGCCAGCATGGTGGCGGAACTGTCGATCCCATAGAGATCGCGGTTCGGGTAGCGCGTCGACAGCGCCTCGGCCACCGCACCTGCACCGCAACCCATGTCGACCACCGGCCCGTCGGGCAGGTCGCGGACCTGTGCCAGAAGCTCCAGCGCCGGGCGCAGGCGCAACCCGCGAAAGCGTTGGTAGGCTTCGGGATTCCAGTCGGCGGTGGTCATCTGCGCGTCCCTTTCCTTGTCCCTTCGATCCTATGCGCAATTGCTCGGTCTGGATACCATGCGCAAAAGAAAAAGGCCGGGGCTTGGACCCCGGCCTCGTGTTCTTGTGGTGCTGGCGTTACGCCGACGGTTCCGGCTCCAGCCCGCCGTCGCCCTTGGGCTTCTTGCGCGGCTTGGTCTTGGGGATCGCGGCGACCGACGGCTTGTCGTCGGCTTTCTCGCCCGCGCCGCCATCTTCGTCTTCGTCGATATGCGGCGGGTCACCGGCCATGACGCGCTTGATCTCTTCGCCCGTCAGGGTCTCGTATTCCAGCAGACCTTCGGCCAGACGCTCCCACTCCACCTTGCGCTCTTCGAGGATGCGGCGGGCGGTTTCATACCCGTCCTGCACGAAGCGGCGCACCTCTTCCTCGATGAGTTCCTTGGTGTGGGCCGAGACCGAGAAGCCCCCGGTGTTGCCCTGATAGCCTTCGGCGGCTTCGGCGTAGTCGATGTTGCCGACCTTTTCCGACATGCCCCAGCGCATCACCATGGCGCGGGCCAGTTGGCTGGCCTGCATGATGTCGCCGGCGGGGCCGTTCGACACCTCGTCCTCGCCCCAGCGCATGATCTCGGCGGCCTTGCCGGCCATGGTCATGGCAAGCTGCTGGACGCACTGATCCTTGTGCCAGTTCAGGCGGTCGATCTCGGGCAGGCTGACCACCATACCCAACGCACCACCGCGCGGGATGATCGTCGCCTTGTAGACCGGATCGCATTTCGGCAGCGACAGGCCCACGACCGCGTGACCGGCTTCGTGGTAGGCGGTGTGTTCCTTCTGCTCGTCGGTCAGGACCATCGACCGGCGCTCGGCGCCCATCATGACCTTGTCCTTGGCGTTCTCGAAGTCCTCCATCACGACGAACCGTCGGCCCACGCGGGCGGCCATCAGCGCCGCCTCGTTCACGAGGTTGGCGAGGTCGGCACCCGAGAAGCCGGGCGTGCCGCGCGCGATGATGCGCAGGTCCACATCGGGGCCGAGCGGCACCTTGCGCGAGTGCACGCCGAGGATCTTTTCGCGGCCCTTGATGTCGGGGTTCGGCACGGTGACCTGACGGTCGAAACGGCCGGGGCGCAGAAGCGCGGGGTCCAGAACGTCCTTGCGGTTGGTCGCGGCGATGATGATGACGCCCTCGTTCGACTCGAACCCGTCCATTTCGACGAGAAGCTGGTTCAGCGTCTGCTCACGCTCGTCGTTGCCGCCGCCATAACCCGCGCCACGATGGCGGCCCACGGCGTCGATTTCGTCGATGAAGACGATACAGGGCGCGTTCTTCTTGGCCTGCTCGAACATGTCACGGACACGGGATGCACCCACGCCGACGAACATCTCGACGAAGTCGGAGCCCGAGATGGTGAAGAACGGCACGCCCGCCTCACCCGCGACCGAGCGCGCCAGAAGCGTCTTACCCGTGCCCGGAGGGCCGACCAGAAGCGCACCCTTGGGGATCTGCCCGCCGAGGCGCGAGAATTTCTGCGGGTTGCGCAGGAATTCCACGATCTCTTGCAGTTCTTCCTTGGCTTCGTCGATGCCCGCCACGTCGTCGAAGGTCACGCGACCCTCACGCTCGGTCAAAAGCTTGGCGCGGCTCTTGCCGAAGCCCATGGCCCCGCCCCGTCCGCCGCCCTGCATCCGGTTCATCATGAAGAACCAGAAACCGATCAGGATGATGACGGGCAAAAGCAGCGACAGGAGCGACAGGAAGCCCGACTGCTCCTGCTTCTTGGCCTCGACGTTGACGCCCTCGGCCAGAAGCCGTTCGGACACGTCCGCGTCACGCGGCACGACGGTCGAATAGACGGTGCCGCCGGACCCGACGTAGGTGACGTTCTCGCCATCCAGCGTGGCCTTGGTCACTTCGCCGTTCTCGACGTCTTCGATGAAATCTGAATAGCTCACCGCGGTCGAGGCGATGGAGCCCTGACCATTGGAGAACAGGTTGAAGAGGGCCAGGATCAGCAGGAAGAGCACGATCCAAAAGGCGAAATTTCGCGCGTTACCCAAGGTTATCTCCTCACGATGCCGGATGGGGGTCCGGGTCTGCCCGGGCGTGACGGCGCACCGTCACACTGGTTTCCTTCTAAAATAGGGAACGTGACCATATGTTCAATGCGATAAAAGCGATGTGAAGAAATCGCCGCGCGGCGGACAAAGCTCGGCGCGCCAGCCTGCGGGATGTCCGGCGAGCGGTGCGGCGACCAGCCTGTCGCCCGCGAACACCGCCGGGCTTGCCAAAAGCGTCTCGCGCGGAAGGCCGGTTTCGCGCCAGTCCGGGCAGTCCGACAGCCCCCCGGCCCCAAGCGCGCGGACGGCAAGAACATGCCCAGAGGGCGCGTCCGGGCCACTCAGACGCCAGCGATTGTCCCAGATCGACGGGGGCGACGCCCGCAGATCGGCCACCGCCTTGGGTTCGCGCCCGACCCGCAGCGTGTCGCCTTTCGCGGTGAGCAGGCAACCGCCCAGCGTGGCGCGGCCGGTCTCGGTCACATCGCGCACCGCTTGCATCAGCGCGGCCCGGCGCGGACGATATGCCGCGCTGGCGACCCAGCCGATCGCGTGGGCGATCAGCCTATCATGCGTCTCGCGCGGCAAAGCCTGCACCTTGGCCCGGTCGAAGAGGACATCGCCCGCCTCGGTCCACGCCGTACAGCGCGCCGCCTGTTCGGCCCAGTGCTCGAGCGCCTGCCGCGCCTCGGTCATCGCCTGCGCGGTCATGGTCAGCCGCTCAGCGTCGATGCCGAGGGGGGCGAGCAGGTCCAGCGCCTGCCGCATCCGCACCCGGTCATACTGCGTGTCGTCATTGGTCGGGTCGTCGATCCAGCCGATTTCGCGGTCGTGAAGCCAATCGCGCAGCGCGGCCCGACGCACGGTCAGGAACGGACGCAGCCAGAGGTGGCCCCGGTCCGTCCACGTTGAACGCATCCGCGACAGCCCATCGACACCGGAGCCACGCGCCAGACGCATGAGAAAGGTTTCGGCTGCATCGTCCATCGTATGCCCGATCAGGATCGCCGCCCCGGCAGGTGCGGCATCGGCGATGAGGTCGTAACGCGCGGCGCGCGCCATCGCCTGTAGATTGCCCTGCCCGTCCCAGTCGGGCCAGTCGAGCGTTCGGTGCGCGACACCGAGGTCCGCGCAGATCTCGGCCACGCGGGCGGCCTCGGTCGCCGCCTCATCACGCAACCCGTGGTCTACGGTCAGCGCCGAGACGGCCTTGCCCTGCGCCCGCCCCCACGCCTGCGCGACGTGAAGCAGCGCCATGCTGTCGCCGCCGCCGGAAACGGCGACGACCAGATTGTCGATGGTGTGATCGGTCTGGGCGGCGGCCAGCGCCGCCGCGAACGCCTTTTCCGGTGTCACAGACAGCCGAGCTGTTGCCGCTCTGCCTGTGCCTCGGCCGCCGCGTTCGATCCGGGGAAGCGGTTCGGCACCTCGCCCAAGGTCGCGCAGGCTTCGTTCGTCTGGCCAAGCTGGCCCAGCGCCGTGCCAAGCTGCACCAGCGCGTTCGGCGCGGATTGCCCGGTCGGATCGGCCGAGAAGGACGCGAGATAGGCACGGGCCGCATCGGCCACCATGTTCTGCGCGTTCAGCGCCTCGCCCTTCAGAAACAGCGCCTGCCCGGTCATCGGCGTGCCGGGGTAATTGTCGACGAAGGTCTGGAACATGCTCGCGGCACCGGCGAAGTCACCAGCGTCCATCGCGGCCATCGCGGCATCGAAATCCGCCTGCTCGCCCACGGCAAGCTGGGTGTTGTTGGTTTCCGAGAACGTGTCGGATTGCGGCGTGGTCGTGGTCATCGACTGCGACACCGCCGCCGCCTCGACACCGCCCAGAGGCTTGGAAATCCCCTCGTTCATGATGTCGCAATCGCTTTCTAGTTCGCACAGCCGAAACGACAGGTCGCCGATCCGGTTCGCGCCGTCTGTCGCGATGGAATTCAGTTTGAATTCAAGCTCTTCGGTTTTGTTCGTCAGGCGCGTCAACGCCGCCTCGATGGCGTTCACCCGGTCCAGCGTGGACCCCGACGCCACCGGATTCGGCGCGCCGGTCGTGTTGAGTTCGGACCGGACCTTGGCCAGTTCCACGTTCAGCACGGTCAGTTCCTGCCGCACATCCGCAAGCGTCTGCTCGCGGTCCTGTGCAAGACCCGGCGTGGCCAGCGTCATCACGCAGGCCACGGCCATCACACTCGTTCTCAGCCTCATGGCGTCATGTCACCCCGTCAGGCCGGTCGGTCAGGTTCCGGCGCCGGTCGTCAGCACCGTTACCGCCCGGCGGTTTTGCTGGTAGCAGCTTTCGTCCGAACAGATCGCGAGCGGACGCTCCTTGCCGTAGCTTACGGTCTTGAGGCGGCCGGGTGCAACGCCGCGCTCGATCAGGTAGCTCTGAACCGAGCTGGCCCGGCGCGCGCCGAGGGCCACGTTGTATTCGCGGGTGCCCTGCTCGTCCGCGTGACCTTCGATGATCGCGGAATAGGCGGTGTTGGAATTCAGCCACTGGGCCTGCTGGTCGAGGATCCCCTGCGCCTGCGGGCTGAGGGTCGACTGATCCACCATGAACAGCACGCGGTCGCCGATGGTTTGGTTGAAATAGGCGGTCGAGGTCGGGTCGTTCACGCTGCCCGCAACGCCGCTGTTGTTGGCCCCGTCGGTCGCACTGTTGTAGCGGTCCCGCGAACAGGCCGAGAGCGCGACAGCGCCGATCATCAGGAGGGCGATGGTGGTCTTTTTCATGAAATCCTGTCCTTCGTGTTTATCGTTGCTCGAATGCGGCCAGTCTATCAGATCGGGCCGCACAGGTCTTTTCCTTAGTTCTGGAGCGGTCCCCAGCTCGGGTCCGAGGCGGCATCGGGCGTCGGCACGCGGCGCAGATTGCGGCCCGAGATGTCGACCGAGTAAAGACCCGGCGCACCCTCGGCCCCCTGGCTTTCGCGGGTGAACATGATGACACGCCCGTTCGGGGCCCAGGTCGGGCCTTCGTCGAGGAAGGACGCGGTCAGCAGGCGTTCCTCGGACCCGTCCGTGCGCATGACGCCGATATGGAACCGGCCCGCGTTCTGCTTGGTGAAGGCGATCAGGTCGCCGCGCGGCGACCAGACCGGGGTGCCGTAACGACCGGGGCCGAAGCTGATGCGCTGCGGCTCACCGCCGTTGGCGGACATGACATAGATCTGCTGCGTGCCGGAGCGGTCGCTTTCGAACACGATCCGCGACCCGTCTGGCGAGAAGCTGGGCGCGGTGTCGATGGCGGGGGAATTGGTCAATTGCACCAGCCCCCCACCGTTCAGGTCCATCCGGTAGATTTCCGAGTTGCCGCCCTGTTCGAGCGAAAAGATCAGGCCGTTGCCATCGGGCGAGAAGCGCGGCGAGAACGCCATGTTGCCGCCCCCGGTGCCCAGCGCCCGGCGCTGCGCCGATCCGACCTCGAGCACGTAAATCTGCGGCTGCCCGGTCTCGTAGGACGTATAGAGCACCCGGTCGCCCGACTTGGAAAAGCGCGGCGCCAAAAGGAGCGATTCCGAATCCGTCAGGTATTTGACGTTGGCCCCGTCGTAATCCATGACGGCCAGTTGCTTGCGCCGGGCGTTCTTGGGTCCGCTTTCGCTGACGAACACCACGCGGCTGTCGAAATACCCGGTCTCTCCCGTGATCCGGGAATAGACGGTATCGGCCACCTTGTGCGCGATGCGGCGCACGCCGTCGGTGGTGCCGGTATATTGCAGCCCCTGCCCCAGTTCGGTGCCCGAAAACACGTCGTAGACCCGGAACTTGACGTTGATCTGGCCGCCCTGTTCGGACACGGCCCCGGTGATAAGCGCCTGTGCGTTCACCGCTTTCCAGTCTGCATACTGGATCGGCGAGGCGAAGTTGGTGACGTTCGCGATGAACGCCGAGGACGGGATTTCGCGAAACAGCCCGGTGCCCGACAGGTCCGCCGCGATCACGCGGCTGATTTCCTCGGCAATCGCGCCGGCGCTGCCGGTTTCGGCCTGAAAGGTGGGCACGGCGAAGGGCAGCGGTTCGATCACACCCTCGGTGATCTCGATCCGAAGCGGGCCTTGCTGGGCCGTGGCCGTCGTGGCGGAGAAGACGGGCGCAAGCGTCATCAAGACGAGCGCCACAAGCAGGTTCAGTTTGGTCATCGCAGCCTCATATTCTCCGGATTGAAGGTCATTTCAATCTCACGCCACTGTTCGTACTTTTCACTCGGCAGATTATAGCCGTTCGCCCCGCAACGGATAACCGCCCGTCGCGCGGCTTGGAAGGCGGTTTGCACCGCGTCCTGGGTCGGCCCCTCGGACGAGACCAGTTCGATGCCCGATGGCACGCCGTTGGGTTGCATCTGGACGAGCACCACGACGGTCGTCTTCATCGCGTCGGTCGAGGACGAGCCGAGGTTCCAGCATTGCGACACGGCAAGCCGCAGCCCGTCCCGTTCACCCGAGGTGAGCGGCGGCCCAAGGGGCGCGGGCTGGTCGGTCTGACCCTGCGTGTCGCTGGTCAGCGCATCATTCACCGCATCGGCCACGGCATCGGCGATCGGGTCACGCTCTTCGGCAGGCTCCGGCGTCGGGTCGGGCTCGGGCGCGGGGTCCGGCTCGGCGGTTTCGACAGGCGGTTCGGGCCGCTCGGGGCGGGCCTGCGGGCGGATCGAGGTGGTGGGCGCAGAGGATTGCGGCGTCTCGGCCTCGGTCACGATCTCGGTCGTCGCGGCCTCCGGCTGGGTCGCCTCCTGCTCTTCCTCGGGCGGGGTTTCGACCGCCTCTTCCGACGGCGCGACCTCGGGTGCCACCTCCGGCGCGATCTCGGCCTGCGGTTCGGGTTCCGGCGCGATCTCGGGCGCGACGCGGTCGGCCTCAGGCGGCGTCGGCTCGGTCGTCTCGGGCTGAACATCCTCGGTCGGCAGCGACGGCGCCGGAGTGGGCGGCTCCGGCAGCGGGGTCGGCTCGGGCTCCGGCGCGGGTTCGGGCTCCGGTTGCGGTTCGGGTTCCGGCTCCGGCTCGGGTTCCGGCTCCGGTCGCGCGGGCGGGACCGGCGTTTCTGTCGGCGCGGTTTCCTCCGGCTCGGGCGCGCCCTCCGGCGGCGCGGTCAGGGCCGCGAACTCCTCCTCCGAGATGATCGAGACATCGGCTACCGGCACGAACGGCTCCTCCGAGCGAAACTCGAAGATGCCCCCGAACAGGAGCCAGAGGATCAGAAGTCCGTGACCGATCCCCGAGATATAGTAGCCGGTCTTCAAACCCGTGCCCTACCTCGAAGCCCCGTCCATGCTCGGCCCGCCCGTTTCGGTGACGAGGCCGATGTCATTGAACCCTGCGGCGTTCAGCGCCCCCATGATCTGTGCGACCTGCGCATACGGCACGCGCCCGTCGGCGCGCAGGAAGATCTTGTTGTCCGAGCGTTCGGCGGCGACGGCGCGAAGACGCGGGATCAGGTCGTCGCGCGCGATTTCGGTCGTCATGAGCGTGATGGTGCCCTCTTCGGTCAGCGTGACCGTCAGCGGCTCTTCCTCGACCGCAGGCAGCGGCGTGGCGGCGGTTTCGGGCAGTTGCACGGGCACGCCCACGGTCATCAGCGGCGCGGCCACCATGAAGATGATGAGCAGAACCAGCATCACGTCCACGAAGGGGGTGATGTTGATCTCGGCCATCATCGCGCGATGGCGACCCCGGCGACGGCCCCTACGGGCGCGTGGCTTGGCTGAAGTTGCGACGGAGCCTGCCATGTCAGCTGTCCAACTGACGGCTGAGAATGGTCGAGAACTCGTCCGCGAAGCTTTCCCACCCGGCGGCGACATTGTCGCTGTCGGCGGTCAGCTTGTTGTAAAAGATCAGCGCGGGGATCGCGGCGAGCAGGCCCAGCCCGGTCGCCAGCAGCGCCTCGGCGATCCCTGGTGCCACGACGGCGAGGTTGGTGTTCTGCTGCTGCGCGATCTCGGTAAAGGCATGCATGATGCCCCAGACCGTGCCGAACAGCCCGATGAACGGCGCCGACGAGGCGGTGGTGGCCAGAAAGCCCAGACGCGCGTTCAGCCCTTCGGCTTCTTTCGCGATGGCCACGTCCATCGAGCGGTCGATCCGACTTTGGGCGCCTGCGATTAACCCGCCATCGGCGCGGTGCGACCGACGCCATTCCAGCATCCCGGCGGCAAAGACCTTTTCCGACGATCCCGTGGGCGATGGTCCGATCTGTTCGTAAAGCTCGTCCAGCGGCTCGCCCGACCAGAACGCCTGATCGAACATCGCGGCCTCCGCCTTGGCGCGGCGGAATTGCATGAACTTCGTGACGATGATCGCCCAGGAGTAAAACGACATGGCCACCAGAAGCACCATGACCAGTTTCACGATCAGCGTTGCGCGGAAGAAAAGCGCCCAGAAGGAGAAATCCATCTCTCCTGCCAGCGCGAGGGCATCCTGTTCCATATGGGTCCGTTACCTGCCTATGACTGCCTCGACGGCCATCTCTATCGGACGGCTCTATGGAACAGGACGGTAGCCGAATTGAAGCCCGATAGCCAACAAAACCGCGTGTTCGGCATGAAATACGGGCGTTTCAGTGCAGGTTTTGGCGGATATTCGCTGGCAAACGGGCGGGCGCGCCGGTTTCGGTGAGCGCCACGATGGTCACGGTCGAGGAAAACAGAAGCTCGCCATCGCGCTTTATGTCCTGCTTGAGCACGATCCGCACCCCCGTCATCGCCTCGACGCTGGTTTCGACCGTCAGATCGTCGTCGAACTTCGCGGGCTTGTGATAATCCGCCTCGACCCGGCGCACGGCGAAAACGATCCCCTGCTCGTCCTTCACCCGCGTCTGATCCACCCCGATCCCGCGAATCCACTCGGTCCGGGCGCGTTCGATGAACTTCAGGTAATTGGCATAATAGACGATGCCGGCAAGGTCGGTGTCTTCGTAATAGACATGCACGGGGAAGGTATGGGTCATGTGAGCCTCTTTGCGTAACGTCCTATCCGGTCAGCAGAAATTCAGCCAGCGGTTCGTAATCCGCGCCGTCGCCCGTGAGGTGCGAACGATAGAGCGTCACCGTATCCGCCAGTTCGGTCGGCAAGGAATAGGGCGCGTTCAGCGACAGAAACGCGGCCAGCCCCCGCTCGTCCTTGGTGGTCATCACCTTGCCGAAGCGCGCGAGCGTCACATGCGGGCGAAAGCGCCGCCGCTCCATCTCGATCCCGGCGTCCATCGCGATCCGGCGCACCCGGTCCTGCAACGTCACCAGCGCCTGCGTGGGGGCGGCATCCATGACCAGAAGGTTGGGCTTCTTGCCGCCCATGATGTCGATGCCGGTGAGTGTCAGCTCGATCGGCGCATCCGGCAGGTCGGCCAGCCGCGCCGCCAGATCCTGCGCCTTCTGCGGGTCGATCTCGCCCAGAAACGCCAGCGTCAGGTGCAGGTTGTCCTCGTCCACCAGCCGCCCCACGGACAGCCCGGCCTGAAGCCGCGTCAACGGGCGGCGGATCGCCTCGGGCAGGTCCAAAGCGACGAAGGCGCGCATCAGCCCTGTATCCGCGCCGACAGCCTGAGCGCGTGGGACGGATCGTCCGCCGCCACCGGCATCACCGGGTCATAGGCCGCGCGGATCAGGTCCGCGATTTCGGGCCGCAGCATCGTCACCCCGCTCTCGGGGTGCTTGGCGAGCGGCGAGGTCTCGGCGAACGCGCCCTCGCCCCATGTCAGCATGATCTGCGCGGCCTGCATCAGCCCGATGGTGTCGGCGGGCAGCTTCTCCATCCCGCCGCCCATGCGGACAAAGGCGAAAGCGGCCTTGATCGCCCCCGCCTCGTCAAAGCGGAAGGTCCGGTATTGCACCGCGTCGGCCTTGGCGAGCTTGGACACGATCCGGTCGATGTCGGGGATCATCTTGTCGAGGTTGGGCACCCCCGACAGTTCCGACCAGTCGCGCAGGAAGAAGAGCATCAGGTTCGTGCCGATCTCCATGTCCGTCTCGGCCATGGGGTGCCCGGCAAAGGTGGTCACCGCCTCGATACAGCCCTTCAGCATCCTGAGCGTCTCGTCCTCGACGCCGAACACCACGGGCGCGATGGGACGACCCCAGCGCGCGAAACTGTAGCGCCCCTGTCGGGTGAAAAGGCTCTCGATCTCGTCCGGTGTCATGGCAGCACTCCTCACCGGGCGGGATACCCGCTCACATGGCGAATGCCAACTACCGGGCCCCGATCTCTTGGATGGCAGCGGGGAGTGGGCCGTCGGTGTCTCCGTAAATCTCGGCGTCCATATTCTCGTTCGCGATGCCGATCACGATCCGGTCGCCCGCGTCCGACACCGCGACCACCACGTAATTCGTTTCGCATTCCAGCTTTTCGCAGGCGCGTGCCACGATCCAGCCGTCCTGCATTTCGAACGGTCCGCCCAGTTCGGCATTCTTTTCGGCCAGCGCCACCATGTCGGGCGGCATCATGTTGGCCAAGTGCCCCTGAAGCTCGCCCGCGCCGAAGAAGTCGAAGGCATAACGGTCGAGCCAGAAGGCGCCCGCCTCGCCCGGGGTCCAGCCGACCGGCTCCGGGCCTTCCTGCACCCGGCTGATCGCCTCGCCGTCATAGATGAACGACACCGGCCCCGCGCCCACGTCCGCCGACGGGATCGTGACCTTGGCGCCCGCCGGCACTTCGGTCATCTCGAACCCTTCCGCGCAGGTGCCGAAAACCTCGGAAAACGCCACGCCCTCGTCCGAGAGCTTGGCCCAGACGTATTCGGTGGCACAGGCATTCCCGCCTTGCGAGACGGACACGAGCAGCCAGTCGTGAAGCGCCGCTTCGATGAAAGCGTAGTAGGGGTTCGATGGCAGTTCGATCACGTCGCCTTGGAACATCAGGCCCTTTTCCATTTCGCCCAGCGGGGCGATCTCGACCTCCCCGAACCGGGTGTCCATCGCCGCGAGCGGTGCCGCAATCAGGGCCATCAGCCCGGCGAGTATCCAACGCATGTCCTGTCTCCTCACATGGCGCACCGTCCGGCGCGCTGCCGCATCAACGCCGCTGGACCGCGAAGGGTTCAATCGCATGCGCCGGTCCCTCTTCTCTGGTCCGAAAATACCTCGGGGGAGTTTGAGGGGGCAGCGCCCCCTCATGTGAAGGATGCGGAGTTTGAGGGGGCAGCGCCCCCTCATTCCACTAAACAATCGCGGCGGCGCAGCCGACGCGCGGGTCGAACGGGCGCAAGCCCGGGCGAAACCGATCACCGCGCACCCGGATCACGCAAGGACCGCCGCATGATCTTGCCCGTCGCGGTCATCGGCAGATCGTCGACGAATTCCACGATCCGCGGCGCCACGTGGGGCGACACCTTTTCGCGCACCCGCTGGATGAGCCGTTCGGCCAACCCCTCGGTCGCCGCCCCGTCCCTGAGCACCACATAGGCCTTCACCACCTCGCCCCGCGTCTCGTCCGGCACGCCGACGGCGGCGGCCATCACCACGTCGGGGTGGCCCGTCAGACAGGTCTCGATCTCGGTCGGCCCGATGCGGTAGCCGGCCGAGGTGATGACGTCATCGTCGCGGCTGACATAGGTGAAATACCCGTCGTCGTCGCAGACCCCCAGATCGCCCGTGCGCATCCAGTCGCCCGTGAACTTGGCGGCGGTCTTCTCCGGCAGGTTCCAGTAGCCCAGAAACATCACCGGATCGGGCCGCTTCACCGCGATCTCGCCCACCGTGCCCGGCGCCACAACCTGCCCCTCGGCGTCGATCACCGCGACCTCGTGCCCCGGCACCGCCTGCCCCATGCTGCAGGGCTTCACCGCCATCGACCCGGCGCAGGAGGCGAGCACAAGATTGCACTCGGTCTGGCCGTAAAACTCGTTGATCGTCACCCCGAGCGCGTCTTGCGCCCAAGCCAGCAAATCGGCCCCCAGCGCCTCGCCCCCCGACCCGATGGTGCGTATGTCTACGTCCTCCGGCACCTCGGCCTGCCGCATCAGTTTCAGGGCGGTCGGCGGCAGGAACAAATTTCGCACCCGCTGGTCCGCGATCAGCCGATACGCCGCGTCCGCGTCGAACTTGCGCATCCGGCAGGACACAAGCCGGACACCGTGATAAAGGCACGGCATCGCCATATCCATGAGGCCCCCGATCCACGCCCAGTCAGCGGGCGTCCAGCCCACGTCGCCGGGCTGCGGAAACCCCTCGTGATGCAATTCGACGGACGGGAGATGGCCGATCAGGAACCGATGGGCATGAAGCGCGCCCTTGGGCGGCCCCGTTGTGCCGGAGGTGTAGATGATGACCGCCGGATCCTCGGCCCCCACCGGCACGGGATCGACCGGGGTCGCCGCCTCGACCTCACCCCAGAAGTCGCGCCCCGTGCCGCCGCCCACGACGAACACCTCGGCCAGATCTGGCAGTTCACCCCGGACCGCGGCAAGCTTTTCGGCCCCCGCCGTATCCGTGACCACCGCCTTCGTCCCGCTATCGGCGAGCCGGAAGGCCAGCGCATCGGGACCGAAAAGCGAAAACAGCGGGATCGAGATACCGCCCCGCTTCCACGTCGCGAGGTGCGCGATCAGGGTTTCGGGCGACTGGCCCAGAAGCACGCCGACCCGGTCCCCCCGCCCGACGCCCGCATCGGCGAAGGCCCCGGCCAGCCGGTCGGAGGCGTCTTTCAGCTCGCCGAAGGTCCAGTCGCGCGTCTCACGCCCCACATGGGTCACCGCCACGCGCCCGGGTTCGTCGCGCGCCCAGCTGTCGCAGCAGGCGTCGGCCATGTTGAACCCGTCGGGCACGGTCCAGCGGAACGCGCGCCTGAGCGCCGCCCAATCGCCCGGACCCTCGACGACCCGCCGGTTCATTTCGCGTAGACGGACAGCGTGTGAAGCCCAGCAAGCCCCACTTCGAGAAGCCTGAGCGCCGGAAGCGATATCCGGCTCCCGGCCGTGGTCGGCCCGTCGATCGGCCTGAGTTCGAGGTTCACCGACTTGCCGTTCGCGGCCTCGACCCGGCCTTGCGTCACCGACGAGACCAGCGGCGTGTCCATCCAGATCCCCGGATCGGTCGGGCTGCCCAGCGTCGCGACCGTGGTGCCCAGCGACCGCTCGCCCGCCGGCTCCGGCGTCGCGACCGCCGCCGCGCGCTCTTCGTCCGTCGTGGTGTCGAACGCATCCTCGGTCCGCGCATCGGCGGGCGGCGCGACGGTGGTGACCGTCGACCCCTCGGGTTTCACATTCGCGGCAGGTTGCAGAAAGGCCGGGCCGTTCGCACAGCCTGCAAGCCCAAGAAAACCAATGAGAACCAGTCGTTTCATGGGCCGAGCATACGACCAAGGCACTGGCAGGCCAAGCGCCGATACCGCTTGCCCCGACCGCTGCGCGCTCTTACGTTCACGGTATGGCAGATGCACCTCTCATCGACCCGTTCATGCGTCCGATCACCTACCTCAGGCTGTCGGTGACGGACCGCTGCGATTTCCGCTGCACCTATTGCATGGCCGAGAACATGACGTTCCTGCCGAAAAAGGAACTCTTGACGCTCGAGGAACTCGACCGCGTCTCGACGGCCTTCATCGGCCTCGGCGTGCGCAAGCTGCGCATCACGGGGGGCGAGCCGCTCGTGCGGCGCGACATCATGGATTACTTCCGCGCCATGTCACGACACCTGACATCCGGCGCGCTCGACGAACTCACGCTCACCACCAACGGCTCGCAACTCGAACGGTTCGCGGGCGAACTGGCGGATGCGGGCGTGCGCCGCGTGAACATCTCGCTGGACAGCCTCGACCCGCAGAAATTCGCCGACATCACCCGGCGCGGCGACCTGTCGAAGGTGATCCGCGGAATCGACGCGGCGCAGGAGGCGGGGCTTCGCATCAAGATCAACGCGGTGGCGCTGAAGAACTTCAACGATGTCGAACTTTTCGAGCTGACCGAATGGTGCGCCCGCCGCGACATGGACCTGACGTGGATCGAGGTCATGCCGATGGGCGACATCGGCAACGAAAACCGGCTCGACCAATACTGGCCCCTCACCGACCTGCGCGAGCGTCTTGAAGAGCGGTACACGGTGACCCCGCTCGCCGAACGCTCCGGCGGCCCGGCGCGCTACGTGCGGCTTGAGGAAACCGGACAAAAGATCGGCTTCATCACGCCGCTCACGCATAATTTCTGCGAAAGCTGCAACCGGGTGCGCATGACCTGCACCGGCGAACTTTATATGTGTCTGGGGCAAGAGGACCGCGCCGACCTGCGCCAGCCGCTGCGCGATCACCCCGACACCGACGAACCGCTGGTCGCCGCGATCCGCGAAGCGATCACGCGCAAGCCAAAGGGCCACGACTTCGACTATTCCCGTCAGCGCGCGGATGGTCAGGTCTCGCGCCACATGAGCCATACCGGGGGCTAAGAGAACCGAGCCTTTCGCTTCGGAGCCGCCGTCGCCTGAGACCAGGGGGACGGAGACGGGCGGGACGATCCACCGAAATCGACGAGGGGCCCCGGCTTGCCGGGGATACGTCTATTTCGGTTGAGCGGCACGACCGGCTCTGTCATCGCAGGATCAGGCGACCGCGGATACGCAAGCGAAAGGTCTTTCGCTTTGGTGAGCCGGAGCCACCCTACTCCAGAATAGAGCGTGCGGCGTCAGCCGCACTCAATCCAACACCGCCACGCAGCCCTCACGCCGCCGGCATCCGCCGTTCCACGATCTCGGCCCACCAGCTGCACCCCGCCGGGATCGCTTCGTCGTTGAAGTTGTATTCCGGGTGATGCACCGGCGCCGTGTCGCCGTTGCCCACGAGGATATAGGCCCCCGGCCGCGCCTCGAGCATATAGGCGAAGTCCTCGCCGCCCATGATCGGGTCGGCCTCGGCGGTCTCCTGCCCCGTCACCGCCTGCGCCACTTCGGCGGCGAAGGCAGTCTGTTCCTCGGAATTCACCATGACCGGATAGCCCGGCAGGTAGGTGAACTCGGCCCGCGCACCGAATCCGCTGGCGATCCCCTCGGCCAGAGCCTTCACCCGCTCCGGCGCGGCCTCGCGCACGTCGGCGTCATGGGTGCGGATCGTGCCTTTCATATGCACGCGCTGGGGGATGACGTTGTAACTGTCGCCCTCGGTCTGCATCGTCGTGACGCTCACCACCACATGCTTCACCGGGTCCACATTGCGGCTGGCGATGGTCTGGAGCGCGACGATCACATGGCTCGCCACCACCGTCGGGTCCACGCCCTCATGCGGCTTGGCGGCATGTCCGCCCTTGCCTTCGATCGTCAGGTCGAACTGGTCGGTGGCGGCGAAGAACCCGCCTGCGCGGATTTGGAACTGCCCCACGGGAACGCCGGGCCAGTTGTGCATCCCGTAGACCTCCTGAATACCCCAGCGGTCCATCATCCCGTCTTCGACCATCTCGCGACCGCCACCGCCGCCCTCTTCGGCGGGCTGGAAGATCACGACGCAGGTGCCGTCGAAATTGCGCGTCTCGGCCAGATATTGCGCCGCCCCCAGCAGCATCGAGGTGTGCCCGTCATGACCGCAGGCATGCATCTTGCCGTCCGTGCCAGAGGCATAGGGCAGCCCGGTCGCCTCCTTGATCGGCAGGGCATCCATGTCGGCGCGCAGCCCGATGACCTTGCCCGCCGTGTCGCTTTTGCCCTTGATGACGCCCACGACCCCGGTGCGCCCGATCCCTTCGACCACCTCGTCGCAGCCGAAGGCGCGGAGTTTCTCGGCCACGAGCGCGGCGGTGCGGTGGGTGTCGAACAGAAGTTCGGGATTGGCGTGGATGTCCTGCCGCCACGCGGTGATGTCACCGTGCAGTTCGGCGAAGCGGTTCTTGATGGGCATGAAGCTCTCCTTTGCCCGGAATCTGTGCCCGGACCCTCGGACAGTCAAGCGGCCTCAGTCCTCGAAAAGCGAGCCTTGTCCGGGACCGCGCGGGGCCTCCAGCCCCAGATGCCGCCAAGCCAGATGGCCCAGCATCCGCCCGCGCGGGGTGCGCTGGATCAGGCCCTGTTGAAGCAGATACGGCTCGATCACCTCTTCCAGAGCGTCCCGGCTTTCCGACAGCGCCGCCGCCAGCGTTTCGATGCCCACCGGTCCGCCGCCATAGTGCTCGGCCATCAGAGTGAGATACCGTCGGTCGGCCCCGTCCAGACCCAGATGATCGACCCCGAGCCGCGTCAGGGCATTGTCCGCAATCGCCCGCGTAATGCGCCCGTCGCCCTCGACCACGGCGAAGTCCACGACCCGGCGCAAAAGCCGCCCGGCGATGCGCGGCGTGCCGCGTGCGCGCTTGGCGATCTCCAATGCGCCGTCTTCATCGGCGGGTGCGCCCAGCTTGATCGCGTTTTTGGTCACGATGCTGTGGAGTTCTTCGACCGTGTAGAATTGCAGCCGCGTCGGAATGCCGAAGCGGTCGCGCAATGGCGTGGTCAGCAGGCCCAACCGTGTGGTCGCGCCGACCAGCGTGAAAGGCTGCAATTCGATCCGCACAGTGCGCGCGGCCGGCCCTTCCCCGATCACGAGGTCCAGTTCGAAGTCCTCGAGCGCCGGGTAAAGCACCTCTTCCACCACCGGGTTCAGACGGTGAATCTCGTCGATGAACAGCACATCGCGCGCTTCGAGGTTGGTCAGGATCGCCGCCAGATCGCCCGCTTTCGCCAGCACCGGGCCGGAGGTCATGCGGAAATTCACGCCCAGTTCGCGCGCCATGATCTGCGCCAGCGTGGTCTTGCCCAGACCGGGCGGGCCGTGGAACAGCGCGTGATCCATCGCCTCGCCCCGCCGCCGCGCGCTTTCGATGAACACGCTCAGGTTCGCGCGCGCCTCCGCCTGCCCGATGAAATCGGCGAGCGTCTGGGGCCGCAGGGCGCGGTCGAAGTCTTCCGCCATCGGTGCGGGCCGCAGGGTGGGATCAGGCTCGGTCATGCTCCTCGCACGCTTTCAGAGGCTCGTCGCCGCGAAGACAGCCCAAGGCTGGATGAGCAGCACATTCTCCCTACCCCTTCGGCGCGAGCAGCTTCAAGGCCGCGCGGATCAGCCCCGCCGTGTCGAGGTCAGGATCGTCGCCCAGAGCGGTGGCCACCGCACTCGCCGCCTCACCCGGCCCGTAGCCGAGGTTCGCGAGCGCCGACAAAGCCTCAGGCTGGGCCATGTTCGCGGGCTTTGCAGCCGTTTTGGGCGCCGCCGCGACCGGCGCGGTATCGCTTTCGATCAGCACGTCCTCGGGCGCGGCCACAGCCGCCCCCGCGCCCATCGCCATGATCGTCGGCGCCTTGTCTTTCAATTCGTTCACGACACGCTGCGCCGTCTTCGGCCCCAGCCCCTTGGCCGCTTTGACCGCGTTCCAATCGCCCAAGGCAATCGCCCGGCTCACACCGTCCGCACCAAGCGTGCCGAGGATCGCGGTCGCGGCCTTGGCCCCGATGCCCTGCACCGTCATCAGAAGCCGGAACCACTCTTTCTCGACCAGCGAGGTGAAGCCGTGCAACTGCATCAGGTCTTCGCGCACGATCATGTCGGTATAGAGCGCCACCGCCTCGCCCGGCCCCGGCAGGCCGGCGAGCGTGCGGTCCGAGACGTGGACGATATAGCCGACGCCGCGCACGTCGATGAGCACGTGATCGTCGCCCTTGTAGTCGATCCGGCCCGACAGCTTCCCGATCATGCCCGCACCCGTCCCACGGCCTGCGCGAGCCGGTCGCCCGCCCGCGCATGATGGGCATGGCAAAGCGCGATGGCCAGTGCATCCGCCGCATCCGGCCCCGCGATCTCGACCCCCGGCAATTGCAGGCGCACCATATGGTCGATCTGGCGCTTGTCGGCATGGCCCACGCCCACGACGGTCTTCTTGATCGTGTTGGGCGCGTATTCCCCGACCGACAGGCCCGCGCGCGCCGGGACCAGCATCGCGATCCCGCGCGCCTGACCCAGTTTCAGCGTGCCCGCGCCATCCTTGTTTACGAAGGTCTGTTCCACCGCCGCCGTGTCCGGGGCGAAGCGCGCGACCACGTCGGTGAGCGCGTCGAACAGGGCCAGAAGGCGGTCGGCCAGATCTTCGCCGGTCCCGTGACAGACGCCGTTCGCGATGTGCGAGATTCGGCTGCCGGATACGTCGATCACGCCCCAGCCGAGGTTTCTCAGCCCCGGGTCGATGCCCAATACCCGCATGTCGCCGCCCCTTTTGTTCTGCTTTTGACGAAAAATTAGCACGAAACGCGAACATCTGCCAAGGTCAATCCTTAGGGACCGCTCCTCGATTTGCGACCACGAGGGCGAAAAACGACACCCCGGAAATCGAAACCGACGGTTTTGGCCACCCGGATTCCTCAAGTTATTTCAGGGCCTTAAATGATGCGTTAGCTATGCGGAAATGACAGCCTAGCCATGCAGAAACTGCATTTGTGCCGGCACGTGTTTCTCCCTATTTGCACCGGGTCGGGCGTAGATGTTTTCAAAATGCCCATAACTTATGCAAGGAGCGCCGAAATGGCTGTCAAAGTCGCCAACTACGAATTCGCCGGTCACGTTTCGCGCGTCGTCCGGTTCTTCTCCGATCTCGCCATCGAGGTTGAGCGTCGTCGTGCCCGCCGCATGACCCGCGCGATCCTCACCGGCCTGACGGATGCGCAGCTCACGGACATCGGGGTGAACCGCCTCGACGTGTTCCGTATGCGCTGACCCGCCACTCACGCGAACGAAAAGGGCCGCCCAACGGGGCGGCCACGAAGCGCCCCGCCTATTTCGGCGGGGCGTTTTGTTTTCATGGTCTACTCGGTGACCGGCAGCGCCACGAAGCGCGGGTCGCCGCCGCGCCGCACCAGAAGCAGCAAGGATTGCCGACCGCCATCACGGGCCGAGGCGATCCGTTCTTCCAGCTGAGCGATGGAGGTCAGCTGCTGTTGACCGGCCTCGGTGATGACGTCGCCTTCGATCAGGCCCTTGGCGGCGGCTTCGCTGTCGGCCTGCACCGCCGTCACGACGAGCCCTTGCGCCCCGGCGTCGAGCCCCAGTTCCTCGCGCAATTCGTCGGTCATTTCCGACAGGGTCATGCCGAGGATTGTCTGTTGCTGCACCTCGGGCGCGGGCGTGCTGTCGGTCGACGAGCCGCCTTCGTCATTGGCGAGGGCTTCCTCGCGCCGGCCGAGCACGACCTTCAGCGTCTGGGTCTGACCGTCGCGCAGGACCACGACGCGCACGGTTTCACCCACGCCGGAGTTGCCGACGATGCGCACGAGTTCGCGGGTGTTCGCGACCTCTTCGCCCGCGAAGCTCAGGATCAGGTCGCCCGCTTCCATGCCCGCATCCTTGGCCGGGCCGTCCGGCACATCGGTCACGAGCGCGCCGTTGGTGGAGGAAAGCCCCATCGCCTCGGCCACGTCGTCGCTCACGTCCTGAATGCGGACACCCAGCCAGCCGCGCCGCGTCTCGCCGAATTCCTTGAGCTGGTCGACCACCTTGGTCACCACGTTCGACGCCATGGCGAAACCGATGCCGATGGACCCGCCGTTGGGCGACAGGATCGCGGTGTTCACGCCGATCACCTGCCCGTCCATGTTGAACAGCGGCCCGCCCGAGTTGCCCCGGTTGATCGCCGCATCGGTCTGGAGGAAGTCATCATAGGTGCCCTGAAGCTCGCGCCCACGGGCCGAGATGATCCCGGCGGAAATCGAAAAGCCCTGACCCAGCGGGTTGCCCATCGCCATGACCCAGTCGCCGACGCGGATCGCTTCGGAATCGCCGAAGGGCACGAAGGGGAGCGGTTCGTCGGTCTCGACCTTCAAAAGCGCGATGTCGGTGTTCGGGTCGGTGCCGATCACGGTCGCATCCAGTTCGCCCCGGTTGCCGAAGAATTCGATCACGATCTCGTCCGCGCCCTCGATGACGTGGTTGTTGGTGACGATGTAGCCGTCCTCGGAAATCACGAAGCCCGATCCGAGAGCGGACGAACGCCGGGTGCGCGGCGGCTGCCCCTCGCCCTCGCGGTCGAGGAAGTCACGGAAGAAATCCTCGAACGGCGACCCCTCGGGCACCATCGGTTGCGGCCCGGTGTCCTGACTGACGACCGTGGCCGTGGTGATGTTCACAACCGAGGGGCTGACCTTTTCGGCGAGATCCGCGAAACTCGCGGGCCGGGTCTGGGCATGGGCCAGCGACGTGGCCGCCAGCACCATCGCCGCCATCAGGGCGAACAGGGTTGCGATCAGTTTGGGGTTCGGTCGGGTCTCTACCCTCGCCTGCGCTTTCACTGCAGTCTCCTCTGAAATCCTGTCGGACGTTTCGTTCATCTTTCCAGATAGGAGGCGCCAAGCGCAACGCAATCTTGACCACGGGCCGTCACGGCGGCGTGACATGGCCCACCCGCCCCGCTCAGCGATTGGCGAGCCAGACCAGCGCCACGCCAAAAGCAATGGCCACCAACCCCACGACCCGCCGCCTGTCGCGGCTCATCGTGGCGATGGTGGCCAGTATGTTTTCCAGGCGGCCCGGAAGCAGGGCGAAGATCAGGCCCTCGAACACGAGGGCGAGACCCAGGCCCAAAAACAGCCAGCTCATCCGTCGGCGGGCTGCTCTTGCGTCGCTTCGTCACCACCGGCCGAGTCGGTCGCGGTCGCATCCTCGTCGCCAAGCCCGGCACCGGGAACTTCGATCACGGGACCGGCATCGGCCGACCCGTCGGTCTCGGTTTCGACACGGGTGTCGTTCGGCGTGCCCGCGCTGCGCGCGATCTGGGCCGAGGTGTCGGACTTGAGGTAGTTGAAGAACTCGCTGTTGGGCGAAATGACGAGCGTGGAGTTTCCGCCCCGGATCGACCGCTCATAGGCGCTCATCGACCGGTAGAAGGCGAAGAATTCCGGATCGCGGCCAAAGGCTTCGGCATAGATCGCGTTGCGCTGCGCGTCGGCTTCACCGCGAATGATCTCGGCTTCACGCTGGGCTTCGGATGTGGTTTCGACCACGGTCCGGTCGGCTTGTGCGCGCAGACGCTGCGCCGCCTCGTTACCCCGTGCAATCTCGTCCGCCGCTTCCCGCTGACGCTCGGCCCGCATCCGTTCAAAGGTCGCCTCGAGGTTCTGATCCGGCAGGTCGGCGCGCTTGATGCGCACGTCGATGACACGGATACCCAGCGCGGCGGCCTCGTCGCGCGACTGGTCGCGGATCTGGTTCATGAGCGACACACGGTCGACCGACAGCACCGCGTCCGAGGGCACGCTACCCAGCACTTCGCGAAGCTCGGCGTTCAGGATGCGCTCAAGCCGCGAACGTGCGCCCGAGATGCCCGACGCGCCAACAGCACGGCGGAACTGGGTCGCATCCTCGATCCGCCAGCGCGCGAAGGCATCGACGACGAGACGACGATCATCCGCCGGCGTGACCTCGAGCGGCTCGGTGTCGAGCGGCAGGATACGGTCGTCGTATTTGGCGATCTCGTGCAGGACCGGCACTTTGAAATAAAGACCCGGCTCGCCGATCTCGGCCGTGACCTCACCGAACCACAGGCGCAGGGCCTTTTCGCGTTCGTCGACGATGTAATAGGAATTCAGGCCGATAAAGACGAGAACGGCGATGATCCCGAGAATGACGTAGGAACGACGCATCAGTTCGACCCTCCCGAAGTAGTGGTGTTGGTCGAGTTCCGGCGCAGCTCGTTCAGCGGCAGATAGGGCACGACCCCCTGCTCGCCGCCCACGGCATCGTCCATGATGATCTTGTCGACATCACCCAGAACCCGCTCCAGCGTTTCGATGTAAAGGCGGCGACGGGTCACTTCCGGCGCCTTCGCGTATTCGTTGTAGACCGCGATGAAGCGCGCGGCTTCACCTTCGGCCTCGTTCACGACGCGGGCGCGATAGGCCTCGGCCTGTTCCAGCGTCTGCGCCGCTTCACCACGGGCTTCCGCAACCACGCGGTTGGCATAGGCATCCGCCTGCGATTGAAGCGTGTCGCGGGTCTGTTCGGCGGCCTGCACTTCGCGGAAGCTGTCGATGACCTCGCGCGGCGGGTCGGCGCGGTCGAAGTTCACACGCACGATGTTCACGCCGGAGTTGTAGCTGTCGAGCGTCGACTGGATCAGCTCTTCCAGTTCCTGCGCGATGACGCCGCGATCCCGGTTCAGGATCGGCGCGAGCGAGGAGCGACCGATGATCTCGCGCATGGCCGATTCCGACACGGCGCGGATGGTGTTCACGGGATCGGCGAGGTTGAACACGAATTGCTCGACGTCACCGATGTTCCAGACCACCTGATAGTCGATGTCGACGATGTTCTCGTCACCCGTCAGCATCAGACCCTCGTCGAGGCCCACACCGATGTCTTCGGTGTTTTCGCGGGTGACGGGGTAGATTTCCTTGGTCACGACCGGCCAGGGCGCGAAGTTCAGACCTTCGGTGCCGACCTGATAGCGTTCGCCGAACAGAAGCTCGACCGACTGCTCCGAGGTGTCGACGCGGTAGAAGCTGGCGAACAGCCACAGCGCGACGGCAGCCAGAACGACGATCCCGATGGTGCCACGGGTGAACCGCGGGCCGGCCGGACCTTCGCCGCCGCCGTTGCCCCGGTTTGCACCGCCCTTGCCGCCCATGAGCACGCGAAGCTGTTCCTGCCCGCGCCGCATCAGGTCGTCTATTTCGGGGATGTTTCCGCCTTGCTGACCGGGCCGGCGATTGCCGCCGTTCTGCCCGTTGCGGTCGTCGCCGCCATTCGATCCGCCATTGCTGCCGCCACGGTTTCCACCGCCGCCGCCCCAGGGTCCGCCGCTATCGCTGGCCATATGTGTAGAGTCCTCCAGAAACTGTCCGCTCATAACTGGCGGCTGAATGCTTGTTTTTCAACCCGGATCACGGGTTCTCTATTGGGTTCAATCGCTCCGCGTGGGCGATTTCATCAGCACGATTTCCTCGGCCATGGTCGGGTGCACCGCCACGGCGGCGTCGAAATCGGCCTTGGTCGCCCCCATCTTTACCGCCACGGCGGCCAGCTGGATCATCTCGCCCGCCCCATCCGCGACGATATGGCACCCCAGAACCCGCTGGCTCTCCTGACTGACAACCAGTTTGAAGAGCGCCTTTTCCTGACGGTCGATGAAGCTTTTCTGCATCGGGCGGAAGGTCGCGGTGTAGACGTCGATCGGCTCCTGCGCGCGCGCGTCCTCTTCGGTCAGCCCGACTGTGCCGTATTCCGGCTGGGTGAAGACCGCCGAGGCGACCATTTCGTGATCCGGCTTGGTCGGGTTGCCCTTGAACACCGTCTCGACGAAAGCCGCGCCTTCGCGGATCGCGACCGGGGTGAGGTTGATGCGGTCGGTCACATCCCCGATGGCATAGATCGACGGCACGGCGGTCTGGGAATAGTCGTCCACGACGACCTCGCCCCGTTCCCCGATCTCGACCCCGAGGTCTTCGAGCCCAAGACCATCGGAATTGGGCTTGCGGCCCGTGGCCCACAAGACCTCGTCCACGACGACCTTGTGGTCGTCCGAGCCGATCACCCGGATGCGCCCGTCGTCACAGCGTTCGAGCGCGCGGGGACTGACGCCCACGCGCAGGTCGATCCCCTGCGCCAGCATGAGTTCCGCGATATGCCCGCGCACCTCGTCATCGAAGCCGCGCAGCACCTGCGGCCCCCGGTGCCATTGCGTCACATGGGTGCCCAGACCATTAAGAATGCAGGCGAATTCACAGGCGATATAGCCGCCGCCGACGATCAAGATCTTCTTCGGCAACCGGTCGAGGTTGAAGACCTCGTTCGAGGTGATCCCCATTTCCGCCCCCGGCAGATCAGGGATGAAGGGCCGGCCGCCGGTCGCCACGAGGATATGCTTGGCGGTGTAGCTCTGCCCGTTGGACAGCGCGACCGTATGCGCATCGGTCAGCGTGGCGCGCGCGTCGTAGATGTCGGTGCCGGGCCGCGCGAGGTTGGTGCGGTAGATGTTCTCGAGCCGGCTCAACTCGGCATGGAGGTTAGGGCGGAACTTCGACCAGTCGAAGGTGCCGTCGCCCATGTCCCAGCCCCAGTCGCGCGCCTCGCCGGTGGCCGGGCCGAACTTGGAGGCGAAGACCATCAGTTTCTTCGGCACACAGCCCCGGATCACGCAGGTTCCGCCCATGCGGAACTCCTCGGCCAGGGCCACCCTGGCCCCGCTCTCGGCCGCCACACGCCCCGCGCGCACCCCGCCGGAGCCGCCGCCGATCACGAAAAGGTCGTAGTCGAATGTGCTCATGGTCATCCCTTCCCAACCGTTCGATGCGGATATTCCACACAAATCCCGGGGATGCCAGCCGCCGCGACGCAGCGGAGGATCACGCCCGGGTGTGATACGCCAGACAGCGGAGCCGGCTTGCGCCGGCACAGGGTTTGCGCCGCCCCGCCTTCGGCAGGCCGTCGCGGTGAGGGGGACCAGTCCCCGTGGGCGCATTTGCAGGCAAATGCGCCCTTACCCCCTGAGGTTTCCCGAAACGGAGAAGAGGGAAGCCGCGCGCTTATGCCTTCTCTGTTTCAAAAAACCTCGGGAGAGCGCGAGAGGGCAGCGCCCTCTCGCCCGGGTCGGATTTCGCGCAAGCGGAATTCGAAATCAGATGTCGGAGAACAGGTTCTCGGTTTCGGCGAATTCGACGAGGCCCTCGTCATGCGTGCCTTCGTTGATGTCGATGACTTCGACGCGCCCATCCTGATGCCCGATGACGACCTTGTCGCAGATGTCGATGAACAGCCCGTTCTCGACCACGCCCGGGATCTGGTTCAGGACCATGGAGAGCTGGCGCGGGTTGCCGATGCGTTGCAGGTAGAGGTCGATGATGTGGTTGCCTTCGTCGGTGACGAAGGGGGCCTCGCCATTCATCCTGAGGGCGCTGGTCTGTCCCAGAACCTCGAGCGAGGCGAGCGTTTCTTCGATCAGGGCCTTCGAGGTCTGCCATCCGAACGGAATCACTTCGACCGGCAACGGGAACGAGCCGAGGTGTTCGACCTGTTTCGACGGATCGGTGATGACGATCATCTGGTCCGAGGCCGTCGCCACGATCTTTTCCTGAAGATGCGCGCCGCCCCCGCCCTTGATGAGGTTGAGGTCCATGTCGAATTCGTCCGCGCCGTCGATGGTGAGGTCGAGCCAGCGCGCCTCGTCCAGCGAGATCACGCGGATTCCGACCTGGCGCGCCAGTTCCGCGGTGCGGGTCGAGGTCGGGACACCGGCGATCCGGAGCCCCTCCTCACGCACGCGTTCTCCCAGACAGCGCACCATCCAGGCCGCCGTCGACCCGGTGCCCAGCCCCACGCGCATCCCGTCCTCGACGAAATCCACCGCACGCTTGGCGGCGACGAATTTGGCGGTGTCGATGGGCGAGAGGTTGGATGACATGGGCGGGTCCCTGCACTGCGTTCGCAGGCTTTATAGGCAATCGGTGCGAGCGGGGCGAGAGCCGATTGCGATGCGAAGACTGGCCTCATGCGGCGCGCGGCCTTATGATTTTCTCACCGATCCGGAGATCGCCATGTTTCGCGCCGCCCTGACCGCCCTTGCCCTGTCCGCCGCCGCCCCGTACGCGATGGCCGAGGGCACGCTGCCGGGCCCGGACGCGTCGCTTTGCGATACGGCACAACTCGACCCCGAAGCGGTGATGGGGGACGGCTGGACGATGACCGTCTCGCGGTTCCGCATCCGCACCGAAGAGACGCCGACCTACACGTCCGAGATCAAACGCCTGCCGGTCCGGCTTTATGTCGTCGACGGGGCCTTCAGGATGTTCGGGATGGTGGCGCCCCTCTCGCCTGTCACTTTCGTCGAAATGCCGTTCGGTCAGGGCGTGTGGCGCTGGTCCGGCGATCCGGTCCTGACGCTTCCCGACGATCCCGAGGCCGCTCAATCCAGCGCGGATGTGGAGGCGGCCTTGGGCTGCACACTGTCGCGCTTTCCCCGGCTGGCGGCGCAGGTCGAGACGGTGTCGGACGACGGTCGGCAGTTCACCCACACCATCTGGCTCGTCGCCCTGTCGGCCGACCTGATGCTCGGCGCCTGGGACTGGCGCACGCGCGACGACGGGCCCGAGATTCACTATACCGCCGGGCTGAGACTTGCCCGAACACAGGCGGAGTGACGCCCGGCCTTGCCGTCTTATCGGCATGGGGCCATGGTGCCGGAATTGTCCGGTCTTCCGGACGGGAACGATTTGGCAAGCGGCACAGGGTACAGTCGGATCATGCAACGTTTCGGGTTTCTCCTGTTGGGTTGGGCCGCGCTCGCCCTTGGCGGTCTCGGGGTCGTTCTGCCGGGCCTGCCGACCACGCCTTTCCTGCTGGTCGCGGCCTTCGCCTTCGGCAAGGGCAGCCCCCGGATGCGGGCATGGCTGATCGACCATGCCCACCTCGGTCCGCCGATCCGGGATTGGGAGGATCGCGGTGCGATTTCGCGCCGGGCCAAGGTGCTGGCGGTGTCGATGATGGCGGCGCTCTTGCTTTTGTCGGTGGTGCTGGGCCTGTCCGGCTGGCTCATCACCGTGCAAGCTCTGTGCATGGGCGGAGCGGCGGTTTTCATCCTCACCCGTCCCGATTAGGTCACGGCATGGCCAGAACCGCCTCCATCGCCGCGTTCAGATGCCCGACCGGAAGGATGACCAGCAGACCGGGGCCGGAGCTTTCGATCTCCACCACTCCGTCCGCCGCATTCGACGTACCGACCCGACCAAGGGGCGACAGGGTGATGCCCTCATGCGACCAGACCAACCCGCGCAGGTTCACCACGCGTTCGGCCAGCGGAAACACCGACACCCGCGTGCCCTTGGGCAGGTCGAGCCGGACCGAGGCAGGCGCGTGAAAGCAGATGTCATGATCGCCGACGAGGATGCAGCGCCGGTCCCAACGCACGAGCGCATTGTAACAGGCAAGTTCATGGTCCAGCCTGCGTCCCATGAACCCCGCCCCCAGAACCAAAGGCGCGTCGATGGCGAGGAGCGCCTTGTCGAAATCCGTCGTGTCCTGGTCGCCGGAGAAATGCACCGTCGCCGGGTCGAGCCTTGCGCGCGTTTCCGCGTCGATCGAGTCGAGATCGCCGACCACCGCGTCCGGCACATGGCCCATCGCCAGCGCCCTTCCCGCCGCCCCGTCACAGCAGACGAGATTCGGCGCGATCGTCAACAATTCGGAAACCGTGCCCGGGGCAAGCTCGCCGCCGCCCAGAAGGGTGACTTTTTCCAAATAGGTTAAAAAACCGGAATTTATGGCCAACTTTGTATCCATGTCGGAAACTATCCACATTTCGGACCAGAAAAAATACCGCGATTATCTCGGTTTTGTGCAATTTCGCGGGACAGGGCATGGTAAACCATTCCCTGCTGGATCGGGGGAGAAAGCGAGTCAGAGATGGTGAGTTCGAGCAGGATTCTCACTGTATCATACGGAACTTTCAGCTGCACGCTGGAGGGATTCGATGAGCCGTTCTCGACGATGAAGTCCATCGCCGAGTATTTCCGCGAACTTGCGGCGGATGACCGCTATTTCGGGGCCGAACCCCCGCAGCCGGATGCCGAGATGCTGCACCAGATCGCCGAACGCGAGGTCAAGCGCCGCGTCGAGGCTCGGGTCAGTGAACACGGCGTCGTGCTGCGTCAGGCCACCGACGACGAGATGCCCGCGACCGGTCTGCTCACCGGTGCCGCGGCCCCGACCGTGGACGACGAAATCAAGCGCCAGGCCGATGAGGCCCGTCGCCGCGCCGCCGAGGAAGAGGCGGAACGCCACGCCGCCGAAGTCGAGCGTCAGGCCGAGAATCGCCGGGCCGCCGAAGAGGCCGCCGCAAAGGCCGCAGAAGAGGCTGCCGTGCAGGAGGCCGAGGCCGCCCGCAAGGCCGAGGAAGACGCCGCACGCGCCGCCGAAGAAGAAGAAGCCCGCCGGGCCGAGGCGGAAGCCGAAGCGGCCCGTCGCCGCGCCGAGGCGGAAGCGGAAGCCGAACAGCGCCGCGCCGAAGCCGAGGCCGAGGCCGAAGCGCGCCGTGCCGCCGATGAGGACGAAGACGAAGCGGCGGACGCCGGGTCCGTGACCGATCGCATCCGCCGCATCCACGCCGTCACCGATGTAAGCGCCGACGACTATTCAGAAGACGAACACGCCGACGATTACTTCCGCGACGACGACGACATTCTCGAAGAGGCGCTGCTGGCCGAGGAACAGGACGAAGTTCTGCCGATCGACACCGACGACGAAGACGACACGCCCGCCGAAGCGCAGGCGGAGGACGATGCGTCGGAGGAGGATGACGACATTTCCGCCCTGCTCGGCAAGGTGGCCGAAGATTCGGCGCTCGAGGACGAGGCGCTGACCGACGAAGTGAGCGAAGAGACCGCCTCGGAACTCGACCACGACGAGGATGAGGACGAAGCGCCGCTGGACCTCAGCGCCTTTGCCGAGGACTTCGCGACCGATGACGCAGATGCGGACGAAGATACCCCGCAGGCCGCCGAAACGCCGGATGCAGCCGAGGACGAAGCGCCCGCTCAGGACGCCAAGGCCGCGACCGTGATCGTGCCCGCCCAGACCCAGACCCCGGCGACCCAGCCGCGCCGCCCGATCGCCCGCGTGGTCCGTGTGCGCCGCCCCTTCGCCAAGGACGAAACCCCGGCCCCGCAGCAGATCGAAGCGACGGCGACCGCGGAGCCTTACGACCCGGACGAGGACGATTTCACCGTTCCCGGCGAAAGCACGCTGACGCCCGAGGACGAGGCCGCGTTGATTGCGGAGCTGGCCGAGGTCGAGCGCGACTCGCGCGAAACGGCGGGTGCCGACGAAGACGATTTCAACGCCGCACGCGCCGCGCTGGCCGAGGACGCCGGCGAGGACGAGGCCGCTCTGGCCGACGACGTCGCGGACGCGGACGATGAAGACGAAATGGTGCGCGGCGAAGCCCTGCCCATCGAGCCCGAGGAAGAGCCCGAGGATCGCATTCAGGACGACCGCAAGACGCAGGCCGCGCCGTTCGCGGATGTGGACATGGGCGAAACCGACCGCGCCATCGACCGCATCCTGCAAAAGACCAATTCGCAGCTCGCCACCGGCGAAAGCACCCGTCGCCGCAATGCGATCCAGCACCTCAAGGCCGCGGTTCAGGCGAAGCGCGCCGACCGTGACGAGGTGGACGAGGCGCTCGATTCGATCGACCCGACGCCGCTGACCAACGACGAATACCGCGACGACCTTGCCCGTGTCGTGCGTCCGCGCCGCCCGCAGGCCGATGCCGACCGCCCCAAGCGCCGCCTCGCCCCGCTGGTTCTGGTGTCCGAGCAGCGTGTGGATCAGTCCGACGTGGCCAAAGCCGAAGTGCCCCAGCCCGCGCGCCCGGCCGCCGTCGCAAAACCCGCCCGTCCGGTGCGCCCGGTGCGCCCGCGTCGCGTGGGCAAATCGAACCTTGCCATGCAGGACGAGCCGGAAGAGGCGCAGGATGACGAGGGCGAAGAGGCCAGCGACAACATGACCTCGGGCTTCCGCGCTTTCGCCGCCGATCTGGGAGTCGAAGGGATCGAAGACACGTTGGAGGCGGCCACCGCCTTCGTCACGCAGGAAGTGGGCCGTCCCTGGGCCACACGTCCGCAAATCATTTCGCTCGCCCTCGCCTCCTCGTCCGGCGCGGGGCGCGAAGAAGCGCTGGCGAGTTTCGCCCAGCTCCTGCGCTCCGGCCAGATCGTCAAGGTCAACCGGGGCCAGTTCGTCCTGTCTGAGGACAGTTTGTATTACGAGTGAAACGCTGCCGCGTTATGGGGATGTCGGAAACGGCGGGGTCGGACCCCGCCGTTTTTCATTCCACGTCGCGCTTTTCTTCGGGCGGCATCGCGGCGACGCCCTGAAACAGCTTCTTGAACGGCAAAATCCACGCCACGCCCAGCACGACGAACACGATCAGCTCGACGAGGATGGAATCGCGGTTGATGAGATCGGCCAAGTTGACCGCCACGATGATCCACAGCGGCAGGCCGATCAGCAGAACGACCAGCGACCAGCGTTTGCGGGCTTTCAGTGACAGGGCCATGGCGTCTCCTTTCAACGGGCTTGCGCCCTTGGTCTGGTATCCAGACTTACGGCATCAGTCCGCGAACGGATCGGTGACGAGGATCGTGTCGTCGCGCTCCGGGCTGGTGGACAAGAGCGCGACCGGGCATTCGATCAACTCCTCGACCCGGCGGACGTATTTGATCGCGGCGGCCGGAAGATCGGCCCAGCTACGCGCGCCTTCGGTCGACTCGCTCCACCCTTCCAGCTCTTCGTAGATCGGCTTGCACCGCGCCTGCTCGTCGGCGGCGGTTGGCAGGTAGTCCAGCCGCTTGCCGTCCAGATCGTAGGCCACGCAGATTTTCAGCGTTTCGAACCCGTCGAGCACGTCGAGTTTCGTCAGGCAGATGCCGTTGATGCCGGAAATCGCGCAGGTCTGCCGCACGAGCGCCGCGTCGAACCAGCCGCAGCGCCGCTTGCGCCCGGTAGTGGTCCCGAATTCGTGTCCGCGCGTGCCCAGACGGTCGCCGTCCGCGTCGAAAAGCTCCGACGGGAACGGCCCTTCGCCCACGCGGGTCGTATAGGCTTTCACGATGCCCAGCACATAGTCGATCGCCCCCGGCCCCATGCCGACGCCCGTGGCCGCCTGACCCGCGATCACGTTGGACGAGGTCACGAAGGGATAGGTGCCGAAGTCGATGTCGAGCAGCGCACCCTGCGCCCCTTCGAACAGGATGCGGTTGCCCGCCTTGCGCTTCTCGTTGAGCACCTTCCACGCCGGCGCCGCGTATTCGAGGATCTTGGGCGCGATCTCTTTCAACTGCGCGATCAGCGCGTCGCGGTCGATCTCGTCCACGCCCAGCCCCTTGCGCAGCGGGTTGTGGTGCTGAAGCGCCCGGTCCACCCGCGCCTCGAGCGTCGCGTCGTCGGCAAGGTCGGCGACCCGGATCACCCGGCGCCCCACCTTGTCCTCGTAGGCCGGGCCGATGCCACGGCCCGTCGTGCCGATCTTGGTCCCGGTGCTCGCGGCCTCTTCGCGCGCCCGGTCCAATTCGCCGTGGAACGGCAGGATCAGCGGCGTGTTTTCGGCGATCATCAACGTCTCGGGCGTGATTTCGACGCCCTGTTTGCGTATCGTCTCGATCTCGCCCAGCAGGTGCCACGGGTCCAGCACCACGCCGTTGCCGATCACCGACAGTTTGCCGCCGCGCACCACGCCCGAAGGCAGCGCGTGCAGCTTGTAGACGGTGCCGTCGATGACAAGGGTGTGGCCCGCGTTATGGCCACCCTGAAACCGGCAGATGACGTCAGCGCGTTCGCTGAGCCAGTCCACGATCTTGCCTTTCCCCTCGTCGCCCCACTGGGCGCCTACGACGACTACGTTGGCCATGACGTTTCCTCTGTCGGTAAACCCGCGCCCGTATAGCGAAGCCCGCGCCCCGGTGAAAGGCCAATCCCGCGCGCCCTGCTCGCATTTCGGCATGGCTTTGGGGTTGCGACGGCGCGCCGTTCACCCTAGATAGCCCCATCGGAACACTGACCCCCGGAAGGCCGCTAAAGTCCCATGGAAAACGTCCTGCTCGTCATCCTTCTCCTGCTCGCGCTGTCGCTGATCGGCGTCGTGCTTCTGCAACGCTCGGAAGGCGGTGGGCTCGGCATGGGCGGCGGCGGTGGCGGCGGCGGCGTGATGTCGTCGCGCAGCGCGGCCACGGCGCTTTCCAAACTGACCTGGATTCTGGGCATCGCCTTTCTTGCCGCGTCACTTGGTCTCACGATCATCTCGGCGCGCAACTCGGCGGACAGTTCGGTCACCGACCTGATCGTCGCACCGGCTTCGGATGCCGGCGACGCGACCCCGGACGCCCCGGCGCTGCCCGACGTGACGGACATGATGCCGTCGCAGAATTCGGATCAGCCGTCGGATGCTCCGGCAGCCCCGCCGCGCGCCGAGTAAGCGCGGCACCCGAAACCCCGTCCGTGACCCGGACGGGGTGATTTCGCACCACACTACAACCTGTTGATAAGCCGGAAAATCCGGCCACATCATATTGCGGTCTGCTTGCCTTGAGACCGGGAATCGGATATTCCGGAATCCCGTGATGATGGGTTTTTGAGCCGGGACAACTCGGCCTGAGCGCACCGCATCCAACCAAAATCACGGGGGCAGCCCTTACATGGCACGTTACATCTTCATCACCGGCGGCGTGGTTTCGTCCCTTGGCAAGGGGCTCACGGCGGCGGCACTCGGCGCGTTGTTGCAGGCACGCGGCTTTTCCGTCCGGATGCGCAAACTGGACCCGTATCTGAACGTCGATCCGGGCACGATGTCGCCCTTCGAGCATGGCGAAGTGTTCGTCACCGACGACGGCGCGGAAACAGACCTCGATTTGGGCCATTACGAACGCTTCACCGGTGTCGCGGCGCGCGCCACCGACAGCGTCTCGTCGGGCCGCATCTATACCAACGTGCTCGAGAAAGAGCGGCGCGGCGACTACCTCGGCAAGACCATTCAGGTGATTCCGCACGTCACCAATGAAATCAAGGACTTCATCGAGATCGGCGATGACGAGGTCGATTTCATGCTGTGCGAGATCGGCGGCACCGTCGGCGACATCGAGGCGCTGCCTTTCTTCGAAGCGATCCGCCAGTTCAGCCAGGAACGCCCCCGCGGACAGTGCATCTTCATGCATCTCACGCTGCTCCCCTATCTCGCGGCCTCGGGCGAGCTGAAAACCAAGCCCACGCAGCACAGCGTGAAGGAGCTGCGCTCCATCGGCATCGCGCCCGACGTGCTGGTCTGCCGCGCCGAGCATCCGATCCCCGAAAAGGAACGCGCCAAGATCGCGCTGTTCTGTAACGTGCGCCCCGACAGCGTGATCCCGGCCTACGACCTCAAGTCGATCTACGAGGCGCCGATGTCGTTCCACCGCGCGGGCTTGGACCAAGCCGTGCTCGACGCCTTCCAGATCAGCCCGGCGCCCGCGCCCAACATGACCCGGTGGGAGGATGTCGAGGACCGCATCCACAACGCCGAGGGCGAGGTGAAAATCGCCATCGTCGGCAAATACGTGCAGCTTGAAGACGCCTACAAGTCGATCAAAGAGGCGCTCACCCACGGCGGCATGGCCAACCGGGTGAAGGTCACGACCGAATGGGTCGATGCCGAGATTTTCGAAAAGGAAGACCCGGCCCCGCATCTTGAAGGCTACCATGCGATCCTCGTGCCCGGCGGCTTCGGTGAACGCGGGACCGAAGGCAAGATCCGCGCCGCCCAGTTCGCGCGCGAGCACAAGGTGCCCTACCTCGGGATCTGTCTGGGGATGCAGATGGCCGTGATCGAAGCGGCCCGCAACGTCGTCGGGCTCGAGGATGCCGGGTCCGAGGAATTCGACCATGAAGCCGGGAAAAAACGTTTTACGCCCGTGGTTTACCACCTCAAGGAATGGGTGCAGGGCAACTATACCGTCAAGCGCAAGGTGTCCGACGACAAGGGCGGCACGATGCGGCTTGGCGCCTATACTGCGACGCTGAAAGAGGGGTCGAAGGTGGCCGAAGTCTATGGCGACACGACCATCGAAGAACGCCACCGTCACCGCTACGAGGTCGACATCAAGTATCGGGAGGAGCTTGAGGCCAAGGGCCTGTGCTTCTCCGGTATGTCGCCAGATGGCCGCCTGCCCGAGATCGTCGAATGGCAGGACCACCCGTGGTTCATCGGCGTGCAATATCACCCGGAGCTGAAGTCGAAGCCCTTCGCGCCCGCGCCGCTCTTTGCCGATTTCGTTCGCGCGGCGATCGAGCAGGAACGCCTCGTTTAACGCGGGCCGCAACCGCCCAACTGACAAGGGCCGCTGCACCGATGGGTGCGGCGGCCTTTTTCGTGTCCGCGCGCGGTGCGCGATTGATCTGGATCAAGGTTTTTGTATGCACCTGGTCGCTATCCGTATGCACAAGAGACAATGAACGGATGCAGACGGAGCCCGCCATGAACCGCGAAACCCCAGCCCCCCTTGCCGACCCGGAAACCATCGAAGGCCGCCCGCGCCCGACCTATCAGATGGTGCTGGACCGGGACACGAACCCGCCTTCGCCCTGCCTGCGCGACGTGGCGCCGTATCATCCGCAGACCGTCCGCGTGGCCACCGCCCGTTACACCTCCCCCGACTATTTCCAGCGCGAAGTGCGCGAGATGTGGGAAAAGGTCTGGCAGATGGCCTGCCGGGACGAAGACATTCCCGCGCCGGGCGATCAGACCGTTTATGACATCGCGGACCGCTCGGTCCTGCTGGTCCGCACCGAAAGCGGCACGGTGCGCGGCTTCGTCAATTCCTGTCCGCACCGGGGCCGCAAGCTTCGGGCCGACGCCGGGCAGGCCCAGACGATCCGCTGCGCGTTTCACGGTTGGACCTGGAACCTCGACGGCAGCGTGAAAAGCATCCCCTGCCGCTGGGATTTCCCGCATCTGACGGACGACGACGCGCACCTGCGCGAGGTGCAGGTCGACACGTGGGGCGGCTTCGTCTTCATCAATTTCGACCCGGACGCCGCGCCGCTTGCCGACTACCTCGGCGTGCTACCGGAGCATTTCGCGCCCTGGCGGCTCGAAGATTGCTATAAGTCCGTGCATCTGGCCGGGGTCATGCAATGCAACTGGAAGGTGGCGCAGGAGGCTTTCATGGAAAGCTACCACGTCATCGCCACGCACCCGCAGATCCTTCCCTTTTTCGCGGACGCCAGCGCGCAATACGACCTTTACGGCGACAACGTGAACCGAAACCTCGCCGCCTTCGGCGTGACCAGCCCGCATATGGGCGAGGGCGCCGTGTCGGAGCAGGAGATCGTGGCGCAGATGCTTGGGATGCGCGAAGAGGCGCAGACGGTCGACCCCAAGGACGATGGCGCGATTCAGGCCCGCCGCACGCTGGGCGACAAGACCCGGGCGGCGTTCAGCCGGGCCTATGGCACCGACCATTCCGGCGTCTCGGATGCCGAGGTTCTGGACGCGCTCGTCTACAACGTCTTTCCGAACTTCGCGCCGTGGGGCGGGTTCGCGCCCAACATCGTCTACCGCTGGCGCCCAAACGGGATGGACGTTCATTCGTGCATCATGGAGGTGATGATCCTGAAGCGCTGCCCCGCTGGCAAACCGCGCCCTGCGCCCGCCGAACTGCGGTGGATCGAACCGGGCGCGCCGTGGTCGGAGGCCCCCGAACTGCCCGTTCTGGGGCCGGTCATAGATCAGGACATCTCGAACCTCGGGCTTGTGCAGGACGGGCTGCGCAATTCCGCGACCGGCGTCGTCGAGCTTGCGCGCTACGAAGAACAGCGCATCCGGCACTTTCACCAGACCCTCGGCAAATACGTGGCAGACTGACCATCGCCTCGCCCCTTGATGCCGCTTGGGGCAGGCGTTACGCCAAGGGATGCTGTCTTACCAACACATCTTCCATGCGGGCAATCTGGCCGACGTGCACAAACACGGGCTTCTGGCATGGGTGCTGGACTACCTGACCCAAAAGGACAAACCGCTGTCCTACATCGAAACCCATGCGGGTCGCGGGCTTTATCGGTTGGACGCGCCCGAGGCGGTCAAGACGGGCGAAGCGGCGGCGGGCATCGGGCGTGTGGCCGACTGGTTCGGCCCCGATCACCCCTACACCCGCGCCCGCGACTGGGTGTCTGCCGAGTATGGCCCAACCGCATATCCCGGCTCGCCCCTGATCGCCGCGCATCTTTTGCGACCCGGCGATACCCTGCGACTGGCCGATCTGCATCCGCAGGAAAGTGCGGCTCTGGCCGAGGTCATGCGGCCCTTGGGCGCAAAAGTCGAACAGCGCGACGGGATCGAGATGGCGCTGGCCGTGACGCCCCCCGATCCGCGCCGGGGCGTTTTGCTCATCGACCCGTCGTGGGAGTTGAAATCGGATTACGACACCCTGCCGAAGGCGATCTCGAAGATCGCGCGCAAGTGGCCCGTGGGCGTTGTTTTGCTGTGGTATCCGATCCTCACCGACGACCGCCATACCGGGATGGTACGCACACTCACCACCCAGCACCCCGATGCGTTGATAAGCGAAGTGCGCTTTCCACCCGCACGCCACGGGCATGGCATGGTCGGCTCGGGTCTTTTCGTGCTCAACCCGCCGTGGGGTCTGGCCGACGAAGCGGGAAAACTGAAACGGGACTTCGATAGCTTGGGAGGCTGACATGCCCAAAGGATACTGGATAGGTCGCGTCGATGTGGACGACCCCGAAACCTACATGACCTATGTGGTCGCGAACGCCTCGGCTTTCGCCAAGTACAAGGCCCGCTTCCTCGTGCGCGGCGGCGAGCACCGGATCGCCGAAGGCACCGCACGCGCGCGCAACGTAGTGATCGAGTTTCCCAGCTACGCCGATGCGCTCGCCTGCTACGACAGCCCGGAATATCAGGCCGCCAAGGCGATCCGCGACCCGGTGTCCGAAGGCGACCTCATCATTATTGAGGGCTATGAGGACTGAGGAACCGGGCCATATCCCCGAAAGTTGACAGTCATACGCTGGAAAGCGTCGCGAAACCGGCCTAAGTGGAAAGCTATGTTCGACAAACTCATGAATTCCCTCTTCGGCTCCGCGCCCGAAGAGCTCCCGCCCGAAGACGCCCGCGTGGCGCTGACCGCCCTGCTCGTGCGGATCGCCCGCTCGGACGGGCAATATGACGACGTCGAAAAGGACCAGATCCGCGACATCGTGGCGGACCGTTACGACCTGTCCCCCGAACTGGCGCAAGACTTGATGTATCAGGCGCAGGAGTTGGAATCGCAGGCCCCCGACACCGTCCGTTTCACCGAGGCGATCAAGGATGCGGTGCCCTACGAAGACCGCACGAGCGTCGTCGCGGCCGCCTGGCGCGTGGTATTGGCGGACGGCGACCGGGCCGATGAAGAAGACGCGCTGATGCGGCTCATCGCCAAGTTCCTGGGCGTGTCCGACCGCGACTCGAACATCGCGCGACAAAAGGCGACGGGCTGAGGCCCGCTGCCCGTTTTCGCGCCACCTGACCCAACGGCAGGCAAAAGCCGCCCGGGCATCGGGCAATCTATCGTTGCAATACATTGGGATTTCGTCCCTACTCGGGCCTCGAAACCGATATGATCAAATGCTGTGCCGCACACTGAACCGCCCGTCATAGAGATACATGACCTGCACAAGAGTTTCGGGGAACTCGAGGTCCTGAAAGGTGTCAGCCTGTCCGCCCCGCGCGGGCATGCGATCTCGATGATCGGGTCGTCCGGCTCGGGCAAATCCACGCTTCTGCGTTGCTGCAACCTGCTGGAAGACAGCCAGTCGGGCGAGATCCTGTTCGAGGGCGAGCCGATCCGCTGGCATGGAACCGGCCTTGCCCGCCGCCCCGCCGACCGGGCGCAGGTGACGCGCATTCGCACGAACCTGTCGATGGTGTTCCAGCAGTTCAACCTGTGGTCCCATATGACCATCCTCGAAAACGTCATGGAGGCCCCCGTCACCGTGCTGGGCCGCCCGAAAAAAGACGTGGAAGAGGCCGCGCGCGCCTATCTCGAAAAGGTCGGCATCGGCGACAAATGCGATGTCTACCCGGCGCAGTTGTCCGGCGGCCAGCAACAGCGCGCCGCCATCGCCCGCGCGCTGTGCATGGAGCCCAAGGCGCTTTTGTTCGACGAACCCACCTCGGCCCTCGACCCAGAGCTCGAGCAAGAGGTGGTGCGCGTCATCAAGGCCCTCGCCGCCGAGGGCCGCACCATGATAATCGTGACCCACGACATGCGCATGGCCGCAGACGTGGCCGATCATGTGGTCTTTCTCCATCAGGGAAAGATCGAGGAAGAAGGGCCACCTGAAGAGCTTTTCTCCAACCCCAAATCGGAACGTCTGAAGGGGTTTCTCTCCGCCACCGTTCCGGCCTGAACCAACCAAGGGAGCAAGAAATGAAAAAGCTGATCCTCACCGCCGCCGCGCTCGCGTTGACTGCGGGCACCGCGATGGCCGAAAGCCACGCCATGACCGTCCGCATGGGCACCGAAGGCGCTTACCCTCCGTTCAACTTCCTGAACGACAACGGCGAAGTCGACGGGTTCGAGCGCGAACTGGGCGACGCGATCTGCGAAACCGCCGGGCTGACCTGCGAATGGGTGACGAACGAGTGGGATTCGATCATCCCGAACCTCGTGTCGGGCAACTACGACACGATCATCGCGGGCATGTCGATCACCGACGAGCGTGACGAGGTCATCGACTTTACCGAGGCCTACTTCCCGCCCGATCCGTCCTCCTTCGTCGCGATGTCCGACGCCTTCGACGGCACCGGCGTGATCGCGGCCCAGACCGGCACGATTCAGGCCAGCCACGTGGCCAGCATGGACGGCGCCCAGCTTGTCGAATTCGCCACCCCGGACGAAACCATCGCCGCCGTGAAGAACGGCGAAGCCGACGCGGTCCTCGCAGACAAGTCGTTCCTCGAGCCCATCGTGGCCGAAGACAGCGACCTGATGTTCGCGGGCGACGACGTGATGCTGGGCGGCGGCATCGGCCTTGGCGTGCGTGAAAGCGACACCGAGCTGAAAGACAAGCTCAACGCCGCGATTGCCGAACTGAAGGCGGACGGCACCGTCAACGAACTGATCGCCAAATGGTTCGACGGCATGGAAGGCCCGTACTGATCTGACACGGGGGGCGGCTTTCGGGCCGCTCCTCTCCACCGATGTTCGAAATCTGCGCAGACCCCCAGAACCTGCAAGAATTGCAGTGGCTTGCCTGCTACCTCACCAGCGGCAAGCATATCCTGTTCTACCAGTCCTTCGGGGTGGTGATGCTGCTTCTCGTCATCACCGCGCCCGTTTCGCTGGCCTTCGGCTTCATCGGGGCCTCGGCCGCCCGCTCGCCCATCGCGCCGCTGCGCTGGTTCGGCAAGGGTTATACCTCGATCGTGCGCGGCGTGCCGGATATCGCCTTTTTCCTCTTCTTCGTCATCGCGCTGGATCAGGCGTTCGAGTGGCTGCGCCATCAGGTAAAGTGTCCCGACTGGGAAGCGCCGATCCGGCAGGGCAGCGATTTCGTGGTCTGTGCGCAGGCCAAACTGCCGCTCTCGACCTCGCCGCAATGGGTGCATGAAAGCTACGGCTTCACCCTCGCCGTCCTGACCTTCGCCATCGTTTTCGGCGCCTTCGCGGCCAATGTGCTGTTCGGCGCCATGCGCTCGGTCCCGCGCGCCCAGATGGAAACCGCCGAGGCTTATGGCTTTTCCCACCGTCAGGCCTTCTGGCGCATTCTCGTCCCGCAGATGTGGCTCTACGCCCTGCCGGGCCTGTCGAACCTCTGGATGATCCTCATCAAGGCCACGCCGCTCCTGTTCCTTCTGGGGGTCGAAGACATCGTCTATTGGGCGCGCGAACTCGGCGGCTCCAAGACCGCGCGCTTCTCCGACTACCCGCACGGCGACTGGCGGATGTATTACTTCGGCGCACTGCTCGTGTTCTATCTGCTGCTCACTAAACTCTCGGAATTCGTGCTCGACAAGCTGATGGCCCGCCTTTCCCACGGGCAGGCCACCGCCGCGGGCGAGGCCCAGCGGAAGGCCGCCGCATGAGCTGCTGGGACACGGTCATGGACTACGGCCTGCGCTCCATCGGGATCGGTGAGCGGCTCCTGCCCCGGTCCGACTTCACGATCTGCCAGCAGTTCACGCTGATCGGCTCAGGCATGATCTGGAACATCTACTTCGGCGTCCTCTCGCTCGCCTTCGGGTTCTTCCTGTCGATCGCCGTGGCGCTCGGCAAATCCTCCGCGAAGCCCCTCATCAGAAAACCGGCGGAGTGGTTCATCTTCCTCTTTCGCGGTTCACCCCTCTTCATCCAGTTCTTCTTCGCCTATTTCGCCTTCCTGTCGCTGAAACAGGTCGCCCCGATCTTCGATCCGCTGACCTCGGCGGCCTTCGGGGCCACCATCGTTCTGTTTCTGAACACCTCGGCCTACGCCGGCGAAATCTTCTATGGCGCGCTCAAAGCCATCCCGAAGGGCGATCTCGAAGCCGCCGACGCTTACGGCATCATGGGCTGGAAACGCTTCCGCCGGATCACCTTTCCGACCATGCTGCGCCTCGCTTGGCCCGCCTATACGAACGAGGCGATCTTTCTGTTTCACGCCACCGCGCTCGTGTTTTTCTCGGGCTTTCCGGCCTGGCAACAGCGGGGTGACGCGCTTTATTACGCCAACTATTTCGCGGACAAGACCTTCAACCCCTTCGTCCCCTACCCGATCCTCGCCTTCTATTTCATCCTGCTGACCCTCACGGTCATCACGATCTTCGGCGCGATCAACCGCCGCCTCACCCGCCACTTGCCGCAGGAAACCCGCCCGAAACTGCGCCTGCGGCCCATGCTCGTGCGCTGAACGCGTCTCTTTCCGGTCCCAAATATCCCGGGGGGTGTGGGGGGCTGGCCCCCCACATGGGTCGGATTGGGCGCAAGCCCAATTCGAAACAGACAACACCCCGCTTGCCGCCCCCGCGCCCCTCGGCTAGGGTCGCCGCGAGATTTGATCAAATCGAGGCTTCATGCTTATCGGCATCCTGCAAACCGGCCACATGCCGGACGCGCTCATCGGCGAGACGGGCGACTATTCCGCCATGTTCGAACGGCTCTTTTCCGGTCACGGCTTCACCTTCCGCACGTGGAACGTGGTCGATGGCGCGTTCCCGGAGAGCCCTGACACCTGCGACGGCTGGCTCATCACCGGCTCGCGCCACGGCGCCTATGAGGATCACGACTGGATTCCCCCGCTCGAAGACCTGATCCGCGCCATCGCCGCGTCATCCCGCCCGATGGTGGGCATCTGCTTCGGCCACCAGATCATCGCGCAGGCCCTTGGCGGCAAGGTCGAGAAGTTTCGCGGCGGCTGGTCCGTCGGGCGCCAGATCTACGATTTCGGCGACACCGAGCTGGCGCTCAATGCCTGGCATCAGGATCAGGTGGTCGAACGGCCCGAAGGCGCGCAGGTCATCGCGGAAAGCGAGTTCTGCAAGAACGCCGCCATGGTTATCGGCTCCTCCATCCTCACCGTTCAACCCCACCCCGAGTTTCGCGCCGACGTGATCGAGGGGCTGATCGAACACCGCGCCGCCGCCGTGCCGCCCGCCCTCGTGGACGAGGCCCGCGCGAACGTGGCGAAACCCACTGACAACGACGAACTGGCCGACCGCATGGCCGCGTTCCTCAAGAAAGGGGCCAAGTGATGGCCAGCGACTGGACAACGGGCCTGCCTGAGGCCGCGCAAGCCTATCTCGACGGGCGCAGGCTGGACGAGGTGGAATGCATCATCGCCGACCTGCCCGGCATCGCGCGGGGCAAGGCGGTGCCGGCGGGCAAATTCGCGCGCCAGAACTATTTCCACCTGCCGGATTCGATCTTCTACCAGACCATCACCGGCGACTGGGGCGAGGCGGCCGGGGACGAGGGCTTCATCGAACGCGACATGATCCTGAAGCCCGACATGACCACCGCGACGGCGGCGCCGTGGACGGCGGACGTGACGCTTCAGGTGATCCACGACGCCTTCGACCGCAACGGCGAGCCGATCCCCTATTCCCCACGCAACGTGCTGAAACGGGTGGTGGAGCTTTACAAGGCGCAGGGCTGGACGCCCGTGGTCGCGCCGGAGATGGAATTCTTTCTCGTCGCCCGCAACCTCGACCCCGCCAAGAAGATCGAGCCGATGATGGGCCGCTCGGGCCGCCCCGCCGCCGCGCGTCAGGCCTATTCCATGACCGCCGTGGACGAATTCGGCCCGGTGATCGACGACATCTACGATTTCGCCGAAGCCCAAGGGTTCGAGATCGACGGCATCACGCAGGAAGGCGGCGCGGGGCAGTTGGAGATCAACCTGCGCCACGGCGACCCGGTGAAGCTGGCCGACGAGGTATTCTATTTCAAACGCCTGATCCGCGAAGCCGCGCTGCGCCACGACTGTTTCGCCACATTCATGGCCAAGCCCATCGCGGACGAGCCGGGCTCGGCCATGCACATCCACCACTCGGTCGTGGAAACGGACACCGGAAAGAACATCTTCGCAGGCCCCAACGGCGGCGACACCGATGCGTTCTTCACCTTCATCGGCGGGCTTCAGACCCACCTGCCCTCGGTCATCGCGGTGCTGGCGCCTTACGTGAACAGCTATCGCCGCTACGTGCGCGACAACGCCGCGCCGATCAATCTGGCCTGGGGCCGCGACAACCGCACCACCGGCATCCGCATCCCGCTTTCCGGCCCCGACTCCCGCCGGGTCGAGAACCGCCTGACCGGCATGGACGCGAACCCCTATCTCGCCATGGCCGCCTCGCTCGCCTCGGGTTACCTCGGCATGATGAACGAGGTGCGGGCCGAGCCGCAGTTCCGGGGCGACGCCTATGACGCGGACGAGGAAATCCCCCATGACCTCTGGTCCGCACTCGACCTGTTCGAGGAAGCGACCGAGATGCACGAGGTGCTGGGACCGGAATTCGCCCGCGTCTATTCCATCGTGAAACGCACGGAGTATCAGGAATTCCTGTCGGTCATCAGCCCGTGGGAACGCGAGCATCTGCTCCTGAACGTGTAAGGCACGAGACCGCGATTCGCGCCGTTGCGAAAAGCCGCCCGGCACCGGCCCGGTGGGCGGTGCTGTGCCAATGAAATCCTCTATAGCGAGCAAGCACTTACGGTGGGCAGGGTATCCTGACCCGCCGTGCGCGTCATTTTTCTTTGCTTGGTTTCATGCGGGTGTTACACTTTTCCCGAATATCACCTTCGGAAAACCCGAAAAGGATACGAGTATGACCCTGGGGCCCAACGTATACGACGCAGAACCCATTCCCGAAGCTGCCCGCGCCGAGATCGACCGGCTGCTGCAATCGGGCGACCTGTTCCGCTACACCGCGCCTCAGGACGCGCCGGTGGCTTTGTTGGAGCGTGAATTCGCCGACATGATGGGGGCCAAGTATGCGCTGGCCGTGGCCTCCTGCTCGGCGGCGCTGTTCATTTCTCTCAAGGCGCTCGGCCTGCCGCGCGACACCAAGGTTCTGATCCCGGCCTTCACCTTCGCCGCCGTGCCCTCCTCGGTCGTTCATGCCGACTGCGTTCCGGTGCTCGTGGACGTGATGGACAACTACCGCGTCAACATGGACGACTTCGAGACCAAGCTCACCGACGACGTGGGCGCGGTCATCATCAGCCACATGCGCGGCCACACCTCGGACATGGACGCGATCATGGCGCTTTGCGACGCCAAGGGCATTCCGGTCGTCGAGGATGCGGCCCATAGCCTCGGCACGCTCTGGCATGGCGAGAAGATCGGCAAGATCGGCAAGATCGGCTGCTTCTCGTTCCAGTCCTACAAGATGCTGAATGCCGGCGAGGGTGGCATCCTCATCACCGACGATGCCGACATCATCGCCCGCGCGGTCATCATGTCCGGTGCCTATGAGCACAACTGGAAGAAGCACAAAGGCCCGCACGGCGACAACACGACCGAGCTGGAAGAGGCCTTCGGGCGCTGGCAGAACAAGCTGCCGCTTTACAACACGCGGCTGTCTAACCTCTCGGCAGCGGTGATCCGGCCCCAGATCCCCGAGCTCGAGCGCCGGGTGACCGACGGCCTTCGCAACCACGACTACGTGGCCGCCAAGCTGAACGAAAGCCCGTGGATCGACGTGCCCGCCCCGCTGGCCGCCGAGACCCGCGCGCCGGATTCGATCCAGTTCAACCTCGTCGACATGACCGACGACGAGACCCGCGCCTTCATGGATGCCGCAAAGGTGCGCGGCGTGTCGGTGCAGGTCTTCGGGATGCACACGGATAACGCCCGCGCCTTCTGGAACTGGGAATTCATCGGCGATCAGGGTCCGCTGCCCGGCACCAAGAAGATGCTGATGCGCGCCTGTGACACCCGCCTTCCCGTCCGCCTCAAGAAGCCGGAACTCGACTTCATCGCCAATGCGCTGGTCGCGGCGGCGGCGGATGTGAAAGAGGCCGCAAGCGCCTCGGTCGCGGCGCAGTAAACGGTTCGAAAACGCTGGAAAAGGCCGCCCTTGGGGCGGCCTTTTCGCTTGGCCGGTCAGGCGGGTCGTGGGACCGGAAACAGCCAGTCGTAGGCGCAGTTGAACGCGAAGGCGTAGACCAGATAGAACGCCGCGAACCCCAGATCCATGACCAGCGCCTCGACGAGCGTGAGGCCCAGATACCACGCCATGAAGGGGAGCAGCAGGGCGAGCAGCCCCGCCTCGAACAGCACCGCATGGATCACACGAAGTCCGATTGATTTCGCGGTGGTGCCACGACGCCAGCGCAGCACCAGATCGAACAGAAGGTTGTAGATCAGGTTCCACAGCGTCGCGAGCGTCGCGCTGACCACGCCCACGACACCGATGTCATGAACGGGAAGGTGAAACAGGACCGCGCCCAAGGGCACGGCGAGGCCGAGTGCGAGAAGTTCGAATGTGACGGCATGGCGAAGACGATCGAGAGGCGAGCGCATCGGAAACCCCGTGTGCTTTCCGGGTCGTCCCGGTGTTGATCCATGATGGGAAGGTCGTCCTGATGACCGAGAGATGGATGTCCGGGTGCCCGCGTTCAACCTGTCGTCATATGCGCGATGTGACGGGTTGCCCGATGGCAACCATCGGGGGCACGACGCCCAAGCTGGTGGTCACGAAGCCCCGCGCCTTGCGAGGCGACGCATTTGCCCGAGGCACGCCTATTTTCGTCCCCGCAGGGACCAATGCTGCCTCACAACACCCGGTATCTGGTGGTCAGGAAACCCGCCTTGGTCTTTTCCGCATGTTCGAGCTTCAGGTCGATGTCGCGTTCGAGGGGGCCGAACAGGGATCGGCCCTGCCCCAGAAGGATCGGAATGATGGTGATCGTCATGTCGGCGATCAGGCCCGCGCGCAGGAAACTGTGGACCAGCGCCCCGCCGTCGATATAGGCGCGCGTCCAGCCCTCGATCTCGACCATGTCCATCAGCGCCTGTGGGTCTTGGCGCGTAACTTCGACGCTGGACCGCCGCGCCTCGGGAATGTCCTCGCGCGTCAGGGCGTGGCTCATCACCCGGATCGGCTTGTCGCCATAGACCCATTCGTCGAAGCCAAGGACCGTGCGGAAGGTGCCGGACCCCATCACCATCCCGTCGACCGATGCGAAGAAGTCGAAAAAGCCCCCGTCCCCGTCATCCTCCGGCTGTTTCATCAGCCAGTCGATCGCATGATCCGGCCGTGCCACGAACCCGTCCAGGCTCATCGCCATGAACACGTGGCCGGTGGTCACAGCAACCTCATCCTGTCTTTCAGCCACGGCAGCCGGGCATGGAACGGCTTCAGGATCATGTCGGCCATGTGCGACTTCAGCCGTGTCGCGACATCGCCCGGCAGGTCGCCCAGCCCGCCGCGCCGGGCCGTCAGAGTGATGCGCCGGGAAAACGAGGGGAACGGCAGTTCGACAATGTCCACCTCCGACACGAACCGCTTGGCGCGCAGCACCCCCAGCGGGGTCAGGATCGTCCAGCCCGCCCCTGCGGCGACCATCGACAGGATCGCGTGATAGCTGTCGAGTTCGAAGCGGTGATTGACCCGCAAATCCTGCGTGGCAAGCTGCGACGCGATCTGACGCCCCATGAAATGACGCGAGGAATACTGCACCATCGGCATCGTGCGCAGCGCGTCGAGCACGTCGCCCTGCACCTTGCCCTTGGGAACGGCGGCGACGAAGGGTTCTTCGATCAGCGGGTGCATCTCGTGCCCGTCGGCCAGATCGCCCATCTCGGCGGTCACCACCACGTCCAGCGCCCGCGCCTCGAGCTGGTCCATCAGCCGATGCGACGCCCCGGTTTCAAGCAGGAACTGCGTGCGCGGCCAGGCTTTCGACAGGTCCGACAGCAGCGCGGGCGTCACGTCGGCGTCGAAATCCTCGATCATGCCCAGCCGGAACCGCGTGAGCCGTGTCATGTCGGCTGCCGCAAGCTCGGCCTTGGCCTGTTCGGCTTCGTTGATGATGGTCAGGGCGCGGCGGCGGAAAAGCTCGCCTGCCGGGGTGCAGATCAGTGGGCGCGCCGAGCGGTCGATCAGCGCCGTGCCCACCGCGGTCTCCAGATTGGTCAACTGCTGGCTGACGCTCGACGGGCTGGCCCCCAGCCGCCGGGCCGCCGCCGAAATCGACCGCTCATCCGCGATGGCGGCAAAGACTTCGACCCCCCAAAGGGTGATGCGTCCGGCGGTTTCGACCACGTTCGGCCCCGTATGTTGGCGCCCGGCGGACCGGGCCTTTGCTTACATGCCGGAAAGCTTCTTCTGGAGGGCGGCGAGCTGTTTCTTGATCTCGTCGAGTTCCTCGCCCTTGCTGTCGCCATCCGTCGCGGCGTCGTCGTCGGACGGGCCGGAAGCGGCGCCGGGCCAGTTCGCCATCATGGCTTTCATGAACGCCTGCTGCTGCGCCTGCAAAGCGTCGAACCCCGGCACCTGCGCCATCGGGTTCGGGATCGCCGACATGTTCTCCATCATCTTGGACTGGCTGTCCTTGAGCATCTCGAAGCTGGCGGCAAGAAACTGCGGCACCATGCTCTGCGCCTGCGTCGTGTAGCTGCGCACGAGATCGGTCAGAACGTCGACCGGCAGGACGCTTTCGCCCCGGCTCTCATGTTCTGCAATGATTTGAAGGAGATATTGTCGGGTCAGGTCGTCGCCGGATTTCAGATCGACAATCTGCACTTCGCGGCCTTCCGAGATGAAGCCTGCGATATCTTCGAGCGTAACGTAATCGGACGTCTCGGTGTTATAGAGACGGCGGCTTGCGTAACGCTTGATGAGGAGCGGATCCTTGGTTTCGGCCACGTAGTCCTCCCAACGGTTCAGTATTCAGGCACTTTGGCGGTGCAGAAAAAAGACTACGCCAGTGCAGAAACCAAAAGCAAGCACTGTTCACTTGGGCGATGGGCGCGACGGCACTTTCGCATTCCCCAACAAAAAAGGCGGGCCGCATGGGCCCGCCAGGATGATCTTGTCGGCAGGGAGGAGGTAGCCGACCAAGAATTCCTTACTTCGAGGCGGCTTTCGTCGCCTTGGTCACCTCGTCGGTGGCCTTCTTGACGGCGGCCTGGGCTTCTTCGCCCATGTCCTTGCCGGCGGCGAGCATCAGCTCGACGGTGTCCATCTGAACTTTCTTCGCGACTTCGGCGAAGGCCGACATGTGCTCGGCAGCCGATTCAGCCTGAGCCGAAGCGAAGTCGGTCATGGCTTTGGTGTAGTCGGCCGGGTCCGCTTTGGCGGTCGACAGGTCGCCCATCTTGGCGAGGGTCGATTTCGTCCAGGCGGTCGAGATTTCGGTCGACTTGTCGGCGGCGTCGAGGGTGAGCTTCGCCATTTTCTCGGTCAGAGCGGCGGACGACTTCATCGCGCCTTCGTAGGCCGACATGTCCATCGGGAACGAGCCCATCATGTCGCTGAACATCTTGGTGTAGTCGGTGGTGGCTTTAGCCATGTCGTATCTCCTAAGGTCTTCCCCGGAACCGCCCGGGGGTGAATTTCTGCGTGTGCAAAGAATATGCATGCTGCACCGCAGAAAATCAACCCTTTTTCTGCGGTGCAGCAAAAAATCTCTGCCGGAAATTCAAAACCTTGGGAAATCAGACCTTTGGACAGCCGATGACGTATGTTCCCGGAGCTTCCGCTAGGGCAGGATGCCCGGAATCACCGATCTCGCGCGCCGGAATCTTCTTGCCGGACCGCTTGGCGAGCCATTTGCCCCACCGGCCCCACCAGCTGCCTTCGTGCTTGTCCGCACCGGCCTGCCAGTCTTCGGGGTTTTCCGGCCAGTCCTCGTTCGTGTAGTGGCCGTATTTCTTTTTCGACGGCGGGTTCACGATGCCCGCGATATGCCCGGATTCCGTCAGGATGAAGGTCTTGTCATCGGACCCCATCTTGCGCATCCCCCGGTAGGAGCTTTTCCAAGCGGCGATGTGATCGGTCTCGCAGGCGATGGCGCACAGCGGCACCTCGACATCTTCGATCCGGGTGCGCGTGCCGAGGATCGGGAACCCCTTCCCCTCCCCCGCGAACTTGTCGTCCTGACACAGCCCGCGCAGGTATTCGACCGCCATCCGGCCCGGCAGGTTGGTCGAGTCGCCGTTCCAGTAGAGCAGATCGAAAGCGGGCGGCGCGTTGCCCATCATGTAGGATTTGATCGCCGGGCCATAGATCAGGTCGTTCGAGCGCAGGTAGCTGAAGGTGCGCGACATATAAAGCGACGGCAGCACGCCCTTGTCCGTCACCTCCTCTTCGATCCCGTCCACGAAATCGTTGTCGAGGAACACGCCCACCTCGCCCTGATCCGAGAAATCGGTGAGCGCGGTAAAGAAGGTGGCGGAGTTGATCTTGTCTTCCTTGCGCTTCTTCATCAGCGACAGCGTGATGGCGAGCGTCGTGCCGGCGATGCAGTAGCCGACGACATTCACCTTGTCCTGCCCGGTGATCGCGCGCACCTCGTCGATCGCGGCGAAGTAGCCGTCTTCGACGTAATCCTCCATCCCGACGTCGGCATAGCTCGTATCCGGGTTCACCCAGGACACGACGTAAAGCGTGAAGCCCTGTTCGACGATCCAGCGGATCAGGCTGTTCTCGGGCTTGAGGTCGAGGATGTAGAACTTGTTGATCCAGGGCGGGAAGATGATGAGCGGACGCTCATAGACCTTGTCGGTCTTCGCCTTGTACTGGATCAGCTCGATCATGCGGTTGCGATAGATCACCTGCCCCTCGGCGGTGCCAAGGTTCTCGCCCACCTTGAAGGCATCGGGGTCCGACAGCGTCACCACAAGCTCGCCATCGTTGCGTTCGAGATCGCGGATCATGTTCTCGAGCCCGTCGATCAGCGACTGCCCCTCGGTCTCGATGGCCTTTTCCAGCGCGTCGGGGTTGGTGGCCAGGAAATTGGTCGGCGACATCATGTCGACCATCTGCTGCGTGAAATAGGTCACGCGCTTGCGGTCCTGCGGGTCGAGCCCTTCGAGCCCCTCGACCGCATCCTTCATCGCCTCGGAGGTGATGAGATACTGCTGCTTGAGATAGTTGAAATAGGGGTGCGTGTCCCACAGCGGATTGCGGAAGCGCGGGTCTTTGGGTGTCGGGTCTTCCGGCACGCCCTCGTTCGCGATCAGGGCCTTCTGTGCATCGACCGCGTGTTTCAGCGTCTTGCCCCAGTATTCCACCTGATCTTCAAGCACCTTGCCGGGGTGCTTCATCATCTCGGTCCAGTAGGCACCCAACGACTTGGTGTAATAGTCCTGCCCCGGCCCCTGAAGCGAAGGACGAATCGCCTGCTTCTTCGCAACCGCAGCGGCGAAACGCTCTGTAAGCTCCTCGATCCGTTCGAGGTTCTCTTTCAGTTTCTCGCTACTTTCGTTCGGGTTGACTTCATTCGTTGTCATGCGAAATATTCCGCCTTATGTTATTTCGCACATGCAGCATCATGCTGTGTGTCCTCCGGTTGTCGAACCTAACTGAGGAAGGGCTGCTGGGGCAACCGAAAGGGTTACCATGCGTTACCTTGCCACGTACGATTTGATGGAAACGGTTCGGAACACGAACCAATGGCTCGGGGCCACCGCCCAGGCGATCGGGGAATACCCGATGTTCGCTCTCGCGCCCAATCCGATGTTCAAGATGCTCTCGGCCTGGGGTGAGGTGACCGAACGCAGCTTTGCGCGGATGGTCGCGAAACCGGACTGGGGCATCTACACCGTGGTCGGCGCCGATGGCCGCGACCATGTGGTGAACGTGAAGAAGGTGATCGAACGTCCCTTCGGCGACCTGATCCATTTCGAGGTCGCCGGGCGCAAGACCAAGGAACGCAAGATCCTGATCGTCGCGCCGATGTCGGGCCACTACGCCACGCTTCTGCGTTCGACCGTCGCCTCGCTCCTCCCGGATGCCGAGGTTTATATCACCGACTGGCATAATGCGCGCGACATCCCGGTGTCCAAGGGCAAGTTCGATATCGAAGACTACACCCTGTATGTTGTCGATTTCATGAAAGAGCTCGGCCCCGACACCAACGTGGTCGCCGTGTGCCAGCCTGCCCCGCTCGTGCTGGCCGCGACCGCCTATCTCGCCGACATCGACCCCGAGGCGCAGCCGCAGACGCTGACCCTGATCGGCGGCCCGATCGACCCGGACGCGGCGGCGACGGACGTGACCGACTTCGGAGACCGTGTGACGATGGGCTATCTGGAAAAGACAGCAATCCAGCGCGTCGGATTCAAATACGCTGGCGTCGGCCGGTCGGTCTATCCGGGTCTGCTGCAACTCACCTCCTTCATGACCATGAACGCGGAGAAGCACGCCAAGGCGTTTTCCGATCAGATCATGGCCGTGGCGCGCGGCGAAGCGGGCGACCATGACAAGCACAACAAGTTCTACGACGAATACCTCGCCGTCATGGACATGACCGCCGAATTCTACCTCACCACCGTCGAGCGCATCTTCAAGGAGCGCGAGATCGCGAAGAACGAATTCGTGGTCGCCGGGCGCAAGGTCGATATCGGCAAGATCACCGACGTGGCCGTGATGACCGTGGAAGGGTCCAAGGACGACATCTCGGCCCCGGGCCAGTGCCTTGCCGCGCTGGACCTGTGCACGGGCCTTCCCGACGAGAAGAAGAACCATCACCTCGAAGACGGCGCGGGTCACTACGGCATCTTCGCGGGCAAGTCGTGGCGCAACAACATCCGTCCCTTCGTGCTAAATTTCATGGATCAGCACGCGGGCGAACACGCCGCTCAGGCCAGCAAGAAAAAGGCCGCGAAAACCAAGCCGGCGCTGAAGGCGGTCTGACCCTTCTCCGATCAATATTGACGAAAAGCGGCGCTTCGGCGCCGCTTTTTCTTTGGCCGGATCAGCGCAGCGTCATCGGCAGGTCGAGCCAGGCTTCCAGCGCCATGTTGGTTTTCTCGGGCGTCTCCAGCGTGGGCAGGTGACCCGCGTCGTCGATGATGGCAAGCTCGGCATAGGGGATCAGTTCCGCCATGAACGTGTGCCGTTTGGGCGGTGTGATCTTGTCGTGCTCGCCGCACAGGACCAACGACGGCGCCCGCAAGGTGCGCAGCGTTTTCTGACCGTCGGGCCGCCGCTGCAACGCGCGCGACTGGCGCACGAAGGTGTCCGGGCCCAGCTTGCGGGCCATGTCGTGAACGAGTTCGACCGTCTTGGCCTTGTTCGGACCGGGCGCGAAATTGTCGGGCGACAGCGCCTCGTTCATCGCGTCCTCGAGCTTCCCCGCCTGCGCCTTGACGATCTGCGGCTCGCGCCAGACCGCCTGTTCCGGCGTCTCGGTCAGCGGCGTGGTCGAGATCAGGCACAGGCGCGTGACGCGCTCCGGCACGCGGCGCAGGATCTCCATCGCGACGATACCGCCCATCGACAACCCGCACAGTGCAAAGCGCGGCGGGGCCTGAAACAGCACGTCGGCGGCCATTTCGCGGATCGAATGCGCCTTGGACACGTTCGCGACGGTGACCGCGTGATCGCGTGAGAGGGCTTCGATCTGCGGCCCGAATACCCGTGAATCGCACATCATGCCGGGCACCAGAAGGACCGCGTCCTTCATGCGAGCACCTCTTCCACCATGCGCTTGACCAAGGCGAGGCAGGCGGGGTCGGAAAACCGATGATCGGCCCCTTTGACGAAGGTCAGGCGCACGTCGTCGCCCTCGATATGGTCGAGCAGGTTCAGGGCCACGTCGCGCTCGACATCCGCATCCGCGGTGCCCTGAAGCAGCCGCACGGGGAACTTCATCGGCAGCGGACGGCGCAGGACAAGCTGATCGCGCCCGTCGGTGATGAGTTTCTTGGTGATCGGATACGGGTCGCCGTACTCGGACGGCAGAAGCACCAGACCGTCACGGTTCAGCTTGGCGCGCTCGAAATCCGAGAAGTCGCGCCACATGCTGTCTTCGGTGAAGTCCGGTGCCGCCGCTATGCCGACGAACCCCGCGAAGCGTTCGCGGATCTCGCGGCTCAGGATCGCGGCGATCCAGCCGCCCATGGACGAGCCGACGAAGACCTGCGGGCCTTCGGTCACGGCCTCGATCACCGAACGTGCATCCGCCGCCCAGTCGCCGATGCAGCCGTCGGTGAACTCGCCCGACGACTGGCCATGGCCCGAGTAGTCGAAGCGCAGAAAGGCACGCCCCTGCGCCTTGGCCCAGTCTTCCAGCGCGATGGCCTTGGTGCCTTCCATGTCGGATTTGAACCCGCCCAGAAAGATGACCCCCGGCCCTTTTCCTTCCGTCTTGTGATACGCGATCTGCCGCCCGTCGGCGATTTCGTGATAGCTTGGCTCGCTCACGCGATTTGCCCCTTTGTCCCTGCCTTTTGCGCGATCCTGCAATACCGCGACGGGGTTTGAAAGGGGGTTAGGCGCCCTCGGCTTCCTTCAGCCCAAGCGCCACCCCGGACCCGATCAGCGCCATGACCGCGAAACCGCCCAGAGCGGCCATCGGGCCCAGAAAAGACAGGGCTCCGCCGATCGCGCCGGAGATCAGCAGGAGACCGCCGATCAGCGTATTTGCCGTTGCGGCATAGGCGGCGCGGTTCTCGTCCGTCGCGATGTCGACGAGGTAGGTCGAGCGCCCCTGACGCACGCCGTGATGGGCGATCATCAAAACGAAGAGCACGGCAGGCATGGCCCAGACGGTCGCCGCAAGCCCGGTGAGCGACGCACCGATGGCGGCGGCCATGGCAAGGGCACCCACGACGCCGGCCACGATCAGCACCTGACGCGAGGAATGGTCCGCGAACCGCCCCCAGGCATAAGACGACAGGAACGAAGCGGCGGCGGACGCGATGACGAGCGCGCCCAGGGTGCCCAATCCGCCTTCGCCGTCGCCCGATAGGATCACGAGGTATGGCGGGGCAAGCGCGGTGGCCGTCAGGAACCCCCGCGCCGCCACGAAGCGGGCGAACGTGGCGTCTTCACGCAGGAGTTTCCACGGGCGCAGGGCCGCGCCCCCCTGCCCGGTCTCGGACGGCTCCTCTTCCAGCGTCGAAAAGAGCGCGGCGGCCGCGACCCAGAGAAGCGCCGCCACCCCGACCGCTGCGGCCAGCGCCACGGTCCCTTCGAGCCAGCCGGAGACGAGCAACAGCGCAAAGACGAACACCCCCGCCGAAGCGACCGAACCCGCGAAGCCCGTCACCGAGCCGCGGCGGCGTTTGCCCACCGTCTTGCCCAGAATGTCCTTGTAGCTGACCGACGCCGCCGCCCGCGAAAGCGCCAGCATCGTGATCCCGCCGACAAAGGCCCAGCCCGCCGCCGCCCCTTCGAGCGTCAGGGCGGAAAGCGCGATCAGGGCCGCCGCGATCCCCTGCCCCACGCTGCCAGCGACCCACATCCAGCGCCGCATCTTCATCCGCTCCAGCCGATGCGCGAGGAAAACCTGTGGCAAAAGCGCGCCCGCTTCCCGGATCGGAACGAGTGCCGCGACAAGCGCGGCGGGCGCGCCGAGCGCGTTCAACAGGTAGGACAGCACCAGCTTGGGGTTGATGAGACCATCTGCCAGCTTGGTCAGCGACAGCGACACCACGTGGCGGATGCCGTTGCGCGCCTCGGCCGGAGTCTCGGGCGTGCCCGCCAGCGTTTCGAAGGCGGCTTCACCGATGGTTTCGTTCGTCATTTTCGCGCCCCTGGCTACTCTCGCTTCGCTATCGGACGGATCACTGGCTTGACTTGCCCTGCCCCGCGCGTCAAACCGCCTTCACGACATAACCCGCAACCGGGCGTTCCGTGGGCGCCAAACCGACGAGGAGAAAGGCCATGAGCCACATTTCCCTTACATTTCCTGATGGCAATACGCGAGTCTACGACGCGGGGATCACTCCCGCCGCGATTGCCGCCGACATCTCGAACTCGCTGGCGAAAAAAGCGATCTCGGCGACCGTGAACGGCGCGCATTACGACCTTCAGTGGCCGATCACCGAAGACAGCGAGATCGCGATCCACACGATGAAGGACGACGCGCAGGCGCTGGAGCTTATCCGTCACGACGCGGCGCACATCATGGCGCGTGCGGTGCAGGCGCTGTGGCCGGACACCAAGGTGACCATCGGCCCGGTGATCGAGCACGGCTGGTATTACGATTTCGACCGCGACGAGCCGTTCACGCCCGAGGATCTGGGCGCGATCGAGGCGAAGATGAAGGAAATCATCAACGCCCGCGACGAGGTGCGCACCGAGGTCTGGTCGCGCGCCGATGCCATCGCGCACTATGAGAAGACCGGCGAGCCCTACAAGGTCGAGCTGGTCAACGCGATCCCGGACGACGGGCAGCCGATCCGCATGTACTGGCACGGCGACTGGCAGGATCTGTGCCGGGGGCCGCACTTGCAGAACACGGGTCAGGTGCCTGCGGATGCCTTCAAACTGATGAAGGTCGCCGGGGCCTATTGGCGCGGCGACTCGACCCGCCCGATGCTCCAGCGCATCTACGGTGTGGCGTTCAAAAACCGCGACGACCTGAAGAAGCACCTTACCTTCCTCGAAGAAGCCGAGAAGCGCGATCACCGCCGCTTGGGGCGCGAGATGGACCTCTTTCACATGCAGGAAGAGGCGCCGGGTCAGGTGTTCTGGCACCCGAACGGCTGGACGATCTACACCGTGCTTCAGGACTACATGCGCCGCCAGCAGCAACGCGGCGGCTATGTCGAGGTGAACACGCCGCAGGTCGTCGACCGCAAGCTGTGGGAAGCCTCGGGGCACTGGGAGAAGTATCAGGAGAACATGTTCATCGTCGAAGTGGACGAAGAACATGCGCGGGAAAAGGCGATCAACGCGCTCAAACCCATGAACTGCCCCTGCCATGTCCAGATTTTTAATGTGGGCCTGAAATCCTATCGCGATCTGCCGCTGCGTATGGCCGAATTCGGCTCGTGCAACCGCTATGAGCCTTCGGGGGCGCTGCACGGGATCATGCGCGTGCGCGGCTTCACGCAGGACGACGCGCATATCTTCTGCACCGAGGACCAGATCGAAGCGGAAACCGAGCGGTTCATTTCGTTCCTTGCTGCCATCTACAAAGACCTCGGCTTCCCGACGTATAAGATCAAGTTCTCGGACCGCCCCGACACGCGGGCCGGGTCGGACGAGATCTGGGACAAGGCGGAAAAGGCTCTGCTGGACGCCACCCACAAGGTGACGAACGACGTGGAGCTGAACCCCGGCGAAGGGGCGTTCTACGGCCCCAAGCTGGAATTCGTGCTGACCGACGCCATCGGGCGCGACTGGCAATGCGGCACGTTGCAGGTGGATTTCGTCCTGCCGGAGCGGCTTGACGCGAACTACATCGGCGAAGACGGGGCCAAGCATCGGCCCGTCATGCTCCACCGCGCCACGCTGGGCTCGTTCGAGCGGTTCATCGGCATCCTGATCGAAGAACACGCTGGCAAGCTGCCGTTCTGGATCGCACCGCGTCAGGTGGTCGTCGCGTCGATCGTGTCGGATGCGGATGATTACGTGCGTGAGGTGGTCGACGCGCTGCGGGCCAAGGGCGTGCGCGCCGAGGCCGACACGCGCAACGAAAAGATCAACTACAAGGTGCGTGAGCATTCCGTGGGCAAGGTGCCGGTCATTCTGGCCATCGGGATGAAAGAGGTCGAGGACCGGACTGTTACACTCCGCCGCCTCGGCGAGAAGCAGACGCGGGTCGTGGCACTGGACGAAGTGGTACAGGAACTCTCGGCTGAGGCGACCCCGCCCGATCTGGCCTGACAGTAAGTCATTGATATCTTTGCGAACGGGCGGTCCATCGGGCCGCCCGTTTCACATCCAACTCACGAAAGCGTTTGTTTCACTCCGTCACAGCGCCGCGCGGCACGGGCCCGTGAATGGTCTGTTACGCGGCTTCAGGGCTAGCAATTGGTCACCGCAAGAACGCGGAACCGAATGCAAACTGGAGGACAGACCCTTGACCATCAAACTTTCCAAAACCGCCGTGGCCGGCGCCGTCGCAACCGCGCTCGCCTCGCTCACCCTGCCCGCGCACGCACAGGACATGGAGAAATGCTACGGCGTCGCCAAAGCCGGCGAGAACGGCTGCGCGGCCGGCCCCGGCACCACCTGCGCCGGCACGTCCAAGGTGGACTGGCAGGGCAACGCCTGGTCGCTGGTGCCCGCCGGGACCTGCGAAGAGATGACCATCGAAGCGTCCATGACCGAGGACATGATGGAGCGCATGGGCTCGCTCGAGCCGCTCGACCGCGACCTGCCGATGGACGGCTGATCGACGACGCGCGGGCGGCACGGCTCTCGCCGCCCGCGTGTTTTCCAACGAACGGTCGGGAGGAGACGATGCTCGACATGACGGGACACAAACTGCCAGCCGGACCCGGTGTCGGGTTCAAACCGCAGCATTACGCCGAGGTGATCGGTGACAGCGGCGCGGTCAAGTGGCTGGAAATCCACGCGGAAAACTATATGGGCGATGGCGGGCGGCCACTGGCCCAACTGCGCGCACTGGCGGAACGGTTTCCGATTTCGGTGCATGGGGTCGGGCTGTCGATCGGCGGGGCAGACCCGCTCGACCGCGACCATCTTGCACGTCTGAAACACCTGATCGGCTGGCTCGATCCTGCGAGCTTCTCGGAACATCTGGCGTGGTCGTCGCACGGCGGGACCTATTTCAACGATCTTCTCCCGCTGCCCTATACGGCCCGCACACTGGCCCGTGTCGAGCGGCATATTCACGAGGTGCAAGAGGCGCTGGGGCGGCGGATGCTGTTGGAAAACCCCTCGACCTACCTCGCCTTCGACGCCTCGACGATGTCCGAGACGGATTTCCTGTCGGAACTGGTGCGCCGGACCGGGTGCGGCCTGCTGCTCGACATCAACAACGTCTTCGTCGCCTGCACGAACCAGCAGACCGATCCCCGCGCCTACCTTGCCGATTTCCCGCTGAACGCGGTGGGCGAGGTGCATCTGGGCGGCCATGACGCGGACGAGGACGCATCCGGCGCGCCGTTGTTGATCGACGCGCATGGCTCGGAAGTGGTCGATCCGGTGTGGGAGCTTTACCGCGAAACGGTTGCGCGGATGGGGCCGAAACCCACGCTGATCGAATGGGACACCGACGTGCCTGAGTGGGAGGTTCTCGAGGCTGAAGCCGCGCGCGCGGCCAACGTCCTTGGGTGCGCCAGACGTTAAGCGTGGCGTGTAAGGTGCTGACATAATTACGTTATCCGAAACATTCACGATACTAGTTTTCTAGGATCCTAGTATTCTAATCGCAAAGGCAAGGACCCCGGCATGACACCTTGGCCCACCGCCCTTCTCACCGCGGACGACGTGCCGGACGGCCTGTCCGGCCCGCATCGTTCGCCCGTCGGAAACCGCTTCGATGTCTACCGCAACAACGTGATGTCCTCGCTCGTGCAGGCCATGCGCGACGGGTTCCCGGTGATCCGGCGTCTCGTGGGCGAGGCGTTTTTCGCGCCGCTCGCCGGTGCCTATGTCCGCGCGCATCCCCCGACCTCTCCGGTCCTTTTCACCTATGGCGCAGACTTCCCCGCCTTCCTCGAAACCTTTCCGCCGGCCGCCAGCCTGCCCTATCTCGCCGATACCGCGCGGCTGGAACTGGCCCTGCGCCGTGCCTATCACGCGGGCGATGCGCGCGCCGTGGATGCGCAGACGTTAAACCAGCCGGGGATCGAACGCGCCCATATCACGCTCGCCCCCGCCGTCGCGGTGCTGTCGTCGCCCTATCCGATCCACGCGATCTGGCGTGCCAACATGGACCCGACCGCGCCCAAGCCGACCTCGGGCGCGCAATCCGTGCTCGTCACCCGAGCGGACTGGGACCCGTTGCCGGAACCGATCCCCGCGCCCGAGGCCCGGTTCATCGGCGCGCTCGCAACCACATCGCTCGGCGCGGCCGCCGAGGCCGCCCCCGGCCTCGATCTCGCGAATGCGCTATCGCGCCTGATCGCGCGCAAAGCCATCGTCAACCTAGAGGTGCCCCAATGATCCAGACCGCAATCCGCAGGCTCGATGCCGCCACAGGCCCGGTGATCGGCACGCTCGCCCGCCTGACCTTCGCCGCCACACTTGCCGGGTATTACTGGGCCTCGGCCCTGACCAAGATCGACGGCGGCTCGATTTCGATCAATGGCTATGCCCAGATCTTTCCCAAGGCGATGGAGGCGGTGAATTACGACGCCTCGCAGCTTTCCGCCTTTCACACGCTTGTGGTCGCGGCGGGCACAGCGGCAGAGTTCGTTCTGCCCGCGCTTCTGATCGTCGGACTGATGACGCGCCTCGCGGCTCTCGGCATGATCGGGTTCGTCGCGGTTCAGACGCTGACCGACCTTTTCGGCCATGGCGCCCTGTCACAGCCCGAAACGCTGGGCGCCCTCTTCGACCGGGTGCCCGACAGCCTGATCCTCGACCAACGGCTCCTTTGGATCACGCTGTTCGCCACCCTGATCTTCACCGGACCCGGCCCCCTGTCGCTCGACCGGCTGCTCTCCCGCTGGCGCGGTCAGAGCCAGACGGCCCTCGCCGCCTGATCCCAGCCAAGCGTGCGTGTCTCGCCATCGACGACGACGGGGCGTTTCATCAGCGTGGGATGGGCGGCGATCAGCTTGGCCGGATCGCCCGCCCGTTCCGCCTCGTCCAGCCCGCGCCATGTGGTCGAGCGTTTGTTGACGAGCGCCTCACCGAAGGCCTCCAGAAACCCTTTCAGATCAGACGGTTGCAATGGGTCATCGCGGATGTCCTGCAAGACCGGCTCATGCCCCCCTGCTTCCAGCTCTTTCATCGCCTTGCGCACCGTGTCGCAGCTCTTGATGCCGTAGACGCGCATCCAAGCCCCCTTTACAAAATCTTCTCTTGAGTTTTTTCCGTTTTGTTTCACTCTGACCGCGTGAGACAAGTACTTCCAGAAGATTGCTCCCTCGAAGAGCAGCTGAAGACTATGGCTGCACCACCCCGCCGCAATACCGTGGGCGGATCGATCGAAGGAGAGAACGGATGGCCACCGGCACCGTGAAATGGTTCAACGCGACAAAAGGGTACGGGTTCATCGCGCCCGATGATGGCGGCAAGGATGTGTTCGTGCACATTTCGGCTGTCGAGCGCGCCGGGATGACCGGCCTCGCCGACAATCAGAAAGTGTCCTATGAGATGATTCCGGGCCGTGACGGCCGGGAAAGCGCGGGCGACCTCAAGGCGCTCTGAGCGCCCTCGACCCATTGCGAAACCCCGCGCCGTAGCGCGGGGTTTTTTCGTTCCGCGCGGCCGGTTCAGGTGATCGCGCGCACGATCACGACGCCGATCCAGGCCGAAAAGCCGGTCAGAACCGTGCCCCAAATCACATCCGTCGCCACCATCTGCGGCGCCCAGAGCTTGAGCGTCGCGTAGTTGGTGAATTCATAGGTGCCATAGGCCATCGCGCCGATGATCCCGCCGCTGATGAGCGCGGAAGTGGGCGTCCCGTTCTTCAAGGCGGGCCACGACACCAGCCAGACCAGACCGGCCACGTAGAACAGGTAAAAGACCGCGGCGGGCGCGACCCGGATCGGCATTTGCAGCCAGTCGCCGAGGTGGTTTTCGAACAAGGGCTTCATCACCTTGTTCAGCATCACCGCATCGATGCCGAGGAAGATGACGGCGGTGATGATATAGAGAAGGACGGGCTGCATCGGATACCTCAAGTTCGTTGTCTTGAGCGGTTACGCGATGCCGGTTCGTCCGGATGAAAAAAAGCTCAGCACTCCGGCTGGTCGAGCCGAACCCGTTTCAGGGGCGACAGCGACCAGTTGTGCAGCTCGGTGTTAAGCTTCGGCCGCGGCGCGTCGCTGCGCGCGGCAAGCGCCTTGGCCACCCGTTCGTCCGCGCCAAGTCCCAGCTTGTCCCGGATGCCCTCGACGATGGCGACCCAGAAGGGTGTGTTCCGTTCTTCGACCACGATCTCGACCACTTCGACACGCCCATCATCGGTCACGTAGAACTTCTGCGACAGTGTAGCTTCGCGCACCGCCTCCGCCTGTTCGATCCCGGCGATATCCTCATACCCACAGGTCCACGACCCCTTGGCCGAGGCCATATGCGGTATCGAGATGCTCATCACGACCGCCATGGCGACCGCGCCCCTAGATATAGTATGTCCCATGGGTCTCATTTAACGGGCTGGACCAGAACAGCGCAACGCCGCAATAGGCAGCATTCTCACCAAACCGATCACAATGGCAGTTGTGCAACGCCCGTCAGCGCCGCCGCACCAGATCGCGTAAAACGCAGGCAGGGTCTGCATCGCGCAGCCGCGCCTCGCGCAGCGGATACCACTCGGCTTCGTCGAAATCCGGAAAAAAGGCGTCGGCATCCGGCACGTCACGGTCGACTTCGGTGACCATGATCCGGTCGGCCAGCGGAAGAAGCGCCCGATAGATCCCCGCCCCGCCGATCCCGTAAATCCGCGTATAGCCTTCGGAGCGGGCCAGCCCAATCGCCTCCTCGACCGAGCCGACGACGTGATCGGTCAGGGTCGTGTCGCGTGACACCACGATATTCAGGCGGTTTTTCAGGGGCTTGACCGGCAGGCTTTCCCAGGTTCTGCGCCCCATGACCAACGCCCCGCCAAGGGTTTCACGCTGGAACATCTTCAGGTCTTCGGGCGCGTGCCACGGAATATCTCCGTCTCGCCCGATGGCCCCACCCTTCGCGCGCGCAACGACCAGCGTCAGCATCAGACCGCCACCGGCGCCTTGATCGCAGGGGCCGGATCGTATCCCGGAAAGGCGAAATCGTCGTATTTGAAGTCGAAGATCGACCCGACGTGGCGCTTGATTTCGATCTGCGGCAGGGGGCGCGGGGTGCGCGACAGTTGCTCGTGCACCTGATCCATGTGGTTGGAATAGATATGCGCGTCGCCGATGGAATGAACGAAATCGCCCGGCTCGTACCCCGTCACATGGGCCAGCATCACCTGCAAAAGCGCGTAGGAGGCGATGTTGAACGGCACGCCCAGAAACATATCCGCCGACCGCTGGTAGAGTTGCAGATGCAGCTTGCCGCCGATGATCCTGACCTGCCAAAGCGTATGGCACGGCGGCAGCGCCATATCGGGCACGTCACCGGGGTTCCAGGCCGAGACGATCAGGCGGCGGCTGTCTGGCGACCTGCGGATCTGTTCGACAAGGTCCGCGATCTGGTCGACCTCGCCGATCACCGGCGCGCCGTCCGCCCCCCTGTCGATCTTCGGGAAGTGGCGCCACTGGTGGCCATAGACCGGCCCGAGGTCGCCGTTTTCATCCGCCCATTCGTCCCAGATCGAGACACCGTTTTCCTTGAGGTAGCCGATGTTCGTATCGCCCGAGAGGAACCAGAGCAGCTCATGCACGATCGAACGCAGATGCAGCTTCTTGGTCGTGACCAGCGGGAACCCCTCGGCCAGCGGATAACGGCACTGCATCCCGAAATACGATGTCGTGCCCGTCCCCGTCCGGTCGGTCGAGGGCACGCCCTGATCGAGCACCGTCTTCAACGCATCCAGATACTGCCGCATCGCTGCCTCCGCTTGTCCGGTGCGCCCGGTGGGCCGGGCGCAGGTCCACACCATATGTTGGGCTTGGCGCTCAGGCAACCACTACCAGCCGACAGTCCGTTGACAGCGCGCCCCCCTGCACCCTACCGTTTCGCGCAGGCAGGAATTGCGGGATTGGTTTGGGTCATGCAGGCAGGCAACGGTCGCCGAGGCCCCCGAAAGAGGGGGGTGGCGCGACGACCCACGTTCTTTAGAAACGCTCCCATGTGGGGCAAGAGAATCATGTCGGCGCTGGCGATCTGTCTGGCGCTCGGGGCAACCGCGCAGGCGCAAGGCCGGGACGAGGTGCTGCCCGCCGCCGTCGAGGCGCTCAAATCCGGTGACGGCACGCGCGCGCTGGCCCTGACCGACAGCCTGATCGCCGCCAATCCGCGCGACATCGACGCCCTGCTTCTGAAATCCGAAATCCACTTCGCCATGGGCCAGTCGCGTTCGGCGCGCGAGGCCGCTACGGCCGCCTTCACGGCCTCCGACATCCCGGCGGCACGCTACGCCTCGGGCATGCGGATCGCGGAATTGCACGCGCTCGACGGCAACTATCCCCTGTCGCAATTCTGGCTGCGTCAGGCGGGCAATTACGCCGCCAATGACGAGCAGTTGCAGCGGGCCGTCGCGGCCTATCGCAACGTGCGCGCGCGCAACCCGTGGCGGTTCACCTTTTCCGGCGGTGTCGCGCCGAATTCGAACATCAACAACGGCTCGTCCGAGACGACGATGGAGATTTTCGGCCTCCCCTTCGTGCTGTCGCCGACCGCGCGGGCCTTGTCAGGATATACCGCCGAGGCGCAGGCCAAGCTCGACTACCGGATTTTTCAGACCGAGCGATCTCAGACGACGGTCGGCATCGAAGCCGCCGGGCGGATGAACTGGCTCGACCGCGCCTCGGCCGCCGCGGCCCCGACGGTGAGCGGCCATGACTACGATTTCTATTCGCTCGCGCTGACGGCGACGCATCAGCAGATCGTCGGCAATGGCATCCGACTGGAATTCTCGGGGCGCGCGGGCCGCAACTGGTACGGCGGCGCGAAACTGTCCGATTTCTTCGGCGCCGGAACCGCCGTGACCTTTCCGCTGTTCGACGGGCGCGATGCCATGACCTTCTCGGCGCGCGCCGACCGCAGCCTGCTGGTGCAGGGCGGGCTGGTGCCCGAAACGGTCGCCACCATCGGCGCGGCCTATGCCCACAAACTCGCCTGGGGCGACACGGTGATCGGGCGCGTGAACTACACCCGTTCTTGGTCCGCCGGGGCTTCGCAGGTCTACACCCTGCCCAGCGCGGGGATCGACTATCGCTTTTCGCGCCCGATCCTCGGCGCCTATCTGGAGGTGGGCGGCAATTACGGCTACAAGTCGTATAACTTCTCGCCGTTTTCCACGACGGGGCGGCAGGACCGTATTCTGAGCGGCCATGTATCGGCGGAATTCCGGAATTTCTCCTACATGGGCTTTTCGCCCGTCGTGACGATGGAAGCGAAACGGTCCTGGTCGAATGTCCCGCTCTACTCTCAAACATCGTTCACGGGCGGGCTCAGCTTCCAGTCGCGTTTCTAGGGCGCTCGCCCTCGCGCTTGGCCTGAGCGCCCCCGCGCTCGCGCAGGAGGGCGCGTGCCGTCAGGCGCTCGTCCTCGCTCTCGACGTGTCCGGCTCGGTCGACAGCGCGGAATACCGGCTTCAGATGGACGGGCTCGCGCAGGCGCTGCTCGACCCGGTCGTGTCGCGCGCGATCCTCGCCCCCGGTGCGGCGCCCATCGCGCTCCACATCTTCGAATGGAGCGGGCCGCAGTTCCAGAATACCCTCGTCGACTGGACCCTCGTGACCGATGCCCCGACCCTGAACGCCATCGCCGGCACGCTTCGCGGCACCGGGCGCAGCCCCTCACCGCCTTCGACCGCGCTCGGCACCGCGATCGCGGTGGCCGCGACGGCGCTGAAGAACGGCCCTTCGTGCTGGAAAGGCACGATCGACGTGTCGGGCGATGGCAAGTCGAACACAGGCCCGCGCCCGCAGGATCTTGGCGATCTCGCGCAACTCGAAGGCGTGACGGTCAACGCGCTCGTCATCAACACCATCGACTCGATGGGCGCCGGGCCGGGGGACGAAGACCTCATGAGCTATTTCGAGAACCTCGTGATCCGGGGGCCCGGCGCCTTCGTCGAACCCGCCGAAGGGTTCGAGGACTACACCCGCGCCATGACCCGCAAACTCCTGCGCGAGATCGACGCGCTGGCGGTGGGCGGGCTTGCCCCCGACCATGCGCCGGACAAGGGCTGACCCATCCCTCTTCTCTGTTTCCGGAAACCTCGGGGGTGGGTCTCATTTGCCTGCAAATGAGACCAAGGGGGCTGGCCCCCTGCCCGACAAACACACGCGCCGCACCCGGACCTTACGCCCGAACCCGCCACCCGCGCCCACCGCGGCGACCTGCCGAAGGCGGGTCGGCGCAACCCCTGCGCGCCGCAGGCGCACCGCTTGGCGGCGGTCAGTAGATATAGCGGATCTGGTCGGTCCAATAGCGTTCGACACGTTTGAGCGAACTGTTGATCTCTTCGATCCCGTCGAGCGACAGGACCGCGCGATCCTCCAGCCCCTTGGCATGACGCTTGAACAGGTCGGCCACCACGTCGCGGATTTCGCAGCCCTTCCCGGTCAGCTTGACGCGGACGGACCGGCGGTCGATCTCGGACCTCTGGTGGTGCATGTATCCCATATCCACCAGCTTCTTGAGGTTGTAGGACACGTTCGAGCCCTGATAATAGCCGCGCGATTTCAACTCGCCCGCCGTCACCTCGTTGTCGCCGATGTTGAACAGGAGCAGCGCCTGCACCGCGTTGATTTCCAACATGCCCAGCCGCTCGAACTCGTCCTTGATGACGTCGAGCAGCAGACGATGCAGCCGCTCCACCAGTGACAGCACGTCAAGGTACTGCGTCATGAACCCGGTGCCCACCCCGGTCTCGATCTGGCTGTGAATGCTCATGCCCGTCTCCGTCGAATTCCAGTCCGACGGAGTTTTGCGAGAAAGATCAGAATATTCGGTTAAAGATCGGCCGAATTCCGAAAGCGCCTATTTGGCGGCCGCGTGGTCCGCGATCGTCGCGATCAGGCCCGCGAACCGTTCGGGCGCGGGCACCTGCCCCGACACCCACTGGTAAAGGTCCTGATCGTTCTCGAGCAGAAGCGCGTCGTAGAGGTCGAGGTCGGCGGCGTCCATCGTGGCGAGCCGGTCGTCGGAATAGGGGCCGAGGATCATGTCCATCTCCTTGGTCCCGCGCCGCCACGAGCGCATGTTCATCCGCTTCAACCGGTTCTCCGCCGTCTCGTTCACGCGCCCGCATCCTCCATCAGCTTGCGCAGACCCTTTTCCAGCCGCGCCATGCGTTTCGTCGCGTCCGTGATATCCGCCTGAACCTCGCGCAGTTCAAGCAAAAGCGCGCGCGCGTCCCGCGACATTTCGGTCTCCGCGCCCGGCGGGTCGACGCCCTCGCCCTCGCCCGTCAGCAGCCAGCCCAGCGAAACACTGAGCAGCCCGGACACCATCTGAAGCCGGTTCGCCCGCGGTTCCGACACGTCGTTTTCCCATGACGCAAGGGTCTTGGTCTTGATACCGAGCTTCTTGGCCAGTTCCTTCTGGGTCAGACCCGCGGCCTCGCGGGCCCCGGCCAGCCGGTCGCCGAATGTCGCGTTGTCCTCGGAATACCAGTCGTCGTCCATGACGCCTCCCTTCGCGCTTGATCGCATGTCGGGGCGAGCGTAGGACGAACGCAACCCAGTCTCTGACCCGGATGCGACCATGACACTCCTCTCCGCGACGCTTGACCGCGTGAAACCCTCGCCGACCATTGCAGTAACAACTCTGGCGCAGGAATTGAAGGCCGCGGGGCGTGATGTCATCGGTCTGGGCGCGGGCGAGCCGGATTTCGACACGCCGGAGAACATCAAGAACGCAGCCAAGGCGGCGATGGATGCGGGCAAGACGAAATACACAGCCCCCGACGGGATGCCGGAGCTGAAACAGGCGATCTGCGCCAAGTTCGCGCGCGAGAACGGTCTGACCTATCAGCCGAACCAGATCAGCGTGGGCACCGGCGGCAAGCAGATCCTCTACAACGCCCTGATGGCAACGCTGAATCCCGGCGACGAGGTGGTGATCCCGGCCCCCTATTGGGTGAGCTATCCCGACATGGTGCTGCTTGCGGGCGGTGAGCCGGTGACGGTGGAATGCGGGATCGACACGGGCTTCAAGATGACGCCCGCGCAGCTCGACGCCGCGATAACGCCCAAGACCAAGTGGCTGATCTTCAACTCGCCGTCCAATCCGACCGGCGCGGGCTATACCCGCGACGAGTTGAAGGCGCTGACCGACGTGCTGATGCGCCATCCCCATGTCTGGGTGATGTCGGACGACATGTACGAACACCTCGTCTTCGACGATTTCGAGTTCTTCTCGCCCGCCCAGATCGAACCGGGGCTTTACGAGCGCACGCTCACCGTGAACGGCGTGTCCAAGGCCTATGCCATGACCGGCTGGCGCATCGGCTATGGCGCCGGGCCGAAATTCCTGATCGACGCGATGCGCAAGATCCAGTCGCAGTCCACCTCGAACCCCTGCACCGTCAGCCAGTGGGCGGCGGTCGAGGCGCTGAACGGCCCGCAGGATTTCCTCGCTGAGAACGCCAAGGTCTTTCAGCGCCGTCGCGATCTGGTGGTCAGTATGCTGAACGCGGCGGAGGGGATCGATTGCCCGACACCCGAGGGGGCGTTCTACGTCTATCCGTCCATCGCGGGCTGCATCGGCAAGACCACACCCGGCGGCACGGTGATCGAGGATGACGAAACCTTCTGCAAGGAGTTGCTCGAGGCGACCGGCGTGGCCGTCGTTTTCGGCGCGGCCTTCGGTGTCTCGCCCAACTTCCGGGTGAGCTATGCCACGTCGGACGAACAACTCACCACGGCCTGCGAGCGCATACAGTCGTTCTGCGCCGCGCTGTCCTGAGACATTGACGTTGCGGCAGGGCACCGTTGCGCTGGTCGGTTCTGAACCAACCCGTTACAAATGCCTCGCGCAGGAGTAACAAGTAAAAATGTCGAGCGAACTTCCCGAATACTATTTTCGCGTCCGTGAAAACGGCGCCTTCGTGTTCAAGGTGGACACCCAGAACCGGCATCGCCGGATCGAGATGGACCAGATCGCAGTGGTCAACACCAAGAACGGCGACATCAAAGCCCATGGCGACCGCACCCTGTCCAATCAGGACATGGCCGCGATCTCCGACTGGCTTGCCGAACGGCAGGAGCTATTGTCGGCGCGCGAGGTCGACGACATCCTGCGCGCCGTGGACACGCTGAACCACACCGCGCATTGGGTGCAGACGCGGGCCGAGGATCATCATCTGGAGATGGTGACGGATTCGCTTCTCATGGCCATGCACGACCTGCGCACGCTCCTGGTGCGCAAAAAGGCCGAGCGATTGATGCGGGAAGACTGATTTCGCGCCGGGCTGGTGCCCGGCACGACCCGCTGGAGGGGTTCCACCCCTCCAGACCTCCCGGAGGTATTTTCGGACCAGAGAAGCGCAAGACGCTTTAGGAATAGCGTTTAAGTCTATGCCTTTGAAGGGTTTTCGTCCGCCGGGACGTGGCGCGCGAGGGCCCAAAACCGCGCTTGGAGATAGATTGCGGCGCAGGCGAGACCGGTGACGAGGCCGAGCCAGACGCCGACGCCCTCCCACCCCAAAACGATCCCGAAGATATAGGTCGTGGGCGCACCGATCAGCCAGTAGCTGACGGCGGCGGCCACCATCGGGCGGCGCGTGTCCTGCATCCCGCGCAGGATCGAAATGCCAAGCACCTGTGCGGAATCGACGAACTGAAACAGCGCGGCCATGGCGAGGAGGGTCGATCCGATGGCGAGGATCTCGCCCCGGAGCGGGTCGTCCGGGTCGACGAAGAGGCCCATCAGGGCCTCGGGGATCACAAGGAAGACGACGAGCGCGACACAGGCGAAGAAAAAGCCCAAGAGCCAGACCGCCACCGCCCCGTCGATAAGCGCACGCCCGTCCCGGCGGCCAAAAGCGCGGCCCGCGCGCACGGTGGCGGCGTTGGACAGGCCGAGTTGCACCATGAAAGCGATGGTGGCGATCTGGAGCGCGATCCCGTGGGCGGCGAGTTGGATCGTCCCGATCCAGCCCATGACGTAGGACGAAAAGTTGAACAGCCCCACTTCGGCCACGGTCGTCAGGCCGATCTGCCAGCCCATCGCGAAGACCTCGCGCAAGGCCTCGACATCCGGGCGCCAGAGACGCTGGAACAGGTTGTGGCCGGGAAAGACCCGGATGGCATAAAGCGCGAGCCAGATCGCCGAGACGAGGTTCACGACGAGCGAGGCGATGGCGGCGCCCTGAATGCCCAGTTCCGGGAAGCCGAAGCGCCCGAAGATCAGAAGGTAGTTGACCACCACGTTGGCTAGGGCCGCGCCGACGGTGACCCAGAACTGCACGCGGGTTTTTTCGAGCGCGGAGAGATAGCCCTTGAGCACCATGACCATGAGGCCGGGCAGGATGCCGAAGCCCGCGATGCGCAGATAGGTCTGGGCCATCTGGCTGATCTCGGGGTCTTGGCCCAGTGCGATCAGGATGGGTTTCGACCAGATGAACACCGGCAGGCAAAGCGCCCCGGTGCCGAGCGATACCCACAGCCCCATGCGCGTTACCCGGCGGATGCGCACCTCGTCGTCATGTTCGGCGGCAGCGGCGACCAACGGGGTCACGGCCCAGGCGAACCCGGAGATGAAGATGAACAGGATCAGGTAGGTCGAGGTGCCCAGCACGAGCGCGGCCAGCGCACGCACATCGTACCAGCCGATCATCAGCGTGTCGGTGGTCTGCACCGCCACCTGCGCCAGTTGACTGCCGATGAGCGGCAGGCCGAGCGTCAGGTGCGCCTTGGCATGGGTCCGGTATGTGGCGAGGGGTTGCATCGGCCCCGCTTTGCCATGAAGGCGGCGCGGGGGGAAGGGATTTGATCGGATGGTCGAAAAATGGCGCAGTCGCGCGGGTTTCGCGGGACGGCCCGGGCTGGATCGAGCCGGGAGTCAGCAGGTGTGCGAATACCAGGATACTAGGATTCTAGTATCCTGGTTCTGACTTTATTCATGTAGATCAGCGCGTTGCGCGACGCCCCTCTAGTGAATTCATTAACGAGGCCCCCTCAGCCCGGTTTGCGCGCGATCAGGTCGATCAGGGCCGACATCCCCGCATGCCCGGCCCCTTCGTCAAGCTCCATGTCGTAGGATGCGAGGCGCAGCACCTCCCACCCGTCGAAAGCCTCGGCCAGCAGGGCTTCGGTATAGAGGTTCTCCACCTGCTTCGGCCCGCCTTTCGCATAGTCGAGCTGTTTCGGGGTGTAGCCGTGGATCATGATGAGGCCGCCGGGCTTCACGGCCCGCTTCATCCCATCGAATACCCCAGCGCGGGCTTCGGCCCCCATGAACTGAATGAAGATGCCCGCCACGAGGTCGAATTCCGTCGCGCCCCAATCCCAGTCGAAGATATCCGCTTCGATGAATTCGACCGTCACGCCACGGTCCGCTGCGAGGGCGCGGGCCTTGGCGATGGCGTTGGGCGCGGCCTCCATCGCCGTGACGGTCAGGCCGCATTGCGCCATGTAGACCGAATTGCGCCCTTCGCCGTCCGCTACGGCCAGCGCGGTCATGCCGGGTTCCAGATACGCCCGCTGCGCCACCAGGAATTGCGAGGGCTCGGTGCCGAACACGAAGGCCTCGGTCGCGAACCGATCGTTCCACATATCTGACACCTCCTGTCAGCAGTCACTCACCAAACGCTTGGCGGATCGCCCGCGTCGCGCCAGACTGGCAGGAAACGGGAGGTTTGGCGATGGATGGGTTTCACGATCTGGTCTCCGGATCACGCGGCTTTTTCGCGCAGTTGGCCGCGAACAACGATCGCGCGTGGTTCGCGGACCACAGGGCGGATTACGAGGCCCGGGTGAAGCGCCCCGCTGCGCTTCTGCTGGACGACATCGCAGCGACCCTGTCGCGTGATCTGAACGTGGCGACCAAGCCCAAGCTCTACCGGGTCCATCGCGACGTGCGGTTTTCCAAGGACAAGACGCCTTACAACACCCATCTGCACATGCAGTGGTCGATGCCGGACGCGCCGGTCTGCTACCTGTTCGGCGCGTCGGCGGAGTATTGCAAGCTGGGCGTCGGCGCGATGGTGTTTCCCAAGGATGCGATCGCGACGTGGCGCGCACGGGTCGATGGCGGCGCCGACGTGGTGGAGGCGGCGGCGGCGTTGCAGGCGGCCGGGTGGGAGATGTCAGAGCCGGAGTTGAAGCGCGTCCCGGCCCCCTACGCCCCCGACCATCCGCAGGCCGAGCATCTGAAACGGAAGGGGCTGATCCTGTGGCACGACCTGTCGGAGGCCGAGGCGCAGTCGCTCACCACCGTCTTGCCGGCCCGGTTCACCGAGGCGGACGGATATCGCCGTGCTCTGGTGTCGGCGCTGGCCTGAGGGATCGAATGGCGCGGGGCGCGCCATCCGATCCGGGCGGGGGCCAGCCCCCGCACCCCCGAAGTATTTTTGAAACGAAGAAGAGGCGGGCGTCAGGCGCGCGGGCGACCGCCGAGTTTGACGAGGAGCGCCTTGGTCGCCTGCCCTGTGGACGGCATCCCGTTCGCGGCCTCGAAGGCGCGGATCGCCGCTTCGGATTTCGCGCCGATCACGCCGTCGGTGCCGTCGGTGTCGAAGCCCTTGGCCGTCAGGCGGCGCTGAATGTCCTTGCGGTCGTCGAGTGTGAGGCCTTGGGGATCGGGGCCGAAACTGCCCCGGATCGGGCCACCGCCCGCGATCCGGTCGCCCAGATGGCCGACCCCGATCGCATAGGAGGTCGCGTTGTTGTAGCGCTTGATGACGTCGAAATTCTTGAAGACCATGAAGGCCGGGCCGCCGCCGCCCGCCGGCTCGATCACCCGCGCCGCGCCGTAGTTGCCGACCGCGTTCCCGTTCATGTCGCGCACGCCCATGGCGGTCCAGCTATCGACGCTGCGGCTGTTGGAAAAGCCCGCCTGCGCGCGGTCGAAGCCCTGCGGCAAGCGCACCTCCACGCCCCAAGGCTGGCCTTTTTGCCAGCCGTGACGTTTGAGGTAGTTGGCCGCCGAGGCCAATGCGTCGGTCGGATCATCGGACCAGATGTCGCGCCGCCCGTCGCCGGTGTGGTCGACCGCGTAGCTGAGATACGAGGTCGGCATGAACTGCGTATGCCCCATCGCGCCCGCCCAAGAGCCGACCATACGGTCCGGGGTCGTGTCGCCGTTCGCGAGGATCTTGAGCACGGCGTAAAGCTGCTGGGTGAAGAACTCCTGCCGCCGCCCGGCGTAGGACAGGGTCGCCATGGCGCTCACGATAGGTGTGTCGCCCCGGCGGGTGCCGTAGCTCGATTCCATCCCCCAGACCGCCGCGACGACCTTGCCTTCGACCCCGTAGGTGCTTTCGACCGAGTTCAGCGTCGAGGCGAAGCTGCGGTAATTCGCGCGCCCGTTCGACACGCGTTCGTCGCTCGCCGCGATGGCGAGGTAATCTTCGAGCGTTCGGGTGAATTCGGTCTGGTTCCGGTCCCGCTCGATCACGCCGGGGATGTAGCCCGCGCCCCGGAACGCCGTGTCGAGCACCGAGCGTGAGATGCCGCGCCCTTCGGCCTGGTTCTTGAAGCTCACCACCCAGTCGTCGAAGCCTGCGTTCTGCTGGATCGGCATCGCGCTTGCGCTGCTGCTGGACGCGCTGGCGACCGAGCGGCCGCGCGGCGACGCGCCGCAAGCGGTCAGCGCGCCCATCGCCGTCAGGCTTAGCAGCGCCGTGCGCCGGGTCATGTGGAAATTGGTCATGCCTGCCCCCGTCGTTTTTCGGGTTTCGTTTTGCGAAACCATAGCCCGAACGCGCCTTTCGGCCAAGGAGAGGCTGAGGCCGCGCGAAACCGCTCGGCGGGCCTTCGCCGGGGTCAGCCGCGCATCGCCCCCGCGACGAGTTTCGGATAGTGCGCCGGGATCGCACGCACCAGCAGGTCGAGCCAGTAGGCCTTGGGCGTCACAGTGATCCGCCGCCGCCCCCGCGCGAGTTTCGTCAGGATGTCCCGCGCCGCGACCTCCGGCGGCATCTTGAGGTATTTGCGGTAATTCTCGTCGATCTGCGCCTTGATCTGCGCCTGTCGTTCCGGCGTCAGGTCGTCCCAGTCCGGCGGAAGCCTGCGGGCGATGTCGGTGGCGATGCCGCCCGGCAGGACGAGCGCCACCGCGACCGGCGCGCGCGCCTGCAACATCTCGATCCGCACGGATTCGGTCAGGCCGATGACCGCGGATTTGGACGCACAATAGGGCGCGGCGCCGCCAAGGGCGAGCATCCCGTTCAGGCTTGCGATATTGCACAAAAGACCATCGCCGCTGTCTTTCAGATGCGGCAGGAAGGCGCGAGTGCCGTTGAAGGCCCCCCAAAGGTTCACGCGCAGAACCTTTTCGATCTCGTCATCCGCAAGCCGGGTGATCGGTTTGCCTTCGATCGCGATGCCCGCGTTGTTGTAAAGCTGGTGGACCGCCCCGAAATGCCCGGCGACCCGCCCTGCGAAGGCACCCATCGCCACGCTGTCGCCCACGTCGACGGCTTCGGACAGAGCCTCCCCCCCGGACGCGCGCACCATGCGGGCGGTCTCGTCCGCCCAGTCGCCGTTCAGGTCGCAGACCGCGACCCGTGCGCCCCGCGCGGCGAGGCCCAGCGCAAGCTCACGCCCCAGCCCCGCGCCACCGCCGGTCACGACCGCCACCTTGCCGGAATACATGCTCACGCCCCCTGCCGCCTTGTCCGGGCGAGGTTAGCGGGATGGTCCCACCGGGTCCATGCCGGACGGCCTATTGCTCGGCAGGCTTGGCCACGCGGCGATGGTCGGGATGCAGGCTCGCCCCCAGAATGTGATCGGCGCCGTGGATCACCTGACTTGCATGCCCGACGATCAGGGGGTCGGGCGGCACGGCGATGTGACGGTTCTTGTCGGGATAGTCGAGCGTCGACAGGAAATGGCGCATCGCCTCAAGCCGCGCACGTTTCTTGTCGTTCGATTTCACGATGGTCCACGGCGCATCCGCCGTATCGGTGTAGAAAAACATCGCCTCTTTCGCCTCGGTATAGTCGTCCCATTTGGACAGGGACGCCTTGTCGACCGGCGACAGCTTCCACCGTTTCAGCGGATCGGTTTCACGCGCCTTGAAGCGGCGGGCCTGTTCTTCCTGCGTGACGGAATACCAGTATTTGTAAAGCCGGATGCCGGAGCGCACGAGCATCCGTTCCAGTTCCGGTACCTGACGCATGAATTCGAGGTATTCGTTGGGCGTGCAGAACCCCATCACGCGTTCGACGCCCGCGCGGTTGTACCAAGAGCGGTCGTAAAACACCATTTCGCCCGCCGTCGGCAGGTGTTCGACATAGCGTTGAAAGAACCACTGGCCGCGTTCCCGGTCGGAGGGTTTGTTCAGCGCGACCACCCGCGCCTCGCGGGGATTGAGATGCTCCATGAACCGCTTGATCGTGCCGCCCTTGCCCGCCGCATCGCGCCCTTCGAACAGAAGCACGAACTTCTGCCCGGTCTCGCCCGCCCATTTCTGCACCTTGAGAAGCTCGGCCTGAAGCTGCGCCTTCTGCGCCTCGTAGTCCTTGCGGTCCAGCTTGCCCTCGTAGGGGTATTCCCCGTTCTCGAAGGTCTGACGGATGAGGTCGGCGGTCACCGTGGGGAAATGGGTGATCTCGCCCGTCTCGGGGGTCGTGGCGCCATTGGCGGCGGTCGTCTCGCGCGTCATAAGTCTCTCCTGTCCAATATGTGCCGATTGTAACCGGAGAAAGGTCTTTGCGCCTTGATCGGGGTCAAGAAAACGCCCCGGCGAGGGGCCGGGGCGCAGGTCTTGCGAAAGGTGCGATCTTAAAGCGGTTTGTCGACCCGGATCGTGGTGTGGACGGTGCCACGGCAGGCCTGCGGCCAGACAAGCTGGACGTACTTGTTCTGCGACCCCGCGTTCACGTTTACGTAGGGCATGGACTCCACGCGCGCGTTGGAGGAATTCTTGATCTCGCCCTCGGTCACCACCGCGCTCACCGTGCGGGCATTACCCCCGAACGGCAGGTAGTCGGAAGGGTCCAGCGTCCATGTCGTCGCGTTCGACGTCTGGTTGAACTCCAGGCAGACAGGGCTGATCGTGCGCTGGGTGATGCCGTTGAAGTTGTTGCGCTCGAAGGTGATGTTGCGGAACCGCCAGTAATCGGGGCCGGCATGAGTGGTGTCCCATTCCTCGACCCGTTCGATGGTGCCGGTCGCGCAGTAGAACGTGTTCTCGTTCACCTGAAGGCCGGACAGGAAGTGGTCGTTGCCATAGGGCTTCACGCGCAGGAAACGGAAGCTGGAAATGGCGTTGGAGCAGTAGAAGATATTGCCGGTGATCGTCAGCCCGCCGAACCCGTATTCGTTCGAGAAGTCGGGCTTGGAGTCGTGTTCGTTCGTCCACTCGATCGAACAGTTGTCGATGTAGTTGCCTGTGACCGTGGCCACGCAGGCCTCGCGCGTGAAAATCAGCCCCGCGACCCGTGGCGCGTTCGAGAAATCGTCGCCCTGGAAGAAGTGGTTGCCGGTGACCATATGGCCGGTGCCGTTGATGATCGCGGACAAGCCCATGCGCTGGAACCGGCAATCGCGGATCTTCGTGTCGTTGGCGTTCACGTTGAACCCGACGCTCACGCGTTGGTCAGCCTCGAGGCTCTGCTCGTTCGAAATCCACTGGCACTGCTCAAGGTGCAAATCCTGACAGGCCCGGCCCGCCGAGGTGATCCCCTTGTGCTTGGGCTTGATGAAGAAGCAGTCCTTGAACTGGATGTTCTCGCCTTCCTTCGACAGCATGACCCCATTGCAGTAGCCGTTCATCTGAAACTCGACCTCGGAGAACGTCAGGCGCCGCAGGTTCTCGAACCCCATGAAGTCGAGGATGTATTTGTAGCGTGTGAAGGTATAGGTCTGGGTCGAGTTGGGGCCGTAGAGGGGTTGGCTGATCTCGCAGCTCGCCGCCCCCACGTTAACCGACTTCACGTAAACCTCGCGCCCCACCCCGTTGCCGGTGATCTGGCTGCCCGGCTGGATCTGGCTGGCATTCGTCAGCCCGGTGAGCATAAGCGGGTTGTTCGGGTTGTAACTGCCCTGCGAGGTCGTCACGTCCGGATCCCACGCCGGATCGTCCTGTGCGTAGAACTGGCCGTTGCGGATGACGCGGCGGATCAGGAAGGTGTCGGACGTGTTCAACGCGTCCTGCATGTCGATCGGGCCCCAGACGTTGATGGTGCGGCCCGCAAGGTCGAACCCGTCGTGGTCGGAGTAGTTCATCAGGGCCTGAAAGCCCTTCTTGAACCCCGTCACCTCGTCGCCGAAAGCGTCGATGTAGGTTTCCAGATCGAAATTGCGCAAGAGCGCCAGATGCGCGCTGGCGGGCATGTTCACGGTGCCGTCGAAGCGCACCTTGTTCTGGATCGTGAGCGACGAGCCGATATGGTAGTTCCCGTCCGGCACAATTACGGTGCGCCCGTCGGCATCGGCATCGGCAGCCGCGAAGGCCGCGCGGTCATCGGTCGAGCCGTTGCCGACGGCGCCGTAGTCGCGCACGTCCACCACGTCGAGGATGTCGCGCAGGAAGGTGCCGGTCACGTCCTCGATCTCGATGTCGTCCACCCGCACGATGCCGCCCGAGGGCCCGATGAGGTCGATCCCGAAATGTCCGTATTCGGGGGCCGCGCCCCAGATCATGTCGACCCCGTCGCGGTTGCCGGCGGCGACGATGCCGGTGACGGTCACCACCTCGCCATAGGTGTCGAGCGCGACCGAGGGCGCGGTTTCGTCCAGCCCGGAGACGTGGTTATCGGAGCCGTCCATCGCGTAGCCCGCGACGCGCACCGAGGGGAACGTGCCGCTCATCGCCTTCACCTTGGCGGTGACGCGCAGATAGGTGCCCGGCAGGATCGGCGTCTGGCCGGTCCAACGCAGTTTCTGCGTGCTTTCGGTCTTGAGCAGTTCGAGACAGCCCCCGAAATCCTGATCCGACGGCACGAAGGCGGCGTTCGCCGCCCCGTTGTATGTCGCGGAGCCCGAGGTTCCGTTTTCGCTGGACCATTGGTCCAGCCCGTCGACGAAGGGCGACGGCATCAGGTCGAGGGTGGTGCTCATGGATATCCCTTTCCGCGTGGCGCAGCAGTTGGCCAAGGGGTATCGGTCAGGCGTTAAATGCCGCTGAGGGCACCGTGCGCTGCCCCGGACCGGACGGTGCCGAGCGGCGCGTGGGGCAAGCCCCACGCACAGGTTTTGCACCGCCCTGCCGCTGGCAGGTCGGCGCGGCGGGGGGACCGGTCCCCCCGAGAGGGCGCCTTTGCGGGCAAAGACGCCCTCCCCCCCTGAGGTTTTCTGAAACAGAGAAGGGGCGGCGTCAGGGCAGGACGAACCGGAAGGCGCGTTTCAGTTCCGAGGTGCCGTCGCGGTCATACCATCGACCGTGGGCCAAGATGACCCGCTCGGGGCCCCAGCCGATCATGGTTTCGACGTCCGTGCGAAGCTGGTCGTGGTGGCCCCGGAAGGTCGCGCGCATGTCGCGGGGCATCTTGCCGTCCGGGTCGGCCACGCCCACGAGCGGGACGATCAGGCGGAACCACCACGGGAGTTTCGCAGGCTCGAAGTTTTCGATGAGGTCGGTGAGGATCAGTGTGCGCGAGGCGCGGTGGAAGAAGACCGCTTCACGGTGCACGCTGCTGCCGCGCACGATCATCTGGTCGATCTCGCCGGCCCAGTCCGGGGGCGGCGTCCGGGTCAGGAGGTTATCGTAATCGGCGAAGGCGCCATGCTTGCGCGCGCGGTCCGCGACGCCTGGTGCCGCCCATGTTCGGGCCTTGGGGAACCGGGCCTTCCAGTCGCCGACATAGGCATAGTGAATCCAGTTCGGCGCGACGAGGTGCCGGACCGGTCCCAGCGCCGCGACCTGAGCGGCGAGATCCTCGGAGAGGCGGGTCGGGGAATGCACCCACAGATCGCCATTGGCCAGCCGCAGGATGGTCGCGCGGGTCGAGAACGGCATGCCGTAGAAGCGGACCGCGGGGCCGTCGACGATCCACGCTTCATCCGCGACGGGTTTGGGGGTGTCGAGCGGTTCGTAACCGGTGTCAGTCAAGGAGCATTAGGCTCACATCTTCCCCGCTCGCCCGCGGGTCCGGGTAGTTTCTGAGGTAGTCGGTCATCCGCCAGCGCAGGAGAAAATCCTTGTCGTAGACCAGATACGCGACCCCGGCGGCTTCGGCCACCATGCGAACCTGATATTCGTACTGGTCTTCGCGCCCGTTGGTGTCGATCATCACGACGCCGGGCGCCTTTCCGGTCAGGTGCGCCGCGAACAAGGCCTGATGCAGGCTGTCGGTGGAGGATCGTTTGTCCAGTCCGACTTCATACACCGTCATTTCGGTCTCGCAGTCCACCACGACGTAGTGCAGGTCGTAGGCCGCGCTGTAAGGATGACGGACCTCGGCTTCGCCGCCAAGGATCAGGCTACATAGAATTGCGGCCAGTTCCAGTTCACCCATAATCGCCTCCTCAGACGAAAATGGGGGTTCGGCGGTCTCGTGTTAACCTTTTGTTAACACTTTTTTAACCTTTCAGACGCCGACGCCCGCTTCGCGGATGAGCTGCACGCCGTCGATCAGCCAGCCCTTGTCGGTGGCGAACATCTTGTAGTCGAGCACGTGATAAGTGCCGGAACCGTCACGCACGAGCACCTTCTGCCACATCGACCCGTTGATATCGCGCAGCTCCAGAAATTCGGTCGAGGTCTGCTTCCAGACCATCGGGTAGCCGGTTTCGACCATATGTCCGAACAGTTTGGGGGTGCGGAACATCCGTTGGATCATGGGCGAGGCGTAGGACCACGCGGTATCGACATCTTCGGCGCGAAAGGCATCGAGTTGGCTCGCGATCACACCCTGAATGGCGCCTTCATCCGTCTCCTCGGCCGTGGTGGCGTGGGGAAGGATCGTGGCCAGAGTCATCGCGAGGACGAGTAGAATCTGTTTCATCTGATGTACTCCCTGATACCCAACATACGTTGACGGCGCGTCAATGGTTTCATCGCCGACCGCCTTTTTTGCAAGCGCGCAAAGGGTCCGGGAACCGAAGCCGCCGGTTTCCGTTGTGATTACAAGGACGTGATGGGTGGCGACGAATTGTCCCGTCGAAGATTTTTTGTGCCGCACTAACTTTTGCAGCAGATAAAGGTTTACTGGCGCCCATCCGCGTGCGCCGCGATCAGGGGAGCATCTCATGCTTGGTTCATTCGACGCCGTCCTGCTGGCCCGCATCCAGTTCGCCTTCACGGTGTCGTTCCACTTCCTGTTTCCGGCCTTCACCATCGGCCTTGCCTCGTTCCTCGCGGTTCTGAATGCGGCGTGGCTTTGGACGAAGAACCGGAAATACCTCGACCTGTTTCGCTACTGGGTGAAAATCTTCGCGCTGGCCTTCGCCATGGGCGTCGTCTCCGGCATCGTCATGTCCTACCAGTTCGGAACCAACTGGAGCGTGTTTTCCGACAAGGCCGGCCCCGTCATCGGCGCGCCGATGGCCTATGAGGTGCTGTCGGCCTTTTTCCTCGAAGCGGGTTTCCTCGGCATCATGCTGTTCGGGCGCGACCGCGTGGGACCGGGGCTGCACATGGCGGCGACCGCGATGGTCGCGTTCGGCACGTTCCTGTCGGCGTTCTGGATTCTGTCGGTGAACTCGTGGATGCACACGCCCGCGGGCTTCTCCATCGACCCCGAGACGCAACAATTCGTGCCGGAGGATTTCTGGCAGATCATCTTCAACCCGTCCTTCCCCTATCGCCTCGCCCATACGGTGACGGCGGCCTATCTGACCACCGCCTTCATCGTCGGCGGGGTCGGCGCGTGGCACCTTCTGCGCCGCCGCCGCAGGGGCGAAAAGACGAGCGCGGCGACCAAGCAGATGTTTTCCATGGCGATGTGGATGGCGGCCATCGTCGCGCCGATCCAGATTTTCCTCGGCGACATGCACGGGCTGAACACGCTGGAGCATCAGCCCGCCAAGGTCATGGCGATGGAGGGGCACTATGAAAGCCATCCCGAGGGCGCACCGCTCTACCTCTTCGGCATCCCGAACGACGAAGAACAGCGGCTGGACTATGCCATCGGCATTCCCAAACTGTCGTCGCTGATCCTCAAGCACGACCTGAACGCGCCGCTCGACGGGCTGGACACCATTCCCGACGACGAACAACCCCCGGTGGGGATCGTTTTCTGGTCGTTCCGCATCATGGTCGCGCTCGGCTTCGCGATGCTGGGGATCGGGCTGTGGTCGCTCTGGGCGCGCTGGCGTGGCGGGCTGTTCACGATGCCATGGCTGCACCGGGCCGCCGTGCTCATGGCCCCGTCCGGGCTGATCGCCGTGCTGGCGGGTTGGATCACGACCGAGGTCGGGCGCCAACCCTATACCGTCTATGGTCTCTTGCGCACGGTCGACAGCGCCGCGCCACTCGATGCGCCCGCCGTCGGTGCCTCGCTCGTCGCCTTCATCGTGATCTATTTCACCGTTTTCGGCGCCGGCACCTTCTATATCCTGCGGCTGATGTCGCGCCCGCCTGCCGATCACGAGCCGTCTTACAAGACGACCGTTGACGGCCCCACCCGTGCGGCGGGCATCACGCCCGCGCCCGAAGACCCGAAGGCAGGAGAGTGACATGCCCATCGTATCCGACATTTCCTTCGACCTGACGACGATCTGGGCCTTCATCATCGCCTTCGCCGTACTGGTCTACGTGGTGCTCGACGGGTTCGATCTGGGCATCGGCATCCTGTTCGCGGCGGAGCGGGAACGCGACGACCGGGACGTGATGATGAACTCGGTCGCGCCGGTGTGGGATGGCAACGAAACCTGGCTGGTGCTGGGCGGCGGCGGGCTGTTCGCGGCCTTTCCGCTGGCCTATTCCATCGCCCTGCCCGCGCTTTACGCGCCGCTCATCGCCATGCTTCTGGCCCTCGTGTTCCGGGGCGTCGCGTTCGAGTTTCGTTGGAAGGCCAAGACCGGCCGATGGCTGTGGGATTACGCCTTCATCGCCGGATCGACCCTCGCCGCGTTCGCGCAGGGGGTCGCGCTCGGCGCGCTCCTGCAAGGCGTCGAGGTGAACGAGGCGCAGCGCGCCTATGCGGGCGGCTGGTGGGACTGGCTCTCGCCCTTCTCGATCTTCGTCGGCATCGCCGTGGTCGTCGGTTACATGCTGCTGGGGGCCACGTGGCTGGTGATGAAGACCTCCGGCCCGTTGCAGGAGCGGATGCGGACACGCGCATGGCACCTCGGCATCGCGACGGTGATCTTCATCGGCTCGGTGTCGATCTGGTCGCCGATGTTGCAGGACGGCTATTTCGCCCGCTGGTTCGAAGGCTGGCATGTGCTCTGGGCCGTCGCGGTCGCCGCCGTCGTGCTGGCGCTGGCGTGGTTCCTGTTCCGCGCGCTGCATGTCCACCGCCACGACCACTGGCCGTTCCTGTCGGCGCTCGGCCTGTTCGTGGTCAGTTTCATCGGCCTTGGCCTGACGATGTATCCCTACATCATCCCGACCGAGATCACGATCTACGAGGCCGCCGCCCCGCGCGCGAGCCAGATCTTCATGCTGGTCGGCGCGGGCGTGCTGATCCCGGTCATTCTGGGCTACACGGCCTATGCCTACTACGTGTTCCGGGGGAAAATCGACGTGGACACCGGGTATCACTGATGCGGGACGCGCCTGATACGAAACACCGGAAAGGCAAACAGCTTCTGTGGTTCGTCGCGATCTACGGGATGAGCGTGGCGGCCATCGGCGCAGTCGCATGGGTCATACGTTTGTGGATCGTGTGACCGCGCGAACGCCCTCTGGCTTGACGTCTTATTAGGCACGAAAACCCATCGGGGGTCGCCCCTGTCGCGCCATTGGTCCGCGCGGCAATGGCGACGGGGCGGCGCCCCAGAAAAGGTCGTCCCGAGCTCGGCCCGGGACGAAAGATCAACCGACGAGATCGCCCGCCAGTGCCTTGTCAATCAGCGCAACGGTTTCATCGACCCCGTAGAGCGCGATGAACGAGCCGAAGCGCGGACCCTGATCGGCTCCCAGCAGCACCTGATACAGCGCCTTGAACCAGTCGCGCATCGGGTCGAAGCGTTCGCGGCCACAGGCGAAGACTTCGCCCTGAAGCCCTTCCGCATCGTTACCGCCCTCCCACGCCGCCAGACGGTCGCGCAGGTCGGTGAGCGCCTCGCGCTCAAGATCGGTCGGCAGGCGGTAGGATTTGGTGGGAGCCACGAAATCCTCGTAATACTTGATCGCGTAGCCCGCAGCGGCGTCGAGGTCCGGGTGCGACTCCGGCGTCGCGTCGGGTGCGTAGTTCCGGATGAAGCCCCAGAGCACCGACTTGTCATGCGCCGAGGCTACGGACGCGAGGTTCAGGAGCATCGAATAGTTCACCACCATCTTGCTCTCCGGCACGTTGCCGGAATGGATGTGGTAGACCGGGTTCGCAAGCTGCTGCTCGGGCGTCTGGGTCGGATAGGCCTGCAACTGCTGGTGATATTCGTCCATCGCGCGCGGGATCACGTCGAAGAACATGCGCTTCGCGGTCTTGGGCTTCTGGTACATGAAATACGACAGGCTCTCGGTCGAGGCATAGGTCAGCCATTCGTCGATCGACAGCCCGTTGCCCTTGGACTTGGAGATCTTCTCGCCCTTGTCGTCGAGGAACAGCTCATAGGTGAAATGCTCCGGCGCCCGGCCACCCAGCGCACGGCAGATGCCGTCATAGATCGGCGTGTTGGACGAGTGGTCCTTGCCATACATCTCGAAATCGACGCCCAGCGCGGCCCAGCGCGCCCCGAAATCGGGCTTCCACTGAAGCTTCACGTTGCCGCCCGTGACCGGCAGCGTCCATTCGCGGCCATCCTCGTCGTCGAAGGTGATCGTGCCGTCCTCGGCGTTCACCTCCTTCAGCGGCACATAAAGCACCCGCCCCGTTTCCGGGTGGATCGGCAGGAAGATGGAATAGGTCTGCTGACGTTCCTCACGGAGCGATTTCAGCATGATTTCCATGAGCTTGTCGTAATTCTTCGCCGCCGCCAGAAGCGTCTCGTCGAAGGCGCCGGACTTGTAGAACTCGGTCGCGGAATAGAACTCGTACTCGAACCCGAAGGTGTCGAGGAACCGGCGCAACATCGCGTTGTTGTGGTGACCGAAGCTTTCGAACTCCTCGAACGGGTCCGGCACGACGGTCAGCGGCTGTTGCAGATGTTCGCGCAGCATCTCCTGGTTCGGGACGTTCTCGGGCACCTTGCGCATCCCGTCCATGTCGTCGGAGAAGCAGAAAAGCCGCGTCGGGATGTCGCTGATGACCTCGAACGCATGGCGGATCATGGTGGTGCGCGCCACCTCACCGAAGGTGCCGATATGCGGCAGACCGCTTGGCCCGTACCCCGTCTCGAACAGCACGTATCCCTTTTCGGGCGGCTGTTTTTCATAGCGTTTCGCGAGCCGGCGCGCCTCTTCGAAGGGCCAGGCTTTGGAGTTCATCGCGACGTCACGCAAGTCAGACATGGTTCGGGTTCCGGTCTCTGTCGGGCGGGCGCACCCATGCGCCCGTGAAAGCGTCTACCTATTGAACGGGATGATCCGGGTCAATATTCTGCAACGCAACAATAAAGACAAAGGAGGCCCCCCGTGCCCGACCTGCCCCATGCCCTGACGCCCGAAGACTGCCTGATCGCCGTGATGATGACGGTGTCGCTGTCCGACGGTCAAATCCGCACCTCGGAATTGCTGCGGATCGAGGAAATCGTCGACCACCTTCCGGTCTTCGCGAGTTACGACGCCGACCGGATCAAGCAAGTCAGCCAGACCGTGTTCGATCTGATGAGCGAAGAGGACGGTCTGGATGCCCTGTTCGGATTAGTGCGTGAGAACCTGCCCGCCCACCTTTGGGAAACCGCCTATGCCATGGCCTGCGACGTCGCGGCGGCCGATGCGGTCATGCGCGAGGGGGAGCTGCGGCTGCTCGAAGAAATCCGCTATGAGCTGAACATCGACCGGCTCCACGCCGCCGCCATCGAACGCGGGGCGCGGGCGCGGCACATGACGCTTTAGGCCGGGGATGGGCGCACCCGACCCGGCCCGGGAAACTTCGCCCCTGTCGGGCGTGGCGCTGCCCCTCGCGGTGCTCGCCGTCTCGGTCATCGGCGCGGGGGCGATCCTTCTGTGGCCCGAGGACGACCCGGCCCCGGCGGTCGCCCCCTTTGAGGCGGCGCGCGACTGCGATGCGGCGGAGCAGGTTCAGTTCGAGGGCAAGGTCTTTTGCCCCGGCACGCCCATCGAGGTCTTCAAATACGCGGGGATCGACACGGTGGCGCATGACGGCGCCACCTATCGCATCGTGGTCGATGCAGGCCGGACCGGAACGATACTGGGTCACGCCCCCTCGCCCGTGAACGGAACGCCGTCGGTCGCACGCATCCTGTGGGACGCGCAGGAATGGCCGCTGGAGGACGGTGGCACGGCCATGCTGCCCGCTTTCGAGGAAACCACCCACGCCGACCACCTGCGCCTACGCCGCTGACCCATGTGCGCAGGCCACGGCTGGCATGTGCGAAATTGCCCGTGGCACTTCGCGGCGTTTGGTGAAACCGTAACGCGACCCGACCGCACCTGAGGTCGCACGAGAAAGGACACGCCATGCTTCAAGACTTCGAGATCACGAAACGCTGGCCCGCCGAAGACCCGTCGAAGATCCAGCTTTATTCGCTGCCCACGCCGAATGGGATCAAGGTTTCGGCCATGCTCGAGGAAACCGGCCTGCCCTATGAGCCGCACCTCGTGAACATCATGGAAGACGACCAGTTCACGCCTGAATTTCTGTCGCTCAACCCCAACAACAAGATCCCGGCGATCATCGACCCGGACGGTCCGGGCGGCAAACCGCTGGGGCTGTTCGAAACCGGGGCGATCCTGATCTACCTGGCGGAAAAGACCGGGCTTTTCCTGTCCAGCGACCCGGCGGAGAAATACGAAACGATCCAGTGGCTCATGTGGCAGATGGGCGGCGTCGGCCCGATGTTCGGGCAATTCGGCTTTTTCCATGCCTTCGGCGGCAAGGACATCGAAGACCCGCGCCCGCGCGACCGCTACATCGGCGAGTCGAAACGGCTGCTGGGGGTGCTCGACAAGCGCCTCACGGGCCGCGATTTCATCATGGGCGAGGCCTATACCATCGCCGACATTGCGGTCTGGCCCTGGGTGCGCGGCCTTTCCTCTGCCTACAAGGCCGACGACGTTCTGGAGCTGGGCAGCTTCGAAAACGTGGTGCGGTGGCGCGCGGCCTGCCTGTCGCGGCCGGCCAGCGAAAAGGCCATCAACATCCCGGCCCGCACCTGAGGCGACCGAACGGTGCGGGCGGCGGGGCCGCCCGCGCAGGTCTTGCACGGCCCCGGCTTGCGCCGGGTCCGCGCGGCAGGGGGGCCAGCCCCCCTGAGCGACTTTGCAGGGCAAAGCCGCTCCGCCCCCCGAGGTTTTCGGAAACGAAGAAGATCAGACGCCGTAGACCGTCATCCACCGGTTGATGAGCTGCTGCTGAAGCCAGCGCGAGCGACCGGCCCAGCCGCGCCCGCCATCGGGGCGTTCGCGTTCGGCGCGGGTCAGGGCCGCGCGGCGATCCATGTCGTTGGTGAAGATGGCGAAGCACAGCACGTTGCCGTCGGCGGCGGTCACGTAGCCCGCGAGGGTCGAGACGAAGTTGAGCGTTCCGGTCTTGGCGAAGATCGAATGCGCGGCGTGTTCGTTGTATTTGCCCTCGTCGTCCTTCACCGCGACCTCTTTCAGGTGCTGGTGCAGGACACCACCGGGCTTGGCGGTCTGCAACATGCGCACCATGTCCTGCGTCGACACCACCCCGGTATCGGACAGGCCGGAATGGTCGGTGAAGGCCGCCGCGCGCGCCCCCATCGAGGTGCGCATCCAGTCGCTCATCGCCGCACCGGAATCGGCCAGCGAGGTGACCGGGACGCCGCGCGCACGGGTGGCGGCGAGACCCACGGCCTCGGCGGTGATGTTTGTCGAGTAAAGCAGCATGTCGCGCACGATGGTCGACAAGTCCTGCGAGGCATGGCTGACGATCGCCGTGCCGGTCGGTGCCGCGTCGCGCACCGTCGCCGTGGGCAGGGTCACGCCGTGGACGCGGGCCAGCGCCTGAAACACTTCGCCCGCGTAAAGGTCGGGGCGGCGCACCGGAAGCCAGCGGGACCCGCCATTGCCGAGCGCGCCCTTCGCCACCGTCCATTCGTCGATGCCCGTGGTGCCGCTGGCATAGGTGTAGACGGGCAGACCGCGGTCCACGACCTTCATCCTGGCGGTGGTGACACGGGGGCGATAGCGGTCCGAGCGCGCGTCCATTTCGACGGTGTAGCCGCTGTCGGACCGGGTCCACTGGAAATGCACACGATTGAAGTTGAGGTTCAGGCCCGACACGGCGGGGTTGTAGCCCAGATGGTCCGGCTGCGACGGGTCGATGGATTTCACGTAAGGCAGGGCACCGGCATAGACCTGAAACGCGCCGGTGATGCCGGTGACGCCCAGCGCCTTTAGCTTCTGCGCCATACCAGCGAGCGCGTTGGTGTCCAGCGTCGGATCGCCGCCGCCCGCAAGGATCAGGTCGCCCTGCACCTTGCCGTCCTTGATCCCACCGGTGGCGAAGAGGCGCGTTTCGAACACGTGGTCCAGACCGAGCGAGTCGAAGGCGTAGAGCGCGGTCACCGATTTGGCGACGCTGGCCGGCGGCATGGCGACGGCGGCATTGCGCTGTTCGAGGATCAGGCCGGTCTTCGCGTCGGACACGACGAAGCCGATCTTTCCGTTCAGATTGGCCTGTTTGACGAGGTCGTCGACGGCCGGCGCGGTGATCGTCGGGCGCGCGGGCGGGACCACCACGCCCGCATCGGCACGCGGCATCGGGCGGATCGACGTCAACGGCGCTTCGGCCACGGCCGCGGTCCCGACCGCAGCCATGGCGCCGGTTAGAAAACTGCGCCGTGTGTAACCCCCTGACATGGGTGCGAGTAAAGCCAAACCTCCGGTCCCCGACAAGTGCGATTCCGGAAACAATAGATGCGGAGTCTTGGTTAATTGCGGGTTTCTGCCGGTCACATTCGCGGGAGTTCGCCGGTCACGCGCTCAATCGGACCATTCCCCGCGGGCGCGAATCTCGGACGATGAATGCGGGCGCATCGGGACGTTGACGAGGGTCCAGGCCGGCGGGTCCATGTGGATGATCCGGCGGGCATGGCGGCCGGGCACGCGGTGGTCGCGAAACGTCTGGGCGGCGGGCGACATGCGCGCCGCGACGCGCTGCCCCGGTCTTGCGATCACGGCGACCGGGAGCGCGCCCATGATCCAGTCCCAGTTCTCCCACCTGTGGAACTGGGCGAGATTGTCGGCCCCCATCAGCCAGACGAACCGGACCTTGGGATAAAGATCGAAAAGCCGGCCCAGCGTTTCGGCCGTATACCGCGTGCCGAGCTTCGCCTCGATGTCCGTGATCGTGACTCGAGGGTGCTGCATGACCTGACGCGCCCGTTCGAGCCGCGCGTCCATCGCGCGGGGCCCCTTGGCTTTCAACGGGTTGCCGGGGCTGACCAGCCACCAGACCTCGTCCAGCCCAAGCCGTTTGATCGCCTCGCGGGTGATATGGGCATGGCCTTCATGGGCCGGATCGAAGGATCCGCCCAAAAGCCCGATCACGCGCCCGGGCCGTCCCTGTGGCAAGTCAAAACGCATCGCGCCTGATTGACCCGGAGGCAGGCCGGGTGTCAACGGCGTTTGCAAAGGGCGGCTTGACGGTCGCTTATTTGTCTGACCAATGTCAGCTATATTTCCTGACCCGAGTCCGAGACCATGCAGCCCACCGACATCGACCGCATCCGCCGCTTTCACCGGACCGTCACCCGCGAAACCGGGGTGATGGATCAGAGCTTTCTCAGCCGGGGACGTCCGCTTGGCGCGGCGCGGGTTCTGAACGCGATCGGGCGCGGCATGGAGGACGTGGGCGCGATCCGCGATTACCTCGGCCTCGATTCCGGGCTGATGAGCCGCCTGTTGCGCAGCCTTGAGGACGAGGGGCTGGTCGAAACCCACCCGGCCCCGCAGGATGCCCGACGCCGTGTCGCGCGCCTGACGCACGAGGGTCGCGCGGAATTCGAGGCCTACGAAGACCTGTCGAACACGCGGGCGCAGCGCCTGCTGGATCATCACCCGAACCGGGCGGACCTGCTTGCGGCGATGGACCTGATCGCCTCGGCCCTCGGCCAGCACGCGGTCGAATTCGTCGAGGCCGACCCCCGCGACCCGACGTCGGTCTGGTGCCTGTCCGAGTATTTCGCGGAACTGTCGCGCCGGTTCGAGCGCGGGTTCGAGGTGCATCTGTCGCGCGACCCCGAAGCGACCGACATGATCGCACCGAAAGGCGCGTTCTTCGTCGCCATGTCGGACGGGCTTCCCATCGGTTGCGGCGGGCTCAAGGGCCACGACGGCACATGGGGCGAGGTCAAACGGCTCTGGGTTTCGCCTGCCGCGCGGGGCCTGAAGCTCGCCACGCGGCTGATGGAGGTGATCGAGGCCCGCGCGCGCGATCTGGGAATGGGCGTGCTCCGGCTCGACACCAACAGCCAGTTGCCCGAGGCGGTCGCGATGTATCGTCGGCTGGGGTGGACCGAGATCGAACGGTTCAACGACGACCCCTACCCCGACGTGTTCTTCGAAAAACGCCTCTGACCCCGGCTCTGACGAAAGATTGACGCGGGCGTCGGCCCCGCACGCTTGACCGGATTTTGCACCGGGGCCATGCTTTTCGGCAAAAACATACAGGCGTGCAGATATGACGAAGCAACCGATCCTGGCGGCGGTGCGGGCCGCGACTTTGGGCTTGCTGACCGCGTTCGCGGGTCCGGCCCAAGCGGCCGATCCGGGCCGCGTTCACATCATGGACGGGCTGGCCGACCCCGAAGTCGTCCGCGACGGCGACCGTTACCTTCTGACCGGAACCTGGGCGCCGGGGCGCAACAATTCGCTGAAGATCTGGCAGTCATCGGACCTCACGAATTTCCGCGAACTGACCCATTACCAACCGACGAAAATCGACCCTGACCACGGATATTGCCGGATCTGGGCGCCCGATATCTCGGTCGATGGCGACCAGCTCGTCCTGTCGTTTTCGGCGATGCAATATCCCAAGGGCGGTACCTGCCCCCCGATCGCCAAGGCCCCCAGCAATCAGCAAGTGACCACGTGGGTCGCCACCTCCCCCCGCCGCAACGTGAGCTTCGGCGTGCCGAAACCGATCAACGCGGGCACCAAACTGCCCCGGTCGTTCAAAAGCAGCGCCTGCCCGCCCGAAGGCTGCAACCGGGCGATCCGCATCGACAGCTCGGTCTATGACCACATGGGCGGCGACTGGTTTTTCTACACGTGGTTCACGCGCGGCAACAACATCGCGGCCTTTCCGATGAGCCGCCCCGACGCGGTCTACAACATCCTCACGCCGTTCTCGAACTACGACAATCCGTTCTCGAGCGTCGATTACGAGGAGTCGATCAACGAGGCACCCGACGTCATCTCGCACAACGGGCTGGACTACCTGATCTACAGCCGCGGCAATGCGCATTTCGCCTATGGGCTGAGTTATCTGGTGGCGAACGGCCCCGGCAACTTCTCGAAGGCGCGCGGGGTGCGCAGCCTGTCGACGCCCGTCTTCGCGGAAACCGGCCCCGGCTGCACCAACAAGGGGATGCGGTGGAACTACCGCCGCGAACCGCTCCTTGAAAACCTCGGGCACAGCGCGGCGGTCGAGATGGGCGGGCGGTATTTCATCTTCTACCACGTCGGCGAATGGACGGGCGAGAACTGCACCGGCTTCAAGCGCAACACCTATCGACAGGCCCTTACCTTCAAGCCCGACGGCACGCTGGAAAGCCTGACCGACCTGTTCCTCGTCTGGCCACGGCAGGAGGGGCACAGCTACTCCATCGACGTGCGGCTGAAGAATGGGCGTTGGATCGCGCCCTGCGTCGGTGCCAGCACGCTGGGCCAGACCCCATCCTACCGCTTCACGGGCGCCTGCCCGACGGCGAGCGGCAAGGACCGCCGCGTCCACAAGTCCGAGATCGCCGAGGTGAAGCTGGTGATGTCGAGCGACGGAAACTGGGGCGACGGCAAGGGCGAAAGCGCGCGAAAGGTCGCCTATTCGGGCGGCGACTACCTGTATCTCGGCCCGCCCGCCGAGGACGCCGTGTCGATCACATGGACCGAAACGGGGCGCCGGGGCGAGGATTTCTCGCTCGACGTCATGCTGAAGAACGGTCGTGTCGTCGCAGGCTGCTTCGGCCCCGGCGATCTGGGCCATGCCGACGCCGTGCGCTTTGCCGGCACCTGCCGCGACAACGCCCGCTCCCGCATCGCCCTGAACCAGATCGCCGGATTCCGCGTCTGCTCCTCCGCCGCGTGGATGGGCGCGGTGCGCCAGAACGACATCTGCGTGCGCGAAGCCTATCGCCCCGGACAACAGCGGGTGCATGTGGACATGGGCGGAGGCTGAGGCGCGCGCGCCCTTCCCCGACACGCGAACCGTCCGAGCGGCGACGATCCGGCTGTAACGCTGCGACCAAAGGTCCGAGTTGAATTTCGGGCCGTTCATAAGTTATATTTTAATTACTTCCGCGCGAACGTTGAACCGAGAGGAGCATCGTATGTCCATGAAACACTGGGCCGTCGCGGCCATGTTCGCCACCCTGCCGCTTGCCGCAACCGGGCAGGACACCACCGCCGGGCAGGAGGAATACATGGTGGCCTGCGCCATCTGCCACGGGGAATCCGGCAAGGGCGACGGCCCCTTCGCATCGGTCCTGAACCTGAGCGTTCCGGGGCTGACGGGCCTCGCCGCCGCAAATGACGGCGTGTTTCCCTATCTCGAAACCTTCATGGTGATCGACGGACGCACCGGTGTGCGCGGCCATAGCGGCCCGATGCCGATCTGGGGCGACCGCTTCACCGCGACCGCATCGGACCTCGGCCCGATCAGCGCGGAAATCATCGCGCGCGGGCGGATCGCTGTCCTGACGGATTACATCGAGAGCATTCAGGACTGACGCGGCCCGACACCGCCCGACCCCGACGGGCCGGGCGGTCAGCGCATTACATCAGCGTTCTCCGGTCCATGTCCGGCGGCATCCGGCTGGGCCGGGCGGCCGGAGGCAACCCCACGTCGCGGTGCAGATACTCCGGCACGGACCGTGTCAGCCGCGCGGGCGGGCGCTGGCGGGCGGGCAGGATGGCAAGGACGATCCGGCCCAGCCGGATCACGCGCCGCGGGCCCGGGCGCAGGGTGGTATTGGTGACGTAGACCATCGGTCTCTCCTTGGGTCAGGAGGGACGCCTGCACACGTAACCTGTTGGATAAGAAACAAAAAAGGCCGCGTTTGCAGGCGGCCTCCGGTTGCAAAAGATCATGCGAACGCCGCGCTAGGGGGTCGAACCCCGCTGGAGATATGCTCGGCAAAACTTCGACATGATCGTCTCCTTCTCGCACCGGACCATCCGGTGCGCCCCTATCCTTAGCCCCGCCCGCCCGTTCGGCAAAGCAAAACCTGACCCCGTGTCATGACTTATCGCAATGTTGCCCATCGACAACTCGGATGCAGGCTGTTGCCCCTGCCCCGCGCGGGGATTATCTAGGCCCAAACCCAAATTCCACGAGGGCATCATGGCCAGCTATCAATACGTCTACCACATGGACGGCGTTTCCAAGACCTACCCGGGCGGCAAGAAGTGTTTCGAGAACATCCGCCTGTCGTTCCTGCCGGGCGTCAAGATCGGCGTCGTGGGCGTGAACGGCGCGGGTAAGTCGACGCTGATGCGGATCATGGCCGGGCAGGACAAGGATTTCACCGGCGAGGCTTGGGCGGCCGATGGCGCCAAGGTCGGCTACCTCAGCCAAGAGCCGGAACTGGACGATGGCCTGACGGTGCGTGAAAACGTCATGCTGGGCGTGAAGGCCAAGAAGGACATCCTCGACCGCTACAACGAACTCGCCATGAACTACTCGGACGAAACTGCCGAGGAGATGGCCGAGCTTCAGGACACCATCGACGCCCAGAACCTGTGGGATCTGGACGCGCAGGTCGACGTGTCGATGGAGGCGCTGCGCTGCCCCCCGGACGATGCCGATGTCTCGTCGCTCTCGGGCGGGGAACGCCGCCGCGTCGCGCTGTGCAAGCTGCTGCTCGAAGCGCCCGACATGCTGCTCCTCGACGAACCGACCAACCACCTCGACGCGGAAACCATCGCGTGGCTCCAGCAGCACCTGATCGACTACAAGGGCACGATCCTGATCGTGACCCACGACCGCTATTTCCTCGACGACATCACCGGCTGGATTCTGGAACTCGACCGGGGCCGCGGCATTCCCTACGAGGGGAACTATTCCGCGTGGCTCGAGCAGAAAGCCAAGCGGCTGGAGCAAGAAGCGCGTGAGGACAAATCGCGCCAGAAGACGCTGCAACGCGAACTGGAATGGATGCGGCAGGGCGCGAAGGCCCGCCAGTCCAAGCAGAAGGCACGGATCGACCGCTATAACGAACTGGCCGACCAGTCCGAGCGTGAAAAGATCACGAACGCCCAGATCGTCATCCCGCGCGGCCCGCGCCTCGGCTCCAAGGTGATCGAGGTCGAGGGGCTGAAAAAGGCGATGGGCGACAAGCTGTTGATCGAAGACCTGTCGTTCTCGCTCCCCCCCGGCGGCATCGTCGGCGTGATCGGTCCGAACGGCGCCGGTAAATCGACGCTGTTCAAGATGCTCACCGGGCAGGAACAGCCCGACGCAGGGTCGATCGAATTCGGCGACACTGTGGATTTGGCTTACGTCGACCAGTCGCGCGACGCGCTGGATGCGAACAAGACGGTGTGGGAAGAGATTTCGGGCGGGGCCGAGGTGATCGACCTTGGCGACGCCCAGATGAACTCCCGCGCCTATTGCGGCGCCTTCAACTTCAAGGGCGGCGACCAGCAGAAGAAGGTCGGGCTTCTGTCAGGCGGTGAGCGCAACCGGGTTCACATGGCGAAGCTGTTGAAATCGGGCGGCAACGTCATCCTCCTCGACGAACCGACCAACGATCTGGACGTCGAGACGCTGCGCGCGCTCGAAGACGCGCTGGTCGATTTCGCAGGCTGCGCCGTTGTCATCTCCCACGACCGCTTCTTCCTCGACCGTATCTGCACGCATATTCTGGCGTTCGAGGGCGAGGCGCATGTGGAGTGGTTCGAAGGCAACTTCGAGGACTACGAAGAGGACAAGAAGCGCCGGTTGGGACCGGATGCGCTTGAGCCGAAGCGGTTGAAGTATAAGAAGTTTTCGCGGTGACGTAGGGTGGGTGCCAACCCACCGCGCTCGTAAAAAACCCCGCCACCTTCGCAAGGTTTAGGGTCTTGGCGGGATGGCGCCCGGTCTCGGTGGGACAGCACCCGACATTGGTGGGTTGGCACCCACCCAACGGGCCATCAACAAGGGTCTGATGGTCGCGATGGATGGACGAAAAGGGCCAATGCACCGGGTCTGAGACCAAACCGTGTTTCACAGGGTTTTCCCGAATGTAGCGAAGATGGTTGGCGAGGTCCGCGTCGTCCCGGATCGTATGCTCCCAGAACCGCCGTTGCCAGATGCCGACCTCGCCCTTGCGAGATTTACTCGGCGAAACCCGTAGGGTGGGTGCCAACCCACCATCGTCTCCACCATCGCCTCCAACATCATCCCCACGATCCGCCCCTCGAATGACAGCCTTCGAGAAGTGCGCTTTGATTTTCTTCCAACGGGTCGAAAAGTCACTATTGCCCTCAGGCAACGTCCATATGGCGTGCAGATGGTCGGGCAGGACCACAATCGCCTCGGTCCGAAAGGGATGCTGCCGCCCCACGAACCCGTAGGCCGCCCGAAGGTCACCGATCCGATCGACGAGCAAGGTCGAACGCCGATCAGCAAGGTTGACCGAGAAGAAGAATGTGCCACCCGGGCGCTTGATACGACGATAGTTGGACATACCGTCGATCTTCGCGGAGAGTTGGTTTGTTTAGGGTTATCATAAGGTGGCATGGTGGGTTGGCACCCACCCTACCCCAACATCTCATCCGCCTTGGCGTAATGCCCTTCGTCCAGCCGGTTCCCGAACGACCTAAGCGCCGCCAGGATCACCACGAGATCGTCCGTGAACCCCACACCCGCCAAGAAGTCTGGCACCGCGTCCACCGGCATCACCAGATAGGCCAGTGGCGCGACCAGCGCGGCGCGGGTCAGGATCGGCACGTTCGGGTCGAGCATGGCGTAATAGGCCGCCGCCGCGTCGCGCACGAAGGGGATGCGTTTGCCGAAGCGGCGCACCTTGGCCGCGAAGCCCTCGCGCACTAGCCGCTCCTGCGCGCCTGCGTCCATGCCGTTCAGATGGTCTGCGTAGCTCCGGTCCATCGGCGCCTCCCTCCCGGCCCCCAAACGGGACCGTCCCTTTCATATATGGACTGTCGGCGGAAACGCCAAATTCAGGGCGCGGTGGTGGCCGCCCGTGCCTTGTCGCGCCCGCGCAGCCAGCCGCGCACAAGACGGCTCGCCGGTTTCTCGATCCAGTGGAACGAGATCACCGACCAGACCGCCGCGATCACAAGCGTGACCACGACGTAGCCAAGAAAATCGCCGGGGCCAGCCATGGGCAGGCGGCTCCACAGGATGAAGACCGCCGTGATGACGAAGGGATGCGACAGGTAGAGCGAATAGGAGGCATCCCCCACCCGCTCCATCACCGCCAGCGCACGCGGGTTGCGCGGGGCGGGTGCCAGCGCGAAACTCGCCACGATCAGAAGCGCAGGGAGGCCCAAGATCAGCACCCGGTTCGCGTTGGTCTGCATCGGTCCGGTCACATAGGCCACGACGAGCCCCGCGAGGATCAGCGCCCATGTCGCGGCGCGCGGCAGGCGGATACCCCGGAAGAACACATGGGCCAGCACCATGCCCGCGCCGAATTCGAGGATGATCGGGTTGGCCCAGAAGCCCATCGGGGCGGCCCCGAACGCGCCCGCCATCCAAAGCCCGGCCAAAAGGACGAGCACGCCCAAGGTCACCTCATGCGCGCGCTTGCGGGTCAGGAACAGCGCGACGGCGAAGATCGCGTAGAAGAACATCTCGTAATTCAGGGTCCAGCCGAGTTTCAGCACGGGCCGGACGCCCTCCCCGACCCCCGGAATGAAGAGATATGAGAACACCGTCTGCCGGGCGTCCAGCTCCGCCGAGTCGAAGACCGAGGGGACGAGGATCAGGGGGATCAGCATGAGCGTCGTATAGATCCAGTAGGTCGGCACGACCCGCGCGATCCGGTTGGCGAGGAAGGTGCCCGCATAGCCCGCCCGCGCCTTTTCCGACTGGCTGACATAGACCATGATGAAGCCCGAGATGATGAAGAACACGTCGACACCGATCTGGAACGGAAACAGGTCGGACGCGCCGCGCAGGGCGCTTTCGGGGGGCACCAGTTTGCGCGCCTCGGCCAGCGTGTGCCCGAGAGCGACCAGAAGGGCCGCGACGGCGCGGGCGTATTGCAGCGTTACAAGTTTGCGATCGTCATGCGCCACGGCAATACATCCCTGAAATCGGTCGGTCCCGGGAAGATTGTCACCGCGATGTGGGGGGACCGCAAGGGGTGGCTCAGACTTCTTCCACCTTGACCCCGAGAACGCCCGCGACGTATCGGCCGAACAGGTCCGAGAAGCGTTCGATGTCGCTCTCGCTCCAGTCCGAGAACATCTCGACCATGTGGGTCCAGCGCAGATCGCGGACGGTTTCGAACGCGCCTTTGCCCTTTGCGGTCAGGAGCAACACGGATTTGCGCCCGTCGTCCTGTGCGGCGGCGCGCTGGACGAAGCTGCGCGCGATCAGTTCGCTCGCGATCCGGCTGGCGCGGGAGGGGTCGATGGCCATTTCCTCGGCCAATAGGCCCACGGTCGGCTCCTGCGCGCGGTCGCGCCCGACCCCGTGGGTGATCCGCATCACCGCCATCAGCCCCTGAAACAGCGAGGGTTCGAGGTCGAGGTCGGTTTTGGCAAGCAGGCGTCCGGTCAATTCGCCCTTCGCCAGCTTGCGATGCCACTGGAACATCGCCGCGTCCAGCTCCATCAGCGCCTGCTTGGCGGGCTCCGACAGGGACGAGGCCGCGAGCGGCGGCGCGATGGGGAAGGGTTTGAACGGCGTCTTGGGCATAGCCCGCATATGCCGCGCATCGGCGCACAGGTCAAGAAGTTGCTTCGCACATTTATGTGCTATTGACACATAATAGGCCCGCGCCCTATGTGGAGGGCCAAAGCGACAGGACTCAGATTATGACGAGCACAGATTCCGCTGCATCCGACAGCCCCGCCCCCGCCGACCGCCACATGGCTTATGATGCCGGACGCATCCGGCTCATCATCATATCCATCGGGCTTTTGCTGTTCCTCGCGGCGCTCGACCAGACCATCGTGTCCACCGCGCTGCCGACCATCGTGGCCGATCTCGGCGGGCTGGAGCATCTGTCGTGGGTGGTCACCGCCTATATCCTCGCCTCGACCATCGCCGCGCCGCTTTACGGAAAGCTGGGCGACCTTTACGGGCGCCGAAACATCGTTTTCGTATCGGTCGGGCTGTTCCTGCTCGGCTCGGCGCTGGCGGGTGCGGCGCAAAGCATGGTGTGGCTTATCGGCTCGCGCGCCGTGCAGGGGCTTGGCGGCGGCGGGTTGTTCGTGCTGGCCCTCAGCGTCATCGGCGATGTGATCCCGCCCAAGGACCGGGGCAAGACCCAAGGCGTGTTCGCCGCGACCTTTTCCATCGCCTCGGTGATCGGGCCGCTGATCGGCGGCTGGTTCGTCGAGCAGTTCTCGTGGCATTGGATCTTCTACATCAACCTGCCCATCGGCCTTGCCGCGGTCGTCGGCTTCGCCACCGCGTTCAAGCCGACCGGCGTGCGCACCAAACACGTCATCGACTGGGGCGGCGCGGCGGCCCTTTCGGTCACGCTGGCCTCCATCACGCTCGCGACCTCGCTGGGCGGCTCGACCTTCGCATGGGACAGCCCGCAGATTCTGGGCCTCGCGGTGCTCGCCGTCGCCGCCGGTATCCTGTTCGTCTGGGTCGAAAACCGCTCGGCCGAGCCGCTGCTGCCGCTGGGGCTGTTCCGGATCAACGTGTTCTGGGTGACGTCCTTCATGTCCGCGATCACCGGCGCGGCGATGTTCGGTGGGATCACGTTCCTTCCGATCTACCTTCAGATCGCCAAGGGCCTGACGCCCACGCAATCGGGCCTCATGTTGATACCGATGACGGCGGGCATCCTGTTGTCCTCCATGATGTCGGGCCGGTTCATGGGCAAAACCGGGCGATACCGCGTGCTGCCAATGCTGGGCATGGGGTCGCTGGCCTTCGGGTTCCTGCTCCTGACCGGGCTGGACGCCGACACGCCGATCTGGGGCTTTGCCGCGCGGCTTGTGTTCGTGGGCCTTGGCCTTGGCGCGATTTTCCCGGTCCTGACGACCGCCGCCCAGAACGCGGTGTCGCGCGAGCAATTGGGCACCGCCACCGCGTCTGGCCTGATGTTCCGGCAGGTCGGCGGATCGGTCGCTGTGGCGGGCTTCGGCGCCCTCTTCGCGACGACGCTGGCCGACAAGATCGGAAGCGCCGGGGCCGCGATGGGCGGGGCGGTCGGGCTGGAGCTTGGCCCGCAGACCCTGCGCGGACTGCCGGAGGATGTGAAGGCGATGATCGGCGAGGCGGTATCCTCGGCCATCCATCCGATTTTCCTGATCGCCGCCGGGCTTGCCGTCCTCGGGTTCCTGTTCGCGCTGGTGCTCGAAGAAATCAAACTCGCCAACCGCATGGTTCCGCAGGGCGAGTGAGGCTTGCCGCCGCGCACGTTACGTGAATGATGCCGGGTATGGACCTAGACGCTCGATACCCGGCATTGAACGACCTGCGCGACCGTGCGCGCAGACGCATCCCCTATTTCGCGTGGGAGTACCTCGACAGCGCCACGGGGGACGAAGCGGTGCCGCGCCGCAACCGGGCTGCGCTGGATGCGGTGACGTTTCACCCCGCCATCCTTGCGGGCGACGTGGCCCCGGACCTGTCCACGACCTTTCTCGGGCGCGACTACCCCCTGCCCTTCGGGATCGCGCCCGTCGGCATGTCGGGCCTGTTCTGGCCGGGGGCCGAGATGCTGCTGGCCGATGTGGCCCGCGGGCGCGGCATTCCCTATTCGCTGTCCACCGTCGCCGCCCAACCGCCCGAGGCGCTGGCGCCCCATATCGGTGACAACGGCTGGTTCCAGCTTTACACGCCGCGCGACAAGACGATCCTCGCGGACATCCTCAAGCGCGTAAAGGCCGCGGGCTTTCACACGCTCGTCGTCACGGCGGACGTTCCCGCCGCCTCGCGCCGCGAACGGCAGGTGCGCGGCGGCGTGACCAGCCCGCCCCGGATCACCCCCCGGCTTCTCAGCCATGTCGCGACCTGCCCGGCCTGGGCGCTCGGCACGCTGAAGCACGGGATGCCGCGCCTCAGGCTGATGGAGAGTTATGCCAAAGCCGAAGCCGGCACCTCGTCCACGGGTCATGTCGGATACCAGCTTCGCACCAATCCCGACTGGGATTATCTCGCGGGCCTGCGCGAGACGTGGGACGGGCCGATCATCGTCAAGGGTGTGACCGATCCCGAGGTCGCGCCGAAGCTGGCCGATGCGGGCGTCGATGCGATCTGGCTGTCGAACCACGCGGGGCGCCAGTTCGACGGCGCGCCCGCCGCCCTACCCGCGCTGCCCGCGATCCGCGCGGCCCTGCCCGACATGCCGCTGATCTACGACGGCGGCGTGAACTCCGGCCTCGATGTCGCCCGCGCCATCGCGATGGGCGCGGATTTCGTGATGCTGGGCAAGGCGTGGCACTGGGGGCTGGGCGCGTTCGGGGCCGCGGGGGCCGATCACGTCGCGCATATTCTCAAGGCCGACCTCGCCTCGGTCATGGCGCAGATCGGCGCGGCCAGACTGGCCGACCTGCCGACCCGATTGGGCCGGGCGATACCGTAATTCGATCACCCGGCCCCGCGCCGGATCGTCTTGCGCCGCGATGCAGCATCGCCTAGCGTCACGCTAACTCAAAATATTGGTCGGGGAGAAACGCATGGCCGACTTCAAGAAAATCCTCGTGGCGAACCGGGGTGAGATCGCGATCCGTATCCTTCGGGCGTGCAACGAGATGGGCAAGCGCACCGTTGCGGTCTATGCCGAAGAGGACAAGCTGGGCCTGCATCGCTTCAAGGCGGACGAGGCCTATAAGATCGGTGAAGGTCTGGGGCCGGTCGCGGCGTATCTGTCGATCCCCGAAATCATCCGCGTCGCCAAGGAAAGCGGCGCCGATGCGATCCATCCGGGCTATGGCCTTCTCTCCGAGAACCCCGAGTTCGTCGACGCCTGCGACAGGGCGGGCATCGTGTTCATCGGTCCCAAGGCCGAAACCATGCGCAAGCTGGGCGACAAGGCCTCGGCCCGCAAAGTCGCCATCGAAGCGGGCGTGCCCGTCATCCCCGCGACCGAGGTGCTGGGCGACGACATGAAGGCCATCGCCAAGGAGGCCGAAGAGATCGGCTATCCCCTGATGCTCAAGGCGTCGTGGGGCGGCGGCGGGCGCGGGATGCGCCCCATCGAAGGCCCCGACGAGCTCGAGACCAAGATCAAGGAAGGGCGGCGCGAGGCCGAGGCGGCATTCGGCAACGGCGAGGGTTATCTGGAAAAGATGATCACCCGCGCGCGCCATGTCGAGGTTCAGATCCTCGGTGATACGCACGGCAACATCTATCACCTGTGGGAGCGCGACTGTTCGGTCCAGCGCCGCAACCAGAAGGTCGTCGAACGCGCCCCCGCCCCCTACCTCTCTCCGGCCCAGCGCGAGGAGATCTGTAACCTCGGGCGCAAAATCTGCGAGCACGTGAATTACGAATGCGCAGGTACCGTCGAGTTCCTGATGGATATGGAGACGGGCAAGTTCTACTTCATCGAAGTGAACCCCCGCGTGCAGGTCGAGCATACGGTGACCGAGGAAGTCACGGGCATCGACATCGTGCGCGCCCAGATCCTGATCGCGGAAGGCAAGACGCTGACCGAAGCGACAGGGGTGGCCAGCCAGTATGACGTGCAGCTACAGGGCCACGCGTTGCAAACCCGGATCACCACGGAAGACCCGCAGAACAACTTCATCCCCGACTATGGCCGCCTGACCGCCTATCGCACCGCGACCGGGATGGGCATCCGTCTGGACGGCGGCACGGCCTATGCGGGGTCGGTCATCACGCGCTACTACGACTCGCTTCTGGTCAAGGTCACGGCCCACGGCCAGACGCCGGAGCAAGCAATCAAGCGGATGGACCGGGCGCTACGCGAGTTTCGTATTCGCGGCGTGTCGACCAACATCGACTTCGTCATCAACCTGCTGAAACACCCGGTGTTTCTGAACAACGAATACACCACCAAGTTCATCGACACGACGCCGGAGCTGTTCCAGTTCAAGAAGCGCCGCGACCGGGCGACCAAGATTCTGACCTATATCGCGGACATCACCGTGAACGGGCACCCCGAGACCGAGGGGCGGCCCGAGCCGCGCTCGGACCTCAAGCCCCCGGTTCTGCCGACGCTCGCGAACGACACCCCGCCTGCGGGCAGCCGCACGCTGCTCGACGCCGAAGGGCCGGAGGCGGTTGCCAAGTGGATGAAAGAGCAGAAACAACTGCTCATCACCGACACGACGATGCGCGATGCGCACCAGTCGCTCTTGGCCACCCGGATGCGGTCGATCGACATGATCAAGATCGCGCCCGCCTATGCCGCGAACCTGTCCCCGCTCTTCAGCGTCGAATGCTGGGGCGGCGCAACCTTCGACGTGGCCTATCGCTTCTTGCAGGAATGTCCGTGGCAGCGCCTGCGCGACATCCGCGCCAAGATGCCCAACATCATGACGCAGATGCTGCTGCGCGCCTCGAACGGCGTGGGCTATACCAACTACCCCGACAACGTGGTTCAGTTCTTCGTCAAGCAAGCCGCCGAGTCCGGTGTCGACGTGTTCCGCGTGTTCGACTCGCTCAACTGGGTCGAGAACATGCGCGTTGCGATGGATGCGGTGGGCGAAAGCGGCAAGGTGATCGAGGGCACGATCTGCTACACCGGCAACGTGCTGGACCCGGATCGCGCCAAATACGACATCAAATACTATGTCGACATGGCGAAGAAGCTGGAAAAGGCCGGCGCGCATGTGCTGGGGCTCAAGGACATGGCGGGGCTTCTGAAACCCGCCGCCGCCAAGGTGCTGATCCCGGCGCTGAAAGACGCCGTGGACCTGCCCATCCACTTCCACACCCATGACACGGCGGGCATCGCCTCGGGCACGATCCTCGCTGCGTCCGATGCGGGCGTCGATGCGGTCGATTGCGCGATGGACGCGCTCTCGGGTAACACCTCGCAAGCCACCCTCGGCACCGTGGTCGAGGCGCTTCAGTTCACCGAACGCGACACCGGGCTGGACATCGGTGCGATCCGCGAAATCTCGAACTACTGGGAAGCGGTGCGCGGCCAATACGCGGCCTTCGAGAGCGGGCTTCAGGCCCCGGCCTCCGAGGTCTACCTGCACGAAATGCCCGGCGGTCAGTTCACCAACCTCAAGGCGCAGGCGCGGTCCATGGGGCTGGAAGAACGCTGGCACGAGGTGGCGCAGGCCTATGCCGACGTGAACCAGATGTTCGGGGACATCGTGAAGGTGACGCCGTCCTCCAAGGTCGTGGGCGACATGGCCCTGATGATGGTGAGCCAGGGCCTGACCCGCGAAGAGGTCGAAGACCCCAATACCGACGTCAGCTTCCCCGACAGTGTGATCGACATGATGAAGGGCAACCTCGGCCAGCCGCCGGGGGGCTTCCCGAAGGGCATCGTCAAGAAGGTGCTCAAGGGCGACAAGCCCGACACCGAACGCCCCGGCAAGCATCTGGACCCCATCGACATCGAAGCGACCCGCGCCGAGGTGTCGAAGGAGCTTGAGGGCTTCAAGCTGGATGACGAGGATCTGAACGGATATCTCATGTATCCCAAGGTCTTCCTCGACTACATGGGCCGTCACCGGACCTATGGCCCGGTCCGCACCCTGCCGACCCTGACCTATTTCTACGGCATGGAACCGGGCGACGAGATCGAGGCCGAGATCGACCCCGGCAAGACGCTGGTGATCCGCATGAGCGCGGTGGGCGAGACCAACGAGGAAGGCGAGGCCAAGGTGTTCTTCGAGCTGAACGGCCAGCCGCGCACGATCCGCGTGGCCGACCGGTCGGCCAAGGCGACGCAGGCGGCGCGGCCCAAGGCCGATGCGGCCAACCCGCGCCACCTCGGCGCGCCGATGCCGGGCGTGGTGGCGAGCGTCGCCGTGCAGGCGGGGGCCAAGGTCAAGCAGGGCGACCTGCTGCTGACCATCGAAGCCATGAAGATGGAGACGGGCATCCACGCCGAAAAGGCAGCCGTGGTGAAAGCCGTCCACGTCACCCCCGGCGCCCAGATCGACGCCAAGGACCTGCTGGTCGAATACGAGGAATGACGGGTTGGGGCGCGCGTCGCCCCGGCCCTCACGCGTTCACATGGCGCACCACCTCGAACCCCTCGTCCGCGGACGGGGGGACGAAATGCTTGGCGAGCCTGTCGAACTGGTCCTCCGTCACCGCGAAAGGGTGATCGCCGCCCGCATTGCGCGCCCGAAGCCGCGCCCTGGCGACGTCGTCCGGCACGTCGAGCAAATGCATCTGATGCCCCGCGCCCGACGCGTCGATCACCTCGCGCATCCACCGGCGCGTTTCGACCGTGTTCGCGGGGAAGTCGAGCACAACGGACGTGCCTGACCTCAGCAGCGCGACCACGTGCGGCGCCATTGCCGCGCGCAGCTTGGCCGCGCAGCGGACATAATCGGCCAAAGTGGTCATCTCGTCACCGAACAGCGCGAAAAGCCACGCATCCTCGGCGATGACCACGGTGTTCGGCGCCTTGCCCAACCGGGCGGCGAGCGTGGATTTGCCGGACGCGGCCTTGCCGCACAGCAGGTGCAACATGGGTGTGGAACGGGTCATGGGATACCTCGTGCGGTGTTCAGAATGGTGGGACTACGCGGAAAGCCCGGTCAATCAGACCGGGTTCGTAATTCGCGAAAAGGTCGAGACCCAACAATTCGGAACCGAAGTATTCATGCCCTACCCTTGCCATGCCCATGCCGCGAAGTCCATCACGACCGGGCGGGCTGGCGCCACCCGCGCATCCCCCGTAGTCTCGCGGCAGGCGAAGGAGAGGGCGATGGCGGGCAAGGCCGAAACCGACAACATGCAGGCTCTGGCGCAACGGCTCGTCGCCATCATTCACGCCGCCCTGCCCGACGCGACGCTCGGCCAGAAGTGGAACGCGCCCAGTTTCGCGATGGCGGGACGCGACCTCATAACGCTGAACCTGCCGCCCAAGGGCGGTCAGGTGCGCGTGATCTTTCATCGCGGCGCGAAGGCGAAAGACACCGACACCGGCGCCCGGCTGATCGACGAACCCGAAGGGCGGCTGGCGTGGCCCTCGGACCAACGCGCCATCGCTTGTTTCAAGCTTGGAGAGGACATCGACGGCGACTGGCTGTCCCGCGTCTGTCAGAATTGGGTGCGCGCCGCCGCTTTGGGCTGACCTACAAGACGCCTTGTCAGGGTCGGCGGAGCGCCATGGCGCTCCGTCGGTTGGTGACGATCAGCAGTTCTTGCCGCCTTGGCATTGGTTCCCGGAATTTCCGGGATCCTTGTCCCGGCCACCGGTTTCGCCATTGGTGGTCGAGGTCCAGGATCCGTTGTTCCTCTGGCGCTCGCCGCCATTGCCGTTACCGGAGTTGGTGTTCCGGTTCTGATCGACTTGCGCCGCCTTTTCCTCAGACCAGTTGGCGCTGTCGGCGACCACGGCAAAAGGTGCCGTGACAAGTGCAGCCACGGCAATAGAAATGAGAGTTTTTCTCATTGTAGTTCCCCCCGATGTTTGAAAGCGCAAGATCCCTTGCACGAAACAATCATATCACAAATTGCGCAATGATGCAAAATTGAGCACTTTGTGAAAAGTAGATGGGACATTCAACGCAATATATCGTCCCACATCTTGCTCCCGGCCCAAAATACACCTCCGACTGCGTTGTGGGTCGGTCCCATTTGATCTTTCGATATTCCTTGTGACTCACCCAAGGCTGGCGCAGTTTGACCGCGCTCAAGACAGGGGGAGATATGGCGAAACTCACGAAAACCGCCGCGCAACTGGTGGAAGAGGCCCGCGCCCGGATCGATGAGGTCGAGGCATCGGACCTGATCGCGGCCATGGACGACCCGGACACGGTGATCGTGGACATCCGCGATGTGCGTGAGCTGCAAAAGGTGGGGCGCATCCCCGGCTCGGTCCACGCCCCGCGCGGGATGCTGGAGTTCTGGGTCGACCCCGACAGCCCCTATTACCGCGACGTCTTCGGACAGGACGGCAAACGCTATGTGCTGCACTGCGCCTCCGGCTGGCGCTCGGCCCTCGCCGCTGCGGCGCTTGAGGACATGGGGTTCGCCTGCGCCCACCTGAAGGGCGGCTTCACAGCGTGGAAAGCGGCGGGCGGTCCGGTCGAGGACAAGGCCTGACCGGACCCGTGCGACCCTAGCCGAGGTCGGCGGTCGCCACCTCGGTCGTCTCGAAATACAGGCGATAGGTGCCGGGCGCACCGGACCCGAGGAAGTAGAACGTGCGATCCGTCTCGCCGCTCGTCCCCTCGCCCGACCAGTTCTCGGTGTTGGACACGTCGTTACCAATCGTCCCGCGCCGATCCTGCCCCATGGGCACCAGCGGCAGGCCCTCGGGTCCGACAAGCTGAAAGGTTTCGGTCTGGAAATAGGCGGCGTTGTTGCCCTCGTCCTGATCGACGAGCGTGTTCTGCTTGGGATTGATCGTGACCGACACCGCCACGATCTGCCCCATCGTCGGTTTCACCACGCCGTTCACGACCCGGCCCCGGCTTTCGCGGGAGGTCGCCACCTCGTCCATCACCGACAGGCTGTCGATGGTCACGTCCCACAGTGTCGCCGCGGGCGGCAAGTCCCCGACCGGGCCTGACAGGTCGATCGGCAGCTCCAGCTGCGGTTCGTCGTCCTTGCCGATGAGCAGCACCGCCTCGGTCGCGTTCGACGGCACGGTCCAGAGCCCGCTCAACACCGCGTCCTTGTCTTCGTCGGGCCATTTGCGCGGGCGCGACTGGCTGAGGTTCGGCGGCCGGATTTCGACCGCCGGATACCATTTGATCTGCCCCCACGGGCGCAGCCACGCGTCGGGGTCGTCCACACCGGGCAGCTTCAGCGCCTGCGCCTGTGACCCGGAGTAGGACACGCGGTCGACCTCTTCGGACCAGGCCACGTCGAAGACGACCTTGATATAGACGAAATCCTCGGCCTCACCGCTCACCAGCATCTCGGGCGCGCAGCAGATCGAGCCTGCATTGACGTCGGAATGAAGCACCGTGTCGAGTTTCAGAACTTCGACGGACAGCGGCGACAGCGGCGGCGGCGCGGCGTCCTGTGCGGTAACGGGGGTGGCGGCAAGCGCGAGCGCCGCCAAGGGCGCGAAACGGCAGATCATAGAACGTCTCCGATACTAATACTTTGGGTCCAATATCCCAAAAGGGCCGCAGCGCGCGCATCAAGTCAAGCACTACCGTCTTCACCCTGCCCGTTGACACCGGACGGGACGCATCAGACGGTTGGGCAAAGAGCGAAAGGAACGGCGATGGTGCGCCCTGTGGATGTGAGTGTGGAGCGCGTGATCCGGGCGGCGCGGGCCGATGTGGCCGGGTTCGCCGCGGACATGGGGAATGCGCCGCGCTGGTATCGCAACATCAAATCCGTCGAGTGGCGCACCGACCCCTCGACCGAACCGGGTGCACGTGCCGCCTTCGTCGCCGAGTTCATGGGGCGGCGCATCGCCTATACCTATGAAATCCGCGAACATCTGCCCGGCGAACGGCTCGTCATGTCGACCGAGGAAGGCCCCTTCCCCATGCAGACGATCTATGAATGGTCGGATGCCCCGAAGGGCACGCATATGCGGCTGACCAATCGCGGGTTTCCCAGTGGGTTCAAGGCGGTGCTGATGCCGGTGATGGCGCTGGCGATGCGACGGGCGATGACGCAGGACCTGTCCCAACTGGACAAGGTCATGCGGTCGCGGGCCTGACGCGCAGGCGGCGCGGACGGCGCAGCAGCCACTCCGCGACCAGAAGGTTCGGCACCCACGACGCCCAGGCGAGGATCTCGATCGCCTCGACATATGTCAGACCGGCGATGGTGAGCACGACCAGTTCCAGCCGAAGCGTCACCGCCGCGAAGGTCAGCGCGAAGGAGCGTGTCATCCAGCGGCGATGCGCGGCGATGTCGCGCTTCCGTGCGCGCGAGATGCCGATTGCCGTGGTGCCCAGCCACAGGATTGCGAGCGACCCGAAGCCCAGCGACGCCAACGGGCCACCGTTGGACACCGGTGCCATGACCAGCGCGCCGATGGCGGCGATCACGATCGCCACGCCGTAGACCCGCCCCGTCCAACGGTGCAGCGCGGGCCGGCGCGACCGAAGGCGCGGCATAAGCTGGAACGTCGCCGCCGCGAGCGCGATCGGGGCGGCGACCACATGGGCCAGAAACGCGAGCCGGACCGTGTCGATGTGGACGGCCATATCCGGAAACGCCGCGGGCAGCCCCAGCCCGACGAAGCGATAGGAGGCGAAGGCGATGGAGACCGTCAGAACGGTCGCGAAAACAAGCAGCAGGCGGCGGGTCATGTCGGTAACCTCAAATAAACTTTACAACGTCAAGTTTCGCGATTTGCTTGACGCTGTCAAGTTCGGTGATACGGTGCGCCTATGCCGACGAAAAAACCCCATCATCACGGGAACTTGCGGGCCGCGCTGATCCAGGCGGGTCTGGACCTGATCCAATCCGAGGGGCCGGATGCCCTGTCGATTCGCAAGGTCGCCGCGATGGCGGGGGTCAGCCACGCCGCCCCGGCCCACCACTTCCCGTCGCTCGCCCACCTGCGCACTGCCGTCGTGGCCGAAGGCTACCGACGTTTCACCGCGTCGATGGAGGCCGCCATCGCAGAAGCGGATGGGACACCGCGCGACGTGGTCCTGGCGGCCTGTCTTGGATACCTGCGGTTCGCCTGGGCCTACAGCGGGGTCTTCAGCTTGATGTTCGGGCCGAATGTCCACGGTCACGACGACCCGGACCTGCGCGACGCGTCGGACGCCGCCTATGGCGTGCTGGTGCGGATTTGCGCCCCCTTCGCGAAGGACGACGCGGTTCGGACCGAGCTGACGGTCTGGTCGCTCGTCCACGGGTACGCGAGCCTCGCGGTCGCGGGCAATCGAAGGTTGGTGCCGGGCGAGGCCGCCGAGGCGGTCTTTCGCGGCATGTTCGCCAAGCTCGATCTCGGCGCGGCCGAAGCGTGACACCTCGCCCAAAGCGCGGTGGCCAAAAAAATTCGCAATCCGCGCGATTTTGCCCTTGCAGGTCCGAGCACTGTTTTATACATCACCGCTCACCACAGGATGCGGGCGTAGCTCAGGGGTAGAGCATAACCTTGCCAAGGTTAGGGTCGGGCGTTCGAATCGCCTCGCCCGCTCCAAGTGGACCCTCCTTCGAGGATGACGGAAAAGCCGCCTTCGGGCGGCTTTTTTCGTTTTAAGGTAACGCCATGGCGGGCGCCGGTCACCCGGCACCCGCATGGGGCCCCTCTAGCGCCAGCGCAGGTTGTCGCGGCTCAGGTCCGCCACCTTGGCCGCCCCCATCAGGCGCATGTCGCGCTCCACCTCGTCCCTGAGCAAGCCGACCATCCGTTCGACCCCGGCCTGCCCGGCCGCCGCGAGCGGGAACAGGTAGCCGCGCCCGATCCCGACCGCCTTGGCCCCCATGCTCAGAGCCTTGACGATATGGGTGCCGCGCTGAACCCCGCTGTCCATGATGACGTCCAGCTTGTCGCCGACCGCATCCACCACCTCGGCCAGCCCATCGAACGGCGCGCGCGAGCCGTCCAGTTGCCGCCCGCCGTGGTTCGACAGGATCACCGCGTCGCACCCGACCTCGGCGGCCCGTGCCGCATCCTCGGGGTGGATGATCCCCTTGAGGCAGAACTTGCCGCCCCATTCCTCGACCATCTCGGCCAGATCGTCCCAGTTCATCGTCGGGTCCAACATCTCGGTGAAATAGCGCCCGATCGACAGGGTGCCGCCGCCCATGTCGACGTGTTCGTCGAGCTGCGGCAGGCTGAATTTCTCGTGCGTGACGTAGTTGATGCCCCAGGCGGGCTTCATCGCGAACTGCGCCATGCCGCCCAGCGTCAGCCGAAACGGGATCGAAAAGCCCGTGCGCTTGTCACGCTCGCGGTTGCCCCCGGTGATGGAATCGACGGTCAGCATCATCACGTCCACCCCCGCCTCTTTCGCGCGCTGCATCATCGCGCGGTTCAGGCCCCGGTCACGGTGGAAGTAGAACTGATAGACCTGCGGCGTCTTGTGCTTGCGCCGAAGCTCCTCCAGCGACGTGGTGCCCAGCGACGACACCCCGAACATCGTCCCGTATTTCTCGGCCGCCGCCGCCACGGCCCGCTCGCCCCGGTGATGGAACAGCCGCTGGAGCGCCGTGGGCGACAAGTAGAACGGCAAGGCGAGCTTCTGTCCCATGATCTCGACCGACAGGTCGATCTCGTCGGTTCCGCGCAACACCTTGGGCAAGAGATCGACCTGATCGAAACTGTCCGAGTTGCGCCGATACGTGACCTCGTCATCCGCCGCGCCGTCGATGTAGTTGAAGATCGGTCCCGGCAGGCGGCGCTTGGCCAGAGTACGGAAATCGTGAAAGTTATGACAATCCTTGAGCCTCATGGGTCCTCCTGCCAGTGTGTCGGAGGATGCACGCCTCCGTCCCTTGGGTCCGGGGCGACTTAACAGACATCCCGAGGCCAAAGGAATAGGCCAATCCCGCGCATCTGCCGCGCGGCCCGATATTGGCGCCGGATTCTTCGGTCGGACAGGGAACCCGCACAGGGCGGCGGGGCTTTCCACTGTATGTTCGACACTGACACGCAAAGCCCCCGTGACCCGGACCAAGGAGCGCATGACATGCAGACCGAAACGGCGCAGGTCCTGATCACCGCGTCCGAAGCCTATCCGGCTTTCGAGCGCATGGTGTTGAACGCGCGGCGCGACGTGTGGATTTCGATGCGGATCTTCGACCCGACGACCCATCTTTACAGCGACGAGGCCAAGGCGGTGGGCGAAACGTGGTCGGACCTCTTGCGGCACAAGCTGGATGAGGGCGTGCGCTTCACGATCATCATCACCGATTTCGATCCGGTCGCCCGGCCCGATCTGCACGAGCTGTCGTGGCGGTGCCGCGACGATTGCGTCGCCGCCGCCGAGGCGTCGCGCAATCCCGACCTGCTGGACATCGACGTGCACATGCATCCGGCCCGCGTCGGCTGGGCGCATCGCGTCCTGTTCATGCCGGTGACCCGCCGGAAACTGCGCGACGAATGCAACCGCCTGACCGGGATGGACCGGGAGGAGTGCGACACCGTGCTCGCCCACCGCCCCCGGTTCCGCCAGATGATCCGCCGCCGGGCCGGCAAGATGTGGCCGCGTCTCTGGCCGCCTGCCCCGCTTGTGCCGGCCACCCATCATCAGAAGATGGCCGTCGCCGACGGGCGCGTGCTCTACGTCGGCGGGCTGGACCTGAACCCGCGTCGCTACGACGACAAACATCACCGCCGCGCGCCGGAAAAGACGTGGCACGACGTGCAACTGATCGTCACCGGCGAAGTGGCCAAGGCCGGGCTTCGGCACCTGCGGGAGTTTCGCGCGGTCACAGCGGGCGAAGTGCAGCCGTCCGCGTTCGGCGGCGTGCTGCGCACGCTGTCCTGCGACGTTCCCGGCGGGCGGCGACTGGCGCCGCATGAGGTTCTGCGCGAATTGGAAGAGGCCCATCTCAGGCTTATCCGCACGGCCAAGCGATACATCTTCATCGAAACGCAATTCCTGCGCTCGACACCGATCACCGACGCGCTGGTGACGGCCGCCGCCGCTCAACCTGATCTGCAACTCGTCGTTCTGTTGCCTGCCGCGCCCGAGGATGTGGCGTTCGACAGCAGCGACGACATGGACGCAAAATACGGCGAGCAACTGCAAAGCACCGCCGTCGAGCGCCTGCGCGACGCCTTCGGCGACCGCGTCTTCTTCGGCTCGCCCGCGCAACCGCGCCGGATGCAAACCGACGGGCGCGACACGCATTACGACGCCCCGATCATCTATATCCACGCCAAGGTGATGGTGATCGACGACCGCGCTGCGATCGTGTCGTCGGCCAACTTGAACGGCCGCTCGATGCGGTGGGACAGCGAAACGGGCATCGAACTGGCGGAACCGGGACGTGCGGAGCAGGTGTTTTCGCGCTGCTGCGACCACTGGTTCCCGGATGGCGCGCCGGGCGACCTGACCCGCGCCGCGACATGGACCCGGGCCGCGCAGGACAACGCGAAACGCGCACCGGAAGACCGAAACCACTTCATTCTGCCCTATGATGTGGAGCCTGCCGAAAAAATGGGCGAACCATTGCCGGGGGTGCCGGAAGAAATGGTCTGACGGGCGACGGGGACGCGGCAAAAGGTCGTCCCTGCCCTGACGTCAAGAAGGCCGACCCGACGCAAGCCTCTGTTTTCCCTAAGGTAAGCCCGACGTGGGCAAGCGCCATCCCCGACCGCCACGGCGGGACACGGGCCCTTGGCTGAAGCGACCCACGCCGCGACGCGCTAGCCCCGAATTGCCCCATAAAACCAGCCGTCACGCGAATTTGCCGACGCGCCCCAAGAAATGAATCCGGAAAAAACGGGTTTCAGGTTACGCTTTACCAAAGGCCAGCAATTTCAAACGCAACGGATATGGGAGCACGTCATGGCTGACCCAACGCCGAAGGTCCTATTGGTTTACCCGAAGTTTTCGAACGTCTCGTTCTGGAATTTCCTCGAGACCTGCGAACTCACCAATGCGAAATACCCGGCCCCGCCTCTGGGCCTTATCACGGTCGCGGCGATGCTGCCGGGCGACTGGCCCGTGCGTCTGGTGGACACCAACACCGAGGAATTGACCGACGACCAGATCGACTGGGCCGATATCGTCATGTTCTCCGGCATGATCTCGCAACAGCGCCACCTGCTGAACGAGGCCGCCCGGTGCAAGGCACGCGGCAAGGTCACCGTGGTTGGCGGGCCGGATGTCAGTTCCCACCCGGAAATGTATTCCGACGTCGATATTCGCGTCATCGGCGAGGCGGAGGGCGTGCTGGACGAGGTCATCGCCGCGCTGCGCTCCGGCATCCGGTCCGGCGAATTCCGCGCGCCGCTTCACACCGTCGACGTCACCACGACACCGATCCCGCGCTACGACCTGCTCGACCTCGACGACTACCTGATGATTAACGTCCAGCTGTCGCGCGGCTGCCCGTTCCTTTGCGAATTCTGCGACATCATCGAGCTGTTCGGGCGCAAGCCGCGCACCAAGATGGAAGACCAGATCCTGAGCGAACTCGACCGGCTTTACGAGATGGGCTACCGGGGCCACGTCGATTTCGTGGACGACAACCTGATCGGCAACAAGAAATCGGTGAAGGCGTTTTTGCCCAAGTTGGTCGAATGGCAACGCGCGCACGGGTTTCCGTTCGAGTTTTCCACCGAAGCCTCGCTCAACCTCGCCGATGACCACGAGTTTCTGGGGCTGATGCGCGACGCGGGCTTCTTCACCACCTTCGTCGGCATCGAAAGCCCGGACCCCGACGTGCTGGTCGCGATGAAGAAAAAGCAGAACACCAAACGCGACATCGCCAAGTCGATCCATACCATCCAGAGCTACGGGATTTTCGTCATCGCCGGGTTCATCGTGGGCTTCGACAACGAAAGCGAACATGCGGCCCAAGGCATGATCGAGTTGATCGAGGAGGCGTCGATTCCCGTCGCCATGGTCGGGCTTCTGACCGCCCTGCCCAACACGCAGCTTCAACGCCGGCTCGAAGCTGAGGGGCGGCTCGACCCGATGTTCGGCGTGCTCGAAAAGGACGACGACGGGGATCAGTGCGTCTCGGGCCTGAACTTCCAGACCCTGCGCCCGCGCAAAGATATTCTTGGTGAATACTATACGGTCGTCGACACCATCATGGCGCCTGAGAGCTTTTTCCAGCGCGTGCGCAACATGGTCGACCTTCTCGACCCGTCCGGTCCGTCGGGCGATCTGAGCCGGAAGATGATCGTCAAGGATGCCAAGCATCTGATGACCTTCTTCTGGAACGCAACGACCAAGCGCCCGGATCTGCGCGGGCATTACTGGCGGCTGCTGGCCTATGTGCTGCGCAAGAAACCCCGCGCGATCAAGCACGCACTCTATTGCGCCGCGCTCTATGCGCATCTCGGCCCGTTCAGCGAATACGTGAAGCGCGAGATGAAGGACCAGATCGCCTTTTGCGAAAAGCACCCGGACGCGAATGCGACGGAAGTCTATCGTCGTCGCATGGGCGAAGGCAGCTTCGGCACCGAAGACACCAAAGAGCTTACCGCCGCAGAATAGAGAATCGCATTCGTTTCAACGTGATACGGGCGCGCCTTCAACCTTCTTCCAGATCGCCGCCACCTCCTCCGCGGTCAGGTCGAGCGTGAACTCGTGGCGCAGGACCGCAGCAAGGTCATTTGCATCCGCGATCATCCGCGTGTCCAGATCCGGGGGCAGCCCGCGCGAAAACGCCCGGTTGAACAGGGTCACGCGGCCCCCCGGCCCATGGAACGAGGCCATGAGGTTCGCGGGAAACGGCGCCTTGTCCCAGCACGCCGTCACCACGTTCGCCGCCTCGATATCCACCGGGCGCACCGGGTAGTCGTCGAAGCCCCAGAGCGAAACCCAGTCCGCCCCCGCCAGACGCTCGATCACCGTCTCGCCGCTCGCGGCGTCCGCACGGAACCGATAGCGCCCGTTCGGCGCGTCGTGCTCGACGTCGAAGCGAAGCGCGAGCGGGACGAGCGGGCTATGCCCCCCGAAGCCCACGTCGGTCAGCCAGGTCTCGCCGTCGATGTCGACCAGATGCGCCTGATGCGTGCGCGCGCCGCCCTCGGGCGCCCCGTTGCGCACGCGCCCGAGAAGCGGCGTGATTTCATAGCCGAGCGCGCGCAGGGCACCGGCGTAGAGCCCGTTGTGCTCGAAACAGTAGCCACCGCGCCGACGCGTCACCATCTTGTCGAACAGATCGTCGGGCGCGAGTGACGGCACCCTGCCCAATAGCGGCTCGGTGTTCTCGAACGGCACATGGGTCATATGCGCGCGGTGCAGCCGGAACAGCCCCTCGCGCCCCGAACCGGGGGTCGGCAATTCGAGCCGGGCGAGATAGGCGGTAAGGTCGAAATCCATCAGAAAAGCCGAAAATATTCGGCCTGCTCCCACTCCGACACGGCGGCGAGATAGCGGGACCACTCGGCCCGCTTGAGCGTCAGAAGATGTGCGACCGTCTCGGACCCGAGCGCATCGGCATAGAGGTCGGAGGCCGCGAAGGCGGCGATCGCTTCGCCCAGCGAGGCGGGCAGCGGCTCCGGCCCTTCGCCATAGGGCCGTTCCACCGGGGCGGGCGGGGTCAGGTCGCCCTCGATTCCGGCGAGGCCGCTGATGATTTGCGACGCGAACAGAAGGTAAGGGTTGGCCGCCGGGTCCGCGACACGATTCTCAATCCGGCTGGCCGGATCGCCCGGCGCGACAAGCGCGCGTAGCATGGTTCCCCGGTTGTCCATCCCCCAAGCGATGCGGTCTGGGGCGAGCTGGAATTGCGTATAGCGTTTGTAGCCGTTGACGGTGGGCGTGGTCAGCACACAGCTTTCGCCCGCATGGGCCAAGAGCCCCGCGACCCATTGACCCGCAAGGTCGTTCAAGCCCTTGGTATCGCTCATGAAAAGGTTCACGCCCGTCTCAGCGGATACGAGCGACTGATGCACGTGCCAGCCCGAAGCGGCGGCGTTGTCGACCCTTGGACGGCACATGAAGGTCGCATGCTTACCATCTGCGGCGCAGACCTCTTTCACCAAGGTGCGGAACATGACCATGGCATCGGCCTGCGTGACCGGATCGGCGGGGTCGAAGGTGAACTCGAACTGGCTTGGCCCCATCTCGACCTCGGTCGAGCGGACTGGCAGGCCGATCTCTTCCGCCGCACGGCGAAGGCGGTCCATCAGGGGTTCGAGCTGGGCATAGACGGTTTCGGTCAGGAACTGGTAGCCGGGGGCCAGCGCGCGCGTGTGTGGCGGCGCGGGCGGCATCGTGGTGTCGGCATGGTTCAGACGCGGGTCCACCACGTCGAACACGTGAAACTCGACCTCCAGCCCGATCCGCATCTCGATCCCGCGTTCGGCGAGCCGCGCCACCTGACGGCGCAGGATCGCACGCGGATCGAACGGCATCTCTGCCCCGTCACCCCTACGGACATCGCACAGGAGCCAGCCGGAATGCGGCGACCACGGCAGACGCCGGAAGGTGGCTGCATCCGGCACCAAGAGCACATCCGAAGCCCCGGCCATGGGCACGTCATCCCCCGACCACACCGGAAAGGCCGTGCGCCCCGACGTGTCCTTGAGCAACAGCGTCGAGGGCACCTTCATCCCATCCGCCAGCACCGATCCCAGCGCCCGCGTCGCGATCACCTTGCCGCGCAGCACGCCATGCGGATCGGTGAACAGCACGCGCACCGTTTCAAGGCCTTCGGACCGCACATGCGCCAGAAGTTCGGCCCCCGCCGCCGTTTGGTCGTCGGTAAGCAGCCCAAGCCGCGCCAGCGCGCCCGAGGCGATCCTGTCCCTGTCCGCGCTCACCCGTTCACCCGACCTTCGCGTCCCAACCCGTGCAGGCCGCACGGCGTGCCGCATCGCCTTCGGTATAGGCGCGCACCCAATCCCCGTCGTTCGAGATCGTGTCGTTCGCGAGCGGCCCGGTCAGCGCGGCGACGTCGGTGCCGTTCTTCATCGGCAGCGCATCTTCGTTCCCCTCTTCAAGCGCCTTGATCGCCGCCCGCAGCCGCCGCCGGTTCGCGATGATCGCCTTGTCGGTCTTGCCGAGGTGTTCCTTGGTCCGGTCCTGAATGCGCCCCATCGATTCCACCGCCCACTGGTCGTGCACGTTGATGTCGAGGCCCATGCCGGTATAGGTCAGCCGATCCTGCTCGTCCGCGTTGTAGCCATACTGATTGCGCTTGTTCTTGAGCGGTGCGTAGTCGGGCAGCCGATGCTCGGCCAGACGCTGCTCGCGCATCAGCTCCTTGTTCACCGGGTCACCGAAGCTCGTGAACATCGAGTACCAATAACAGGTCTCGTCATCGACGGGGACGTGCCACTGGGTGATAATCATCTCGCGGCTCATCGGGATCGTGATCGCCTCGGGGAAAATCTGGTTCGTCACCCGCACATGCGTGCGCCCGTCGTCCAGATTGCGCAGGGCGATGACCCGCATACCGTAGTCTGTCTCCTCGACCTCGATCTCGGGGCGCGGATAGTCGCGCAGAAGCTGCGTCATCGGGATCTCGGTGTTCGCCGCCTTGTCGCGGAACTGTTTACCGTAGCCGTCGGACGGGTCTTCGTCCTCCAGAAACCGATGCAGGAACGAGGCGTGCGCGGGGTCGATGCCCACCTCCAGCGCCTGAAGCCAGTTACACTCCCACAGACCCTTGAAGGCGAAGACATGGCTGTCGGGCGCACGGAAACAGTCGAAATTCGGGAACGGCGGCGGATCGCCCGGCCCCATGTAGGCAAAGATGATTCCGTTCCGTTCCTCAACGGGATAGGAGGTGGTCTTGATCTGCTCATGCATCTTCGAGCCTTCCGGCTCGCCGGGTTGTTCGACGCATTGCCCGGTCCGGTCGAAGTGCCAGCCGTGGAACGGGCAGCGCAGACCGTTGTCCTCGAGCCGCCCGTAACACAGGTCCGACCCGCGATGCGGACAGTGCCGGTCGATCAGGCCCAACTCGCCCTCGGAATCGCGAAACAGAACCAGTTCCTCGCCCAGAAGCGTGACGGGCACCACGGGCCGCTTGCCCGCCAACTCGTCGCTCAGCGCGGCAGGCTGCCAATACCGGCGCAGCACCTCGCCCGCAGGCGTTCCCGGCCCGACTCGCGTGATGGTGTCGTTGAGTTGCTGGCTTATCATGATGCCTCCCTGCCGATCGTTCGCAGCGCAATGGTTACAGGGTTTGACCGGAAGGACAAATGCTTTGACCATGGCAGCACGCAGCGGGAGGGTTCGCGAATGTGGAAAGCCTTGGTCGTCGCCTGTGCCACCTGGCCGGGCGCAGCCCTTGCCGATTGGGTGCCGGTCGCGCCGATGCCCGCGCCGGCGCAGGAAATCTATGGCGACACGCATGACGGCCTGTTCTACACGCTCGGCGGCTTCGACGACCGGGGCCGCCCGACCGACGCCGCGCGGGCTTACGATCCGGTGGCGGATACGTGGCGCGACCTGCCGCCCCTTCCCGCGCCGCGCCACCATGTCGGCGTATCGGTCGTCGGCGACACGCTGTTCGCGCTCGGCGGGTTTCAGGGCGTTCCGCCGGTCTGGGCTGCTGTGGACGAGGTTCTGGCCTTCGACCTGACGGACGGGACGTGGCGGAACGCGCCGCCCCTGCCCGTGCCGCGCGGCGAGCATGTGAGCGCGGCGGTCGGCGGCAAGATCCACGTCATCGGCGGGCGGGTTCCCCGGCGCGACGGGGCGGACCGTTTCGAACATCACGCCGACACCGCCCGGATGGACGTCTTCGACCCGGTCACGGGCCGTTGGACACGCGGGCCGGATGCCCCCACGGCCCGCAACAGCGCCGCAGGCGGCGTGATAGACGGGCGCATCCATGTGGTCGGCGGGCGACAGTTCGGCACGGACGGCCAAATCCGCAATGTCGCTATGCACGAGGTATTCGACCCCGCCACGGGCGCATGGGAGACCCGTGCGCCGATGCCAGAGGCACAAGGCGGCCTGTCCGCCGCCGTCTTGAACGGCAAGCTCTACGCGTTCGGCGGCGAGGTCTTCGTCCCGCGCCCGAGCGTGTTCGCCGAAAGCTGGGTCTACGACCCCGGAACCGACACCTGGTCGCCCCTGCCCGATCTGCGCACCCCCCGCCACGGCACGACCGCCGCAGCCCTGGGCGGCGCGCTTTTCGTCTTCGGCGGCGCAAAGGTCGCGGGCTTCGGCGCGGTCGCGACGGTCGAACGACTGGAACCGTAGCGGCATTTCGATGTGGGGGAGTGGTGGGCGACCCTGGAATCGAACCAGGCATGGGTCTCCCCGGCGGAGTTACAGTCCGCTGCCGCACCTTGCAGCTCGTCGCCCGAACCGGGGTTGCCCCCGGCGCGTGGGGGGCTGATTACCTGTGCGCCCCTGACCCGTCAAGCCGAAAATCCCTTGCACTCGGCCCCGGTGGCTGCGCATTGTCCGGGCCTGTCGAAACAGGGGTGCACGCGTGTCGAAGAAACCGAAATGGGTGGTCGAAAAAGAGAAGTCCAAGCGGGCTGCGGCGGCGGAAACCGTTTGGCTTTTCGGTCTGCACGCGGTGCGCGACGCGCTGGTGAACCCGCGGCGGGACAAACTGCGACTCGTCGTGACCAAGAACGCCGCCGACAAGCTGGCCGACGTCATTATCACGGGCGGGATCGAGCCCGAAGTGGCGGACCCGCGCAAGTTTCCCGTTCCGCTCGACCCCGGCTCGGTCCATCAGGGTGCCGCGCTCGAAGTCAAACCGCTCGACTGGGGCCGGCTGGAGGAGGTCTGCATGGGTGACGGCGACCGGCCGCCCGTCGTCGTCCTGCTCGACCGCGTGACCGATCCGCACAACGTGGGCGCGATCCTGCGCTCGGCCGAAGTGTTCGGCGCCCGCGCCGTGATCGGCACCAAGCACCATTCGGCACCCGAAACCGGCGCCCTTGCCAAGACCGCATCCGGCGCGCTCGAACGGCAGCCTTATCTGCGCGTCACGAACCTCGCCGACGCGATGGGGACGCTCAAGGACATGGGCTACACCGTTCTGGGCCTTGCCGGAGAAGCCGATGACGACATCGCCGACGCGCTCGCCCCGCTGTCAGGGCACGCCGTCGCGCTCGTGATGGGGGCCGAGGGGCCGGGGCTGCGCCAGAAAACCCGTGAAACCTGCGATGCGCTCGTGAAAATCCCCTTCGCCGCCGAGTTCGGATCGCTCAACGTGTCCAACGCCGCCGCCGTCTCGCTCTATGCCGTCACGCGGGCACAGGGCGTTGCGCCCCGGCCCTGATCGGAGCAGACCGCCCCCATGACCATCCCGCGTTTCCTGGCCCTCGCGGCCCTGCCCGTCACGCTCGCCGCCTGCACGCCGCAGACGGACGAAGCCCCGTTCGTCGATATGGAGAACCCCGCTTCGGTTCATTGCGGCAGTATCGGCGGCGAGACCGTCATCAAGGACGGGCCGGACGGTCAGACCGGCTATTGCCGCCTTCCAGATGGGCAAATGGTCGATGAATGGGCACTCTACCGGGACGCGCAGACCGCCTGACCGCGAAGTGTCGGCCAATTCCCGCCGAATGCTCCCCTCCTTTCACAGATTCTTTATTCACCCTTTTTCTGCGGTGGGCGCATCATATGTGTCATGGCGAGACCGGGTGGTGGAACGCCCGCAATCTCACTTCACTGTCCCTCGTTCCACAAACTGCGCCCGGGTCCCCTTCCGGGCGCTTTTTTTTGGCCCCGCAGCGCCATCGCGCCACCGCGATCGAATGACCGCTTTCCTCCAACTCCGCTTGGGATACTGTCGCGCCATGACACAGAGCTATTCAGACGAATTCATCTCCGGCATCCTGACGGACACCAAGACCATCGCCGTCGTCGGCTGGTCGCCCAACGAAGCCCGCCCGTCGAACCGGGTCGCGCGCTTTCTGTCCGCCAAGGGCTACCGCGTGATCCCGGTGAACCCCGGCCAGGCCGGGCAGGAGGCGCTTGGCGAAACCGTCGTCGCCTCGCTCTCCGACATTCCCCGCGACTGGCCCGTCGACATGGTCGACATCTTCCGCCGCTCGGACGCGGTCGGGCCGGTGGTGGACGAGGCGCTCGAGGCGCTCCCCGCCCTCAAATCCATCTGGATGCAATTGGGCGTGGTGAACGAAGATGCCGCCGCCGCCGCCCGCGCGGCAGGGGTCGACGTGGTGATGGACCGCTGCCCCGCCATCGAATACCCCCGCCTCCTTGGCTGATCGGCTGGCGCCGGGCGACCTGTTCGTCACGACGCGCAAGAAACCGGACCCGGACGAAGTGGCCGACGCGCAAGCGATCGCGCACCGCTTTGATCTGCCCTTTGCCGAGCGTGCGGGCCGCTCCATCGCCCATCATGCGCGTGAAACCGGGCGCCCGGTGGGGCTGGTGGTCAAGCGTGAGGCGATCACCATCGTTCAGGGCAGCCGCCGTCTGGGATTTCACCCCAATCTCGCCGCCCGCCGGGTGGGCGATGCGGGCCGTACCGACCATTTCATCGCCTCGTCCGGAATCGGTCCCGGCGACCATGTGCTCGACTGCACCTGCGGCATGGGCGCGGACGCGATCGTCGCCGCGCAGACGGTCGGCCCCACGGGCCGCGTCGTCGCGCTCGAGGCCGACCCGATCCTCGCCCTTATCGTCGCGCGCGGTCTAGCCCGATATGACGCAGCGCCAGCCCTGATCCCCGCCATGCGCCGGATCGAACACCTCGCCGCACATGCCGACACGTTCCTCGCGGCCCAGCCCGACGACAGATTCGACATCGTCGCCCTCGACCCGATGTTCGCCTGGCCGCAGGAGGGCGCGCATGGGCTCGACCTCGTCCGTCTTTTCGCGTCCGACTGGTCCCCCAGCCCAGCGACCATGGAACACGCCGCCCGCGTCGCCCGCCGCGCGGTCGTCATGGCCGACGGCGCGCCCGGCCCACGCCTCACCGCGCTCGCCGTCCCGATCGTCAGCCGCGACCGCCGCCGCTGGTGGGGCCGGATCGACCGCGCGTCCTGACCTTCTTCGTTTTTCAAATACTTCGGAGAGCGCGAGAGGCTGGCCTCTCGCACGGGTCGGGGTGGGCGCAAGCCCGGCCCGATCCGTCTACCGCGATGCCTTTTCGGCAATTCCCGACGTGCCTTCGCGGCGGTCGAGTTCCGCCAGCACATCCTTGAACAGCACATCGCGGGCGGCCAGCATGACGAGCAGATGATACAGCACGTCCGCCGCCTCGGAGGTCAGCTTTTCCCGGTCGCCCTTCACCGCCTCGATGATCGCCTCGACCGCCTCTTCCCCGAATTTCTCGGCGCATTTTTCCGGCCCGCGGGCCAGCAATGCGGCGGTCCAGCTGTCGCGCGGGTTCACGCCCCGGCGTTTCTCGATTGTTTCGGCAAGTCGGTCCAGCGCGCTCATTCGATCCTCATGGGGATGCCCGCGGCGGCCATGTGCTCCTTGGCCTCGCGGATGGTGAAATCACCGAAGTGAAAGATCGACGCGGCCAGCACGGCGCTCGCCCCGCCTTCCGTCACGCCCTCGACGAGATGGTCGAGCGTGCCCACGCCGCCCGAGGCGATGACCGGCACGTCCACCGCATCCGAAATGGCGCGGGTGAGCGGCAGGTTGAAGCCCGCGCGCGTGCCGTCGCGGTCCATCGAGGTGAGCAGGATTTCCCCGGCCCCCTTCGCGACAACCGTTTTCGCGAATTCGACCGCGTCGATGCCGGTCGGTTTGCGCCCGCCGTGGGTGAAGATCTCCCACCCGCCGCCCGCGACCGTCTTGGCGTCGATGGCGCAGACGATGCATTGCGAGCCGAAGCGTTCAGCGGCCTCGGCGATCACGTCGGGGTTGGCCACGGCGGCGGAGTTGAAGCTGACCTTGTCGGCCCCCGCGAGCAAAAGCGCGCGCACGTCCTCATGCGTGCGCACCCCGCCACCCACGGTCAACGGCATGAAGCACTGCTCGGCCGTGCGCCGGACCAGATCGAACATCGTCCCCCGGTTCTCATGCGTCGCGTGAATGTCGAGAAAGCACAACTCGTCCGCCCCAGCGGCGTCATAGGCCTTGGCGGCCTCCACCGGGTCGCCCGCGTCCCGCAGATCGACGAAATTGACGCCCTTGACCACGCGGCCATCGGCCACGTCGAGGCAAGGTATGATGCGGGTCTTGAGCATGTGCCCTCCGGGGATCGTCGCGGTCGGAATAGACGGTTTGCCCCGGCTTTGCCAGTGGCGGCTTGCGCCCGCGCGCGCCCCACGTCAGGGTCCGCGCAAAGGGAGGACGGCTGATGGACAACTTCGCGACATATCCCTCGCTCGCCGGGCGCGCCGTGGTGGTCACGGGCGGGGCCAGCGGGATCGGGGCCGAGATCGTGCGGGGCTTCGCCGCCCAAGGGGCCAAAGCGGGCTTCATCGACCGCGACCGCGACGCCGGACTGGCGCTTGCGCACGAACTCGGCGCAAACGTCACCTTTGCCGAGGCCGACCTCACCGACATCGATGCGCTCCGCGCTGCCATCGCCACGCTCGAGGCTGCGAACGGCCCCGCCCGCGTGCTGGTCAACAACGCCGCACGCGACGATCGGCACGACTGGCGCGATGTGACCCCCGAATACTGGGACGAGCGGATGGAAACCAACCTGCGCCACGCCTTCTTCGCCATTCAGGCGGTCGCCCCCGGCATGGCGGCGGCGGGTGGCGGCAGCATTGTGAACATGGGCTCCAACTCCTGGCACGAAACTGTCGGCAACTTTCCGGCCTACGCGACTGCCAAGGCCGGGATCGAAGGGCTCACGCGCACGATGGCGCGCGACCTTGGCCCGGACCGCATCCGCGTGAACACGGTCGTGCCCGGCTGGATCATGACTGAGCGGCAGAAGACACTCTGGCTCACCCCCGAAGGCGAGGCCAAGCACCGCGAAGCACAGTGTCTGCCCGAGATGATCGACCCGGTCTGGGTCGCGCGCATGGTCCTGTTCCTCGCCTCGGAGGACAGCCGGATGTGCACGGCGGGCGCCTATCCCGTCACCGCAGGCTCGATGTAGCCTCAGCCCGCATCCGGGTCATGAAGGTCGGTCTGAATCCATTCACCGTTCAGATGAATGTCCATGGTGTAAAGCGGCCCCGGCCCGAGGTTCTTGAACTTGTGCGGCGTATTGGCAGGGGCCATCGCCACGTCGCCCTCGCCCGCCTCGAACGTCTCGTCCCCGACGGTGAAGATCGCCCTGCCAGACTTCACCACGAAAATCTCGTCGTAAGGGTGGACGTGCAGCACGGGGCCGGACCCGACCTCGTCGAACCGGGCGAAGAGGACGAAGGAATCGGTGCCGAGCGCCTCGGCAGACACGCTGCCGGACCACGGCCCGTTGCGATGCGCACCGTCCCCGGCGCGGATCAGGACGGGCGGGCGATTTGGCGCACGGGTGGCTTTCGTCGACATGGCATCCTCCTCTCCCCGCAGATTACGGGTCGGACCGCGCCGTGCCAGCGAAAAAGCGTCAGGCCTTCAGAACCGCGAGCGCCTCGGCCAGATCAATGGCGCCGTCGTAAAGCGCGCGGCCCGAAATCGCGCCGTTCAGCGGCGCACCGCAGGACTTGAGCGCGCGCAGATCGTCGAGCGACGAAACGCCGCCGGACGCGATCACCGGGATCGACACGGCATTGCCCAGCGCGGCGGTGGCTTCGACGTTCGGGCCCTGCATCGCCCCGTCCCGGTTGATGTCGGTGTAGATGATCGCGGCGACGCCCGCGTCCTCGAAGGACTTGGCGAGGTCCGTGACCTCGACATCCGTCTCTTCGGCCCAGCCTTTCGTCGCGACCTTGCCGCCGCGCGCGTCGATGCCCACGGCCACCTTGCCGGGAAACGCGCGCGCCGCGTCGCGTACAAGATCGGGGTTTTCCACGGCGACCGTGCCGAGGATCACCCGCGACAGCCCCTTGTCGATCCATGTCTCGATGGTCGCCATGTCGCGGATGCCGCCGCCCAATTGCGCGGGCACCGAGATCGCGGACAGGATCGCTTCGACCGCCGCCGCGTTGACCGGCGCGCCCGCGAAAGCGCCGTTCAGATCGACCAGATGTATCCACTCGCACCCCGCCGCCTCGAACGCCTTGGCCTGCGCCGCCGGGTCGTCGTTGAACACCGTCGCGGCCTCCATCTCGCCGCGCAACAGGCGCACGCACTGGCCGTCTTTGAGGTCGATGGCGGGATAGAGGATCATGGCGGCTCCGGGTCGCTGGAAGGGTCAGATTGATCTGGTGGCATTAAACATGCGTAGCCCCCAACGACAAGACAGGCGGAACATCCGCGCCGAACCGTTCGTTCGGCACACATTGGGGCGGCAGACATAGACACAGAGGACGGACAACATGAACACGCATTTCCTGAAACCGCTCGCCACTGTCGCGGCCCTCGCCATGTCGGGCGGTGCCGCCCATGCCGACACCGGATTGTCCGGCACATGGCGCACGGCCACCTATAACGGCGACTATGCCTTCGTCCGCTTCGGCCCCTGCTCGGGCAAGATCTGCGGCGTCGTGACCCGCACCTTCGGCCCGGACGGCGAGATCGAGGGCGGATCGCTCGGCAAGACCATCGTCATCAACATGGAGCCGGTCGGCGGCGGCCAGTTCGAAGGCGGGCGCATCCGCAGGCCCGACACCGGGCAATCCGCGCCACTGAAGCTCAAGGTCAACGGCGGCACCATGACCGTGTCGGCCTGTCTCGGCCCGCTCTGCCGCAACGAGACCTGGAACCGCGTGCAATAAGCGGCGCGCCGCCGGCACGATCGAGAGTTGGCTTCACGTCAATGTTGTATTGGCGTGAGACTTCATGGACGATGCCCGAAACAGGGAGGATTCCATGAAAAAACTCGCACTCGCCGCCGCGTTCGCCGTGATAGGTCTGCCCGCACTGGCCCAGGATGCCGCCTTCGGCATCTGGAAAACCCAAATCGACGACGGCGCCTATGCCCATGTGACGATGAAGCAATGCGGCCAGAAGGTCTGCGGTTTCATCACGCGCACGTTCAACTCGTCCGGCGAATACCAGTCGCCCAACATCGGCAAGCCCATCGTCATCAACATGGAGCCGAAGGGTGGTGGCGCCTACGAAGGCAGCGTGTGGCGCCCGTCGAACGACAAGATCTACATCGGCAAGATGCAGGTGAACGGCAACGCGCTGTCGCTCAAGGGCTGTGTCGCGGGCGGCCTTCTGTGCGCCAACCAGAACTGGACCCGCATTCAGTGATTTCGCCGCGGGCTTGCGCCCGCGCCGATCCGTTGGGGGAGGCCAGCCTCCCCCAAAACCCCCTCCGAGGTATTTTCGGACCAGAGAAGGTCAGGGGCGCCAATCGAGGAAGTTGGCGATGATCTTCAGCCCGTTGGCCTGCGATTTTTCTGGGTGGAACTGGGTGCCAACCATGTTGTCGCGGCCGACGATGGCCGTGATCTCTTCGCCGTAATCGCAATAGGCCAGCCGGTGCGCCGGGTCCGCCACGCGGAAGTGGTAGGAATGGACGAAATAGGCGTGATCGCCCGTCCCGATCCCGTCCAGCACCGGATGCGGGTTGTCGATCACCAGATCGTTCCAGCCCATGTGCGGCACCTTCTTGTCCGGTCCCGGCTCGATATGCACCACATCGCCGCCGATCCAGTCGAACCCGTCCGTCTCGGAATACTCATGCCCGCGGGTCGCCAGCATCTGCATCCCGATGCAGATGCCCATGAAGGGCACGCCGCGCTCGAACACCGCGCGCTCCATCGCCTCGTAGATGCCGCGATGGTCGAAAAGCGCCTGTTTGCAGGCCGGAAAGGCCCCGTCGCCCGGCAGAACGATGCGGTCCGCCGATGCCACGAGATGCGGGTCCGAGGTCACGATGACGTCCCCCGCCCCCACCTCGCGCGCCATCCGCTGAAACGCCTTCTCCGCAGAGTGCAGGTTGCCGCTTTCGTAGTCGATCAGCGCCGTGACCACGTCACAGCGCCCCTTTGGTCGACGGCACCGCATCGGCCTTGCGCGGGTCGGTCTCGACCGCGACGCGCAGCGCCCGCGCCACCGCCTTGAACGTGGCCTCGACGATGTGGTGGCTGTTGAACCCGTGCAGGCGATCGACGTGGAGCGTGATGCCGCCGTTGCCGGAGAACGCCGTGAAGAATTCGCGCACAAGTTCGGTGTCGAAGGTGCCGATCTTCGGCGTCGAAATATCGACGTTCCACACCAGATAGGGCCGTCCCGACAGGTCCAGAGCGGCGCGCACCTGCGCGTCGTCCATCGGCAGGTGGCACGCGCCATAACGTACAATGCCCTTCTTGTCGCCCAATGCCTCGCGCAGGGCCTGACCCAGCGCGATCCCCGTATCCTCGACCGTGTGGTGGTCGTCGATGTGGTAATCGCCCTTGGCCCGGATCGTCATGTCGATCAGCGAATGGCGCGACAACTGGTCGAGCATGTGGTCGAAAAACCCAACGCCCGTGTCGTTGTCATAGGTCCCGGTGCCGTCGAGGTCGATCTCGACGGTGATCTCGGTTTCGGCCGTGGACCGGCTCACCTTCGCTGTGCGCATGTCGCAAACTCCAATGGTCTCGCGGCCTTATAGACAGGCACCCCCGGCGTGAAAAGCCACGGTCCTTCTTCTCTGTTTCAAAAATACTTCGGGGAGGTCTGGAGGGGCAGCGCCCCTCCAGCGGATCGGATGGGCGCACGCCCATTCGAAACTCTATCCCGCCGCCTCGATCCACGCCCGGATGATCGCGCGTTCCTCGGGTTCCATATAGGTGATGTTCGCGGGCGGCATCGCGTCGGTCAGGCCCGCGTGAATGTAGATGCGCCGCGCTTCGGCGGCGATGTCGGCGGGCGTCTCCAACACGACGCCCTTGGGCGCGGTCGCGATCCCGTCCCACCCCGGCTCGCGCGCGTGACACATCGAACACCGACCCTGCACGACCAAGAGCACGTCCTCGAATTCCGCGACGCTGGCGTAACGCTCTTCATGCGGCGTCAGCGCCCGCGCCTCGCTCTCGTCATAGGTGTCGGCCTGCGTCCCCAGCGTCGAAAGCCAGACCGCCCCCAGAAACAGAAGCGCCGTCACCAGCCACGTCCACCACAGGTTGCCCTTGTGGGCGTGATGCGTGTTGAAGAAATGCCGGATCGTCACCCCCATCAGGAACACGAGGCCCGCGATCACCCAGTTATAGGTCGACGCGAAGGCCAGCGGATAGTGGTTGGACAGCATCAGGAAGATGACCGGAAGCGTGAGGTAGTTGTTGTGGGTCGACCTGAGCTTGGCGATCTTTCCGTATTTCGGGTCGGGCGCTTTCTTCGCGATCAGGTCTTTCACCACGATCCGCTGGTTCGGCATGATGATGAAGAACACGTTGGCGGTCATGATCGTGGCCGTGAACGCGCCCAGGTGGATCATGACGGCACGGCCCGTGAAGATCTGGTTGTAGCCCCAGCCCATCACCATGAGCAGGACGAACAGCAGAAGCATGAGCAGTGTCGGACGATCGCCCAGCGGGGATTTGCACAGGAAATCGTAGACGATCCAGCCGACCGTCAGCGAGGCCGCCGAGATCAGGATCGCGACCACGGGCGACAGGTCCATCTTGGCCGCGTCGATCAGGTACATCTCGGACCCGGCCCAATAGACCAGCATCAGGAGTGCTGCGCCGGACAGCCATGTCGAATAGCTTTCCCATTTGAACCACGTGAGCTCGTCCGGCATCCGCGCGGGGCTGACGAGGTATTTCTGGATGAAATAGAACCCGCCCCCGTGGACCTGCCACGCCTCGCCGTTCACGCCGGAGCGGCGGTCGGTCGAGGGGCGCAGGCCGAGGTCGAGCGCGATGAAGTAGAAAGACGAGCCGATCCACGCGATCGCCGTGACGACATGCAGCCAGCGCACCGCGAATTCGAGCCAGTCGAGAATGATGATCCCGTTCACGACCTAGCTCCCCCGATACGTCGAATATCCGTAGGGCGAGAGGAGGAGCGGCACGTGATAGTGGCTTTCCTCGTCCATCCCGAACCGGATCGGGATCTGGTCGAGGAACAGGGTCTCGCCCTCGGCCACGCCCGTCCGGCGCAAATAGTCGCCCGCAAAAAAGATCAGCTCATAGGTGCCGGTCTTGAACTTGCCTTCCGGCAGGATCGGGCCGTCGGTCCGCCCGTCCGCATTCGTCACCGCCCTTGCGATCTTCTTGTGGGAATTGCCCGAGACGCGGTAGAGCGCGATCTCGATCCCGGCGGCAGGGGTGCCCCGTGCCGTGTCCAGCACGTGAGTCGTAAGGTATCCGCTCATTTTTTCGTCTTGTCCCATCGTCTGCGGGTGATGTTCTGGCCAAACCCGCGTGCTTACAATGGCTTGAGTGAAAGGCGTTTCCAATCCCTTCACAAGGGAATATCCATTCGAAGGTGTTTTTGCTCAAATTTGGGGCAGCGTTGACCGTCCGGTGACGATAAGGGGCAGCCGATGATCAGATATCCACGCAATCTTCGCGGCTACGGCCCGACCACGCCGGACCCGATGTGGCCGAACGGGGCCCGGATCGCGGTGCAATTCGTGGTGAACTACGAAGAAGGCGGCGAAAACAACGTCCTGCACGGCGATGCGGCGTCCGAGGCGTTCCTGTCCGAGATCATCGGGGCCGCGCCCTGGCCCGGCCAGCGCCACTGGAACATGGAATCGAACTACGACTACGGCGCGCGGGCCGGGTTCTGGCGGCTCCACCGGCTGTTCACAGGGGCCGGGATCAAGCCGACGGTCTACGGCGTGGCCACGGCGCTCGCCCGTTCGCCGGAACAGGTCGCGGCGATGGTCGGGGCGGAGTGGGAAATCGCCTCCCACGGCCTCAAATGGGTCGAGCACAAGGACATGCCGGAGGCGGAGGAACGCGCGGCCATAGACGAGGCGATACGCCTGCACACCGAAGTCGTCGGCACCCCGCCCGAAGGCTGGTATACGGGCCGCTGTTCGATGAACACCGTGCGACTGGCCGCCGAAACCGGGCAACTGGCCTATGTCTCGGACACGATCGACGACGACCTGCCCTATTGGATGCGCGTGGGCGAACGCGACCAGCTCGTCATCCCCTACACGATGGACGCGAACGACATGCGCTTCGCCACCGCGCAGGGGTTCAACACGGGCGAACACTTCTACACCTATCTCAAGGACAGTTTCGACGCGCTCTATGCCGAGGGGCTGGCGGGCGCGCCCAAGATGATGTCGGTCGGACTGCACTGCCGGATCGTTGGCCGACCGGGCCGCATGATGGGTCTAAAAAAATTCATCGACTATATCCAAAGCTTCGAAGGCGTCTGGACCCCGCGCCGCATCGACATCGCCCGCCATTGGGCCGAAGCACATCCGCCCATTGCACAAATCGAACCTCATACATGGGAAAAAGCGGATTTCGTCGCGCAGTTCGGTGGTGTTTTCGAACATTCCAGCTGGATCGCGGAACGCGCGTGGGAGATGGAGCTGGGCCCAGCCCATGACAGTGCCATCGGTCTGCACAACGCGCTCGCCCGCGTGTTCCGGTCGGCCAGCCACGAGGAACGGCTGGGCGTGCTGACCGCCCACCCCGACCTCGCCGGCAAACTCGCCGCCGCCAAGCGTCTCACGGCCGAAAGCACGTCGGAACAGGCGAGCGCCGGACTGGATGCGCTGACCGACGCGGAACGCGCTGAGTTCACCCGGCTCAATACCGACTATGTCGAAAAGCACGGCTTTCCCTTCATCATCGCGGTGCGGGACCACGACAAGCAGGGCATCCTGAACGCCTTCACGCGCCGTGTCGAGAACGACACCGAGACGGAATTCACCGAAGCCTGCAAACAGGTCGAACGCATCGCGCTCTTGCGGCTGAAGGAAAAACTCGGGTGAGCGGCACGATCACGGCCCGCCCCCTGACGCGCGAGGCCTTCGCGCCCTATGGCGATGTGCTCGACACGGCAGGCGAACCGGACAAGATCATCAATCAGGGCATGTGCGGCCGCTACCACGACCGCGCCACGCTCGACTTCTCGGACGGACGCGCGGGCGTGAGCCTGTTCAAGGCCGAGCCGCGCGCGCTCCCCTACACGCTCGATCTGGTGGAGCGTCACCCGGACGGGTCGCAATGCTTCGTGCCGATGTCGATGACCGCGTTCCTCGTGATCGTGGCCCCGGACATGGACGGCACGCCCGGTACGCCGGAAGCCTTTCTCACCGCCCCCGGACAGGCGATCAATTTCCACCGGGGCACGTGGCACGGCGTCCTCACGCCGCTGGAGGCCCCCGGCCTTTTCGCCGTGATCGACCGGATCGGGGCGGGTGCCAACCTCGAAGAACATCACTTCGACACGCCCTGGACCGTCACAGCCTGACCCCGCCCCCTTCTTCGTTTCAAAAAACCTCGGGAGGGTGCGGGAGGGCAGCGCCCTCCCGCCTGGGTCGACGTGGGCGCAGCCCACGGCGAAACCCATAGAAAACGCCCCCGGCCGGAACCGGGGGCGCCATTCAACGATCAGGCGGCGTCAGGAGAATTCGATCCCGTCGTCTACCATCGGCAGGTGCATCACCCGCTTGCCCATCGCGTCGTAGATCGCGTTCGCGACCGCCGGACCCGCGGGCGGCAGACCCGGCTCGCCGATGCCCGTGGGCGCCTCGCTCGACTGAACGATATGCACCTCGATCTTGGGCATGTCCGAAATCCTCAGCGGCTCGTAATCGGGGAAGTTCGACTGATCGACTTCGCCGTCCGTGAAGGTGATCTTCTGGCGCATGACGTGGGACAGGCCATAGCCGATCGCCCCCTCGACCTGCGCGCGGATCACGTCCGGGTTCACCGGCACGCCGCAGTCCACGGCGGCCACGATGCGCTCGATCTTCACCTTGCCGTCGGTGACTGACACTTCGGCCACCTGCGCCACATGGGTGTTGAAGCTCTTGTGCACCGCGACGCCACGGCCCCAGCCTTCGGGCATGTCGCCGCCCCAGCCCGCCTTTTCGGCGGCGAGGTTCAGGACACCCAGCGACCGCGGGGCATTCGCCAGCAGATCTTGCCGGAACTCCACCGGATCGCGGCCCGCGGCTTCGGCGGCCATGTCCATGGCGACCTCCATCGCGTAGCCGGAGTGCGAATGTCCGACCGAGCGCCACCAGAGCATCGGCACCGCCGTCTCCATGTCGTGAAGCGTCACGTCCATGTTCGGGATGGCGTATTCCGTGTCCGCGACGCCCTCGACCGAGAACAGGTCGACGCCGTTCACGATCACCGCCTCGCCCATCGGCGTGCCCTTGAAGATCGACTTGTTGGCCATGATCGAATGCCAGCCGACGAGGTTGCCGTCGGCATCCACGCCCGCGCGCACCCGGTGCTTGGTCATCGGGCGATAGTAACCGCCGCGCACGTCGTCCTCACGCGACCAGACCAGCTTGACCGGGCGGCCATCGCCCAGCGCCATCGCGGCCATCGTCGCCTCGACCTCGTAATCCGAGGTGAAGTTGGCCCGACGCCCGAACGACCCGCCCGCATAGACGGTCTCAATCGAAGTGTTCTCCGGCCCGACGCCCGAGACGGCCCCGACCGCGCCCTGCGTCACCGTGTGGAACTGGCAGCCGTCCCAGCACTGGGCCTTACCGTCCTTGATCTGGACGACACTGTTCAGGGGTTCCATCGGCGCGTGGGCGAGGAACGGGAAGTGGAACTCCGCCTCGATGGTCTTGGCCGCACCTTCGAGCGCCCCGGCGGTGTCGCCTTCGGCCTTGGCCGCCAGACCCTCGGCCCGGTCGAGCGCGGCGGCATATTCCGCCTCCATCTCGTCCGAGGAGCGGGTCTCGGCATTCGAGAAATCCCACTCGGTCGTCAGCGCCTCGCGCCCCTTCATCGCGGCCCATGTGTTCGTGGCATAGACCACCACGCCCATCGGGATCTGCTTGACGTCCACGACGCCCTCGACTTCCATCGCCGCCGACGCGTCGAACGAGGTGAGCGTGCCACCGAACTTGGGCGACCGCTGGAGCACGGCAAAGACGACACCCTCGGGCATCACGTCCATCGCGAAGGTCGCAGTGCCGGTGGTCTTGGCGTTGCTGTCCTTGCGCGGCAGCTTGTCGGCGCCGATCTTGGTAAAGGCGCTCGGGTCCTTGAGCTGCGGGTTCGGGGTCGCGCCCTCGGGCACGAGGCCCACCAGATCGCCGAAGGACGCGCTGTTCGAGCCGTGGCTCACCACGCCGTCCTTCACCTCGATCTCGCCCGCATCGACGCCCCATTCGGCGGCGGCGGCCTGAACCAGCAGCGATTTCGCGGCGGCCCCGGCTTCACGATACTGCATGTAGCTGTTGGCGATGGCGGTGGAGCCGCCCGAGCCCTGAACCCCCATGAGGGTGTTCATGTAGGTCGCCGTATCGGCGGGGGCGAATTCGATGTCCACGTCGTCCCAGTTCGCATCGAGCTCTTCAGCGAGCAGCGTGGACAGCCCGGTCGAGGTGCCCTGCCCCATCTCGAAATGCTTCAGGACGACCGTGACCTTGCCGTCCGGCGCGATCTTGACGAAGGGGTTTGGCATGAATTCACCGCCGTGCGCGGCGGCCCAGCTGCCCTTTGCGTTCAGCCCGACGACCATCGCAGCCGAGGCCGCGGTTGCGCCCTGCAAAAAGGCGCGGCGTGTGGTCTTGATGTTCATATCAGGCCTCCATCCGCTTTGACGCTTCGTGGATCGCGGCCCGGATACGCGTATAGGTCGCGCAGCGGCAGACGTTGCCCCACATGTAGCTGTCGATGTCTTCGTCCGTCGGCTTGGCGTTCTCGGTCAGAAGGCCGACCGCCGACATGATCTGGCCCGACTGGCAGTAGCCGCATTGCACGACGTCCAGATCGGCCCAGGCCGACTGCACCGCCGCGGCGACGTCGGAGTTCAGGCCCTCGATCGTCGTGATCTCGGCCCCTTCGAGGTCGCCCACCTGCGCCTGACAGGAGCGTGTCGGCTCGCCGTCGACATGCACGGTGCAGGCCCCGCAGGACGCCACGCCGCAGCCGAACTTGGTTCCGGTCATGCCGAGCACGTCCCGGATGGCCCAGAGAAGCGGCATGTCGGGCGGCGCCTCGACACTCTTCTCCTCGCCGTTGATTTTCAGTGTGATCGCCATGTTGTCCTCCCTGACGCCTTTGGCTGTTCGCTAATCGGCTGGCCCGGTGGCGCCTCTCGCGGGCGCGCGTGGCCGGGTCACTGGGAATAGATTACTCACAGGTTTCGGTTTCGGGAAAGCGAGGGCTGTGTGCCGCAACGGGCCGCGCGAGGAAAAGCTTGGGAAAATCCGTCAACCAATTCGCTGTATTGGCCGGGACAATGCGGATCAGGCCAGCCGGGCCACGCCCCCCATCCCCCGGATGCGCCAGTAGAGCCAGCCGACCACCACGAGGTTCAGGGCCGCGAACAGCGCGGCGAGGCCATAGGCGATGGCGTAGTCCGCCGTCAGATCGTAGAGCAGGCCGCCCATGTAGCCGCCATTGGCGTGACCGAACCAGCCGAACATCGTCACCATGCCCATCGCATAGCCGCGCCGCGACGGCGGGGTGTGGGCCGCGAGCGTGGTGAGCACGCCGGTCATGACGCCCGCATATCCGAAGCCGTAGATCGGCGCGTAGAGGTAGAAGGCCGACAGGTCGTCGATCAGGATGAACCCGTAGATCAGTAGCGCCATCCAAGCGGTCGCCGCCATGTAGGCGGGGATGGCCCCGATGATATCCGCGAACTTCCCGAACGCGACGCGCCCGACGATGCCGACCATGAGCATCAGGAAGATGACGCCGCCCGCCTCGTCCGCCGTGAAGCCGCAGCCCTGAATGTAGGGAACGAGGTGCATGAGCGGGACCGACATACAGGTGCAGCACAGGAAAATCGCAAGGCACATGGTCGGCACGACGAGGCGAATGGGGGGATAGCCACTTTCGTCCGGTGCCTGCGCCGATGCCCCGGCGGTGGCGACCGGATGCAGGAGAAGCGCGAGCGGGATCAGCAGCACCAGCATCGCCCCGCCGGTCAGCGCGAGCGCGCCGGAAACGCCCACCGACTTGATGAGGATCGCCGAGGCGAACGGCACGCCGCCCTGCCCCAGAGCCTGCCCCGCCGAGGCGATGCCCAGCGCGAGGCCCGCGCCCACAGGGAACCATTTTCCGACGATGGACATGACCGGGGCGAAGATGGCCGATGCGCCGAAGAACCCGGCGAGGAACATGAGCGCGTAGTAATGCCAGAGCGCAGCGGCGAGCGACGAGGCGAGGTAAGCCAGACCCATGACGCTCACCCCGATCAGAACCACGGGTCGCGTGCCGATCCGGTCGGCGAGCACGCCCATCAGCATCCCGCCCAGAGCCATGCCGAGGATGCCGGCCACGTTGATGAGGGAGATATCGCCGCGCTCCCAGCCGTGCGCTTCCTCCAAGGGCACGACGTAGGCCGACATGCCGTTGACGATCGAGCCCATGGCAAGCGCGAGGATCAGGGCCGAGGCGGCCACGACCACCCAGCGATAGGGATGCAATCCGGTGTCCATCGCTGTCTTTGCCCCTTCGCTCCCATGTCCGCCAGTGTTCAGCCTATCACCTTGACGCGGAAATGTCCTGTCCCACGGGGGCGGGTCAGTCGATCCGGGCCAGCACCTCGACCGGCCAGCGGTGGCCCAGACGTTTGTGATAGGTGATCCGCGCCGGATCGGTGACGAGCGTGCAAGGCCGGTCGACCAGCGCCCGCGCGCCTTGGGTGACCAACATCTGCCCCAGTGGCGCGCCGATGCAGCGATGGCGCCCCTGCCCGAACATCAGCACGCCCGAATGGTCGCGCGTGGGGTCGAAGCGGTCGGGATCGGGGTGCAGGTCGGGATCTCGATTGGCGCTGCCGAGGGCCAGAAAGATCGGCGTGCCTTCGGTCAGTTGCACCCCGTCGCGCTCATGCGCTTCACGCACGACGCGGGGGATGGTCTGGGCCGGGGTTTCCAGCCGCAGAACCTCCGTCACGGTGGCGGCGATGTCACCCTCGCCCGCCCGCAGGGCCGCAAGGTGATCGGGGTCCGACGCCAGACGGATCAGAACCTGCGCGATCGCCGCCTCGATGTTCTCGATTCCGTCGGCGAGGACCAGCAGCGCATGGTCCCCGATTTCGATGTCCGTCAGCCCGCCCCGCGCGATGAGGTGCGAGATCAGGTCCGGGCCGGGGGTGGCATGGCGGGCCGAGACGGCCCCGGCGATATAGTGTCGGGTCGCCTCAAGCCCGGCGTTCACATCGTCGAACCCGGCGCGGTCGGTGATCGGCGCGAACAGCTTGAAAAGCGCCCCGGTCGCCCGCGCGACGGCCGCCGGGTCATGGTCGAGGCCGACGAACCGGGCCATGGCCTGCGTCGCAAAGGGGCGACCGAACCCGGTGATGATGTCCTGCGGCCCCTGCCCGGCCAGTCGGGCCAGATGCGCCTCGGCCAGCGGGCCGATCCACGCCTCGGCCCCGTCGAACGTGTCGAAAAAGGCAGCCGACAGCGGTTTGCGCATGTCCACGTGCCGGGGCTTGTCGAGGAAAGGCGGGATGTTCGCGGCCACGTCCGCCGCCACGTAGCGGTCGCGGTTCTTCTCGGCCAGCATGGAAAAGCGCGAGGGCGCATTGCCCAGCCGGGCATCGGTGAAGGCCGCCTTGATGTCGGCGGCCCGCGTCATCACGTAGCCGCCGGATTTCACCGGGGCGAGCGGCGCGTTGTCGCGCAGCCATGCCCATGTCGGCGCGGGGTCCGCGACGAAGGCGTCCGACAGCAGATCGACGGGAAGGTCGGGCGCGGCGGGTTTAGCCCGCCCAGCGCCGAACCAGCTTTTCAGTTTCCTCATCGTTCCGGTCCAGATGCTCGCGCAGGGCCGCGCGTTCCTCGTCAGTCAGGGGCACGCCCGCCGCGAATTTGGCGAGGATCTCCACCTTGTAATAGCGCAGCGCCGCCGAGAGCATGAACACCTCGTCGGTGAGGTCCGCCGTCGTGGTGGGCGAGCACATGTCGGCGATGTTGTCCGAGGCCATGCGGATCGGCACCCCCGCGGCGGCCAGTTCCAGCACTCGCACGATGGAATTGTAGGTCGGGGTCATGATCGGGCGAAGCTGGCGCATCCCGATGGCCGCCGAGGGGCAGGAGATGATGCCGATGTTGGTCTCCAGCAACGCCTCGACATAGGCCTCCCACCGGGCGTCGTCATAGGTCGAGGGGGAAATGGCGTGGACCGCCCAGACCTGCGGCTCGTCGCCCTCGAGCACGCCTTCGCGCCGAGTGACCTCGATCAACCGTTCGGTGCCGTTTTCCTGCGGGATGTTGAGTTGGTCGGTGTGGACGTGGAGCATCTTGCCGGTCGTGCGCGCCAGATCGAGCATCCGCACACAATGTTCCTCGAACCCGATGTTGTCGGGATAGTCGTCCACATCGTCCGCTTCGGGCAGGCAGCCGATGAAATCGGCGGACTTCACGCCCTCTTCGAACACCCGCCACCGCTCGGGCTCGTCATCGCGAAAGCCCAGCGGGGTATAGGCGGCGGCGCGCAGGGTCAGCCGATTGCCGTAGTCGCGCGCGATCCCCATGATCTGATCCAGCGCCGAGGTGCCGACCCGGTCGGGGGTCACGTCCACCATCGTATCCACCAGTCGCGTGCCCGCGCCCACCATCACGTCCAGCGTGGCCCGCACGCGGGCGTCGAGGTTTTCGGGGTCGTAGGCCGGGCCTTCGTGAACGCTCGCGATCAGCTTGTGCTTCTTCTGAAGCGAAATATGCGAGCTTTCCAGCACCTGCACGCGCCCGTGGTCGACGAATCCGTCGTCCAACGTATTGGCCCGGTCGAGATGCACATGCGCGTTATGGAAGCCGCCGAGCCGGTCCATCTCGGCTTTGAATTTGTCGTAAAATGGTGACTGCACGGTTCCCCTCTTGGCTCGCTCTTCGGCGGCGTTCACGCCACAAACCCTTCTGGTGAGTATGCGATTTTGATCGGACCGTGAACAGGGGCACCTGGTCGTTTTCGCCCGGCGTGTCGTCGCGGTCATCGTGGCCGGGCGCCGATGCAGGCCTTGGCGGGCGGCAATACGTTACAGAAAATGAAAACGTGAATATCTTTGGTAACATTTTTTCTTGCATCGAATCGTGTGCTTGATTAAGTCGACCGTGCGGTCGAAAAAACTATGCCGTGATCTGGGAGGATCCATGTCGAACGCTTACATCTGTGACGCACAGCGCACGCCCATCGGCCGCTACGGCGGTGCCCTGTCCTCGGTCCGCACCGATGACCTCGCCGCGATTCCGATTGCCGCCCTCATGGCGCGCAACCCCAACGTGGACTGGGCGAAACTGGATGACGTGATCTATGGCGACGCGAATCAGGCGGGTGAAGACAACCGCAACGTGGCGCGCATGGCCGCGCTTCTGGCGGGCCTGCCGACGGATGTTCCGGGCACGACCGTCAACCGCCTCTGCGCCTCCGGCATGGACGCGGTCGGGATGGCGTCGCGCGGACTGAAGGCGGGCGACTACGACCTCGCCATCGCGGGCGGTGTCGAAAGCATGAGCCGCGCGCCCTTCGTGATGCCCAAGGCGACCAGCGCCTTCGCACGCCAGAACGCGGTCTATGACACGACGATCGGCTGGCGCTTCGTGAACAAGAAGATGAACGCCGATTACGGCACCCATTCAATGCCCGAAACCGCCGACAACGTGGCCGAGGATTACCAGATCAGCCGCGCGGATCAGGATGCCTTCGCCGCCCGGTCGCAGGCCCGCTGGGCCGCCGCGCATGAGGCGGGCAAGTTCGCGGACGAGATCACGCCGGTCAGCGTGCCGCAGCGCAAGGGCGACCCGGTCGTCGTGGACACCGACGAGCACCCGCGCCCCGGCACCGGGGTCGAACAGCTTGCCAAGCTCAAGGGCGTGAACGGACCGGACCTGAGCGTGACCGCAGGCAATGCCTCGGGCGTGAACGACGGGGCCGCCGCGATCCTGATGGCCTCCGACGCCGGGCTGAAGGCCCACGGCCTCACCCCCCTCGCCCGCGTCGTGTCGATGCAGGCCGCCGGTGTCGAGCCGCGCGTCATGGGGATCGGGCCGGTGCCCGCGACGCGCAAGGTGCTCGCGAAAACCGGGCTCACCATGGACGACATGGATGTGATAGAATTGAACGAAGCCTTCGCGTCCCAAGGCCTTGCCACGCTGCGCGAACTTGGCGTGGCGGACGACGACGACCGGGTGAACCCCAACGGTGGCGCCATCGCCATCGGGCATCCGCTGGGCATGTCCGGCGCACGTCTGGTGCTGACGGCGGCCTATGAACTCAAGCGGCGGGGCGGGCGTTACGCCCTGTGCACGATGTGCGTGGGCGTGGGCCAAGGGACCGCAATGATTATCGAGCGGGTCTGACCCGCAACTCAGGAGGACCGACGACATGTATGCTCAAATGGTCAAATCCACCGGCCAAGGCGTGAAATCGCTGGAAGAAATGGAGCCGGAGGAACGTGCGTTTCAGGAAAAGGTCGATGCGGACATCCGCATCGAACCCCGCGACTGGATGCCCGAAGGCTACAAGAAGACGCTGATCCGGCAGATCGGTCAGCACGCGCATTCGGAAATCGTCGGTCAGCTTCCCGAAGGCAACTGGATCACCCGCGCCCCCACGCTGGAGCGCAAGATGATCCTTCTCGCCAAGGTGCAGGACGAGGCGGGGCATGGCCTTTACCTCTACTGCGCCGCCGAGACGCTGGGCGTCAGCCGCGATGACCTGACCAAGCAACTGCTGTCAGGCAAAATGAAATACTCGTCGATTTTCAACTACCCCACGCTGACATGGGCCGACATCGGTGCGGTCGGCTGGCTGGTGGACGGTGCGGCGATCATGAACCAGGTTCCGCTGCAACGGACGAGCTATGGCCCCTACTCCCGCGCGATGATCCGCATCTGCAAGGAGGAGTCGTTCCACCAGCGACAGGGCTACGACATCATGATGAAGATGGCGAAAGGCTCGGACGCGCAGAAACGCATGGCGCAGGATGCGCTCAACCGCTTCTGGTATCCGTCGCTGATGATGTTCGGCCCGTCTGATGCCAACTCGGTCCATTCCGAGCAGTCGATGGCGTGGAAGATCAAGATCAACACGAACGACGAGCTGCGCCAGAAATTCGTCGATCAGACCGTGCCGCAGGCCGAATACCTCGGCCTGACCATTCCCGACGACACGCTCGCGTGGAACGAGGAAAAGGGCGGCTACGACTTCGCCGAGCCGGACTGGGACGAGTTCTTCGACGTGCTCAAGGGCGCAGGCCCCGTGAACAACGGCCGTCTGGAAGCCCGCCGCAAGGCGTGGGACGACGGCGCATGGGTGCGCGAGGGGCTACTGGCCTACGGTGAAAAGAAACGCGCCGCCAAAGTGGCCGCGGAATAAGGAACGCTGACATGAGCAAAGAATGGCCCCTGTGGGAAATCTTCATTCGCGGCCAGCATGGCCTGAGCCACCGTCACGTGGGGAGCTTGCACGCCCCTGACGCGGAAACCGCCGTCAAGAATGCGCGCGACGTCTACACGCGCCGCAACGAAGGCGTGTCGATCTGGGTGGTGGAAGCCCGCCACATCACGGCGACCGCGCCGGGTGACAAGGGTCCGATCTTCGAACCCAGCGAGTCGAAAATCTACCGTCACCCGACCTTCTACGACATCCCGGACGAAGTGGGGCATATGTAATGACCCAACAATCTGACCCGAAGTTCGAGGCGCTTCTGCGGCTCGGAGACAATACGCTTATCCTCGGCCATCGTGTGAGCGAGTGGTGCGGCCACGCGCCGGTGCTGGAAGAGGACATCGCGCTCGCCAATACCGCGCTTGATTTGCTGGGCCAGACGAACCTCTGGCTGGAATACGCGGGCGAGGTCGAGGGCAAGGGCCGGTCCGCAGACGATCTGGCCTTCCTGCGCGACGCTTGGGATTTCCGCAACGTGCTGCTCGTCGAGCTGCCCAACGGTGATTTCGGCCAGACGATCATGCGGCAATACCTGTTCGACGTGTTCAACCGGATGAACCTCGAAGCCCTGACCACATCGGCCGACAGGCAGATCGCCGAGATCGCCGAGAAGGCCGCGAAAGAGGCGGCCTATCACGTCGAACGCTCGGAAGGGACCGTGATCGGGCTTGGCGACGGGACCGAGGAAAGCCACCGCCGGATGCAGGATGCGCTGAATGTGCTGTGGCCCTATGCCCAGGAACTTTTCATCACCGACGAGGTGGATGAGGCGATGGCCGAGGCCGGCGTGATCCCGCATCCGAAGTCGTTGCAGGACGCATGGGACGCCGAAGTGCGCGCCGTGCTGGCCGAGGCGACGCTGGAGGTGCCGGAGGCGCATTTCGGCCATCGTGGATCGGGCAAGGACGGGCGGATGCATACCGAGCATCTGGGCCATATCCTGACCCAGATGCAGTGGCTGCAACGCGCCTATCCGGGGCAGGAGTGGTGAGCCGATGGCCCACCCGTCTACAGAACAGGTGTGGGACTGGCTCGACACCATTCCCGACCCGGAAATCCCCGCGATCACGCTGACCGATCTGGGCATCATCCGCGATGTGGGCTGGAACGGCGACACCTGCGTGGTGACCGTCACGCCCACATATTCCGGCTGCCCCGCCACCTCGCTCATCAACATGGAGATCGAGACGGCGCTGCGCCAGCATGGGTTGGAGCGGATCGAGCTGAAGCGGCAGCTCAGCCCGGCCTGGACGACCGACTGGATGAGCCAGCGCGGACGCGAAAAGTTGGAAAAGTACGGTATTGCGCCACCGCAACCGGCAGGTGGCCCCGACAAATGTCCGAATTGTGCAAGTTCCAACGTCGAGAAACTGAGCCAGTTCGGCTCGACCCCGTGCAAGGCACAGTGGCGGTGCAAAGACTGCCTTGAGCCTTTCGACTATTTCAAGTGCATCTGAGGAGGAGCGGATGGCACGCTTCCACGAACTCGAAGTCACCGGCATTCAAAAGACGATCCGCGATGCGGTCGTCGTGTCGCTGAAACCCAAGGACGACGACGCCGAGGCGTTCGACTTCATCCAAGGGCAATACCTGACCTTCCGCCGCGATTTCGACGGCGAGGAACTGCGCCGGTCCTATTCGATCTGCGCGGGCAAGGATGACGGCATCCTGCAAGTGGGCATCAAGCGGGTCGATGGCGGGGCGTTTTCGACCTTTGCCAACGAAGAGCTGAAGGTGGGCGATACGCTCGAGGCGATGCCGCCGATGGGCCGGTTCTACACCGAACTCGATTCCTCGGCGGGCAAGAACTATGTCGGTTTCGCGGGCGGGTCGGGCATCACCCCGGTCCTTTCGATCCTGCGCACGACGCTGGCGCGCGAACCGCGTTCGACCTTTACGCTGGTCTACGCCAACAAGGGCGTGGCGACGATCATGTTCCGCGAGGAACTCGAAGACCTGAAAAACACCTTCATGGGCCGCCTGTCGGTGATCCATATCCTCGAAACCGACGCGCAGGAGATCGACCTGTTCACCGGGCTCGTGACCGAGGAAAAGGTGGGGCAACTCTTCCGCTCCGGCTTTCTCGACGCCGAAGGAACCGACACCGCGTTCATCTGCGGGCCGGAACCGATGATGCTGGGGATCGCCGCCGGGCTGAAAGCCGCAGGGCTCGCCGAGGACCAGATTAAATTCGAACTCTTCGCCTCCGCCCAGCCCGGTCGGCTGAAAAAGCGGGTGGTCTCGAAAGAGGCCGGATCGACCGCCAACGAGGCGCAGATCGTGGTCACGCTGGACGGGTCCACGCGCACGGTGTCCGCGTCCAAGGAATTGTCAGTGCTCGATGCCGCGCGGTCCGACAACCTCGACGCGCCCTATGCCTGCAAGGCGGGGGTCTGTTCGACCTGTCGCTGCCGAGTGCTGGAGGGCGAGGTCGAGATGGTGACGAACCACGCGCTCGAAGATTACGAGGTGGAAAAGGGCTATGTCCTGTCCTGCCAGAGCTATCCGGTAACCGACAAGGTGGTGGTGGATTATGACCAGTGATTTCGCGGAAATGACCCTGTCCGACTACCTCGCCGCAGGTGGTCGCCTCACCTCCCCCGGCAACGTACCGCCGCGTTACCGGGCCGAGCTTTTGAAACTGATGGCGACCTTCGTGGACTCGAACCTTGCGGGTGCCGCCGGGTTCGCGGATGCGATCAACCTTGCGCCGGGCATCAAGGCGCGGGGCGCGGCCGCCCGGATCGTGGCCGAAAAGCTGGCCAATGCCGACCGGGTGCTGGCGCTGATGGGCGAGTTCGGGGCCGATACCGACCGATATGTCCAGCAGCATCCCTGGGACACGCGGCTCGACCGCGACGCCGACATCGGCGCGACCCGGATCGAGCAGGACATGCGGCTCGCCGTGTTCAACTACCCCTTCACGGGCTGGGCCGACTCGGTGGTGATGAACCTCCTCATGGGCACCGCCGTGGTGACGCAGCTCGAAGAGTTGCGGCAGGTGAGCTATCAGCCGTTGGCCGAGGCGTTCCGCGACATCCTGAAAGTCGAAACGCATCACGCCAAGCTGGCCGAGGATGGCGTCGCGGCTCTGGTCGAACAGGGCGAGAACCTGCAAGCAAGCGTGGACTACTGGATGCCCCGCGTGGGCGTGAGTTTCGGGATCGGGGATGCCGGGCGGCTTGAGCAGTTGAAGGCGATGGGTCTGCGTCGTCAGGACAACGCGACGCTCAAATCGGCGTGGGAAGGGCGTATACGTCCCATCCTCGACGGGTTCGGGCTGGAAGGGTGAAACCGGCGGCGCTGTTCGAGCGCCGTCCCGCTTCTCGTCGCGAAGACGCGCCGCCCGCTCGGATGAGCGGCGCTCAGACCTGCTTGACGCCGCCCAGCACCATGTCGGCGACAATGGCCGCGTAGTCCTCGCGATCGGCGGCCCCTGCCCCCCGCGCCCATGTGAAATACCAGTTCAACATGCCGAACACGGCCATCGTGGCCCCGCGCAGCTTGCCCGCGTCGCCTTCGAACCGGTCCGGCGCGATGTGGGACAGGATGTCCGACAGGAACCGCACGAGATCACGCTGAAGCCCGCGCAATTCGCGCTGCTGGTCGTCGGGCAGAAGCGCCATTTCGTTCATCTGGATGCGGTGTTTGTAATCGTAGCCCTCATAGGCCAGCATGATCGCCCGCACCACTTCGCGAAGCTGCTGCTCTGCCGTCAGCCCTGCAAGGTCCAGCCCCAGCACGGTGTCGCGCAGGGCCCGGAGGTGGCTGTCGAGGATGTCGTAAAGCAGCGCCTCTTTCGACGGGTAGTAGTGATAGATGTTGGCCTTGGAGATCCCGCATTCCTCGGCCAGCCGGGTCATGGACGAGCGGTCGTAGCCCTCGGTCGCGAACACCTTGGCCGCGGCCAGAAGGATCTGGCCGCGCTTTTCGTCATGGTCGCGTGCGATCGAACGTGCCGCCATCAGCCCTTGTCCCGGTTGTCCACCACGCGCTTGGCCTTGCCTTCCGACCGGGCCACGTCGCCGGGGTTCCCTACGACGATTTCGGTCGAAACGCCAACCACGTCCTTGATCCGTTTGGTCAGCATCCGGGCGGCGGCGTTCTTGGACGCCTCGTCCGTGCTGTCGGGCATGGCTTCGACGAAGACGCGCATCCCGTCCATCCGGCCCGACTTGTAAAGCTCGATCTGGAAATGGGCGGCAAGGCCCCCGGTCGCCAGAACCTGCTCCTCGATCTGGGTCGGGAAGACGTTGACGCCGCGCAGGATCATCATGTCGTCCGACCGCCCGGTGATCTTTTCCATCCGCCGCATCGACCGCGCCGTGCCGGGCAGAAGCCGGGTCAGATCGCGCGTGCGATAGCGGATCATCGGCAGCCCCTCTTTGGTGAGCGTGGTGAACACCAGTTCGCCCAACTCGCCATCCGGCAGCACGTCGCCGGTCTGGGGGTCGATGATCTCGGGCAGGAAGTGATCCTCCCAGATGACCGGGCCATCCTTCGTCTCGACGCATTCGTTGGCGACGCCCGGCCCCATGATTTCGGACAACCCGTAGATGTCGACCGCGTGCATGTCGAAGGCCTCTTCGACCTCCTTGCGCATCGAATCCGTCCACGGCTCGGCCCCGAAGACACCGACTTCGAGCGAGCTTTCGCGCGGGTCGAGGCCCTGTTTGTGGAATTGCTCAAGGATGTTGAGCATGTAGGACGGCGTCACCATGATCGCCTTGGGCTTGAAGTCCTGAATGAGCGTGACCTGCCGCTCGGTCATGCCGCCCGACACCGGCACCGCTGTCGCGCCAAGCCGTTCGATCCCGTAATGTGCGCCCAGACCGCCGGTGAAGAGGCCGTAGCCATAAGCGTTGTGCACGATGTCGCCGGGGCGCACACCTGAGGCACGCAAGCTGCGCGCGATCAGGTCGGCCCAGTTCGAGATGTCGGCGGCCGTGTAGCCCACGACGGTCGGTTTGCCGGTGGTGCCGGAGGAGGCATGCAGGCGCACGATCTGCTCACGCGGCACGGCGAAGAGGCCGAAGGGGTAGTTGTCGCGCAGGTCGCCCTTGTAGGTGAAGGGGAATTTCGACAGGTCCGAGAGCGATTGCAGGTCGTCGGGGTGCACCCCCGCCTCGTCGAACCGCTGTTTGTACATCGGCACGTTATCATAGGCGTGGCGCACCGACCATTTCAGCCGCTCGAGTTGCAAGCTGCGGATCTCGTCGATCGAGGCGATCTCGATCGGGTCCAGCGTGGCGCGGTCCGGGGTCAGGTCTTTCATTTCGTTTCCTCCTCGAACAGGGTGCCGGGAATGGCGCGGGACATGCCACGCATCTCGGCGATCCGGGTGCCGTCCTGATTGGTGACGGTGATGTCGTAGATGCCGGAGCGGCCTTTGATATAAAGTTCCTCGGCCACGGCGGTCAGCACGTCGCCCTCTTTCCCCGGTGCGAGGAACGAGATCATGTTGTGCTGAGCCACCGTCGACTGGTTCCGGCTGTTGCAGGCGAAGGCGAAGGTGCTGTCGGCCAGTGCGAAGATCACGCCGCCGTGGCAGATCGCGTGGCCATTGCAGTGGTGCGGCATGACGGTGAGAGTCATGGTGGCTTTGCCCTCGTCCACCTCGCCCAGTTCCATGCCGAACCACTTGGACGACTGGTCGTTGTCCCACATCGCGCGGCAGGCCTTTTCGGCGCGGTCCTTGGGTGTCATTGCGGCTTCTCCCCGGTGAACTGAGGTTTACGTTTGTCGAGGAAGGCGCCCACGCCTTCGGCATAGTCCGGCGAGGTGCCGCACTGGAACATAAACTCGGCTTCAAGGTCGAGCTGCGCGTCCATCGTATTGGTCTCGGCCGCCTGAATCGCCTTTTTCGTCTGGGCATAGCCAAAGGTCGGCCCCTTGGCGAACTTGGCCACCTGTTCGCGCGCGGCGGCGAGGTATTCGCCCTCAGGCAGGCATTTCCAGATCAGGCCCCAGGCTTCGGCGGTCGCGGCCGGAAGCGGCTCGGCGGTGAGCGCAAGGCCCCGTGCGCGGGCCGGTCCGACAAGGTTGGTCAGCGAGAAAGAGCCCCCGGTATCGGGGATCAGTCCGACATTGGCGAAGCTCTGGATGAACTTGGCTTTCTCCGACGCGATCACCATGTCGCAGGCAAGCGCCAGAGACGACCCCGCCCCCGCCGCCACGCCGTTCACCGCGCAGACCACCGGCATCTCGAGCGCCCGGATCTGGCGCACCAGCGGTGCCCAGAAGGTGCGCACGGTATAGCCAAGGTCGATCTTGTCGGTCTTGCGCGGATCGCGGTCGCCCAGATCCTGCCCGGCGCAGAACCCCTTGCCCGCCCCAGTCAAAAGCACGGCCCGCGTGCCATCCGTCGCCGCCGCATCCAATGCCGCGCGCAGGGCCAGATGCTGATCTTCGTTGAAGCTGTTCAGCCGGTCGGGACGATTAAGAGTGATCTCCGCCCATCCGTCCTGCCGGTCCACGAGCACCGTGTCGCTCATACCATCCTCCCTTGGTGTTGCGGCATACTTGCTTAAACCGACTGGTCGGTCAATAATGTTCTCGATCCCGACTCAGGGAAAACGCAACGTAAGGGAGGATGACCATGACCATCATGGACGTGTCCAGCTATGCCGCTGGCGAATGGGTGAAACCGGGTGCCGGCGCGCGCAACATCGCCTCGGCCGTGACCGGCGAGGTCATCGCGACCGCGGGCAACGACAGCCTCGACGTGCAGGCGATGCTCGATCATGCGCGCAATGTGGGCGGGCCCAACTTGCGCAAGATGGGCTTTCACGAACGCGCCAAGATGCTCAAGGCGCTGGGTCAGTACCTGACCGAGCACAAGCAGAAGCTTTACGACATCTCCTTTGCCACCGGGGCCACCCAAGGCGACCACGGCTTCGACATCGACGGCGGCATCGGCACGCTTTACGTCTTCGCCTCCAAGGGGCGGCGCGAATTGCCGGACGGCCACGTGCTGCTCGACGGCGACGTGGAGGAGTTCTCGCGCCACGGCACCTTCAAGGGCCAGCACATCTACACGCCCATGCAGGGCGTCGCGGTGCATATCAACGCCTATAACTTCCCGGTCTGGGGGATGCTGGAAAAGGTCGCCCCCACCCTCTTGGGCGGTATGCCCGCTATCGTGAAACCGGCGACGGCCACCAGCTATGTGACCGAGCTGTGCGTGAAGCTGATGCTGGACTCCGGCCTTCTGCCCGAGGGCGCGCTGCAACTCGTCGCGGGCGGGACCGGCGACATGCTCGACCGGCTGACCTGTCAGGACGTGGTAAGTTTCACCGGCTCCGCCGACACCGCGCTCACACTCCGTTCGACCCCGGCGATCCTGCAAAACGCCGTGCGCTTCACGGCGGAAGCCGACAGCCTGAACTCGTCCATCCTTGGCCCCGATGCCGAACCCGGCACGCCGGAATTCGACCTTTTCGTCAAGGAAGTACAACGCGAGATGACCGTGAAAGCGGGCCAGAAATGTACTGCGATCCGGCGCATCCTCGCCCCCGAGGCCCATGTGGAGGCGGTGATCGACGCCCTGCGCGAGCGGCTGGCGAAAAACGTCATCGGTGACCCGGCGAACGAGGCGACCCGCATGGGTGCGCTCGTCTCGACCGGACAACGCGCTGACGTGCTTGAAAAAATCGCGACCCTCGGCACCGAGGCCGAGCGCGTGATCGGTGACCCGGACAATTTCGAAGTTCACGGCGCGGACCGCGAAAAGGGCGCGTTCCTGCCCCCGATGCTCTACCACTGCGCCAACCCCGACGCGGCGACCAAGGTGCATGAGACCGAAGCCTTCGGCCCGGTGTCCACCATCATGGGCTACCGCGATCTCGACCACGCGATCGACCTTGCCAACCGCGGACAAGGCTCGCTCGTCACCTCGCTCATCTCGAACGACCCGGACACCGCGATCAAGGTCGCGACCGGCGCGGGCGCTTATCACGGGCGCATTTACATCAACAACCGCACCTCGATGAAGGAATCCACCGGCCACGGCGCCCCCCTGCCCCACATGACCCACGGCGGTCCCGGCCGCGCGGGCGGCGGCGAGGAAATGGGCGGCATCCGGGGCGTGAAGCACTTCATGCAGCGCACCGCCATCCAAGGCTCGCCCGACATGCTGCAAGCCATCGGGAACCAGTTCGTGCCCGGCGCGACCGAGACACCGGCCCCGGCGCATCCCTTCAACCGGACCTTCACCGACCTCGAAATCGGTGAGACGATCACGACCGACGCCCGCCAGATCACCCTCGACGACATCGAACATTTCGCCAGCTTCACTGGCGACACGTTCTATGCCCACATGGATGCCGAGGCGGCCAAGCGAAACCCGTTCTTCCCGGACCGGGTGGCGCATGGCTACCTCCTCCTCAGCTTCGCGGCGGGGCTGTTCGTCGAGCCGAACGAAGGGCCGGTTCTGGCCAACACCGGCCTCGATGACCTGCGGTTCATGCAGCCCGTGGTGGCGGGCGACAGCATCCACGTGAAGCTGACCGTCAAGCGCAAGACCCGGCGTACCGACGCGTATGGCGAGGTGCGCTGGCACGTCACGATCCTCAATCAGGACGAGGCGCTGGTGGCGACTTATACGCTCCTGACGATGAACGCCTATTGAGACCCGCATGGGGCGGGGATACCCTCGCCCCATGACCGCATCCCCCGACATCGATAGGCTTCTGGCCCTCGGACCGCTCAAGGTCTGGTCCGTGGTCGTCACGATCATGGGCGATCTGTGCCGCGCCCCCGAAGACCGGATCGAGGGGCCGCTGCTGACCCGGTTGGTCGAAGGCACGGGGATCAACAATCAGGCGCTGCGCGTGGCGCTTCACCGGCTGAAGCGCGACGGCTGGATCGAGGCGGAGCGCGACGGGCGCGTCTCGTCCTACGCCCTGACGCCCGAGGGCCGCGCCCGCACCGAGGCCGTGCGCCCGGTGATCTACGCCGCCGCGCCGCCCGCCCCGGTTCCGGTGTCGCTGGTCCTGCCGGAGCCGGCGATGGCCACGCAGGACTTCATCGACGCTCTGCCCGACGACACCGTGTTCCCGGGCACCCGGTCGGCGCTCACCACCGGGCCGCTCGACCCGGCCCTATCGGCCGCGCTGGTCACCACGCTCGACACCGCCGCCCTGCCCGACTGGATCGCATCCGTGGTGATCTCGCCCGAAGCCCTCGCAGACTACACCCGGCTGGCACAGGCGCTCGAAACCCTCGGACCCGCGCCCGACGACATCGTGACGCGCACAATCCTGCGGCTCATCGCCTTTCACCACTGGCGGCGGATGCGCCTGCGCCACGGCACGCTCCCCGACCTCATCCTCGGCCCGGACTGGCCCGGCGCACAGGCCCGCACGGCAATCGCCCGCACGCTTGACGCCCACCCGCGCCCCGCGCTCGACGCGCTGCGCGCCGCCGCAACCACCCTCGCCTCCTGATCTTCTCTGTTTCAAAAAACCTCGGGAGAGCGCGAGAGGGCAGCGCCCTCTCGCCGGGGAGTTTGAGGGGCTTTTCCCTCATTCAGACCTGCGGAGTTTGAGGGGCCTGCCCCTCATATCTGAGAGCGCGGGCGCAAGCCCGCACCATCCGGTCACGCGCCTCAGTGCGGCGCGAGGTCCGGGTGGGCGGCGGCGAAGGCAGGGATCTCGTCCAGCCTGTCCGAGATATGCCGGATCTTCGGCATCGGCGCCAGATCGACCTCCCAGCGCCGGGCGTTGTAAAGCTGCGGCACAAGGCAGATGTCGGCCATGGTCACACCACCGCCGTAGCAGTAGTCGCCCCCCTCCAGCATCGCCTCGAACGCGGCAAGCCCCGGCCCGATGAAGGCCTGCATCCAACCCTGCATGGTGATCGCGCCCCCCGACGCCGCCACCGCGTGTTTCGCCACGCGCAGGTTGCAGACCGGGTGGATCTCCATCGCGATAGCATAGGACAGGGCGCGCACCGCCTGACGGCCTGCCGGGTCTTTTGGCAGCAGTCCCAGATCGCGTGTCTCATCCAGATATTCGAGGATCGAAAGCGATTGGGTAAAGCTGTGCCCGTCGATCTCCAGCACCGGGACCAGCCCTTGCGGATTGCGGCTCATATGCGCCTCGGATGTCTGTGCGCCCGCCTGAAGGTCGACGGTCACCGCCTCCCATTCCATATCGGCAAGGCCCATCGCGATCCGCAGCCGGTAGCTTGCCGACGACCGCCAGTAATCATGCAACGTGACCATCCCGGCCTCCCTGTCCTGTTTCGTTCTTGATAGGTGGGCGGGCGGGCAAGGTCCACCGGATCACTCATCGCCGCCGTGATGAACCCCGCTGATGAGGTTGGCCCGCATCAGCCGGTCTTCCAAGCTTCCGCGCGGCACGGCGATCTCGTCGAGCCAGGCCTGCCGGGTCGCAAGGTCACGCCGGGCGCGCATGATGGCCTCGTCCGGCGATACGGCGAAGAACCGCACCTTGTCGCCCGCCCGCGCCTGCACCAGCGCATCGGTCGCGGTCGAAACAAGTGTCGCGATCTTCGGATAACCCCCGGTCGTCTGGTGATCGGCGAGGAGCACGGTCGCCACCCCGTCGCCCGCCACTTGGATCGAGCCGCGCAGGGTCGGCTCGGACGGGATCGACAGGGCGTCGGCGAGGGCCAGTTCGGGGCCGTCCAGCCGCATCCCCATCCGGTCATAGGCGGGGGTCACGGTGAAGGGTTCGCGGGTCAGGGTGTCCAACGCGCCCGGCGCGAACCGGTCCTCCTGCGGACCGGGCACGACCGGTAGGCGCGCGTTCGGGTCCGGCAGGGGTGGCGCGGGCAACGGGCCTTCGCGTGACGGGGTCGCCTCGGCATGGCGCAGGGTGATCATTTGTCCGGCGGTCAGCGCCCCGCCGCCGAACTGCGAGATCGCGTGGGTCGCGGTGGCGCCGAGCCAAGCCTGCGCGTCGACCTCGCCCGCGATGGCGAGATAGCACCAGCTGCCCCATTTGCCCGCACGGATCGTCAGGCTTTCGCCCGCCGACAAGGTGCGCACCACCCAGCCTTCGACCCGCGCCCCGGCATGGTCGAGCGTGAAGCCGCCGCCGCAGACCGCGAAGCTCACCGTGCCGCTCTCGCAGGTCAGGGACAGGCCGCCCATCGACACCTCGATCGCGGTGGCCCCGGCTGGCCTGCCCAACGCGCGGTTGGCGGCGGCATGGGCGAAGCGGTCCATCGGCCCGGACGCGGGCACGCCGAAGCGCATCCAGCCGCGCCGCCCACCGTCCTGAAAGCTGACCTGCGGCCCGGCGAAGGTGACGGTAAGCACCGCGTCAACCATCGCCCCGCTCCGCCATCCGGGCCTCATAAGTGTCCCGGTCGATCCGGGCGAACCGGACGCGGTCACCCACGTCGAACAGGAACGGGTGATCGGCATCCGAGCGCAGGATGGGCGTCGGCGACCGCCCGATGATCGACCAGCCGGTCGGCATGGTGAGCGTGGTCACGAGGCATTGTGGCCCCGCGATTATGACGCTGCCCGCCGGGACGTCGCGCAGGGCCGCCGACTTGCGCGGAACGCGGATCTCCTCCGGCACGCCGGACATATAGGCATAGCCCGGCGCGAACCCATACATACGCACCCGAAAGGCCGCGTCGCGGTGCGTGCGGATCACGTCTTCGGTCGTCATCCCGGCCGCATCGGCCACCGCTTCCAGATCCGGGGCGAAGGCAGCGTCATAGCAAATCTCGATGACGCGCTCCTGTCCCTGCTGATCCGTTCGGACCGGATTGGCAAGCATACGTTCTATCTCGCCCTGAACCGTGCGGTGGTCGGTCGCCTCCGGGTCGAAATTCACCAGCAGATTGACCAGCGCGGGCACCCATTCGATCGCCCCGGCGGGTGTGGATTGCGCCAATCGCGCATCGAGGGCGAGGACTTGCGCGCTCATCTCGTCCCCGATCTCGGTCCCGAAACTGACGAGCAGCGCGTGATCGGCCACGGCGCGGTATCGCGGCCAGCCGCTCACGCCAGAAACGGGGCCAGCGTGATGCCTTTGGCGGACAGAGCGTCGCGTATGCTGCGCGCCGTTTCGACCGCCGCCGGGTTATCGCCGTGCACGCAAATCGAATGAGCTTCCAACGCCACGTCGCCACCGCCCAGCACCGGCATCCGGCCCGTTTCGAGGAACCCGACGAGCCGATCCGCCGCTTCGCCCGCATCGTGCAGAACCGCCCCCGGCGTACCGCGCGGCACCAGTTGCCCGTCGGACTGATAGGCGCGGTCCGCGAAGACCTCGGAATAGACCGCCATGCCCCGCGCCTTCGCCACCTGCTCCAGCTTCGTGCCGGAAATGGCGAGGATCGCGAGCGCCGGATCGAAGGATGCGACGGCATCCGCGATCGCCTCGGCCACCTCTTCGTCTCGGCCCGCAAGATTGGCGAGCGCGCCGTGGGGTTTGACGTAAGCCACTTTCGTACCCGCCAGACCCGCCATGCCGACGAGCGCGCCGATCTGGGCAGTCACCATCCGGGTCACTTCGCCCGGCGCCATCGGGATCACACGCCGGCCGAACCCTTCGCGGTCGGCATAGCCCGGATGCGCGCCGACCGTGACACCCAGCTCGGCGGCGCGTTTCAGGGTGGCGAACATGGTCTCGGGGTCGCCCGCATGCCCGCCGCAGGCGACGTTGGCGCTGGTCACCAGCGCGAGCATCTCGTCGTCATGGCCCATGACCCACGGGCCGAAGCTTTCGCCAAGGTCGGCGTTGAGGTCGATCCGCATGGTCACCCCTTGTCTGATCTCAAGCCCAGTCAATCACCCACAGGCGGGAATTGGAATATGCCGCGCCTAGCTGATATGGGTGGCGAAGAACGCTTTCGTCCGATCATGGGCCAGCGCCGCGGCATCGGCCACGTAGCTTGGACGCTGGTCGTTGGCGAAAGCATGGCCGGCCTCGTACATATGCGTTTCGATCTCGGGCAGGTAGGCTTTCACCTCCGCGATGCCTTCGGGCGGTGTATGGTCGTCCTGCGTGCCGAAATGCGCGAGCATCGGAGCCTTCAGAGGCCGGTCGAGGTAGCTGGGCATCCGCGTGCCGTAGAATGCCACGCCGCCCGCGATGTCGAGCGTCTGGGCGGATCTGAGCGCGAGGCCGCCGCCCCAGCAGAACCCGATCACGCCGACCTTGCCCCCCTTGGCGGCGAGCGCATCGACCGTCGCGCCGATGTCCATCATGGTCTGGTCCAGATCGGCCTTGGCCATCAGGTCGCGCCCCCGCCCCGGATCGTCGAATGCGATGACCGCGCCGCGTTCCTGACGGTCGAAAAGCGCGGGAATCGCCACCTCATACCCTTCGGCGGCATACAGGCGCGCGACGCCCTTCAACTGATCGGTCAGCCCGAAGATTTCCTGAATGACGACGATCCCGCCGCGCCGTTCGCCCTGTGCCGGTTCGATCCAGCACTCGAAACCGTGGCCATCGTTCGCCTGAAGTCGGGTCATCATATCGCGTCCTCCGCTGTCTGGGACGTTGATAGCAGCGCCGTGCGGGATGATCGAGAGAGCGCGTGCCATGCACCTGCCGGATCGAGCACCGGAGCACGGGCGCGCGGATGGCCTTTGCGGCCGGTCCCGGCGATTGCGTGACCACTTCACACCGAATTGCATTGGCGATTTCGTGATTGCCTGATATGGACGTGTCGCAGACGTTATCTTTTTCGACCAAGTCTCCGACCACACCGGCGTTACTTCCCTCGATCCAGACTACTACGCCGACCTGCCGCATCCTGCGGGCAGACTACTAAAGGAGACTACGGAATGGCCACTGGCACCGTGAAATGGTTCAACGCAACCAAAGGCTTCGGCTTCATCGAACCGTCGGAAGGCGGCAAGGACGTTTTCGTCCACATCTCGGCTGTCGAGCGTTCGGGCCTCACCGGCCTCGCCGACAACCAGAAGGTGTCGTACGAGCTTCAGGCGGGCCGCGACGGTCGCGAATCCGCCGCGAACCTCGAACTGCTCTGAGCTGTTGCGAGATGCCGCGCGGGTATCCGCACGGCGCATGAGATAACGTCGCGCCCCAAATCGGGGCGCGATTTTCGTTTCAGGGTCAGGCGTCGGCGAGCCGCGACTGCGCGAAGGTCGCGAACCAGTCGAGTGCCGCCGGGTTCCGGGTCGCATCTTTCGACGCGACCTTGTCCGGGTTCTCGCCCAGAAGCATCCGGCGCACCGGAACCTCCATCTTCTTGCCGGTGAGCGTGGTCGGAATCTCCGGCACCTCGACGATTTCGTCCGGCACATGGCGCGGCGACCGTTCGGCTCGCAGGCGGCGCGCGATCTCGGCCTTCAAGGCATCGGACAGGCTGCCGTTCGCCATCTGGACGAACAGCGGCATGTAATAGCCCCCATCCTTTTCCTCGATGCACACGATCAGGCTGTCCGCGATCTCGTCGAAGGTTTCCATCGTCCGGTATATCTCGGCCGACCCGATGCGCACGCCGAAGCGGTTGAGCGTCGCGTCCGAGCGGCCAAGAACGTAAGACCCGCCGCGTTCGTTGAACCGCACCCGGTCGCCGTGACGCCAGATGCCGGGATAGACGTCGAAATAGCTGTCGGTGTAGCGCGCGAACCCTTCATCGCCCCACAAAAAGAGCGGCATCGAGGGCATGGGCTGTCGGATGACCAGTTCGCCCACCTCGCCCACGACCGGCTGCCCCGCCTCGTCGAAGGCGACCGCATCGCACCCCAGCGCAGGGGCCTGAATCTCGCCGGCATAGGCCGGCAGCAGGCTCGATCCGCCGAGGATGCCAGAGCACACTTCGGTGCCGCCCGATTGCGAGGTGGCGTAAAGATCGCGTTTCACCGCCTCGTGCGTCCAGGCCAGAATCTCCGGTGTCGCGGGCGATCCGGTCAGCAGGATGGTTTCCAGCGCGGACAGGTCGAACTCTTCCCCCGGACGAATGCCCGCCCCGCGCACCATCTGCATGAAGGTGGGTGATACGCCGAAGGTGGTGACGCCGGTTTCTGCCATGATGCGCCACATCAGTCGGGCGTCGGGATAGGCCGGGTGCCCGTCGTAGAGAACCACTTTGCCGTCCAGCATCGGTCCGGCCATCAGGGTGTTCCACACCATCCAACCCGTCGTCGAATAGCAGAAATAGACCGAGCCCTTGTGCATATCGAGTTGGAAGGAAGCCTTTTTCAGGTGTTCGACGACGATGCCGTGGTGCCCGTGCGTGATCGGCTTCGGCAGGCCCGTCGTGCCGGAAGAGAACAGAACCCAAAGCGGATGATCGGACGGCACGCGGGTAAAGGCAAAATCCGCGCGCGCCACGTCCGGGCCGGTGAACAGTGCTGCCCAGTCCAGCGTCTCGCCCGCGAAGACGGGCCGCCCGGCGCCGGGCAGGTAGTCGAGCAGGACCAGCCGCTCGGCCGTCGGCAGGGCCGCGAGGATGCCCGCCAATTCGCCCGAGCGGTCGTAATACTTGCCGCCGTAGCGGTAGCCGGTCACCGCAAAGACCAGCTTCGGTTCGATCTGGCTGAACCTGTCGATCACGGTCTGAGCGCCGAACTCCGGCGCGGCCGAGGACCAGATGCCGCCGATGGCGGTGGTCGCCAGCACGGCGATGAAGGTCTCGGGGATGTTCGGCATATAAGCCACCACACGGTCGCCCGGCTCGATCCCCATCTCACGCATCCGGGTCGCCAGTTTGCGCACTTGTCCGGCGACCTCGGCCCAGCTTATCGCGGCGATGTCCGGCCGCGTCTCGGCACAGTGCATCATCATCGGACGCTCCGGGTCGCCCGATGTTTCGTGGCGCAGGATGTTCTCGGCATAGTTCAGCCGTGTTCCGGTGAACCAGCGCGTGCGCGGCATCGGATCGTCGGTCAGCACCTGCTCGATCTCGCCCTCGTGGATCACGTCGAAATAATCCCAGACCGCGCGCCAGAACGACGCCGGGTCTTCGACGGACCAGACCTGCAATTCTCGATATCCGGCGAGCGACACGTCGCGCTCGCCCGCGAGCCATGCAAGGAACCGGGTCAGCTCGGCCCGTGCCCGACGCTCCGGGCTGGCCGTCCAGAGTTCCTGTCCTTCGCTCACCGTACTCATGCCATCTGCTCCGTTAACGTGTCAGGGTCGACCTGTTCGATCATGGTGAGCACGATATGTACGCGCGTCGCAGGTTCAACCGCCTTGAACGCCGCCCGGTCATTCAGACGTATCGTCACCCCGATGCCGCGTGCCCTGTGTGGCTGCGATTTCCTCGTCGATGATCCGTTTCCACGCGGCGATCCGGGCGTCGTCCACATCCTGCGCATGGACGGCGATGGAAATGGCAAGGTCGGGTTCCGCCGAGAACGCCTTGACCCCGCGCCCAAGCCCGTAGATCGACGAATAGGCCTGCCCCCGGCTTTCCGCAAAGCCCGTGCGCCGGGCGCGTTCCATCGCGTCGCGCACGCTGTCGGCGCTCAGGCTTTCGAAGGCGTCGAATTCCGGTGCGATGGCCGCGATCACCCGTTCGGCGGTCGCGTCCGGCAACCCGGCGAGGAGCGCGGTGGCCCCCGCCCCGACGCCCAGATAGCGCCGCTGCCCCACTTCGACCGGGATCACCCGGATCACGGTGCGGCCCTCGGCCTTGTGGATGCACACCGCCTCGAACCCCGAGCGGCGCATCAGGTAGGTGGTCACGTTCGCGCGTTCGGCCACGCGGTCCACGCAGGCCGTCCACGGGGCGAGGCCCAGCACCCGGTCGCTGACGGCGAGGCCGAGCTCGTAACTGAGCATCCCCACCTCGTAACGGCGGGTGTCGGCGTTGTAGGCGGCCAGCCCGGTGTCGGTGAGGCTTTTCAGGATGCGGTGGGTGGTCGAGCGGGGCAGACCCACGGCTTCGGAAATCGTGCGCAGGGTCTTGGGCGCGTCCCCCGACACATGCGCGATCTGCTTCAGGATCGCCGCCGCGCGCCGGATCGCCTGAGTTCCGTCCTGATTGCCGTCTTTCATACCGTCACCCACACCATTGCCGAGCTTTTTCCGTGCGAAACCCGTGCGCTGCACGCCCGCTTTGCTCCACTAGTGACCCAGTGTTAACTTGGACATCCCGTCCCGCAAAGCACGTTTCCTGATTTTCCGGCGCGCATGGCTGCGGCGTCGGAATGGGCATCGGGTCCGGACTACCCCCGCGCAATCGCGATGTTGAGCAGCACCTGACGCTGTTCCTCCTCCGCGACGCGGATCGCCCGGTCGAGCGCGGCGGGCAGATCACGCCCGTCGGTGACTGTCTCGGTATAGGCCCGGCTCGCCTCGGCCACCTTGGCGAAATCGGGGCTGGGGCGCAGCGAGGTCAGCGGCACCTCGTTCGCGGTCTTGCTTTCGCCCTCAGGGTAGAGCCCTTGAACCGAGTATCGCACCGCCGCCCATTCCTCGTTGTTGAGCACAAGCACGATCAGCGGGACGTTCTGCGCCTCGGCCACGAAATGACAGGCGGTCGGGTTGGCGAACATGTAGCTGCCGTCACCCACGGTCGCGACCACCAGCCGGTCCGGGTCGGCCATCTTGGCCCCGATCGCGGCGGGCATCCCCCAGCCGAGGCCGCCGGAGAACGGTTCCTGAAAGTAGCTGTCGGGCTGGTCGAGGTCGAGCGGCTGGAGCGGGCAGCCAAGCTCGTGAAACACGGTCGCGCGCCGACCCTTGAGCGCACGGCCCAGACACAGGCTGACCCAGTCTTTCGTCATGGGTGCGCTCGCCCCCGCCTCGGCGCGGGCCATGACCGCCGCACGCGACGTTTCGCTCGCCGCCGCGACCCGCTTGCGCCGCGTGGCGATCCGGGTTTCGTCGCGCGGCTCGGCACCGACCGCTGGGATCAGCGCGGCAAGGGTCGCGCCAACGGGTCCGGCGAGCGTGATGTCCGCCGGGAAGTTGCGCACCGGCGTGCGCCCGAACAGCGGGTCGGGCGCGGCCTGAATGATCGTCGCATCGTCGCGCAATTTGACACCGTCGGGCATCCACGGCGCGAGGCAGTCCAGCGCCAGCACGACGTCGGCTTCGGCCAGCCACGGCGATGGGTCCGCCCCGACCTGCATCGGGTGGGCCATGGGAATGGCGATCTGGTTCGGCCAATAATGCACCAGCGGGATCGCGTGATCCTCAACGAACCGGGTCAGGGCGGCGAACCCGTCGGCACCCCCCGCCCCGCGCTGCGCGATGATGACGGGGTTGTCCGCCTGGGCGAGCGCCCTCGCCGCTCTCGCGACCGCATCGCCATCGGGTGCGGTCGTCACCGGTGTCATGCGCGGCGGGGCCGAAATCCCCTCTGCCGGGCAAGGTTCGCACAGCACTTCACGCGGGAGGCTCAGGTAGACCGGCCCCTTCGGTCCGGAATTCGCGATCGCCCAGGCGCGATCCAGAAGCTCGGGCACCTGTTCGGGAAAGCGGATCTCGTATTGCCACTTGGTCGCCTCGCGGATCAGCGCCTCCTGATCGAACATCTCCTGCCCCCAGCCGATGGGAACCGTGCGCGCCCCGAACCGCCCCCGTTCGGTGGTCGGCGTGCGGCCCGACATGACGATCATCGGGATATGGTCGCACCACGCGTTGATGATCGCGGTCGCGCCGTTCGACAGGCCCACGTTCGTGTGCAGCATCACCGCCTGCGCGCGCCCCGACACCTGATAGAACCCGTGCGCCATCGACACGGCGGCATGTTCATGCGGGACCGTGACGGGCAGCGGCAGGTCCAACCCGCGCCGCTGCGCCTCGACCAGCCCTTCGATGATCGGCGGAAAATCGGTGCCGGCATTGCTGAACACGTGGCTGACGCCGAGTGCTTTCAGTTTGGTGAAAATCGCCCCACCTGCGGTGATCGGGCTATCCCCCGGCGTCTCGCCTTTCATGCGTCCTCCCTTTGCCTCGCCTGATGCGAGACCGCCGACGCACTGTGATTTTGCACCGCGGGCGCGTCAAGGGATGGTCGCCCCGTGGAAGCCGGGCGCTGTGAGCGGTCCGGCGTTTCGGGCCGAGCGGCAGGCTGGGAGAGCCTATCGCCCCCTACAGCACGAAGTCCCGCTCCGTCAGCGTGAGCAGCCCGGTGAGGTGGATCTCGGCATCCGCCACCGTGTCGCCGTCGGTGTCGAGCGCGATGATGGTGTCGCCGCCCGACTGGCTCATCGTCAGCGTGCCGCCGAAGGTGAACGCCTGATCGCCGCCCGTGGTCGTGTCGGCGTCGATGGAGCGCAGGATGATGCGGTCCACTCCGGCCTCGAAATCGTCGATCCGGTCGGCCGCCGCGCCCAGCC
>NZ_SWKQ01000015.1:0-198268 GCF_005871115.1 Maritimibacter alexandrii
ACCCGAAACCCCGCAGGCCCGCCGCCGCTGCGCTATGTGAGGGCTACGCAGCGCCGGGCCTGCTCACCACCAAGGGGGTCAATATTGGATGCCGATAGGGGGTCAAACTTCAATGCCGATTGACATCCGGGAGGAGAAGGACCTGGGCCGCTTCTATGCCACCGGTTTGGCAGAGGACCGGTTTCTGTTCCGGACGCCGCCCTTGCGGAACGTCACGCTCACGGCGCCCTATTTCCACAACGGTCAGGGCAAAACTCTCAGCGAGGCGATCCAGCAACATCTCAATCCATATCAGTTTGCACGGGCATACGCCGAAAGCGGAGAGCATCTGATGGGGCGGGCAGAGATTGACGCGATTGCGCCGATCCTCGCGCCAAGATCTATGATCTCCGATGCCCAAGTCGAGCTCTTGATTGCGTTTCTGAAATCATTGGAGGACCGTCGTGCTGGCAATCTGTCGCCGTGATCGGGTATGGCGCTTAGAGGAACTTAGAATCCGCAGAGGGGCTATCGAAGCAAGGCATGGGGCTGGTAACGATAATGGCCCCTCTTATCGTGCGTTGACATTTGCGCGCGCCCAGAACAGCCTGCGGGCACTCACCCGGGGGGTCTCGACAAGAGGCTGAGATACTGCTGGCACCTGTGCAGCGCAGTGACCCGATGAACCTGATCCAGTTCACACTGGCGTAGGGATGGTGCACTGGCCGCGCGGGCCCCGACCACTTTCGTGGAGGGCTATTCCCACGCCGGCAATCCCATTCGGCGCGGAACTGGGTCTCCAACGCTTTGAGCTATGGAGCCTACGACCGATGAAAGACCTCACCCCAACCGTCACCACGGGCCCGCTGCCCGCTTCGCGCCGTGTCTGGCACGCGGGCACTCGTCACCCCGACATCCGCGTGCCCATGCGCAAGATTGACCTGCACCCCACGGCCGGGGAACCGTCCGTCACCGTCTATGACAGTTCGGGCCCTTATACGGACCCGGAGGCGACGATCGCCATCGACCGGGGCCTGCCGCGCCTGCGCGAGGGCTGGATTGCAGCGCGTGGCGACACCGAAACCTACGACGGGCGCCATGTGCAGCCGGCTGACAACGGATTTGCCGAAGGCGCCCGGCTAACGCCAGAGTTTCCCGTTCGCAATGCGCCCCGTCGCGCCATGAAAGCGCGGGCGGTGACCCAGATGGCCTATGCCCGCGCCGGCATCGTCACGCCCGAGATGGAATTCGTCGCCATCCGCGAGAACCTCGGTCGCAAGGCACAGGCCGAAGGCCAGGCGCGCGACGGCGAAAGCTTCGGCGCGGCGATCCCGGATTTCATCACCCCCGAGTTCGTGCGCGACGAGATCGCCCAAGGCCGCGCCATCATCCCCGCCAACATCAATCACCCCGAGGCCGAGCCGATGGCGATCGGCCGGAACTTCCTCGTCAAGATCAACGCCAATATCGGCAATTCGGCCGTGACCTCCTCGATGGCCGAGGAAGTGGAAAAGATGGTTTGGGCCACCAGATGGGGCGCGGATACAGTCATGGACCTCTCCACGGGGCGCAATATCCACAATATCCGCGACTGGATCCTGCGCAACTCGCCGGTCCCGGTCGGGACGGTGCCGCTCTACCAGGCGCTTGAGAAGGTCGGCGGCATCGCCGAGGACCTGACCTGGGAGGTGTTCCGCGATACGCTGATCGAACAGGCGGAGCAGGGGGTGGATTACTTCACCATCCATGCGGGCGTACGGCTGCACATGATCCCGATGACGGTGAACCGGGTGACGGGGATCGTGTCGCGCGGGGGCTCGATCATGGCGAAGTGGTGCCTGCACCATCACCGCGAAAGCTTCCTGTACGAGCATTTCGACGAGATCTGCGACATCGCGCGCGCCTACGACGTGTCTTTCAGCCTCGGCGACGGGCTGCGGCCCGGTTCCATCGCAGATGCCAATGACGAGGCGCAGTTCGCGGAGCTCGAAACCCTCGGAGAGCTGACGCAGATCGCCTGGGCGCGGGATTGCCAGGTGATGATCGAGGGGCCGGGGCACGTGCCCATGCACAAGATCAAGGCCAACATGGACAAGCAGTTGGAGGTCTGCGGCGAGGCGCCGTTCTACACGCTCGGGCCACTCACCACAGACATTGCACCGGGCTACGATCATATCACCAGCGGCATAGGTGCTGCGATGATCGGCTGGTTCGGCACCGCGATGCTCTGCTACGTCACCCCCAAAGAACACCTCGGCCTGCCCGACCGCGACGACGTGAAGGTGGGGGTCATCACCTACAAGATCGCGGCCCATGCGGCGGACCTGGCCAAGGGGCATCCGGCGGCGCAGATCCGCGACGACGCGCTCAGCCGCGCGCGGTTCGAATTCAGGTGGGAAGACCAGTTCAACCTTTCGCTCGATCCCGAAACTGCGCGTTCGATGCATGACGAAACCCTGCCGAAGGAGGCCCATAAGGTCGCGCATTTCTGCTCCATGTGCGGGCCGAAATTCTGCTCCATGCGGATTTCTCACGATATCCGCGCCGAAGCGCAGAAGGACGGCATGGCGCGCGTGGCCGAGAAATTCCGCGACGGCGGAGCGCTTTATATCCCACTGGAGGACAAGGCATGAGCCAGGCACCGAACACCCTTCTGACCGCGCTGCGCGCCACGCCGCCGCTGGTGCAGTGCGTCACCAACTACGTCGCCATGAACATCGCCGCAAATGTGATGCTTGCAGCGGGGGCCAGCCCCGCCATGGTTTCGGACGTGGAAGAGGCCGAGGAATTCGCCGGGATTGCCGGAGCCGTGACCGTGAACATCGGCACCCTGTCGCCGCCCTTCGTCGCCGGAATGCAGGCAGCGATCCGGGGGGCGCGGGGCGCGGGGCGGCCCTGGGTGCTGGATCCGGTGGCCTGCCAGGCGACGGCCTATCGGCGCGAGGTCGTGCAGGCGCTGGTGGCCGAACGCCCGACGATCATCCGGGGCAATGCCTCGGAAATCCTGTCGCTCGCCGGGGAAGCCAGCCGGGGGCAGGGCGTCGACGGGCGTGATCCAGTCGCGGCGGCGGAAGAGGGGGCGCGTCGGCTGGCGCGCTCCAGCGGTGCGGTTGTCGCGGTGACGGGCGAGGTCGATTATGTCACCGACGGCACCCGCGCAGTGCGGGTCGAGGGTGGTTCGCCTTTCATGCCGATGAACACCGCCCTGGGCTGTTCGCTGACCTGCCTTTGCGGGGCCTATGCTGCGGTGGCCGACGACGCCTTTGACGCCACCGTCGCGGCGCTGGCGCATTTCGCCGTAGCCGGGGCGAAGGCGGGTGAAGGCGCGGCAGGGCCGGGAAGCTTTGCGCCACTGTTCCTCGATGCTCTGGCTGCGGTCACGCCGGAGGCGCTGGCGCGGGCGGCGATCCGCGATGCGGCGGTGCTCGCGTGAGGTGCTGCCCCGACCTCTCGCTTTACCTCGTGCTCGATCCCGGCCTCTGCGCCGGGGTCGGCGTGATCGCCACGGCCCGCGCCGCTGTGGCGGGCGGGGCGACGGTGGTGCAGCTGCGGGACAAAGCGGCCGATACGGAACGGATGATCGAGACGGGCCGCATGCTGAAGGCGGCGCTGGCGGGGACCGGCGCGGTGCTGATCGTGAATGACGACGTGGAGGCCGCCATTGCGATTGGCGCAGACGGGCTGCACATCGGCCAGGGCGACATGGCCGTGGCCGAGGCCCGCGCCCGGATCGGTGCGACGATGGTGCTGGGTTTCTCGGTCGAGACGCCGGCGCTGGCGGCATCGGTCGATCCGGCGCTGGTCGATTACATCGGGGCCGGGCCGGTCTTTGCCACGCCTTCCAAGCCGGATCACAAGGCCCCCGTGGGCTTTGACGGGCTGGCGGCGCAGGTTGCGGCCAGCCCGGTGCCCGCCGTGGCGATCGGCGGGCTGAAGGCCGAGCACGTGGCGCAGGTCCTGAAGGCCGGGGCGCAGGGCGTCGCCGTGGTTTCTGCCATCTGCGGCCAGCCCGACCCCAAGGCCGCCGCCCGCGCCCTGAGGGACAGGATCGACGCGCTAACCGTCTGACGCCCAGAGTGCGTGGAAATGATGCACCGGCCCGTGTCCGTGACCCACGTCCAGTGCATCGCTTTGGGCCAGCGCGGCATGCAGATAAGCCTTGGCGCGGGTCACGGCCCCGGGCATGTCGTGATAGGGCAACAGCGCGGCAATGGCCGAGGACAAGGTACAGCCCGTGCCGTGATCGTTGGTCGTGGTGATACGGGGCGCGCGCAGCGTCTGCGTACCTTCGGGGCCGGCCAGCAGGTCGGTACTGTCCGCGCCCGACAGGTGCCCGCCCTTGAGCAGAACGTAGTCGGACCCGAGAGACAGGAGTTCAGGCAGGGCGGCGGTCATGGTCACGGCGGTCCAGTCGTCGGGACGGTTCAGCAGGACGGCGGCCTCGGGCAGGTTCGGTGTGATGACTGCTGCCAGAGGCACCAGCGCCTCGCGCAGTGCCGAAACCGCCGGCGGGTCCAGAAGGGCATGACCGCTTTTCGCCACCATCACCGGGTCCAGCACGATGTTGCGCGCCGCGTGATGGCGCAGCCGGTCGGACACCGCGCGGGCGATCCCGGCGTTGGCGATCATGCCGATCTTCACCGCGTCGATGCGCACGTCGTCGAAGACCGCGTCGATCTGGTCGGCCACGAAAGCGGGATCGAGCGCCTGAAACGACCGCACGCCGCAGGTGTTCTGCGCAACCACGGCGATGACGACCGAACAGGCATAGGTGCCAAGCGCGGAGAAGGTCTTGATATCGGCCTGAATACCCGCGCCGCCCGAGGGATCGGTGCCTGCAATGCTCAGAACATTGGGGATCATGCCGGCACCTCTGCCATCAGGGCGGCCGCGTGATCCGCAAGCTCGGCCACATCGCGGCTGAGCGCGAGGTGGCCTTCCTTCAGCGCCGTGATCTCGATCCAGCGGGCCTCGAGCGCGTCATCTGCGGCAATCGGGTCTCCGGCGGTCCAGCGGCACAGGACGGCGACCAGGATGAAATGGCGGCGCAAGGTGCCGGTGCCGTCGTGATCAAAGGCGTCGAGCGCCGTGATCACCCGCAGCGGGTCTGCGGAAACGCCGGTCTCCTCGGCCAGTTCGCGGATGGCTGCGTCGAACAGGGGTTCGCCCGGGTCAATCCTGCCGCCGGGAAATCCCCAAAGGCCCGCATCGGGCGGATTGGCGCGACGCACGAGAAGCACCTGGGTGTCGCGCACGACTACGGCGATGGCCGCCGGGATCGGGCGTGGGTCTGTCGGTTGATATGGCAAGGCGGCCTCGTCATGCTGAGGCCGGCAAGGGCAAGAGAGCGCTGCGATCCTGTCCCTTCGCCGGCATGATCCGGATCAGGTTCAAAGGGTCACCGCGCTGCAATCGCCAGCGATATCTCAGCCCCTTGTCGGGACACCCCTAGGTGAGCGGCAGCTTATCAGGCTGAGCGCCCGGTTCAATGCCGGGCGGATGTGCTTGCGCCTGCCGTCGCTTGCTGAAACTTTAGGCAAAACAGACAAGGCAGCAGTCATGGAGTCCCTGTTCCGTTCGCTTGGCCCGGTTATTGGCCGCCCCTCGCCAGCCGAGGCCCTTCGCGCCGGGATCGGCGCCCTGATCGGGCTTGGGGTGACGGGCGCATTCCTGTTGTCGCCCGTGGTCGACCTGACGCTCGGCCTTTACCTGATTGCCCCGTTCGGTGCGACGTCGGTTCTGCTGTTCGCAATGCCCAACAGCCCGTTGGCGCAGCCGTGGTCGGCGGTGGTGGGCAACACTCTCGCGGCACTGGTCGGTGTGGTGGTCTGTTCCGCGGTCGCTGACCCTGTCCTGCGGATCGCCCTTGCGGTCGGGCTGACGATTACCGTCGGCATCCTGTGTCGCGCGATCCATCCCCCGGCGGGTGCGGTCGCCATGACAGCGGCGATGAGCCCGGAGGCGGTCGAGCGACTTGGACTCTGGTTCGCGATCGCGCCCGTCGCCACAGGCACCCTCGCGCTGGTCGTCTGTGCTGCGATCTACGCCCGGCTCACGGGGCGCAGATATCCATTCCGCCAGTTCGATGAGCCAAGTCGCCACCGCACCGAAGATCCCGATCCCGCCAAGCGCATCGGGCTGTCCCGAGAAGAACTGAAAGAGCTGCTGGACCGGTATCGCCAGTCGTTCAATCTGGGTGTCGAAGACCTGGCGCGGTTGATCGGCGCGGCCGAGTTGCAGGCCGCCGCGCACCGGACAGGTCCGCTTCTCGCGACCGACGTCATGTCGCGTAATCTGGTGACCATTGGCCCAGACACTCCGCTGTCAAAGATTGCGGACCTGTTCAGACATCATCGCTTCACATCGCTTCCGGTGACCGGGGTCGAGGGGCATTATCTTGGCGTGATCTTCCAGATTCACCTGATCGACCGAGCGCGCGAGGATGCGCTTCGGCTCGACCGTGGCTATCTCGCGGCGTTTCGGCGCCTGATCGACCAGGATCGTACGCAGCCGGTCCGAGCCAAGGACATCATGAGCGTCGCCGGGCCTCGGGCGGTACCGGCGACTCCGGTCGGAGTGCTCCTGCCGATGATGGCCGATGGTGATGTCGATGCGGTGCCGGTCCTTGAAAAGGGCCGGATCGTCGGCATCGTCACCAGGACGGATCTCATCGCCGCCCTCGCGCGGTCCGGTTTGCGAGCCCAGGACTGAGAGGCGGCGGCCCGGGTCAGGCCGGCTCGAGCGGGTGATCTTCGGGAGCCGGGACGCTTGCGAGACCCGCGACAGGGACATTGTCGATCAGGCGCACGCCATCGAGCCAGGCGGCCAGGAAGAGGCGACCGGGGCGGTCTGCCCTGTTCATCAGCTTGAGGTCGGGATCGCTGCGCAACTCCAGGTAGTCGATCGTGTCGAACCCGGCAGTGAGCAGCGCCGCCCTGGCGTTATCGAGGGCCTGCGCGACTTGTCCGCCGCGGGAGATGACACGCGCGGCGTCGTCCAGGACCTGGGCGATCACCGGCGCAATTTCGCGTGGCCCGGGCCCGAGCCGGAGGTTGCGCGACGACATGGCGAGGCCGTCGTCCTCGCGCACGGTCGGACAGCCGACGATCTCGGTCTTCAGATCCAGATCCTCGGCCAGCCGGATCACCACCTGAAGTTGCTGGTAATCCTTTTCACCGAAATACGCGCGGTCGGCATCGCATTGCAGGAAAAGCTTGGTCACCACCGTGGCCACGCCGTCGAAATGCCCGGGCCGCGCCCCGCCGCACAGGCCCGCGCTGACACCGGTCACCGAAATCGTCGTGGCAAAGCCGTCGGGATACATCTGCGGGCCGTCGGGCACATAAAGGACATCCGCGCCATAGGGCGTCAGCTTTTCGGCATCGCTGTCTTCGGTCCGGGGGTATTTCGCAAGATCCTCGGGGCTGTTGAACTGCCTGGGGTTCACGAAAAGCGTCACGATCACGCGGTCATTCTCGTCGCAGGCGCGGTCGACCAGGCTCAGATGACCGGCATGCAGCGCGCCCATGGTCGGCACCAAGCCGATGCTGTCCCCGGCGCGACGCCAGCTTTGCGTGAGGGCGCGCAGCTCGGCCTTGGTGCGGATGATCTTCATGTGCCTGGTTCCTCCTGCGAAAAGACATGTTCGGGGGCCGGGAAGCTGCGTGCGCGAACCTCCTGGGCGTAGGTGCGGATGGCGGTGCGGGCGTCGCTGGCAAGATCGCCATAGCGCTTGACGAACTTCGGCTTGAAGGCATCGAAAAGGCCCAGCATGTCGTCGATCACCAGGATCTGTCCGTCACAGCCTGAAGAGGCCCCGATGCCGACCGTGGGAATGTCGATACCCGCGGTGATCTGATCCGCCAGAGCGGCGGGCACCTTTTCCAGCACGACCGAGAACGCCCCGGCGCGGGTCACCGCACGGACGTCTTCCAGGATCCGGTCCGCATCCGCGCCGCGCCCCTGCACCTTGTAGCCGCCAAGCGCGTTCACCGCCTGAGGTGTCAGACCGATATGCGCCATGACCGGGATGCCGCGTTCGACGATGAAACGGATCGTGTCTTCCATATGCGCGCCACCTTCCAGCTTGACCGCACCGGCCCCGGTTTCGGCCATCAGCCGCGCGGCGTTGCGGAAGGCCTGGGCCGGGCTTTCCTCGTAACTGCCAAAGGGCATGTCGACGACCATCAGCGCGCGGTTCAGCCCGCGGGCGACGGCGCGGCCGTGCATGACCATCATCTCCATCGTGACATCAAGGGTCGAGGGCAGCCCGTGCAGCACCATGCCGACGCTGTCACCGACCAGAACCAGATCACAGTCCGCATCTGCCAGCTGGGCCACGGGGGTCGTATAGGCCGTCAGGCAGACCAGCGGATCGGCCCCCTTGCGCGCACGAATGTCGGACGCGGTCAGGCTGCGTTGCGGGGCGGATTGGCTCATGTCGGTCCTCCTCAGACAGGCTTCCGAGGGGATACCTGCTTGGGGCTCTTTTCGCAAGTGCAGCGCAATAATATTGCGTATGTATATACGAAAAAGTCATATCTGTGCGCGGTAGATTGCCGATTCAGAAGTCCAGCCCAAGGTCCAGGACCTGCGCCGAATGGGTCAGTGCGCCAGAGGAAATATAGTCCACGCCCGTCGCCGCGACCTCGGCGATGCGGTCCAGCTTCATGTTGCCCGAGGCCTCCAGCACCACCTGACGGGCGGTCATGTCCACCGCCTTCGCCAGCATTGACGTGTCCATGTTGTCCAGCAGAACAACGTCTGCGCCACCCTCGTCCAGGACCTCGGCCAGCTGGTCCAGGCGGTCGACCTCGATCTCGCAGCGGATCATGTGGGATGCCCGCGCCTTGACCGATTGCAGCACGGGGCGGATGCCACCGGCGGCCGCGATGTGGTTGTCCTTGATCAGGATCGCGTCGGACAGGCCGAAGCGATGGTTGAACCCGCCGCCATGCAGAACGGCCTGTTTTTCCACGATACGCAGGCCGGGGGTCGTCTTTCGGGTGCAGGTCACGCGGGCGTCGGTGCCGCGCGTTTCGGCCACGAAGGCGGCGGTCAGCGTGGCGATGCCGGACATGCGCCCGGCAAAGTTCAGCGCGACCCGTTCGCCCGACAGGATCGAGGCCGCGTCGCCCGTGATCTCCATCAGCAGGTCGCCCGGCGCGATCACGTCGCCATCGACCTTGTGCGTGGTGATCTGCAGCGCGGGATCGACCAGCCGGAACGCAAGCGCGGCCATTTGCAGACCCGAAACCACGCCCGGTTCGCGGGCATTCAGCCGCGCGGCATAGGTGGTGCCGGCAGGAATGACGGTGCGGGTGGTGATGTCGCCGTAGGTGCCCAGATCCTCGATCAGCGCGGCGCGGACCAGCGGTTCAAGGATCAGGTCGGGCAGGGGGGGCATTGTTGCGCTCTGGTTCATGCCGGTTCCTTTCGGGTCATGGTCGCGCGGATCGCCAACGCGTCGGTCAGGGTCATCAGCGACCGTATGCCGGTTGCGCCATCGGGGTGGGGAAAGTCCGACCGGAAATGCGCGCCCCGGCTTTCGCGGCGCAACAGCGCGGCGGCGGCGATCAGCGTGGCGGTGGCCGTCATGTTGAGAAGCGCGTCGCAAGCGGGTTGCGCGGCTTCGATCGCGGCGATCTCGGTCAGCGTCCGGTTCAGGCCATCTGCGGTACGGATCACGCCCGCGCCATCGGTCATCGCCTGTCGCAGCCGGGCGACCAGCGCGGGGTCGGGCGTTTCGGCGGCGGGAAGGTCGGGCAGGGTGACGGGTGCGGCAACCGTGGGCGCGGGCAGGGCCGCGTCGATCGCCAGCGCACAGCGGCGGCCATAGACCAGCGCCTCGAGCAGCCCGTTCGAGGCCAGACGGTTCGCGCCATGCAACCCGGTCGAGGCGACCTCTCCACAGGCCCAAAGGCCGGGCAGGGTGCTGGCCCCGTCTGCATCCGTCGCCACGCCGCCCATGTGGTAATGCGCGGCGGCGGCCACGGGGATCACTTGGGTCACCGGGTCCAGCCCGGCCTGCTGGCAGGCGGCGGCGACGGCTGGGAAATCGCTGAGGATCTTTGCGCCAAGGGCGGTGCGGGTGTCCAGTGCCGGGGCCAGCCCTGCCTGCGTCTGGGCATAGACTGCGCGGGCGACGATGTCGCGCGGGGCCAGTTCGGCGTCGGGGTGAGCGTCCAGCATGAAGCGCTCGCCCCGTCGGTTGACCAGCGTGGCCCCTTCGCCGCGCAATGCCTCGGTCGCCAGCGGGGCAGGGTCCAGCCCGCAGGCCATGGCCGTCGGGTGGAACTGCACGAATTCCGCGTCGGCGATCTGCGCGCCCGCGCGGGCGGCCATGCCGATCACCTGACCCCGAATGCGCGGCGGGTTGGTCGTGAGGGCATAAAGCCCGCCCGATCCGCCCCCGGCCAGCAACACGGCGGTGCCGCGCAGGGTGACGCTGGCGCTTTGCCCCTGATCACAGTGGGCGACGGCCAGGCCGGTGACACGGCCGCCCGAGACCTCAAGCCCCGTGGCCATCACGCCTTCGAGCACTTGGATATGGTCGGATTCGCGCACCTGTGCCGTCAGGGCGCGCATGATCTCGGCCCCGGCCTGATCGCCCTGCACACGCACTACACGGGCGAAACTATGCGCCGCCTCGCGCGACAGCACATAGCCGCCGTTTGCGGTGCGATCAAAGGGGGTGCCCAGACCGATCAGGTCAAGGATGTGATCGCGCGCCTCGGCTGTGACCGACGCCGCCACACCCGGATCGACGGTGCCCGCACCGGCAGTGACGGTATCGCGGGCATGGGCATCGGCGCTGTCCGCCGGGTCCATCGCCGCCGCCACGCCGCCCTGCGCCCAGGCCGAGGAGGCGCCGGTTCCCAATGCCTCGGGAGAGATCATCAGCACGGGACGCGGGGCCAGTTTCAGCGCGGCATATTGCGCCGCTAGCCCTGCGCCCACGATAATGACGCGACCCGTTTCGATCGGGGACATCGCCCTAGCCGGCCATCTTGGCAGAGAGGTCGATCATGCGCTGCACGGCAACACGGGCCTTGTCGGCGACCTGTGGGTCAATCTCGACCGCGCCTTCCATCGTGTGGAGCGACCACAGCACCTTTTCCAGCGTGATCTTCTTCATGTAGGGGCACATGTTGCACGGGCCGACGAAATCGACATCCGGCAGCGCGTCCGAGATGTTGGAGGCCATGGAGCATTCGGTCACCAGCATCGCCTTTTCCGGCCGTTGCTGCGTCACATAGTCGATGATCCCGCTGGTCGAGCCGGAAAAATCCGCCTCGGCCACCACGTCAGGCGGGCATTCGGGATGCGCGATGATGCGCGTGCCGGGGTTCCATTCGCGGAAATCCTTCAGGTCCTGTGCGGTGTATTGTTCGTGCACGATGCAGGCCCCGTCCCACCAGACAATGTTCTTTTCCGGCACAAGATTGGCGATGTTCTGTGCCAGATATTTGTCGGGCGTCATGATGACCGTGTCGCTGTCCAGCCCGCGCACGATCTGCACCGCGTTGGAAGAGGTACAGCAGATGTCGGACGCGGCCTTCACTTCGGCCGTTGTGTTCACATAGGTGACAACGGGCGCACCGGGGTACTGCGCGCGCATCTGGGCGATGCCCTCGGCGGTGATGCTTTCGGCCAGCGAACATCCCGCTTCCATGTCGGGGATCAGCACCGTCTTGGAGGGGTTCAGGATCTTGGACGTCTCGGCCATGAAATGCACACCGCACTGGACGATCACATCGACTTCGACCTTGGTCGCCTCGATCGCCAGTTGCAGGCTGTCACCAACCACATCTGCGATGCCGTGGTAAATCTCCGGCGTCATGTAGTTATGCGCCAGAATGACGGCGTTCCGCTCTTTCTTGAGCTTGTTGATCGCCGCGACATAGGGCGCATAGATCGCCCAGTCGGGGGGCGTCACGACACGGTCCATCCGGGCAAAAATGTCAGCATTTGCCAGCGCGATGTCGGTTGAAGGGGCGAGATCGTAGTGATCGGCGAGTTCGGCGCGCAGCGCGATCTGGTCGAGCAAGAGCGGAGTTCCTGAGGTTATTTCGGGCCGCCGCGGAGGGCGCGACCGCACGCGGGTGGTGTCGGCTGGGAGGTGTTTACGGGTCGACTTACCTAAGGGCAAGTGTGCGGGGTGTCTTATTTGAATGACGCACGCTAACATGTGCCGAAAGCCACCGTCATACGATTATGGGCTCAGACGTCGGTGCGCAGGCAAGACTTTGGATCCGGTCCAGAGGCGAAGCGGGCTTTCAGCAGGCATTCGTCGTATTCCGAGCGAACCTCGGAATCGAACAGGATGCCGCCTCACACTTTGAAAATGGCCTCATCGCCCTTTTGGAAGGCGAGGTTGCGGACGGATGGAGACATTGCCGCGCACCAGGCCAGAAGGATCTATGAATTCGATGGCCCCGCAGTCGATGTCACGCGGACGTCCCTCCAGCGCGCAGGGACTGTATTGCGCGGATCAAGGCCACAGCCTGTCTCGTAGCTCACGTAGCCCGCGCACCATTGGCCCGCGGTCCGCACGCGTTCCATGCGGTCCAAGGCCCGTGGCATCTCGTCAACATGGTCGGCGTAGATAAACTCGCGAGGTGCGGTGAACCGCATCTCGGTGCCTGCCCAATCGTCGCGCAGCAGGAGGCGGTGAGCGTCCGATTTGGCCTCTACTGGTACCCTCGAGGGGTCAGGCCTCTTCATCGGCCGTTACGAAGGCCTGAGAGGTGTCGTAGTCCACCGCGAAGCGCATCTCGCGGAGGGGTTTCACGCGCCGGATGGATTCGGCGTAGATCTCGTGCGCCTTGTAGGCGGCCAGCGCCGCGTCATCCACGAACTCTCCGTAGACGACAACATCGACTTCCTTGCTGGCCGGATCCGTCTTTCGGTTCAGAGCGATCTCGAGGTGCTTCGCATGGGGAATCCGCGTCAGGATCTGCAATCCCTTCCGAACCGCGTCGAGGTTGCCGTCGATTGGGACAGTGAAGAATACTACATGGCGGATCATTGAAATACTCCGGGAGTTTAAGGGTGGGAAGCGGTTCCGGGCCGCACGCGAGATAGCACGCGCCCCGCGCGTCTGCCCTTCTAAGGTTTCGGCCCGACACCGCAACCCGATCTGCCCGCCATCAGCAGGTTTTGCCCTGAGACACCGCCGAAGTGTGCGGGAAGCGCTTACGTCGCACTGAAAGGCTTCCTGTTGGTGCATCAGGACGGGTTCCTGGCGGGCGGTCCGCGTTCTGACGGTCGATCCAACCACGGGATGACCGGGTTCCGGAAAGTCAAAGCAGGCCTTGAGAAAGTCGGATCCGGAGGTGGAGTGATGGGTCTGGCGGGAATGCGGACAGCACCCGTACCCCCGCGCGGCGTCGCTCACCACCCTTGTCCGATCCGCGCGCGGCTGCCGCACGCTCCCCAAACATCGGAGATATTTCATGTCCAAGTCTAGCAAACGCAAGTTCGACGCTGCAGCGTCGATCACCAACGAACTCATCGACATCATTGACCGGGGCGTGCTGCCCTGGCGCAAGCCATGGACGGTCGGCGGCAGTTCCGTGCCGCTCCGCCTGAACGGCGAACCCTACCAGGGCGTCAATAACTTCCTGTTGACTATGCGCACCATGATGGCCGGATACGCCTCGCCTTACTGGATGACGTTGAGGCAGGCGAACGAGCTCGATGCGAAAGTCATCAAGGGCTCGAAATCGTCGGTGGTCGTCTACTACGGGACGGCCGAGCGCGAGCAGGCCGAAAGCGCCCACGGCGACCAGGCGGAAACCGAAGATCCCAAAACCATCCCCTTCATGAAATCCTACCGCGTCTTCAACGCCGATCAGATCGAGGGGTTGGACCCTCGCTTCCATCCCGCTGCGGCCGAACCGGAAGTTCATCCCGAACGCGCACCGATCCCGCATATGCAGAGCTTCTTCGAGGCAATCGGTGCCAATGTCAGCTTCTCTGGTCGGGAAGCATGTTACGTCCCGAATCTCGACAAGATTTACATGCCCCCGATCGAGCTCTTCGAGAACCCGCGGAATTTCTACGCCGTCTGGGGTCATGAGCTGGGCCACTGGACGAAACCCCGGCATCGGTTAAACCGCAGCTATGGCGATGCGCGGTTCGGCAACACCGCCTACGCACGGGAAGAGATTGTGGCCGAGCTCTGCACGGTGTTCTTGGGTCAGAAGCTGGGGTTCTCCGCGCATACGCTGGAGCTGAACGCGGCCTATCTCGACAACTGGGTCCGCGTGCTCCGGTCTGACAAGCGGGCGATCTTCAAACATGCGGCGGACGCGCAGCGTGCCTGTGACTATCTCGTCGCCGCGTCGGAGGCGGGGCAGGGGGAACAGGCCGCTTGAGGCCGGGGCTGTCCGGGCTGGTAGGGCGTGGTGAAAGGAAAAACTGGCTTTGGGTTTGGTGGTTTCAACCCATCCCGAAAGGACAGACCCATGAGCCATCCTGAACCCGCAGACTATTCGCGTCCGAACGCGGCTGTCATCGCATCCCAGAACGACGCTTTCCGCAGGTTTGCCTGCCTTGGCATCACCCCGGATCAGCAGATCCAGGGCCGCCTCGTCGTGACCCAGTCCCTGATCGAGGCAGGCGATGGCTTCGTCACAGAGGCCGTCCAGGCCACCGGTGCGTTCGATACATTCGAGCCGGACAATGATCCGGAAGGCTGGTACGACTTCGGGGCCGTGACGATCCGGGGCGAAACCGTATTCTGGAAGCTGGATCTCTACGAGGCCAGCTCTGACTTCCGCTATGGCGCCGAGGCACCCGACAATCCCGAGACGACCATGCGCGTGCTGACCGTCATGATGGCGCGCGACTGGTAGGGCGGGCCGCACCCCAACCTTCCATCACCGACAGGCCCGCTGACCCTCCGAAAGGGAAAGTGGGCCTCTTGTCCTGTTGGTTCCCGGATCCGGGGATTGGTTGCGCGAAGACCCGCGCGGCCCTCTCAAACACGTCGAGAAGGACATGTCATGACTCACACATTCAAAACTACCACCGTCGCCATCGGCGACCTCTGCCCGCATCCCGCGAACGTACGGACCAATTCCCCCGAGACCTATGCCTCGGAGAATATCGCGCATCTCAAGGCCAGCATCGCCGTTCTGGGCCTTCTTCAGCCGCTGCTCGTTCAGAAGATCGGTGGCAAGTTCGGGGTGCTCGCCGGTGGCCGGCGCCATGCGGCGCTTCTGGAGCTGGTCGCCGACAAAACCGCCAAAGGGTTCACGAACCGCACCAATATCGACTGCCGTTTGGTCCCTGACGATTGCGATGTGACCACCGCGCTGTCGCTCGCCGAGAACATCACCCAGGCGCCGATGAACGCCATCGACGAGTTCGAGGCCTTCGCGCGGATGATGGAGGTCGACGGCCAGACTCCCGAGACGATTGCCAAGACCTTCGGCACAACCGTCGCCGCCGTCAAAGGCAGGCTGCGCTACGGGCTCATCCATCCCGACATCCGTGCCGCGGCCCGCGCCAAATCGATCACCCTCGACACGATGAAAGCCTTCGCCGATCACCCGAGCCAGGAGGTGCAACGCGAGGTCTTCGAGGCGCTCACCAGGGAGGACAACTATGTCCAGGCCCATACCGTCCGCAACGCGCTGAAGTCCCGCGGTGTGCAGGTCAGCGACGATATCGGCGCCTTCGTGCGGAAGGACTACGAGGCGCGTGGCGGCGCCATCGCGGCCGATCTCCTGGACGAGCATTCCGTGCTGGAGGATTCCGCGCTGGTCGAAACGATCCTGCTCGAAAAACTCGCCGCCGCCGCCGAAGAGGCGCGGGCAGAGATCGGCTTTGCCTGGGCCGATGCGGTCATCCAGTACGACTATGCCGCCATGGCGGACTATGGCCGTGTCTATCCGGGTCCAGTCGAGCCCGATGAGAAGGGCCAGAAGCGTGTCGATGAGATTGCCGCCGAACTCGAGAAACTCGAACACGAGATGGAGAACGAAGAGCTCGAGGAAGAGGCGTACAATGAACTCTACGAACGCGTGGACGCGCTGGAAGCTGAGGCGCGGGACCTACAGGAGGCCTATGGCACCGAGGATCTTTCGCGCTCCGGCGTGATCGCCTCCTGGTCGCATGGCAAGATCTCCCTGCATGTCGGGATGGTGCGCCCTGAAGACAAGGCGGAGCGGTCTGGCAAAGGCACCGGCGCACCGAGCGACAGGGGCGCCGTAGACGGCGATCAGATCACCTATCCCGCCTCGCTCACCGAGGACCTGAAGACCGAGCGGGCGATGGCGCTCGGCGCGGCCATGGCGATGCATCCAGAGGCGACGCTCGACCTCACGCTCTTCAAATTGGTCACGGATGTGCTGACCAGCGGTTTGGGCGTCACCCAAGCGATCAAGGTCGATGCGCGCCAGGAGTATCGTACCCACGCCAAGATGGACGAGATCGACGGCACCTCGCTTGAACAGGTGGCCGAGGCCCATGACGCACTCGACCTCTCCTGGGCCGATGACGCGAAATCCCCTGCAGACCAGTTCGCGCTCTTCCGGGCGCTCGATGCGGGCGAGAAGGCCAAACTCGTGGCCTATGCCACGGCGGCAACCACACAATCCTGCTTCTCACGGGACCGGCAGCGGGATAGCTTGATGCATGACTTCGAAGTCGAGATCATGCCGGACATCCGAGCGCATTGGACACCGAATGCGGCGCTCTTCAATCGCTTCAAGAAGGCCTGGCTTCTGAAGATCCTCGGTGAGGAACTGGGGCTCGCGCAGGAGGCGGTGACATTGGCCTCCTCGACCAAGAAGCAAGTCGTCGAATTCTGCGACAAGCTCTTCGCCGAGCCCTTCGCCACGCTGACGGATGCACAGCGGGCGGCGGTCGCGGCCTGGTGCCCGCCGATGATGCAGACGGCAGGTGTCGAGCCAGCCGAGAAACCCGAAGACGAAACCGAAGTCGCAGAAGCGGCCTGACCCTACAGGCGGCCCGCTCCGAAACGTAGGCGCGGGTCGCACCCCTCCCTCCATCTTACAGGTAAAACCCATGGCACTTCTTAGCTTCACCGCGGCGAGCGTCGCGGCGCAGATCGCGCATGCGCGCGGCTGCTCCACCTTCCTTCCCAACTGGAACGGGCCGGTGGGCAAACCCGCCCTGATCCTGATCGTCGGCAATGGCGTCCATCTGCGCTCGAACGGCATCGATGGCACGACGACGCGGATCGTCACCACCGAACGCGCCGATCCCACCCATGCCTTCGCCGAGGGCATCAACCCGTTCCGCGATCCGGGCTGGATGGCGGCGCGGCAGGCGGCGTTCCGCGATCTGACCGGCCAGTTCTACACCGACATTCTCGATGATGTGCAAATGCTCATCGACCGTGGTCATGACACGATTCGGCTGGCGACCGATGGCCACACGATCCGCGTCTTCCTGCGTCGCGCCGCCGACTATCTGATCGGCGGGACCTACGACGTGCCCTCCGGTCTCGGCGGGACGTTCCGGGTGATCCTGAAGGACGCCACCGACACCCACGCCCTCGTGCAGAATAGCGGCAATTGCGAGGATTTCGACGAGATGCTGCCTTACCGCGTGCCGCTCGATGCGCTCATCGAAATCGATGACCGGAGGGCGGCATAGTGGGTTGGCTCTTCTACACCGACCGCCGCGTCAAAACCTACGCGGACGAGAAGGCAGAAATCGCCCGGCTTTGCACGTTCGAGACGGATACGCGCAAGACAGTGCTGCTCAAGGCCTCCAAACTCGGGTCGACCTGGTATGCAGCTTTGAGGCTCACCAACATCGATGGCGCGCCGGTTGAAGACAGAACCTACGTGACCGATGCCGACGGGTCGATCACCTTCGGCGCCGTGTTCCTCACCCGCTATGACGAGGGCTGCTGGGGCTACAAGGACATGGAGGAGAGCGCCGGGCCCGTGGAGTCGCGCGCGCCGCTCAGCCTTCTGGCATTGCTCTCCGAGTTGAAGGATCCCGACAGCTATGCCCATGCCTGGCGTCAGCGCTGCCGCGACTGGGCGGCGATCCCGGACTACGACGAGGGTGACAAGATCAAACTGGCCGCACCGGTAACGCTGACCGATGGCAGCACCTGCCAGATCGTGACCGCCACCCATTACCGGCGCGGAGGGCAAAAGCGTCGCTGCTACCGCATCGAGGAGACAGGCGGCCTCGTGCGCCTGTCGAAAGCCTCGCTCGCCGGGTCCGAGCTCCTCGGCTCGGCGAAGAGTGAGGCGAGTCCGGTTCTGGCCGAGTTTTTCGCCGGGAACGATTCCTGACCGCCGGCAACATCGCTATCTGTTCAGCCTTGAGCCGCCTCCGCGCGTTTGAAAGCGCTGAGGCGGCTTTCTGTCCTGTCGGACCCACAACCTGACTCAAAGGACAGACGATATGGACAACCGAAGCCCGGCACTCGCACGCGATTTCCCATCGAAACCACAGCTTCTGCGGGCCATTCGCCTGATCGGCAGCGAGATTGAGAAGCAACCGCTCAAGAGCTCATCGCTCGCTCGGATCATGCGCGAGAGTTTCGGCGGTAGCGATGCCGGCGGCGCGTGTTCGTGGCGCATGGCCTATGACCTGATGCAGGCCGCCACGGTGACGGCGATCATGCGGGACAGCGGTTCGGACGCGCTCGCGACGGCCAGATTGCTCGCCTCACGGCTCCTGACGGAGACCCGGCGCTCCGAAGAGCAAATCCGGCTCCAGCAATTCTCGACGCCGCTGCCCTATGCGGCGCTGGCTATCCGTGCTGCCGCCATCCGCCCCGGCGAAACCGTCCTCGAACCTTCCGCCGGGACCGGCGCGCTGGCTGGTATTGCAGTTTGCGCGGGTGGCAAACCGATGCTGAACGAGATCGATCCCTTCCGTCGGGCGCTTCTCGAGGCGGTGTTCGGGGGCGAGGTGTCCGGCTTTGACGCCGAACATATTGATGATCTCCTGACGGTGCCCGAGCTTCCCGGTGTCATCGTGATGAATCCGCCCTTCGCCTCATCGGTCGATCGGTCGCGCGACAAGCACATTGCGGCGAAACATCTGATCGGCGCTGCCAAACGGCTGGCACCCGGCGGACGTCTCGCGGCGATCATGCCGGTGGGATTTTCGCCAAAACGAGACGCGGCCCATTGGGCACGGGCCTCGGCCATCGCAAAGCCCCGTCTCGCGCTCACTATTCCGGGCCACGTTTACCGCAAACTCGGCACCACCGTCGAAACCCAGCTCATGGTCTTCGACAAGGTGCAGGAGGAGATCGAGATCGTCCGTGCCATGGTCGACGATCTGGACGCGGCGCGCCAAATCATCGATGATATCGCCGCAACCCGCACTGCCACTCCCTCGATCCAAACCGGTGCGCAGTTTCGGACTGGGTCGCGCCGGGTCGGTGTCCCTGTTGCACGTCAGCGCCCAATCGCCCAAGCGGCGTCTGCCAAACCCAAATCGCATGCCGCCATCCCGCTGGCCTTCACCTGCCTCGACACCCCCCGCGAGAACACGCCCGTCTCCGACATCTATGCCCGCTATCGTCCGCAGCGGATCGAGATTGAGGGTGCCCGGGAACATCCGACCCCCCTGGTCGAGAGTATAGCCATGGCCTCGGTTGCCCCTCCGGCACCCAACGGCGAAGCCGCCGCTGATCTGCGCCTGCCCGGCCGTCTGATCGAGGAGGGCCATCTCTCCGAGGCCCAGCTCGAGACCATCCTCATGGCGAACGATGCCCACGCGCGCGACCTGCCGGGGCGGTTTACCATTGACCAGGACCAGACCCGGATGACCCGCGCCGACGATGATCCGGAAGCGTGTGCCTACCGCCTCGGCTATTTCCTTGGCGACGGTACCGGCTGCGGCAAGGGCCGGGAATGCGCCGGTCTCATCCTGGTGAACTGGCTCGCAGGTCGTCGCAAGGCGGTTTGGATTTCGAAGTCCACCACGCTCATCGAGGACGCGATCCGCGACTGGACCGATCTCGGCGGCTCGCCCGCCGACATCCAGCCGCTCTCCAAATGGAAGCCAGATCAACCCATTCCGATGGGCGACGGCATCCTTTTCGTGACCTATGCGACGCTGCGGTCGGCGGGCAAATGCGGGAGGACCCGGCTCAGCCAGGTTCTCGACTGGATGGGCGACGGGTTCGACGGCGTGCTGGCCTTCGACGAGGCCCATGCCATGCAGAACGCCGCCGGGTCCGACGAGGGCAGGGGGGTCAAACCCTCCCAGCAGGGCCTCGCCGGGCTGCGTCTGCAGCTCGCGGCTCCCCGGGCCCGGGTCTTCTATGTCTCGGCGACGGGAGCCACCAGCGTGCAGAACCTAGCCTATGCCTCCCGCCTCGGGCTCTGGGGCCAGGGGCCCGAATATCCCTTCCCGAGCCGCGAAAGCTTCGTCTCGGCGATGGAAGCCGGGGGCGTTGCTGCGATGGAAGTCGTGGCGCGCGACCTGAAGACGCTCGGGTTCTACACCGCGCGGGTGCTCAGCTTCGACGGTGTTGAGTACGACGTGCTCGAACATGCGCTCACACCCGCCCAGATCGAGATCTACGATGCCTATGCCGGGGCTTTCCGGACCATCCACCACAACCTCGAAGCGGCGCTGACCGCGACAGGCGTCAATGATGCCTCCGGTCAGACGAACGCCTCTGCCGCGAAAGCCTCGGCGAAGTCGCGCTTCGAGAGCACCAAGCAGCGCTTCTTCAATCACCTCCTGATGGGCATGAAAGCCCCGACAGTCATCCGCGCCATCGAAGAGGATGTTGCGGACGGCTATGCTTGCGTCATCCAGGTGGTCTCGACTGGCGAGAGCCTGTTGAAACGACGCCTCGAGGCGATGGATCCCGAAGACGAGCTGGTGGAAGGTGCGCTCACGCCCCGCGACTATGTGCTGTCCTATCTTGAACAGGCTTTCCCGATCCACGCCCAGAAGCTCGTGGAGATCGACGGAAACATGGTGGCCGAGCCGCTGCGGGATGCGAACGGTGCCCTGGTCGTCTCCCGCGAGGCCGAGGCCTTGCGCGATGCGGCGATGATGGAGCTGATGGCGCTTGCGCCTATTCCCGCCGCGCTCGACCAGATCCTTTGGGCCTTCGGCGATGAGGCCGTGGCCGAAGTAACCGGGCGCTCCATTCGATCCCTGAAATCCAGCGACGGGGCCCTGTTTATCAAAAAGCGCAGCGCCAACAGCAATTCCTCGGAAACCCGCGCCTTCATGGATGGCGAGAAGGACATCCTCATCTTCTCCGATGCGGGCGGGACGGGCCGGTCCTATCATGCCGCAAAGACGGCGAAGAACCAGAAGCGGCGGCGCCACTATCTGCTGGAGCCCGGCTGGCGGGCCGATGCGGCAATCCAGGGGCTAGGACGCACGCATCGTTCGGCTCAAGTGTCAGCACCCTTCTTCCGGGTCTGCACCTCGGACGTGCACGGCGAGAAGCGCTTCACCTCCACCATCGCCCGGCGGCTCGATCAGCTGGGGGCGCTCACCAAGGGCCAGCGCGAGACCGGCTCGCAGGGCATGTTCCGCGAGGAGGACAATCTCGAGAGCCCGATCGCAAGGGGTGCGCTGCGCGGCTATTACGCCGACCTGGCCGCCGGGCGTGCCGGGGCCATGAGCTATGAGAAGTTCTGCGATTGGACCGCCTTGCGGCTGATCGACCAGGACGGCGTGCTGCTCGAAGAGCTTCCACCAATCCAACGCTTCCTGAACCGGGTGCTGGCGCTGCCCATCCACATGCAGAACGCGCTCTTCGCCGAGTTCATGAGCCGGATCGCCGATCAGACCGAGCGGGCGCGGGCGGCTGGCACGCTCGATCTCGGCGTCGAGACACTGCGTGGCGAGCGGATAGAGCAGGTCTCGACCGAAGACCTCTGGACCTGTCCGCGCTCCAGAGCAGTGACGCGCATAATCGGACTTGAGGTGACGGACCCCGTCCATATCCTCTCCGCAGAAGAGGTGCTGGATCGGAACCCCGACAGGTTGCCGATGATCAACCGCGCGTCGGGTCGCGCGGCGTTCATCTCAGCCCGTCCGATGCAGATGTACGACGAGGAGATTGTCACGCTCATGCGCAAGGTGACCCGGCCGAGCGGGTCCACCTATGTCGAGGAAGGGAAGTTCCAGGCTTCCGCCTGGGAAGAGATCGAGCCGTCCGAGTTCCGCCGCCTCTGGGACGAGGAGGCCGATAGCCTGCCGAAGGTGACCACGACGAAGCTCTATCTGCTGACCGGGCTGCTACTGCCGATCTGGAAGGACATCCCCTCGGGCAACGAACGCATCTACCGGGTCACGCCCGAGGGGCAGGGGAGCATGATCGGCCGCACAGTCAGCGAGGACGGTGCGGCCGCGCTCAGAGCCCGTTTTATGGTCGGCACCCCGAAAACCCCGCAGGAGATGCTAACGGCGGCGCTCGGGTCCACCGCGCCGGTCGATCTGGGCCGGGGCCTCACGCTCACCCGCCGCCGGGTCGCGGGCGCGGCCCGCCTCGAGATCGACGGGGCCGACCGGGGCACGATCGACGGGCTGAAGGCCATGGGGTGTTTCACGGAGATCATCGCCTTCCAGCTCCGGGTCTTCGTGCCCCACGGGGAGGGTGTTGATACCGCCGCGATCCTGGCCCGGATCGTGGGGGAAGGGTCTCCAACGGCGGCAGATCGCGCCGCCTGAAAGGGAAAGTGGGCCTTGGGTCGGGGGGAACGCGGAAGGGTGCTTTGCCCCCTCGCGTTCCGCCGCCGTGGCGGGTCTCTGGACCCCTCGGCACCTTCCCCAATCCCAGACAAGAGGACGAGACCCATGACCAACTCCGAGACCACCTTTGCCGAGGCGATGGCAAAATGGCAGGCCGAGCGCGAAGCCGCCAACAAGGCCGCCCGAAACGAGCTGCTCCCGCAATTGCGAGGCCTCGGCATCACCGAGGTCACCGCCGAATACGAGGGCTACGGCGATTCGGGGAATATCGAAGACGTGACGGTGCAGCCGGTCGGCATTGCGCTCCCCGACGATCTCGCCACGAAGCTCGGCGACTTCGCCTGGTCTGTCGCCTATCACCAGCATCCCGGCTTCGAGAACAACGAGGGCGGCTATGGCACGCTGACCTGGGATGTCACCGCCGACAGCATCGCACTGGATCATGCCGACCGACATGTCGAGTGCTCCCACAGCCGTGACGAGGGGCTCTGACATGGCCCATCCCCTCCATCATGCCGAAAGCTCGGCCCGGAAGTATGGCGGGTCGCCATCCGACTATCAGGCGGTCCACGACTGGTTCGATGCCTCAAAGGAGCATCTCGCCATCTTCACCCACCGTGCGCTGCGCCATCACACGCAAGGCATCTTCGAAGCCGAACGGGTTTTCGGGCTTTCGCTCACCAATGAGGCGGGGCGTGAGATTCCCATCCGCTGGATCGGCGAGCAGCATGTCCGCGAAGACTGTCAGGGCCGCATCCCGAGCCTCGCCGACTGGCTCGGACGGATCCAGCCCGAGCCCTGGATGGCCAACGGGCATATCGACGGGCCAGCGCATGAGCCCGTCGGCGATCCGCGCACGAAATGGCTAGCCGAGGTGGCTGAGGGCAAGACGATCCTCGGCCTCAAGGACTGGATGGAGGCGAGGGGATCATGATGCGCAACGTCCGCAGATTCTACGATTGCAGCACCGCACATCTGCCTGAACAAACCGTCCAGGCCATCGAGAACGGGCTCTTCGCCAGATCGCCGAGCTTGCAGAATGAGTATGGCTGGCTGTTCTCCGTGCCGGAGACGCTCGCCGATCTGCCGGAAGGCGTCGACTGTGACGCCTTCAAGGCGGTCATGGCGTTGGCGATGGATGCAGGCTGCGGCTACGTCCTGTTCGATCGGGACGTCCCGCCGGTGCCCTATCTCGAGGTCTTCGATTGGTAGATCGAATGCGGGTGTGCAGAGGCCCGATCTGCGGATCAGGCCTCTCTTGTTTCCAACACCAATACTGAAATGGAGATCCAGATGAACATCGCCGAGATCAAGGCCGCCGTGGATGCCGGCCAATCCGTCCACTGGGCGAGCGAGGGCTACCGGGTGCATCGGGATGGCCTCGGCCAATACCTCATCACCTTTGTGCGGAACGGCAGCACGATCGGTTTGACAGACCGGAGCGGCCGCCAGTTGAACGGGGCCGAGGCCGACTTCTTCATATTGGAACCGAACAATGATGCCGCGGCAGAGCAGGGGAGGGTGGTGCGCGGGGCGACGTCGGACACCTCGTCCAGCGCCGGGCCGGGCTGACGGTCAGGAGAGAAAGGAAAGAGGGCTTTGTGGTTTTGCGATCCCATGAGGGGTCGAAAAGCAATCCCGCGTGCTCTGGCCAAGTGCCGGGCAGCGGCAAACCCAAGGAGAAGACCCATGTTCGCAGGAACCCTGACCAAGAATGCCGAGACCGCAGCCACCGCCTATTCCGGAATGATCCACTCGAGCCGGTTCGACATCGCGATCCAGCTCGAGACCCGCACGAAGATGTCCGAGCGCAGCCCGGATTTTGATGTGACCGCGGTGAACAAGTCGGGCCGGAAGGTGCGTATCGGCACGGCCTGGAACGAGACCGGCAACACCACCGGTAACCATTACATCTCGATGCAGATCGATGTCGGCCTCGGGCCGTTCCGGGTCAACGCCGTGCAGACGAAGGAAGCACGCGAAGCAATGACCGGTGAATTCGAGATCATCCCGCTGGTCTCGAACGGTGGCATGAAGTCCGGTTCGATCTCGGGCGAGTTGACCGCGATGGATGGAGACAACGCCTTCGCCGGTTACATCGCCAACATGATGTTCGACCTCGACTTCATGCTGATCGAGAACACGTTCAAGACCGAAGAAACCCATCCCGACTACCGGATCGAGGTCTCCTCGCCCAAGGGCCACCCGATCCGCGTGGGTTCGGCCTGGATGGCGAAGAGCAACCGCACCGGCAACGACTACGTCTCGCTCCTCATCAACACGCCCGATGGCGATCTGCGGGTAAACGCCGTGCAGAACGAGGAGCAGCGCGGCGGCCAGACCTTCTCGATCATTCCCTTCGTCGAGAGCGGTGCGCGCGAGCGGGACGCTGGTGCGGGACTGTCTCTGGTGTCCTGATGTGACGGAACCTGGTCCCGATCGATAAACGAGGTCGGCCTAGACCGGCCCGGTCTGCCTAACTTACGGGAGCTGCGGAAACGCGGCTCCCGTTTTTCTTTGTGGCCGGTCAGTTCGAGGTCAACGGCCTGCCCGTCGCAAGGTGATGGCGAAACTCGCCGGTGCGATAGCCCCGCTGGCAAAGCATCACTCCGAGGTCTCTTCCACCGTGCCATCGTTCTCGGAGGGCGTCTCACAAAAGATCTCTTCGACCGTCACCTGGTCGGGTAGTGGTCCTTGCAACGCGTCCTCGATCGCCTTGGTTGCGAAATTCGCCGAGACGGACGTCGCGAAACTGATCGTCACGGTCAGCACAAGCTCTTTTGCGGTCATGCCCAGGGCCGCGTCGACCGAGCTGTCGGTAACGTCCGCACCGGCGACGCCTTCCAACAGCGCGAGGATATCCTGTTTGGACGCGTCCGCGTCATCGCCGGCAAGGCGCATCACCACCACAACGTCAGTCATTGAAATCGTCCCACATCCGTGTCTCTCGAAATCCACTCAATGCCCGCATGAATCGGGCCCGGTTGCGACTATAGCGCGCAAGGTCTCGCCCCGCTTCACTTTTGTTCGGGATCGCCCCGCCGAGAAGCGCCGCAATGTCTTCCCCAAAGGGCGCGGTCACATCGAAGTGGTTCAGGGCGGCGAGCGCCGGAAGGACCGAGTGGCGAAACCTGTTCGCGACGTTTTGCACCTCTTCGCCGCTCGCCTCGCGGCGAACATAGTCGCCCGACTTCAGCAGGAGAAGGTGCGGTGCCACGTGGCGGAACACGGCCGCGACCACGTTCAGGTAGCGCGTCTCGGGCGTTGGATACCCATCCTCGACGGGCCCTTCCGAGGCGAGAAGTTCCAGGGTCGCGAAGACGCCGATGACGATGAACATCATGGCGCTGTCGGCTCTGTCATCACCGTCGGATGAGAGCCCCTCGATCGTGCGCATCAGCTCATAATCCGCCGACAGGAGGCTGGCTGCGGCGGCCCCGTCGGCTTCAAGCTCTGACAGGAGCCGGAATGTCGCCAGATCCAGAGGTCGCGGCAAGTCACCCGTGCTTGTTTCCGGATTCAGCGCCTTCTGATAGGCGACATGGCCTGCGGCGGCGTGGCAGGCTTCGTGGGTGGCGAAAAAGGCGACACCGGCAAACCATGCCAGCGTCATTGCGGGCTCGATCCCGCCCAACCGCTCGGCCCGAGCTGCGGTCTCTCCTTCGACGTTGACGGCTTGGAGGCGAGACAGGATGAGATCGGGTACGGCGGTTCCGATCGCGATGCGATAGCGATCCTTGCGCCAAGGCGAAATGATCGCGTCAAGGCCCGCACTTTCGCGGTGCCTCCAGTCTATCCGTTCGGCGAAGGCTGTCTCGTCGATTCCGGGGAAGAGCACGTAGGTGACGAACTCTCCGGCGACGCGGATCAGGGTCAGGGTTTCGAGGTCTTCCTCACCCATTGTCAGCACCGTCGAGGATGCGATCGATCCGGCGTGTGGCCTCGAAATATCGTGCTTCTCTGACGAGGAACTTCTCGTGATCCGCGTCCGAGGGGCCTTCCCCGAACCATCTGCCGTCGCCGAAACCGATGTCTTTGGAGATCTCACTCGCCTCGAACCAGGCGGTGTCGTGGACGCGCACCGACTCTTCAAAGTCACACGGCACCAGGTCGTGAAGGGATCTGAACACCAGGTTGGTGAAGTTCATCGCCCGAAAGAGCGGGGAGGGATATTCCGTCCCCGGTCGATCCACCGGACCCTCCCTCGTGTCGAGCGCCCGCATGACAAGGATATGGGCGAACGCCAGCTGGAAGCCGTATTCGAGCCCATCCTCCGCGGTCCAGCCCCTCAGAAACGGATGTTTCTCATCCATGCTCAGGAGCATTTGGTTCAGCCCGTTCGCATCCGCGTCAAACTCGATATCCTGTAGCGTTTCCGGCAGCAATTCTGGCGATCGGCCGGGGGCTTGGTCCAGATATGTTGCCGCTTCGTCGACGAAGCCGGGTGTCGCGTCCGGAAAGAGGAGATCGATATGCCGCCGCAGGAGGTGCGCGAGTTCGTGCGTAATCACGTAGTCGAACATCTGCATCAGGATGTCGACGAAATACTCCGCACGCTCCGCCTCCATCGACCAGTCATCGAAGGCAATGAGCGGGCCGTCGAGCGCCTCTTTCCACGATTTGCCCGGATCCCTCAGGGGGTGCGCGCGCGAAAGCACGTCCGGATGATGGGCTGCGGCCGTAAGGAACCGCCAAAGTTTTCGCAGCAGGCCGAGGCTTATGATGACTGCACGGCGATCGCCCGATTGGCGCGCGGCCGCGTTCGGAGCATCGCCGGCTGAGATGACGAGGTCGATCCCTTTGATGTTGAGGTCCGGATCGCGCGCGTCCAGGAGGCCTATGTTGATGTCGAAGACATGTTCGGTCCAGTGCACCAATGTCGTCTCGACTGGTGTAAGCCCTATGACGTCGAGATATCCGCCCATAGACCTGACGATGGGATCGACCTTCCAAAACGCACGCGAGACCTCTTCCATTCGATCACGATATCCCGAAGAATTTCGGGATGGGGTCGCTCCATCGCGCGTCGAACGCGAAGGGTGCAAAAAGCCCGTCCTCCGTTTCGGGGTCCTGATCGAAATAGGCGGCGATCTCTTTCCTGAGGTCGGCCTCCCCCTCCCTGGTAATCGTGTCCCGGAGGAGATCGAGCTCGGGGAAGGCCGGTTCGAGCGGTGCCAATAATTCCATGGCGGGCTCAAATATCTCGGCGAAATAGTCACTTTCGGGATGTTCCACATTCCAACGCGCCCTGTGGGCGACAGAGTGTAGGAGCAACCGCAGATTTGGCGACGGGTAGGTGTCGCGGGTTCCGATCCTGTCGCGCGCCATGCGTTCCTGGCCGACCACGAAGAGTGCGTATCCTACGAATTCGGCATAAAGGTTCTCTTTGCCCGTCATATACTGCCAGCGCGGCAGGGTCGCGGATCGCGCGAAGGCGAACTCGCCGGACATACCCGAGCAGTAGACGTCGGCATCGATCTCGACATCGCGTAGCGGAAAGCCGGGAGGCGTGTTGCCCGCATCCTGGCTCATCAACTCGTCCACCATGCACAGGCCCGCCCCGCCGTGTCGCTGTCGGAGCAGGCCGAGATGCCCTCGCACTACATGGGCCAGCTCGTGAAACAAGACCGGCAGATAGAGCGACTCGAAGAAGAAGAGCCAGCTGCCCTCGATGTCCGGACCGATCTCGTTGATCGTCAGGTCGACGCAGGTTTGCACCCCGGACGTCGCCACGTCCTCTGCGAAGTCACGGAACGACAGGGACACGGTCCTTTCGAGGCGAAACCCTGAGGCCACCATGCGGGCGAGTACCGAGCTTACGACGGCCGCCCAAAGGACGTAGCCGGACGTGAACTCGATCGAGAACGGACCGCCGACGCGCGACTGGCGGGCCCTTGCGTTCAGGTGGGTCTCCGGAGTGACGCCAACCTTGAGATCGCTGCCGTCAGGGAAGGCGTACATGTCTCGCATGGCACCGGTGACGGCACGCACCGCGGACTGGAGGTTTCTCAACGCCATCCGCAACTGTGCCGAGTCAACGTCTGCGAACAGCTCGTCAGGGAAGCTGGGGCGGTCTATGTATTGAACCCTTCGCAACACCTGAGACTCTCTCCTTTGAACTTGCAAAAGCCTATCTCCGTCGGCCTTTCCGGGCAAATGCCGGATGAACAGGCGTCGCGTAACCAGTGGTTCCGCGTTCGCAAGTACTTAGACAAACGCCTATGGGCACATATCGAATATTGACGGGTCACCCATATTTGCCGCTCGACAATAGTATACGAAAGGTCTCCGAATGTAGCTTTGCATGAAGCGCATAGCTGCATTGCAGCATTTGGCGTTGTTGCACCGCAGCATTTCAGGCTAGCCTACTTTTGAGGTTGCTCTCCTCTCCTCCTCCCTGGAGATCGGCCTCAGGTTTGCGCCACACCTCCTCCCGTGGCGCGGGCAGAAGAGATCAGACGCCATCCCACCTCCCGGGATGGCGTCTTTCTTTTTCCCTATTGAAATCCTCACAGGATCTCGGGTCGCGAAACCATCGATACTGTCGTATCGTGGTCTCAAGACCAACGATTTTCCGATGATTTCAATTCCGAGAAGAGGGTTTTAGATGCGGGGCTTTCATTTCGTCCTTCCATGTTTGCTCGTGCCGACCGTCTGTTTCGCGGAACCTTTCACGGTGGCCAGTTGGAACATTGCGAACCTGGGCGCGCCGGGCTCGGAACTGCGCGGGTTCGACCGCACCGGGGATGACTACACCCGAATCCGGGAGATCATTTCGTCCATCGACGCGGACGTGATCGCGTTCCAGGAGATTGGCAGCGTCGCGGCGCTGGAAGCGGTCCTCCCCGACGGGTACAGCTTCCGGTTCGAGACCCGCTGCTATGAGAACGCACAGAAATGCGCGGCGGATGCCGACGACATATACAACGCGATCGCGATAAGGGACACGTTCGCGCACGGTTTCTTCCAGATCTATGAGCTCGCCGTGCCGCATCCGAACGAATGCGGCGCGCCGGCGCGCCCGGTACGCGGCGGCGTGGGCGTCGATCTGTCGGTCGACGGGCGACGCTACCTGGTGCCGTCGATCCACCTGAAGGCGACCTGTAAGAACAATTCCGTCGAACCTGGCACGGAGGACGACTGTGCGACGCAGCGCGAGCAGGTGCGACGCCTGCGCGCCTGGATGGACGCCCAGGACGACGAGGCGACGATCATCCTCGCGGGGGATTTCAACCGGCAACTTCTCGAGGGGGCGGACAACATCCGGGCGGAATTCTTCCCGAACGTGCCGCAGGGACACATCCTGCCGGGTGCCGAGACGCGCGCGTGCTGGTCCTCGTTCGCGTTCGATTTCGCTCGATTGGGCGAAGAGGCCATGGCGAACAACCCGCAGTTCGAGGCCGAGGGTCTGCGCCTATGGCTCTTCACGCCCCGCAGCAGCGCCGAGATCGACTTCTTCGTCGTGGAGAACCTCGCGGAAGGTGTTACGCTGACGGCGGATCAGATCGAGCTGACGGGCGACTACGTGTTCCGCGATCCCGGCGCCGCGCTGACCCGATGCGACGGGAGCCTACAGCCCTTCGCCGACGGGAAGGTCCTGACCTTTGCGGAAGCCTATCCGAGCGATCATTGTCCGATCGTGATGACCGTCTCGGAGTAGGCCGATGTCCTCAGAGAGTCTTAGCGGGCAGATTCTGGTCGGTGTGACGGTGGCCGCGATCGTGGGGATCGGCGGGTGGGTCCTGGGACGTGCGACCGCGCCTGCGGAGCCGCCCTCCCTCGAGATCACCCCCGAAAGCGTCACGGCACAGGTCGGGCTCGACACCGAATTCAACGCGACTGCGGATCCGGATGTGAGGACACTGACATGGCGTGTCGCGGGGCAACCGGTGGGCCGCTCGCATGTCGCGCAATGTGATGCCGTGGCCGCGCAACTCATGTGCAGGTTCCTGGTCCCCGGGACGTATTCAGTATCTGCCACGGCCACCGCCGCAAACGATTTGGAGGTCACGAGGCACAGTTCCGTCTCGGTGGTGTTCCCGGACAGGTACTACACAGTCTTCATCCAGAACCCGGATCGACAGGTACGCAGCGATGCCTACCGGGTGTTGTTGCGTCGGATCGACTGGGCCAGGGTTCAGCAATCCATCACCCCCTTAATCCTGCTCTACGATCCGGACAAGGGCCGGAATGTGTTCGCAGCCGACACGGTCTTTGAGCCGGAGTTTGAGGGCGTTGACGTGTTGCAGGGCCTCAAGCTGCGGATTCCGAGGTTCGCGGAATCGGCGCGCGGCCTCGTCGTCGGCCCACTGGAGGCGCTCGGCGTCAGCGTCACCGAGATTCCCTATGCCGAGGCGATCCTGTCGATCGAACGGGGCGCGATCGACGGCGGCTTCGTGACCCTTGGCGATCCTACGATCGATCTGCTCGACGCGGACCTCGAGGACATGCAGGCTGAGTAGCATACCAAGTGGCTTGATCCCTGATGTCCGCCACATGTCTTCCTAAGCCTTACGGCCTCCCCTGCTCGGCTGCGCGTGTCGCAGGGCAGAACGGCCCTTCGGTCCGTCGCGCATTCGGCCATGCGGCCTCACCGCGGCGCAGCACCCGGCGTCCCGGTTTGCCCGTCTCGCGAGCACGTCGCTCCCCGGCCGCTCCGCCGGACTGCGCTCCGGTCTGTTTTGGCCCGAGGCCAAAACGATCCCGCCGCTCCATCCGTCTCCCGCGTCCGGTCGCGCCCCTTGCCTGCTCGCGTCGGGCAAACCTACCGTCAACAACACACACACATGAGTGCGGAAGCATATCCTCCGGATGGCCCCCAAATCAGCCCGCGTCAAGGATCGAAAAACTTTTCGGCGAGGGCGGCGGGGGTGAAATGGGCTGTCCAGTGTTCGATGCCGCGCCTGTGGTGAGCGATGCGCCCGGAAAACTTTTGTGCCCGGCGCGCCGGCGGCTTCGCCGTCCCTGACCCGGACAGATTCGGTGAACCAGACGTACGGCCATGCCACCACACTCACGTGGTGGTTCCCCGAACATCTGGAGACACCAACATGACATACGAGAACGCGAACGCCTACGAGACCATCGAACTTTTCGGCCTGACGGAAAAAGGCGCGGAGCTACCGATCCCCGAGGATCACGTCCTGACCGATAGCATCGTCCGCGAGACTTTCGAGGCCCTGCTTGGCCAGCTGCGCGGCACCGGTCTCGAGACCGAGATCGAACCGCTCGCGCACGGGATCGCCACGATCCTGCAGCGCCGCAAGATCGCTCTGGGCAAGGAGCTTGACCGCACCGCTGATAAGATCGGCGCCCTGGCAAAATCCCATGACGGATCGGAGATCGCCGAGACCGCGCTCGAAGAGGCGCAGGCCCGCTTCCTGCAGGTCCGCGAGATCGTCGGGGCCATCGAGGTGATGAGCGAGGCGGCGGCGGAATGCTACGAGGTCGAGACCGGCCATGTCTTCATCCCGGCATCGGGATCGCGCGCCAGTGCTCGCGCTCAGGAGACCGGAGCGGTCTTCGAGGCCCGGCAGCTGTTGGAGCAGCATGATCGCGAAACCGCCGCGAAGTCGAAGGTCGAGGGTGTCCCTCTGATCGTCTCGGGTGCGACCGACTGGACCGATATCGACGTCATCTTCTCGACACTCGACAAGGTTCGCGAGCGCATCCGGCAGAACCGCAACCAGGAGATCTTCCTCTGTCACAAGGGTGGCAAGCACGGGGCCGAGATGATCGCCGCCCGGTGGGCTCGGGCGCGCGGCGTTGCGCAGGCGCGCTTCGATCCGCGTTGGTCCGCACATGGGCGGGCGGCACCTTTCAAGTGCAATGACGAGATGCTGGACGATAAGTTTGCTGCGACGGGAGTTGTGCTCTTCGGCGGCAACGGGGTCGCGCTGAACCTCGGGCAGAAGGCCGAGGCGAAGGGGCTCACGGTCATGCGGGTCGCCGATCCGGCGAAGAAGACGGTAGACGCGTGAATGAGAGAGGGTCGCCTTTGGGCGGCCCTTTCGTCGTTTTCATCGGCCTTACCCACGCCTGGTTGTCCCACCCACTCGGTAGCGGGGTCGCGGTGGAGATATCGGCCTGAGGCCGATCGCGCATTCGGCCATGCGGCCTCACCACGGCGTTGCGCCCGGCGTCCCGGTTTGCCCGTCTCGCGAGCACGTCGCTCCCCGGCCGCTCCGCCGGATTGCGCTCCGGTCTGTTTTGCGGGGCAAAACGATCCCGCCGCCCCATCCGTCTCCGGCGTCCGGTCGCGCCCTGAGCCTGCTCGCGTCGGACAAACCTACCGTCAAAACACACACACATGAGTGTGGAAGCATATCCTCCGGATGGCCGCCAAACCCGCCCGCGTCAAGTATCGCAAAACTTTTCGGAGAGGTCTGAGGGGGCGGGGGCGTTGGTCCAGTGCGTGACGTGGTGCCCGCGGTGAACGATATGCCCTGAAAACTGTTGCGCCCGGCAAGCCGGCGGCTCCGCAGTCCCTGACCCAGACAAATTCGGAAACCGGACATTCGGCCATGCCACCACACTCACGTGGTGCGCCGACAAACCCCGAACATCCGGAGATGACATCATGACCAACGAGACCAAGACCGAGGACGACCTTTGCCGACACTGCGACCGCACAGGCACCACGCTGCCCGGAACGGCCACAGGGAAGGACCATCACGAGAATGGCCGCCATGTCGTCCCCCGCACCGCCTGCGGAAAAGACGCGGTGAGGACCGACTGGGAAACCATCGATGGCGGGAGCGTCAATTTCCACTGGCGGGAGGTCTGTGCGCATTGCGGGCATCTCAGCGAGTCTCTCTTCGCCTGAAGATAGCCTTTCATCGGTCGGCCCCGTCGCCCGGTGATCCCTCTCTCGAAACCTTCCACGCACTCGACGACTGCGATACTGTCCACGAGAGCAGTCCCGCCCGGCCAAGGCCGGGCGGGACTGCTGCGCTATTTAACTGTCCGTGGTCCCTCAGTCAGACGCAAATAACATGATGGTCGGTGGTGATCGGTCGCCGGTCATGACGGACCCCTGCCGGCGGTTGCACCGCCGTCACCGCGCTCGCAGGTTCCGGCCGTGCCGACCTCCACCCGGAACACGAGGTCTCAGGCCACGCTGAGCGGCATACCCCGGCGGCGGTCTCCTGACGGAGCCAGCCGGCGGGGTTGCCCTCATGCGCGCCAGAAACCCCGCGATCCGCCCGTCCGGGTGCAGATCGCCGGGGCGGGCGCAGCGCAACAACCGCGCCGCCCGATGATGGCGACCCGACCGGGCCGACAACCCTGCAGCCAGACCCGCGGCTGTATCACCGCCCCGGATCGCCACACAGGCGATGGGGATGCTGAGCTTGAGGCAGACGATCGCGGACGTTCCGATCGGGCGCACGCGAACCATCGCGCCGACGCGTTGGATGAGAGGGGCGCGGACCTGGTCAGGTCTGACATAACTCGACAGGACCGAAGGCGGCTGAGGAGCGGGGTGCACATTTGGGTCTCCCCTCTTTGCTCATAGATGTGGATCGCACGGGGTCGGGCGGTCCGTGCCCTCCGCTCACGCTCCGGCAAACACAAATACGGTTTCCACGCGCGGGGCGCGCGGACCCTCCGCATTTGTGTTTGCGGACCTCCCTTGTCCCCCGTGCCGGGTGATCCCCATCGCAAAAAGGAGAGACCCAAATGACCAACCACTACGTCGCCACCGTTCCCGTCAAGTTCACCGACAACGAAGGTCAGGAGCGCACCCGGTTCCAGCGCGTCGGCGCGATGTTCCGCAACACCCGCAACGGGGACGGCTCGGAGTTCTTCAGCCTCAAGCTCGACTTCCCCGTCGCGGTCCAGGAGCTGGTGATGTTCCCGCCGAGCTCCAAGGAGCCGCAGGAATAATCCTCCCAGGAGGATGGGCCGCCCTAGAGGCGGCCCTTTCCCTGTCTCAGGGAAGGCTGCGCCAAGACCGGGGACCCCTGCCTTCGGCCGGTGTCCCCGATAAGGTGTCAGGACCGTCCGCGGTCCTGACGGGGGATTTCAGAGATCGCCTGGAACAGGTCTGCCGGCCAGCCTCAAGGGGGCCATCCGGAATAACAGCCGGGCTGAAGCCCGCCGGTTTTTCCGGCAGAGATTTGGCGGGCCAAATCTGGCCGCCCTTGACCCTGTCCGTCAGCCCCGTTGGTGAAGAGTTGCGCCGCCCCTCGCTTCCGTCCGAACACGGGTCCGTGTTCGGTCAGAACCTCGGGCGCGGGCATGACAACGGGCGGCCGAGGTGCGGTTGGAGATGGTCGGTGTTGCTGGGCCCTTCGGGCCGGGCCTCGCTCCTGCGGTGCTCGGCTCAAAGCGGAATTCAAAGTCGCCTGGGGGCAATCTACATTAATATTGCATTGACCGTAACATATAGTTTCGTATGATGAGGGCGACCTTGAATGAAGGTGGCAGGAAATAGGGGGGCTTTCTTCGTATGAGCCAGACCAAGAGACTGACACAGACGGAGCGAGCGGAGATTGTCCGTGAGGCCGGAGAAGGAGTGGGGACTTCGGTGCTCGCGGAGCGGTTCGGGGTTACGCCGCGGGCCATCCAATACACGTTGAAAGCCGATGATGAACGCCAGCGGGATGCGGCCGTGGCGACGGCCGCCGTGACGGTGAAGCTGACCCCTGAAGAGCTTGGGGCGCTGGATGAGGTCCTGGCCGCGGCGGGAATCGAGACCCGCACGGAGGGGGTTCGGCGGTTGATCCAGGCGGCGGGCGGAACCTTCGTTCCGGACGCGCAGCTGGCGGCTGAGATGGCGCGTTACCGGGCCTCCCTGCATGAGGTCGGCAACGGCGTCGTGCAGATCGCCAAGCAGATGGTGAAGGCCAACCAAATGGGGCAGGGGGAAGGCTCCGCACCGAACGCCGAGTTGTCCGAACTGCGCCTCGCGCAGATGCGCGGTCTGGCCCGTTTCATCCTTGATTCCGCTGACGAGATCGACCTGCTTTTGCGCCGTCGTCGGGATGGGATGCGGCTCTTCGCCACTGCCGCTCTGAGGGAGTTCGCCCATGCGGCTGAATGATGCCGTCCATGACGTCACCGGAGAGATCTTCCGGGATGGCTGGAGTCGCATCCGGGGCTCTATGCAGGGGCTGCAGGCGTCCCGGCAGAGGCAGCTCGTGCGCGCCGCTGCGGGGCATCGTGCGGCGGTCTTCAAGGCGATCCGGGGCGGGGGCACGCATACCAAATCCCAGCTCATGAACCAGCTTGATTACCTCACCACCAAGTCCTCGCATATCGTGGACAGCAGCGGGTTCCTGGATGGGAAGACGAGGCTTGAGGGATCGGAGATCAAGGACCTGACGGAGCGGTTCGCCAAGCGCTGGAGTGCGGGGTTCAAGCCCAAGCTCGGGCAGACGACCCACATGCTCATGTCCTATCCGATCGGGACCCGGGGCGAGGATGTTCGTGACATCACCGCCAATGTGGCGGAGCGGTTCTTTCAGTCCGAAGAGGGGCATTTCGACTACATCATCGCGGTCCATGAGGACCGGGATCATCCCCACGCGCATATAGTCTTGAACCGCCGATCGCAGGAGGGCGAGTTCTTCTTCCTTGGGCGGGACCACCGGTTCAACTACGACGACTTCCGCCTCGCGATGGTCGAGGAAGCCGAGCGGTTCGGGGTGCGACTCGAGGCCACGCGGCGGCTCGATCGGGGTGTCGTGCACTACCCGCCGCGCACCCGCGAGGTCTATGCGGCGAAGGTTGAGGGGCGGGCCACGGAGCCGCGGCCACGGGTCGGAGCAGACTTGGATCGCGCTCTGGAAGAGATCGCCAATACACGGATCATCTATCACTCGCTCGCCGCCGAGGCCTCCGCAGACAACCGCGAAGATATCGCCGATGCGCTGTTCCGCTCGGGAGAGCTTCTGGCGAAGGGCGGCAAACTCACATCGGAAGGAGGCGTCTACATGGCAGAGGAGCAATCGTTCGAGGATCTGCGGACCCGTTATGCCGATCAGGTCGCGCGCGTTCAGGGCATGATCGATGCGAAGCCGGAGGCCGAACGGCCGAGGCTCGAGCGCAGCCTCAACGAGATCCAGTCGCGGCTCGCGCACATGCAGCCCTTGGGGCTCCGCTCCGTGACACTGACCGAAAAGCCGTCCGACGGCGGGGTCTATTCCGAGACGAATATCGATGCGGCCCGGCTCGACCGGTTGCGCGACCCCGAGGTACGGGCGCAGGTCGACACCGCGCTGCGCGGAACCGGCATCAGTTCGTCCGTCGTCGTCGCGCGGATGGAGACGGGCGCACAGAATGCCGCGCTGGAACGCCAGTGGATCGCCGACGATCTGGCGCGCGTGGCCGAGAGGGACGGTCTTAACCTCGAGCGCCGCGCGGATCTGGAGGCGGCGCGCGAGACCCTCAACCGGGCCCATGTCCAGCTCGGCGTCACGCTGGAGCGGGCAGGGGTCTTGCGTGAGGACGGTGTCGTGGAAGATCGCACCGTGACGGAGAGGGTCCATTATCATCGGGACGCCGCTGAGGACATGGAGCGCGCGATCCGCCAGGACATGCGTTCGGAAGGTCTGACCGAAGACCAGATCGAGGCGCGGGAGTGGGAGATCGTCTCCCGCGCGGAGCGGCGTATCGAAGAAGAGCAACGCAGCTACCTCGATGCTCATCCCGAACTGCTCGCGCGCCCGGGCGACGTGATCGACCGGTCCGAGCCCTACCGGGAGCGCATCACCGACGAGGCCCGGGCCCGCGAGATCACCCGCGAGGTTGACCGGATCATGGAAGGTCGCGACGCGCGGACCCCGGTTGCGGATGCCGTCACGGACGCGTTCCGCGCGCGCTATCCCGATATGCCGTCGCATCTTGCCCGTGGGTTTGGCGTGACCTATGCAGCCGTCACTGAACTGCGCGACAGCGAGGCCATCGACCAGGTCCGCCGCGAAAACGAGTTGCGGGAGACGCAGTTCGACCAGCGCGAGGAACGGTTTGGCGACGAGCGCGAAACTGAAGCCGCTGAAACCGCACCGATTGCCGATGCCGATCTGCGGCGGGTTGTAGATCACGAACGCGCCGGCAATCTGCATTCGCCGTTCCAGGATGATGGTCAGCGACTGGCCTACCGCGACGCCGTCGAGCGCGAGCTCGATGCGGCGCAGATCGAACGGCTCCGGGACGGGGATGTCGACGTGCTGAAGACCCAGATCGAAGACCGTCTCGACAGGATATACGCCGCAAAGACCTACCTGCAGTCGGACGCGGCCACCGCCAATAGCGAGGCGACCCGCGCCGTGGTGGAGGAGATCGCCGATCGCGAGTTCGATCTCCACCGTGCCGATCTTGTCGATGGTGAGACCGAGCGCGGGGAGACGCACTGATGGGAGGGGTGGGGAAGGGCCGCCTCGCCCTCGGCGTCGCGCTGGCCACACTGGTCGCTATCGCGATCGGCTATGTCATCGCCTCGGCCGTGGTGACGTTCCGGGACCTGGGTTTCCGGGCCGAGATCGACTTCTTCTATATCGCCCAGAACTACCGCGCCATCGGGGCCGCCCGCCCCGATGATTTTCGCCTGATCAACCTGATCATGGGCGGGGCCGGGGTGGCGGGCCTCATGATGAGCCTGGCGATGTCGGGCTCGGCGCTCACCCGCTTCGGCTATACCCATTGGCAGACCCGCCGCGAGATGAAACGGAACGGCTTCTTCGGCGCGCCGGGCACCGGCTTTGTCATCGGCAAGCTGGGCAAGCCCGGATCGCTTGCACCGTTCCTCTGCTCCCGAACCTTCCCGCACGCGCTCATCGTGGCGCCGACCGGGCGCGGCAAGACCACCGGCTTCGTCATTCCGAACCTTCTGACCTGGCAGGGTTCGGCGGTCGTGCTAGACGTGAAGGGCGAGTGCTTCGAGGCCTCGGCCCGCCACCGGGCGGCGCAGGGCGACGAAGTGTTCCGGTTCGCGCCCACGGATTGGGAGGACAGGCGCACGCATCGCTACAACCCGCTTCTCAGAATCTATGAGCTCAAGGACCCGACCCGCCAGCAGATGGAGCTGCAGCTCCTGGCCACGCTCTTCCTGCAGAATGATAACGACCGCGTGCAGGGGCTCCTCAAAGGCGGGATCGATCTCTTCGTCGCGGCCGGGCTACTCGCGTTCCAACGCCGCAGGCCGACGCTCGGCGAGATCTACCGCATCGCCGCCTCCGGTGGGCAGAAGCAGAAGGAATATCTCGCGCGCGCCCATGAGGTCCAAAACGCCGCGGCGCGGCTGATCTTCACGCGGCTGGCCTCGACCAACAACGACACGCTGACCTCCTATGTCTCGCTCCTGATGACGTCCGGCTTGGACCAGTGGCAGAACCCGGCGATCGATGACGCGACGGCGATCTCAGACTTTGACTTTCGGACAATCCGCAAGAAGCCTTTCAGCGTCTATCTCGTGGTCCAGCCCCTCATGGTGAAACCCCTCGCACCTCTGATCCGGCTCTTCTTCTCGGACCTGCTGTCGGCGCTTCAGGACAAGGAACCGGGTCCGGACGAGCCCTGGCCGGTTATGATCATGCTCGACGAGTTCAACCGGCTCGGAAAGATGCCGATCGTGGCCGAGAGCATCGAGGTGCTGCGCGCCTATCGCGGGCATCTCGCGGTGGTGACCCAGACCATCCCGGCCATCGACGAGATCTACGGCGAGAACACGCGGCGCGCCTTGCAGGGCAACGCCGGGATCAAGCTCTACCTGACGCCCTCCGACGAGAAGACCGTCGAGGAGCTGAGCAAGGCGGTCGGCAAGACCACGAAAACCGTCGTCACGCGGTCCCGCGCGGTCGGGAAGAACCCGTTCGAGGGCCGCAGCCAATCGGAGCGGACGGAGGAGGTGTCGCTCCTGCCCGAGGATGAGGCGCGGCGCCTGCCGCTCGACGAGATCGTCGTCGTCGTGGACGCCCAGATGCCGGTCCGGGCCAAGCGCGTGGTGTATTTCGAGGACCCATTCTTCAAGGGCATCCATGCCGCCCAGGAGGGGGAGCTACCCTTCCCGACGGGGCCGGTCCCTCCGATGGGGGAATTGCCCCTGAGCGTCAGGGCGATGCCCACGGCGCCGCGGGGGTCAGGTCTCACGGAACGTGATTTCGAGGCCAGGATGGGGCTAACAGAAGGCGGAGGGATTGCACCCCTTGAGTCCGGTCCGGCTCAAGCGCCTCGGCGCGGCCGCGCCGCTGTTCTTGCGGATGATCAGCGGCAGATGGAGATGGAGTTCGGGCGGCAGGCAGATCTGGAGGTGGAGGCTGCGTCCGAAAACGACGTCGCCCGAGTTCAGGACGCCGTGAGTGATCTCGAGCGGTTGGAGGCGGAGATGTCCGGTTCGGAAGCAAACGTCAGCGAGACGGGCGAGAAATTCGGGCTTGGCTGAGCCGCCATGCGGGCGACACGAAAGAATGTCGCGATGGTGTCTTGTGGCCACGGCCTTGAGCCGACCATTGTCACGGGTGAAGAAAGCCAGGGTCGTCGCGCTCTGGTCGAGGGGCTCGCTCAATCGTCGCAGGGTCGATCTCACGCATCGTCAACTGGGCGTTCACCCTGCGGGCCGCGGGGCCCGCACGAAACCACTTCGCGGCGGAAGCCAGGTTAAAGCGCGGACGACGCTGCCCCTTTGCCGGGTTTGCGGCCTCCATCAGAACCTCGATCATTTCATCGATGCGGTAGAGGCCACCCGCAACGGGGAGGGGCATCTTGCGCTGCTGGAGCGCCTGTCGCTTTATCTCGAGCTTCTCGGCGACATCCGCGAGAGACACCAGGTCGGGACGGACCTCGCGCAGGACTGTGCCTTGCGGCAGCGCCTTGATCAGAGCCCGCGCCGCTTCAAGGATCGCGCTCTCGGCCTCATCCCCTTCAAGTTCCAGTTCTACACCCAGAAGACCGGCGTGACCGGTGCCCACGAGCGCATCTTCAAAACCCGCCTCGAAGATCGCGTCAGAGAGCGAAAACGCATCGTGCTCTCCGTCGGGGAGTGCAAAGACCAGTTCGAATTCGAATTCTTCAGCCATTGGCATTACCTTCGTCGTTCTTCTGAAGCTTCACGCAGGCCAGGGCCTACTGTCGGATCTTTTTCGCGAACTGCTGTGGATTCTTCGGGGTCGACCAGACAGACATCTGACAAAACTCGCCACAGCGGCAATCCTTATCGTTGGCCGGGCATCGGAGGACCCCCCACGCGTGCCCCTTGCCCTCAATAAGGTTCCATCCCAGCTCTTCGAGCTCCTGGATGACGGCCTCGATTTCCTTTGATGTGTGCTTCTTCCTTGGCACCTTAGATACTCCACCCTCTTAAATTGTTAAGTGACAAGTTAATGCTTCGACTAAAACATCGCTGCAATTTGCTGCCCGCTACCGGCAATTTCTCATAGGAAGCTTGCAATCACGCGCTTTGATCTGAGAAGGGGATACAGGACGGACGTCCCAGACAGCAACACCGGCGCTGATGCCTTAGCGCCTGATCCTATAGCAGTGTGGCGTCCCCAGACGCAGCACGATGCCACCAACGCAAAACCATTCATGCTGTTTGTCATGATCCCAGCAGGCAGCAAAGATTTTGCCCGCGGACAGCCTGTTCCCGGTAGAATTGCTTCGTCCGGTTTGCGCTACCGTCGACCCAGCCTGCTTAGCCGTGCCAGTTGCGCAAGCATGTGTGCACCGGTGCCAGATGAGTCGCCTGAAGGTGCAGCCGGCGCACCACCCGCGGCATTAGGGCGGGTCGGGAGCGCCTGTACGCCGAGAAACTGCCTAGCCCGAAGCGCGGCAAATTCGGCGCCTGTCGCGCCTCCGATGGCGTATCGGTTATAGACTTGCTGACTTCCTGCCAAGCCTCGGGCGAAGGCGAAGCTTCCGCCAAAGCCCGCCGAAAGCGCCGGCATCATGATGTTTCCGGAGACCGACCGGACGATGAAGGGCGTGGCGATGATGAACCCCTTGGCCATGAGGACCATCATGAAGAAGGGCAGGAGGGCGCCAATGTTCGAAGCCCCCTCCGGATCACCAAGTTCGGCGAGCAATGCGCGCGAAACCCCGGTGATCGTCGCGAAAACGCCGGCGATGACGATGGGGTAGATCGCGAAGGAGATCAGCGCCGAGAGCCAGCGCGCGAAATAATCCTTGGTCACCTCGAAGAGGGTCAGGAAGATCATCACTGGAGCTATCCCGATCAAAAGCGTGATCATGAGCCTGGAGGCGACGACAATGAAGGCTGCCAGCCCTCCGAGGATCGAGAGCAGGAGAACGCCGAGCGTGTCGAGAAGCGCGCCAGCCATCCAGTTCAGCTCGGAGCCAGCTGCGTTCAGGTAATCCCCGAGCGCCGCGATGAGCTGATCGAATTCCTCGGCGAAAGTCCCAGACGGACCTGGCGTCCCGCCGCCGACCGACGCGACCAGCGATCCGGCGATGCTGTCTATCCCGTTCAGTATGGCGGATGCGAGTGCGTTGAACTGGACCCAGTTGGTCGAAAATATACCAATCAGGCCGATCTTCACGGCGAGCCAGAAGGCGGTCCGGCCGTCCATGGACCGGTATTGGTAGATCATGTTGAGACAGACGAGGATGACCACGAGCGTCGTTCCGAGGACCAGCATCGTTCCGACCGTGGCGGCCACGGCCCCGAACTGGGTTTCCGCCGCCGAGTCCAGATAGCCTTCGGCCGTTTCCACGAAATACGCGACGACGCTCATGACCCGCTACCAGTTGCCGGCCGCTTCGCAGATCGGCATGGCCTGCTTTCGGAGATCGTTCGCCCGTCGGCGATAGTCTGACGTCGCCTCGACCACGCTCCAATAGTCAGCCGCGGAATAGCGATCAAAATAGACCGCTTCGGCGGCCTCCCAAGACGGATACCGGGTGGCGCAGGTGCAGCTCTGCGCGTCGACGATGCGTTCCATGCTCTGAAAACTGTAGATTTGCTGGACCAGGAGCCGCTTGTAGGCGTCGCGAGCCTCGGTGTCTCGCATCCAATCCGGCTCGGGCGGCTGATCGGGGCAGACATTGGGTTGATTGTCGAGCGTCGGGACCAGGTTGCGCTCGGCAGACGCGATGGTGCCCGACATAAGAAGGAAAGAACAGGCGAGAGCGAGAGCACGTGTCATGTCGCCGTCTCCGTCGGCCGGTCCGCGACCTCACGCTTGAGGAACGCGGCATAGCCATAATCGCCCGCCTCGGCGGAGATCACCTCCCAGCCTTCGGCGCCCCGTTCGTTCAGGGCGCGCCGCATGTCTTCATAGTCCTTCTGCTTCTTCACCTTGCAGAAGAGGATGTCGTACTCAAACCGCTTCATGCCTTGCACCTTTCCTGTAATTCGGTCCCGGGGAGATAGAATTCGGTGATGCCGCGTTGGCCGTCCTCGCGGCCCGCCTGGATGATCACGTCGATCGAGCTTTCGATGTATTGGACCATGTCCTGGTAGGTCATCGGGATCTCGGTCTTGAGCGCCGCGATGGCGAGACGCTGGACGGCGAGCTGCGGAGTTTCGGCATGGAGGGTTGTCATCGAACCGCCATGGCCGGTGTTGATCGCCTCTAGGAAGGTCATCGCCTCCTTGCCGCGGACCTCACCGAGGATGATCCGGTCGGGCCTCATGCGCAGCGTTGCGGTCAGAAGCACATCGGCGGATTGGAACTCAGCGTCCCGGTTGGCGATCAGGGTCACCGCGTTCGGCTGGGCCGGGAGCAACTCTGCGGCTTCCTCGATAGTGACGATCCGTTCCTCGTCGGGAACATAGGAGAGGATTTTCCGAGCCGCGACGGTCTTACCGGTCGAGGTGCCGCCGGAGACGATCATGTTGAGCTTGTTCTCGACGCAGAAGCGGATGGCGGCGTAGATGTCACCGGAGGTGACGACCTCGCGCAGCGCGCGGTTTTTCTCCTGGCGCAGTTCGTCGAGCTTGCGTTCCTCGCCATAAAGGAAGCGGAGTTCGATCTTATCGAGCGGCAGGCTCGAGAAAAAGCGGAGCGAGATCGACATGCCCGCGAGCACAGCAGGTGGGGTCACGACCTGGGCACGGATCGGGCGATCACGATAGGTGATCGAGACCGAGACGATGGGCTTGTCTTTGCTCATTGTCGTGTTGGCTGAGGAGGCGATCTGGTTGCCAAGATCGCGCACCTCCGTAACCGACAGTCGCTGATCCAGTGCTCGCATGAAGTGGTCCCCCTGGAACTCACCCCAGCAAGAGCCATCCGGGTTGATGCATATCTCGATGACGTCATCGCGGGCGGCGTCCTTCAGCTTATCGAGCGAGGTCTGGAGGTAGGAGAGCGTCATCTCAGAAAATCTCCAGATCCCGGTCGACCATGACGGTGACGCGGGCACCCTGATCGACATAGATGACCGGGCCAATGGAGAGATATTCACCGATCACGCTGTCGGTGGCATCGGCCAAGTCATCGCCCACATCTTCAAGTACGTCCGCGGTGGTCTCATCCTCGACCTGGGCGGCGGCCACACTCGGGGCGGCCGAAATGATCGAAATCAGCGCGGCTGAGCCGAACCGCTCGTCAAAGCGGGTATCGACGAAGCCAGTGACACCCGAACGGCCCAACTCGTCTCCCCCGAAGGAGCTTATCTGGACGGTCTGGTTGTTTGGCAGGACAATCCGGTCCCAGGCGATGGTGACGCGCTTCTGGGCTATCTCGATGCCGGAGCGGTAGCGTCCAATAAGGCGCGAGCCGCGCGGGATCAGGAGCCGTGAGCCGTCATAGCTGAAGACGTCTTCGGAGATGATGGCACGGGTCTGTCCGGGGAGCGAGCTGTCGAGTGCGGTCTCCATCACGGCCTGGATCATCGTGCCCTGAATGACCGTGTTCGAGGGATTTGCGATGACTTCGGCTTGTGTGATGGCGCTCGGCAACGCGCCGTTCAGCACGAAGTCTGTCACCTCGCCGAAGGTGCGTTCGGTGAGTTCTGTCTCGCCCGCATTGGCGCCGCCCGTTCCGCCGAAGGCGATAACGGGGGAGGAAATCCGCCGTTCCTGGAAGGCACGCTCCTCCTCGGCCCGGCGTTGCAGCTCGGCCAGCCGCCGCGCCTCTTCCTCACGTCGCATCCGCTCATCTTCGCGGGCGCGCAACTCTTCGTCGGTGGGTCCGAGCGGGGCGGGTGCCGGCTTGTTGGCCTCCAGCCGCGCGAGGTCCAGGTCCATACGCAGCTGTTGCAGCTCCCGATCTCGTGCGGCGAGTTCGGTCTGGAATTGTTCCTGAGCATTCTCGGAGGCGTCCTGTAGGGCTGCGATCCGTGCGGTCAGGGCATCGATCGCCTCCGCTGCCGCGCTGTCCGCCCCGGCGTCCGGCGCGTCGCGCAGTTCCTCGATCTGGGCCTGGAGTGCGGCGATCTGCGCCAAAAGTTCGGCGTTGGGTTCTGGTTCGACGAGAACGATCTCGGGTTCCGGGGCGGGCGGCGGCACGAAGGGTTCGATCTCTCCGAACCCGTCACCCTCGGTTTGGAACTCGTCCGGGGTGGCCGTCGGCAGGGCGACCTCTTCCCCCGGGCCCGAAAACAGCAAGAGGACCAAGCCGCCCGCCAGGATGAGCCCTGCGAGGAGGAGGGCGAGGAGCGGTGAGCGGTGTTTCGGGGCGGGTCCGTGGCGCGGGTTGCCCCGTTCGAGCGCAGCAAGACGCTGTTCGAGATCCGGGTTGTTGTCACTCATGAGGCGGCCTCCGCGGGCGGCGTCGCCTCGATACACACCACGTCCTCGCCCAGACGCAGCACCCATTGGCGCCCCACGCCCGAGACACGGATCACACCGTCTTCGACCGCGCCTGTGTTCACCGTGCGCTCGCGCCCGTTCGTGTAACGGAAGATCGCCGGGACGGGTGCGTTCCGTGGGAAGGCGAAATAGGTGAAGGTGCCGTCGTCCCAGACCCGGGTCGGCGTGAACTCCGTCCGTGCGCTGGCCCCGTAATTGGTGTTTGGCGCGGCGCGTGCGATGGCGTCGGCCGAGCGGCGATTGTCTTGCGGGTAGCGGAATTGCACGACATAGAAGGTTGGGCTCGAGACCTCGTTCACGTTGAAATAGTAACTCCGTCTGTTGGTGTAGACGGTCACGTTGGTATGGACGCCGCGGGCGACAGGTTTGATCGCAAAGGCGCGACCACCTGGGACGCCGTCGATCTCAAATCCTTCCGTGTCGCCGGCGATGATTGAGCGGATGCTCTCGCCTGTCCCGAACTCGATGGTCGTGACATGGGTCAGGGAAACGTTCAGCCTGTAGACCTGGCCTTCCTGGTAGGACGCGACCCGCACGCGGTGGTCGTTGGGTCCCCCGCGCGGGATCGCCTCGGCTGACGCGTGGGGCGTAAACAGCGAGACCATCAAAAAGGCCGCGACGAACGCCCGGGCGTGTGCGGTGTGTTTCGCATTGTTATTGCCCTGCCGCTTCTGACGTATGTGGGACGTTGGCAAGGCGTTCTCTGAATTCTTTTTGGTGAAACGCACTTACTGGTTCTCCAATCTGTCCGAGCGGATCGCATATTCGACGACGGAGAAGCCAAACGGGTTGGTCCAAACCTGGTCGATGGAGCGGCTCTCCTCGGGGCGGAACTCGAAGAGGAGCGTCGCGGTGAAGAGGCCCGCCTGAACCCCCTGGATCGAGGTCAGGCGCTTGCGAAGTCGCACCGTGGCCCGGTTGTTGCCGATCAGGTTGATGCTGAGAATCTCCACGTCGAGGCGGGCGTTGGGTCCATAGACGGTCGGGGGATAGTCGGCATTGGCCGAATTCCAGATCTGGCGCAGTGAGGCCCCTGCGGCACGGTCCGAACGGCGCAACACGCTGCGGATACGCACGTCATTGTCGAGCTGGTTGTAAACCTCGCGGTCGGTCACGTAGCGGAAGACCTCCGCCTCGATAATGGCGCGGTTCTCGGTGACGGTGGTGGCCCCGACGGTGGCTTCGGGGAGGGCGAAGCCGGTGGCGGGATCGTAAGGTACCACTACAGGGGGCGGATCGACATCGAGGATGGACACGGCGGCCGCGCTGAGGCAGCCCAGGATGCCAAAGCCGAGGCCGAAAAGTCCCAGGCGCTGCCAGAGCCGTTCCCGTCTCAGCGCGCCGTAGACCAGTTCCTCCTCGATGATGGCGGTTTCTTCGTCCAACAATCAGTCCTCAATCCGCATTCAGTTCCGGGAGTGTGAACTCCATGAAGCGTTGTTCTTCGGCGATGGTGGCGGCATCGATCACGCCGCCGGTGCCATCTCCTACGGTCTGGATCGCTTCGAGCTGCCACATGGCGACGAGCGCGATGGCGAGCTCTGCCGTCACCCGCGTGTTGAGATCGACGCTCTCCTTGAGCTCATCCATGTCATCGATAAGCCCGACGAGCCGGTCGACACGTTCGAGCGATTGCCCGGCATCCTCGTAGCTGTTCTGGGCGGCGGCCGAGACCAGCGCGCCGGTCGTGGCCTGTGTCGCCACGCGCTCGGCCCCGGGATTGCCGCTGCGCGCCATTTCCGAGAGCGTGTCCTCGTCGAAGCCGAGATCGGCCAGCACCCGGTCCATCTGGGTTTCGATCTCGCTGGCACCGGATCCGGTGAGCCCGGAGAAATCCCCCGTCTTGATCGCCTCAATGGTGGCGATGATATCGCCGAACTCCTGGTCCAGGAGACCGTTCAATTCGTCCTCCATCTGTGTCCGGATGATCTCGGGCAGCTCTGCCAGACGGGTCAGCGCCTCATACGTTCGTTGTAGCTCGGCGAGCTGCTCCGTAAGCGTGGCAAGCTGTTCGCGGAGCTGCACGAGTTGCTCGTTTTGCAGGATCTCGTCCTCGATCATCTGCCGGAGCTGCTGGATGTTTTGGGCGATGTTCTGGGTGTCCACGACCGGCACGCCCTGGGCCAGGACGGGGGGATTGGTCACGAAAGGCGAGCAAAGCGCCAAGACGCTGGCCAGGGTCAACGTGCGAAGTGGTGCTGAAATGAACATTCTGCGGGGCATCAATCCAGATCCTCCAATGTGAACTCCATGAATTCGTTCTCGACCATGCGGGCCGCGGCCTGGGCCAGTTGCGCGGCACTGAGCGGCCGGGTCCGTGCGGCTTTCAGGCGAATGCGTGCGGCCATCAGCCGGACTAGTTCGGCGCGGGCATAGGTATTGAGCGCCATGCTCTCCTGGAGGTCCTCGGTGCCGCCGATCCGGGTGACGATGTCCTGGACGCGCAAGGCGGCTTGCCGGATGGCGGTGGGGGAATTGCTGCCGTAAAAGGCGGCCCCGAATCCGCTGAGCGAGAGATGGGCATTGGCGAGAAGCGCAGGGTCGATCGTGCCGAGCGCCTCGATGCCACCGATCCGCGCGAGGTAGAGATTGTAGCGTTCGGGGATGACCCTGACGTAGTGCCGGGTCTCCTTGAAGGGCGGTACGCCGCCATATTCGAACACCCGGCCCGGACCGGCGTTATAGGCCGCGAGCGCGTTGACGATGTTGCCGTCAAAGGTGGCGAGCTGCGCCGCGAGGTAGCGCGCGCCGCCTGTCACCTGCAGGTAGGGGCTTTCATAGTATTCCGGGTTGATACCGAGATCGCTCGCGGTGCCCGGCATGATCTGGGTGAGGCCGAAGGCGCCCACAGGCGAGCGTGCGCCGATGGAGAACCGGCTTTCCTGCCAGATGAGCGCCTGCAGGAGGGCGCGCCATTGCACGACGGAAAGACCGGCCCGCCCGACCCCGGGTTGCCCGTGGGTCTCCTGGGCGACCCGGATGATCAGCTGCTCGATGTTTTCGGCCGCATCCCCGAACATACCCGCGCCGCCCGGATTGGGATCGACATCGCCGGAGCCATAGACCGCCTCCGCGGACCGGTCCGGATCGCTGCCGCCACCCTCGAGGTCTGCGACCATGCCCGGCAGCCCCTGGCCACCGAAGCTCGTCTGCGCGTCGAGGATGGCGCGCAGCGTGGCGAGCTGTTCCCGTTCGATCTCGGTCAGCAACTCTTCGACGATGAGTTTCTCACGCTGGACGGCGAGGTCGGCGTCCCGGTCGCCCGTCTCGACGATATCGCGGGCCGTCAGCCCGGAATCGTTGGTGGGAACGCCCTGGGCGAGCGCGGCCGCCGGCAGGAGAGCCGCCAGGAGGATATGTGCGACCCTAGACCTCAACGCTGTCCTCCGGGTTTCCGATGGGTGTGAAGATGCAATCCGGCTCGGCGCGGTCGAGCGAGGCGCGGAAGGCGAAGCAGTTGGCCTGGGGTTCGCGATATTCGGCGCAGGACGAGAGAACGCCGAGCGCGGCGAGGAGGATGAGGGGTCGGATCATGAGAGCCTCCAGAAATCAGGTCTGTCGCGGTAGCCGGGGCCGACGAGAGCCTCGCCCTTCTCCATGCCGCCGAGGATGGTGAGGAGGGGGCCGAGGGCGGAGAGGTCGGCATCGACCACCACGGAGCCGCTGTCGTCGCGGATGAGGGCGAGACGGCTGTCGCTGCCGGTGTTCAGGAGCACGTCGAGTTCCTTCTCGAAGAGGTTCAGCATCGCGTAATCCGAGGCATGAGCGCGGATGTTGGGGAGCAGGATCTGGGTCGGCACCGCCTCGACGATGGTCTTGCCGGTGCGCGTGCGCTCTAACTGGCTCGCATATTGCGTCATCATCACCGCGACCGTGTTCTGCTTCCGGGCGGTCACCAGCCAGTTCGAGAGCCGTTCGGCAAAGTACGGGTTGTCGAGCGCCTTCCAGGCCTCGTCGATCACGATGATGGTGGGGCGACGGTCCTCGATCTCCCGCTCGATGCGGCGGAAAAGATAGGAGAGCACCGCCATGCGCTCCTTCTCGCTCTCGCTGTCGAGAATGCCGGTCAGGTCAAACCCCACGACATCGCCATCGAGGGAGAAGGTGTCCTCAAAGCTCTGGCCGAAGATCCAGCCGTAGCGGCCGTCCTCAGTCCATTCGAGAAGGCGTTGGTGCAGGTCGCCACTGTCGTCGGTCGAGACAAAGAGCGAGGCGAAATCCTTCCAGTTCCGAAGAGCGGGGTTACCGGCAGTGGCGTTCTGGCGAACGACCTCCTGGATGCGGTTGGTCTGGGCCGGGGTCAGGGGTTTATCCGAGCGATAAAGAAGCGAGGCGAGCCAATCCGAGAGCCATGCCGTGCCGCGCTCATCAATCTCGGTCCAGAGCGGGTTGAGGCCTGTCGCCTGTCCCGCCTTGATCGAGGCGTAGCGCCCGCCATTGGCGCGGACGGCCATCTCCATCCCGAGCCGATAATCAAAGACGAAGATGCGCGCGCCGACCCGGCGGGCTTGCGTCATGAGGAAGGCCGAGAGGACGGATTTGCCGGAACCGGGTCGGCCGAGAATGAGAGTATGTCCGCCAGTGGGCTCCTTCTCCGGCGAGCCTTGCTCGTGATAGGAAAACCGGTAGGCGCTCTGTTCCGGCGTCGGAAAGAGCGTGATCTCCTGGCCCCAGGGCAGTTGGTGTTTCTCCTTGCCGAGCTGCGTGCGATGAAGTGCCGCGAAATCCGCAAAGTTGCGGTTGGTGACAGCGCTGGCGCGGACCCGTTTCGGCTGGTTGCCCGGATGCTGGCTGAAATAATGCGACTTGGCCGCCATCCGCTCGCCGATCATCTTCACGCCCTCGGCGGCGGCGGCGTTCACGATCTCGGCTCCGAGGGTCTGCAGCTCGTCGAGACTGTCACAGAAAACGGTCACGACCATGTGGTGCGCGCCGAAGCTCTGGCGCTTGGCTTCGAGATCATCATGGGCGATGTCGAGCGCTTCGAGGAGTGAAAGCGCGGCATCCTGGGAGGCTTGCATCTGGCGCTTCTGGCGCTTTATCCGGCCTGCCATCAGGTTCGAATTGATCGGCGTGAAGGAATGGGTGACGATCATGTCGACCGGCAGGTTCAGCATGTCGAACATGGTGCAGGTCGTGCCTTCGGCATATTCGCCGATGGTGAAGCTCTTGCCGAAGCGGTGGCCGACAACGCCGTCCGATAGCTCGAAATGATCCTCGAGAAACGTGACCCGGGTGTTGGCGACGTTATAGGCGAGGAACCCGTAGCGGTTTGCGGGATAGAGCGGCAGTTCGCGGCCCGTGTTGAGCGCGCCGAGAAAACCGACAAGCTCGCCAGAGGCTGCTGAAAGGATGCGGGGCTTGAGTTCGGCGAGGCCGGAGGTGAAGACGCCGACCGCCTCCTTGAGACGACGGATCCGTTTCGCAGTCTCTTCCCTAAACCGCTCCGGCGCAGATCGGTTCACGAAGCCGAGGAAGCTTCTGGGCGGCGGGCGGTGGATGATGGTGAGTGTGAGGGTCTTGTCCCGGAGACCGGCCGAGGCGAGCTTTGCGCGCCAGGCATCATCCACCGCCGCCGCGAAGCCGTCGCCCCGGACCGGGAGCAGGTCCGGGGTGATCGACTTCGAGACCTTGTGCACGTAGTAGCTGAACTCCGGCCCGAGCTGCGCGATGATCCGGGCGAAGAGCGCCGTCACCTTGTCGAGATAGGTATCGTCCGTGGTGTAGCTGTTCACCCCGCTCAGGCGGATGCATTGGAAGAGCTCGTTGGCACGCGTGCGGACCGTGTGGTCGTCCACGAGACTGACATAGGGCAGCATATGCGCGAGGCGCTTCTCGCGCGCATACCAATCCGGCATGAGGGTGCGTTCATCGACGGTCTCGCCCAGGGCTTCACTATGGCGCATAGCTGTCGCCCCCGTGGATGGACCGGTTCCGCGTCGGTGGGGTCTCCTGCAGAGACGTCATCATCACGTCGATGAACCGCGGGTCCCAATCCGCCGCTTTCCAGAGAACCGGATAGAGAACCGCCGCGATGCCCAGGACAACCAGGTGCTGCACCCACACGAAGAGCAGCACCGACCCGAAGAGCCAGATCATGGCATACATGATCGGCAGGCCGAGGAGCTTGGGCGGGCGTACGAGGCCCAGAAAGAGCGGCGATCGTTCGGCCACGTTCGCCTCCTCTCACGACCCGAAGACGGCGGCAACGATGGTCGGCGCGGCCGCAACACCCGCGATGCCCACCAGCACCCAGAGGGCTTGGCGCAGATCGATGATGTTGAAGAACCAGCTGAGGAACACTCCGAGGACCGCGAGGGTGGCGATGACGACGCCAAGCGGTCCGGTCAGCGCGTCCACGATGCCCTGTAATAAGCTCTGAATCGGTGAGAGGTCGATGCTCTGGGCCAGGGCCGGTTCTGCCGCAACGATGAGGAGAGCGGCAAGGGTGATCAGGGGGTTCGTCAATGGCTTCATGGGGACGCTCCTTCCAGCCGGTTGAAGACGGCCAGCACCCGCTGGACGTGGTTTTGGGTTTCTCGAAACGGTGGAATGCCGGAATGCTCGCGCACGGCGTCGGGTCCGGCATTGTAGGCGGCGAGCGCGAGGCGCGCGTCGCCAAACTCGGCCAACATCAGGGCGAGGTAACGCGCGGAGCCGTCGAGGTTCTGTTTCCAATCATGGGGGTCGACGGCAAGAGCGCGGGCTGTATCGGGCATCAACTGCCCGAGCCCGACCGCCCCGACATGGGAGACGGCGTGCGGATTGTACGCACTCTCGATCTCGATATTGGCGCGATAGAGGTGGAGCCAGTCCGTGACGGTGATATCGGCTGCACGGAGCCCAGGGTGGCTCGCATAGCGCAGTCCGGTCTCCTCGATCGCGGCGAGGATATCCGGGCGTGGTGTGAGCGCGCGAGGGATCATCGCCGCGACGCGCACCCCTTCACGTCGCTCAGTGCGGCGCTCCTCGCCCAAGATGCGCAACCCTTCTGAGGTCGAGCCAACGCCAACCCCGTCATTGTAGTTGCGCGCGAACCGCTCCTGGGCGCGCGACGGCGAAAGAGAACCGTCCCCCGCCATCACCAGGACCATGTCTGCCGATGCCGGGAGGCCCAGGTAGGAAAGGAAAAGGGCGCTAAGCCCGGCTGGCAGCCATCTCTTCGCTGGAGAGTTTGTGAACCGTCCGCTTGCCCTCTTCCAGAGGCACGTCGGCGTGCGAGAAACCGATCCCTTGCAGGAAGGAGATGACCCCGGTGACGGTCTTGATCTCGCGGATCTTGATGTCGTTGCGCGAGGTTCGGGTCCGGGCCGTGACCAGAAGTTTCTCGATCCCATCGTCGCTGACAGCGCGCATGATCCAGACCCCATGCCAGTTGGGGCCTTTCTTGAAGGCGTCCTCTTTGCAGACAACTTCGACGCGATAGCCGCTGGCGACCAGATCGCGGAATCTGGGTTCGGTGACCACATTCGGGGCTTCTTTTTCTAGGTCCATCACCCGGATCACGTTCTCCAATAGGGCGAATGACCAGGTTTCAGGTGTTGAAACCAAGTCATACGATCATATAGTATTGACGCACAAGATAAACTTTTGATGCGACAAGCGGATTCTTGCTCAACTAACGAATAGACGGTTCCCATGCATTTGATCAAGAAAATAAGGGGGTTGGACGCCCTCAGGTTGTGCGCATCGACCGTGGCACAAGCTATACTTCTGGTCACGTGCCTGCCGGGCCACGCCTTCGCCGCGTCCTGTTTGCCGCCGCCCAGGCCCTTCGTGCCGAGCGATTCCGAGGCCGCGCGGGACTATGCAGATCTCATCCGCAGCGACTTTGAACTCTACATCCGGGACATCCAGAGCTACTTTCGGTGCTTGGAGGAGGAGCGCGCCCGTGCGTTCGAAGAGGCGCGCGAGGTGAGCCAGGACTACGGTCGCTTCCTGGAGCTGGTGGACGAGTGATGTGACCGCGACCTTTCCAAAGGGTCGCCGCCTAGTGACATCCGGCCGTATCGGCGGCGTGCAATTCGGAGTCTCTATCATCACCTAAACGCCCATTATCCACTTTTTAGATAATCTATAAAGTAGATTAGCCCTGTCACAAGAGGTTTGTGACACGTGGCGAAAACGATCAGGAGTTCGGGACATGAGGCACTCCGCGACGCTTTGATTGCGGCGCGGAAGGCGGCTGGGTTAACGCAGGCCGAGCTCGCTTTGCGTCTCAGATGCCACCAGTCCTTCGTCGCCCGTCTCGAGAGCGGAGAGCGCAGGGTCGACGTAGTTGAGTTGATCGTGCTCGCGCGTGCTCTGCAGATCGATGCGGTTATGCTACTGGCAGCGGCCGAGGCGGCGACAGAACTCGATCACCGTATTTAGGGCGAGGTGATGGGCTCGTCTTCTCGGATGGTATGACGAGATCGAGTCCCGGTGGGGCGGAAGAGAAATGATAACAATGGATTGTTATGGGGCGCTGCGCTGCACTGTCTCTAATACAGGTTTGGTGGAGAGAAAAACGTCTTAGTAGTTCACCTGCTCGAACCCGTAATTGCCCTCGTAGTCTCGCCAGTCGACGAAGACCGAGCGGTGATAGATGGAGGGACAATGATCGCCCCAACGTTCCAAGCCGACATGGGCCTCGGGCAACGTCGCGACGGACGAGCGAGACCAGGAAAAATCGCCCTGGGTTCCATAGGAACCGAGAAGGACGGTTTCGCTGCGGCTGCAGTCACTGTCACGGGATTCGTGTTGGCGCGCGTAGCGCACATCATAGACACGGATCGACCGGACGAAATTGAACTCTGGTCCGCTGATGTCGATGTCTGCTCGGTCCTGGATCAGATGAAATGCGAACCCGTCAGGATGCGGTAGAGGGTCGACGCCTTTCGACCGCACGGCGGCAGGCAAGAGGGCGCCAGATTTCTCGGGGTCAGATTCCGCAAGAGTCTGGGGCAGGGGAGAAGCGTTGGAGAAGAGGACGTCGAAGACATGCGGAGTACGGCCGGTGCCGTCTATAGGTTCGAAGGAGGCCCCCATGGGGCAACGCCAGATCTGCAGCGGAGGCTCGACAGGCCACGGCGTGATCCGACGGATGAACTCTGCACGCGCCCTTGAGCAGGGCTCTGATGCCGGCCAGCCGCCGGAGAGGCAGAGCAGGATGGCGCAATCGATCGGGTAGGTCTGTGCCGACGCCTTGGTCGAGGCGCCGAAGAGGGAAGCCGCGCTCACAATCGTTCCAAAAGTAAAATGTCGAAGGAAACTGCGCATGACGAGGTTCTCAGTCGGCTGATATGCGTATGTTGTGTGAAACAATAGTATACTATTGTAGGAATGTCAATGTTGCGGAATTTGTTTCTCGCCGTTTCCGGTTTAGGGCAGATCTGGTGAGATCGATCACCTGCGTGACAACCTTTCAAGGAGATCTGTGACCGCATCGTGGGTTACTGCCTTCGCGGCAGCGAGCATTTCCTTGCTAAGAGGTGGATCGATTTGGTCGGCTGCGCGCTCGGCGCCGAGCCAAAGTATGGACAGCTCTGATGTGTTCCATTGATAGACCCAGCCAACAGTTCGGCCTTCGGGACTGCGGATGAGTCGAGCGACCGGAGCCGCTTCTTCCTTGTCGATACTCACTGGTTCTTGTTCGCCTTTTCTGCTTCGGTTCTTCAGTCCTATTCGGCTGGGACGTTCCCGTGATCTGATCTCGGTCGAACTTATTCCTGGCTCGTTAAAAAGGGGCGACACCGACCGCGTCGGTGCCGCCAGAGGTTCGCCCACAGGGAGGTGGTAGAGGGCGAAACCTATTGAAAATATGTGGATTTCATTTCAACTATTTGGCGCATAATAACTCTTATGTTAATTTCCAGACCCCGCCATCTTGTACCACCCGCGACTCAGACAACAGCTTCTCCAGATGCGCCGCAACGTTTCGTCCTGCGGCCATTGCGATATGTGGGTCGGTTTTCTGGTAGACGGAAGCGGCGATATTCTGGACCGAATCCGGGGTGTTTAAGAGGTGGGCGAGGATCTCCGCCTCGCGACGCATGCGGTTGGAAAGCAACCGTTTGACGTAAGGTTGCGGATCCCGGAGTATAGGTCCGTGCCCCGGAAAGTAGATCCTATCATCGCGCTCAATCAGCCGCTGTAGCTGTGCGCAGTAGTCGTGCATGTTTCCGTCAGGGGGGCTGACGATCGAACTGTTCCAACTCATAACGTGGTCGCCCGTGAAGAGCACTCCGTCAGGTCTCGCGAAACAAAGGTGGTCGCTCGCGTGACCAGGTGTGTGCAGGACGGTAAGACCGGCAATGACCTGTCCGTCCTCCAGAAACCGGTCAGGTCGAAATGCATCGTCAGGGAATGCCCGTGAGGCATAAACAGGTGCGTCTGTCCGTGCTCGCAGGGCTGGGACGACTCCAAAATGATCAGAATGGTGGTGTGTGAGCAGAATCCCGGATGGTTTGGCCCCCAAATTCTCGATGATTGCCTCGAAATGTGTACTGTCTTCTGCTGGGCCGGGGTCGATTATGAACCGACCATCAGGCGTATCAATGATGTAGCTATTTGTCCCGTGGTAGGTCATCTTTCCGGGATTGTTCGCGACGATCCTCAGAATTCCAGGGCCCAATTCAACTCCCTTCGCGCGGCAAGGCTCCGGCTCTGAGAAAAACATGCTGCTTCTTTTCATTGTGTGCGACCAGGTATTGATTGCGAACAATTTGGTTCGCACAGTTTTGCGCATTGCTCTCGCATGGCGCCGGAAACCTCAGGCTGGCGTCCGATGCCTGTCAAATCCGGCATCGGACTATTTCAACTCACATTGGACCAGGCCCGTATGAGACTGAAACAGTCTGATACAGTTTTGGGCTGGCAGTCACACAGCGCGGCGATTATGGTAAGCAGTATACAGAACTACAGCAATTGTCGCCTTCGTCAGATCCCCGAGAAGGAACGGGTAAAGACCGGCGTTCAGCAACTTTTCGCCATATCCGACAAAGCCACCCAACCAGAGCAGCCCTGCGCAATACATGACTATCGAACCCAAAAAGACCGCGACAGATGCTCTGAACGCAGGCCGAAGTCCTTGCAGTGCTTGAACAATCCACCCGGCGGCGGCCGCCGCAAGTGCGAAGCCTACCAAGTATCCGCCTGTGGGACCCGCAATATACGCCGGTCCGGCCAGAGCCGGAGGCGTGCCTGCGAAGACCGGCAGGCCAAGCAGACCTTCAAAAAGGTATGTCACAACAACAAGACTACTGCGCACCGGCCCCAGGAAAAGGCCCAGACCCAAGACAACCAGGGTTTGTGTAGACATGGGAACCGGGTAGAACGGCACCACGATTTTGGCGGATAGTGTCAGAAGAATTGTGCCGACGAGAATTATCGAGATCTCTTGGGTAAGTTTTGCGAGTGTTTGGCTTTGAGTGGTTTCCAGATTCATCTTTTTCGTCCTTGTTTCTGTAGATTGTTAATTTTTTGGATAGTAAGCTCACATGCGCTTGGCGACTTCTTCCAACATGACTTCGCTCGCCCCGCCGCCGATGGCCTGCACACGGGCATCGCGTGACATGCGTTCCACCGGTGTTTCGCGCATATAACCCATACCGCCGTGAAACTGGACGCAGTCATAAAGCACGCTGTTCACCAGTTCGCCGCAATAGGCTTTGACCATCGAGACCTCTTTCACGCAGTCACCGCCCGCGGCATCCAGACCGGCGGCGTGATAGACCAGCTGACGTCCTGCAGCGATCCGCGTCTGACAGTCGGCCAGCCGTTGGCGCACGGCCTGCTTGTCCCACAGAACGCCGCCAAAGGCCCTGCGCTGCTTGACATAATCCACGGTCATGTCCAGCGCGGTTTGCGCTTCGGCACAGGCCATCGCACCCAGCACAATGCGTTCGTTCTGGAAGTTCTTCATTACCGAATAGAAACCGCGGTTGACCTCGCCCAAGACGTTTTCGGCCGGGATACGGACATCTTCGAAGATCAGTTCGGCAGTGTCCGAGCACAGCCAGCCGGTCTTGTTCAACGCCCGTCCGACCGAAAAGCCCGGCGTGCCTTTTTCGACCGCAAATATGGTGGTCCCGCGCGACCCCTTGGCATCGGGATCGGTCTTGGCACCGACAAAGTAGAGATCGCCATGCACGCCGTTGGTGATGAACATCTTGGTGCCGTTCAGCACCCAATCCGACCCGTCCCGCACCGCGCGGGAGCGCATGCCCGCCACGTCCGAGCCCGCGCCCGGTTCGGTCACAGCAACGGCGGTGATCATTTCGCCCGAGACGATCGACGGCATCCAGCGCGCCTTCTGTTCGGGCGTGCCGGCGTTTTCCAGATGCGGCGAGGCCATGTCGGTGTGGACCAGAACGGTGGCCGAGAACCCGCCGAAAGTGGATCGCCCGACCTCTTCGGCCAAAACCACGCTGGACATCACGTCCAGCCCCGCGCCGCCATACTGTTCGTCATAGCGCATCCCCAGCACGCCGAGATCACCCATTCGGCGCAGCACGTCGCGGGGTACCTTGCCCTCCTCCTCCCAAGGCTCGGCCTTGGCGGTCACCTCGGCTTCAATGAACCGGCGCAACTGGTTGCGGATCATCTCGAGGTCTTCGTTGAACGGGCCGGTGACCTGAGTAATGCTGTCTTGTCTGGTCATGTGTTTTCCTCTGGATCGAGTTTGATAAGTGGGGCGTGCCCGGCGACCGTATCGCCGGGTGCACAATAGATTTCAGTCACCACGCCCGCGACCGGCGCGGGCAGGCTTTGCAACAGCTTCATGGCCTCAAGCACCACCAGCGTGTCACCGGCTTTGACGCGGTCGCCGAGTGCGACGCGCACCTCGGCCACGGCGCCGGGCATGGGTGCGGACAACAGGTCAGCGACGCCAGACCCGCCGGTGGCACGTTGCAGATGCTGGTCTTCCAGCGTACGCAGGTCTGTCGCGGTCATTCCAGCAGGGGTTTGCAGGTGCACTCGCCAGTGACTCGGCGCGCGCACGACGTAAGCGATGCGCGAAAACGGAACCCCGTCGATGCGTCCGCTCAGACGGCATCCTGTTAAAGCGGCACTCTCGACCGTGATGGTCTGGCCGTCCGGTTGAATGGCAGTCAACCCCGACCCGGAGCCGTACATGCGGATCGGTTCGTCTTTGGTTGTGTCCCAATAGAAGGCCGCGCCGGACTGTCCCGCAGGGGCTGTGAGTCGCCATGACCCTAGGCTTTCCCAGGGCGACGCGCCCGCCGGCACGAGACGCAGATGCAGCGCCATCGCGGCAAAGGCCATGTCCCGGGGATCAGCGGACGGTTCAGTCCAGCCGCCTGGAAACATCTCGGGCAGGCCCGAGGTATGGTGACGGAACGCCGCAAAATCCGGGTGTGCCAGTAACGCGCGTTGATAGGCCAGGTTCAGGCCGACGCCGCCGACGGCAAAAGCATCGATCGCGGTGATCGCCCGGCGGATCGCCCCGGTCCGATCCGGCGCGTGGACGATCAGCTTGGCAATCATGGAATCGTAGTGGTGGCCGACGACCGAACCGCACTCTACCCCAGTGTCCAGCCGCACATCCGCAGGCGGCGCCCAAAGGGTGATCTCGCCCGTTTCGGGGTGAAAATTCTCGGCCGGGTTTTCGGCGGCGATGCGGATTTCAATGGCGTGCCCGTCAAACTGCACATCGCCTTGCGTCAGCGCCAGCGGCTCGCCCCGCGCGATGCGCAACTGCCATTCGACCAGATCGATGCCGGTGATCGCCTCGGTCACGGGGTGTTCCACCTGCAACCGGGTATTCATTTCCAGAAAGTAGTATTCACCGCGCCCGGGGTCATAGAGGTATTCCACCGTTCCGGCGGAGCGATAGCCGATCGCCTGCGCCAACCGCACCGCTGCCGCACGCATGCGGTCGCGCACAGCCTCGGGAAGATCGGCGGCGGGGGCTTCTTCGATCAGCTTTTGGTGGTTGCGTTGCAGCGAACAATCGCGGTCGCCCAGATGCAGCACGGTGCCGTGAGTGTCGCCCAGAACCTGCACTTCGACGTGGCGGGCACGGGGCGCATAGCGTTCGAGGAACACCGCCGGATCGCCGAAGGCGCTCTGCGCTTCGGCCCGGGCAGATGCAATCGCTTCGGGTGCGTCGCCCAGATCGGAGACAAGCCGCATCCCGCGTCCGCCGCCGCCGGCGCTGGCCTTGACCAGAAAGGGGGTGCCAAGCGCCTCGGCCTCTTGTAGCAGGCGCGCGTCGGACTGATCCTCGCCGCGATAGCCGGGCAGGACGGGCACGCCTGCGGCTTCGGCGGCAGCCTTGGCCTCGATCTTGGAGCCCATCCGCGCGATAGCGTCGGGTTCCGGCCCGATGAACACAAGGCCCGCCGCCTCGACCGCCGCCGCGAAACCGGCATTCTCAGACAGAAAACCATATCCCGGGTGCACCGCACCCGCGCCCGTCGCCCGCGCGGCCTCAAGGATGGCCTCGACGTTCAAATAACTGTCTGACGGGGCGGCCCCACCGATGCAGACGGCATGATCGGCCTCGGCCACGAAGGGCGCGTCGCGGTCCGCGTCCGAAAACACCGCTACGCTTTCCAGCCCCAGTTTGCGGCACCCCCGCTGGATGCGCCGGGCAATCTCGCCCCGGTTGGCGATCAGAACGCGGGTGAAGCTCATTTCACCCGCCATGACGGAACGCCCTTGTTGATGAAGCTGTTGATGCCTTCGATACCTTCCTCCGTCTCCCACGCATCGGCCAGCCGGTCGGCGGTGTAGATCATGTTGGTCTCCAGATCGTGGGACGCGACATAGGCGATCAGCGCCTTGGTATCGGCCACGGCACCCGGCGCGGCCTGAAGGTGATCATGCACCACCCGGTTCACCGTGGCGTCCAAGTCGCCCGGCGCGACAACCTCGGTCAACAGACCGATCCGCTCGGCGCGGGCCGTGTCGAACAACGCCCCCGACAGCATGGTTTCACGCGAATGCACCTTGCCGATGCGGGCCACCACATAAGGCGATATATTCGCGGGCAGAAGGCCCAGTTTGACCTCGGTCAGACCGAAGCGCGCGCCTTCGGCGCCGATGGTGTAGTCGCAGACGGAGATCATGCCGACACCGCCACCGTAGGCCGGGCCGTTGATCCGCCCGATCAAGGGCTTGGGCAGCGTGTCAAGGCGGCGCAACAGCCGCGCCAGCGTGGCGCTTTGTGCGACCCTTTCACTACGGGTTTTCTCGACATTAGAGGCGAACCAGTTGAAATCGCCGCCCGCGCAGAAGCTCTTGCCCGCGCCGGTCAGGACCACAATACGCACATCGTCATCTGCAGCCAGCTTTTCGGCGGCATCGTATAGCTCTGCGATCAATTCGCCATTCAGCGCATTGTGTTTGTCGGGGCGGTTGAGCGTCAGCCTGGCGACGCCACGCGCATCGGTTTCGATAAGGATCGTGTTGTAGGTATTGGTCAACTTGAAGCCTCACATTCTGAATACAGGCGTATGGCGACCGGCTTCGGGCACCGATGTCACGATGGCCAGACACAGGCCAAGGATATCGCGGGTTTGCGCGGGTTCGATCAGCCCGTCATCCCAAAGCCGCGAGGTGGCATAATAGGGATCGGACTGTTCACCGTACTGGGCCCGAACCTGCTCCTCGATTAGCTTCATGTCGGCCTCCATCTTGCCCGGGTCGCCCCCTTTCTGGCGGCGCAGTTCCAGCATCACATTTGTGGCGATGTCGGCAGACATGGTGGCCAGTTCCGCCGTGGGCCAGGCGAAGAGAAAATTCGGGGCGAAACCACGTCCGCACATGCCGTAGTTGCCTGCCCCGTATGAGCCGCCCAAGAGGACCGACAGGCGCGGCACCTTGGCAACCGACATGGCATAGACCAGCTTGGCGCTGTCTTTGGCAATGCCGCCGCGCTCGGCTTCGGTGCCGACCATGAAGCCCGAGATGTTGTGGAGGAACAAAAGCGGGATGTTGCGTTGATCGCACATCGACACGAATTGCGCGCCCTTGAGCGAACTGTCGGACACAAGCGCCCCATTATTTGCGAGAATGCCCACTCGATAGCCGTGAATCCGCGCGGTGCCGCAGACCAGCGTCTCACCCCATCCGGGCTTGAATTCGCGGAATTCGCCGGCGTCGATCATGCGCAGCAGAACCTCGCGCATGTCATAGGGCTGTTTGCGATCGGCGCTGATGACGCCAAGCAGTTCCTCTGGGTTGCGCGCCGGCGGCGCGCAGGTTGCATCGGGACCCATCGGGCGCGACAGGCCCAGTTCGGATACGATGTCGCGCATCAGAGCAAGCGCATGATACTCGTCCTCGGCCAGATGGTCAGACACACCGGAGACGCGCGAATGCATCTCGGCCCCCCCCAATGTTTCTCCATCAACCTCTTCGTTGATCGCCACCTTGACGATCGAGGGGCCGCCCAGATGGATGCGTGCGTTGCCGCGTACCATGATGACTTCGTCCGACAGGGCCGGGATATAGGCCCCACCGGCCGTGCAGCCTCCAAAGACCGCCGAGATCTGCGGCAGGCCGCTCGCGGACATGTTGGTTTGACGATAAAAGGAATTGCCGAAATGGCGGGCATCGGGGAAAACCCGGTCCTGCTCTGGCAGATAGGCACCGCCGCAATCCACCAGATAGAGGCAGGGCAGCCGGTTCTCGGCTGCGATTTCCTGGGCGCGGATGTGTTTCTGCACGGTTTCGTGATAGAAAGACCCACCCTTCACTGTCGCATCGTTGGCGATCACAACGCAGGGCAGCCCGTGGACGATCCCGATACCGGTCACGATCCCCGCACCGGGCACCTCGCCCCCGTATTGACCGTAGGCGGCAAGCGACGACAGCTCAAGAAACGCAGTGCCCGGATCCACCAGCAGGTCGATCCGTTCGCGGACCAACAGCTTGCTGCGCTTGCGATGCCGCGCGACCATATCGGGGCGGCCGCCAGCCGTTGCTTCGGCGATCCGCGCGCGCAGCGTTTCGACGCGCTCGCTTAGTGCGGCGTGGTTGCGGGTGTAGGTCTCTGATGCGGTCGGCACCGCTGTTTCAAGACGTGCCATGAAGTCAGGTATCCTGTCTTTGGAGTATCCCGTTGAGGAACACATCGGCATAGGTGCGTGACAACGCATCGGCGCTACCGCGGTCCGGGTCGAACCAATCGAGCGTGGCGTTCAATGTACCGATCAGCATCAGGCGCAGGCGACGGATATCGACGTCTTGCTTCAGCGTGCCGTCTTTCTTAAGCTGGGACAGAAGACTGTCCCACTCTGCCTCATAGGCCCTTCGCGTAGGCAAGTTGGCATCCCGGACGGATTGCGGCACCTGCCCGAAAATACGCACATTCGCCGATGTATAATCGCTCACATCAAGAAGTGCGCGCAGATGCGCCCGGATCGCGGCGCGCAGTACCGTTTCGCCGTCGGTATCGGCCCGCAGGTCGGTGATGGCGTCTCTCATGCTCGCGTGAACGACTCGAATCCCTGCATCAAGAACGGCCGCGACGATCTCGTCCTTGGAACCGAAATGATAGTATATGCTACCCGCCTTGATCCCGGCGGCCTCGGCAATTTTTCGGAGCGAAACGGACCCGTAGCCTTGTTCGCGGAAAAGCCGCGCGGCAATGTCCAGCACCCCGTCCCGTCCAACCGCGCTGCGCGATGTCTCGTTGACTTTGATTGCCGTGTTTTGTGCCATAGACTTTCGTATCCCCCAACGCCTAACTAACGCCTGTTAGGTTAATAACTCAAGTGAGTCAATCGTCGTGATCGTGCCAGACTAGAGTTTGCGGAAAATTCCGCATTGGCGACCGCCAAGAGGCCGCCCAGACATTAATGTGCTTGCCCGGACCACGTCATCGGGTCCGAGCAACTGCCTTAGATCACGAAACCGCCACCGCAGATGACGTGCTGGCCTGAAATGAAGTTCGATTCCGGCGCACAGAACAGATAGACGGCACCGGCAGCTTCTTCCGGAGTGCCGACCCGGCCCAGCGGGATCATGCGCTCCATCTGGGACAGGAGATCGGGATTCACGCCGACCTTGATCTCTTTTTCTTCGACCTTGATCGTGCTGTCGCCATCCGCGCTGCCTTCGGTCAAGCGGGTGCGAATCGGGCCGAAGGCGACGGCGTTGACGTTGACCTTATAGCGGCCCCATTCCTTGGCCATCGTCCGGGTGACCCCTAGGATACCGGCCTTAGCGGCGGAATAGTTGATCTGGCCAGCATTGCCGCCGGTCCCTGCGATGGACGAGATGTTGACTACCTTGCGGAACACCTCTTGCCCGGCGGCGGCCTCTTCCTTGGCCTTGGCGCTGATCACCGGCTGGGCAGCGCGCAGGATCTTGAAAGGTGCCGTCAGGTGGACGTCGATGATCGCCTGCCACTGTTCGTCGGACATCTTCTGAACGACGCTATCCCAAGTGTAGCCTGCGTTGTTCACGATGATGTCTAACCCGCCAAAGCTGTCCACGCCGGTCTTGATGAACCGTTCGGCAAAACCGTCTTCGGTAACGCTGCCGGCACAGACCACGGCCTCAGCTCCCATTGCGCGCACCGCCTCGGCGGTTTCATTGGCCGGATCCGCATCCAGATCGTTGATCACCAGCCGGGCCCCTTCCGAGGCCAGTTTGAGAGCGATTTCGCGGCCAATGCCCCGGCCCGAGCCCGAGACCAGCGCCACGCGCCCGTCGAGTTTTCCAGTCATATTGATTCCTCCCGAAAGGCGCTATCAGGCTTTTTCATAAAGCGTGGTGACGCAGGCCCCGCCGAGGCCCAGATTGTGCTGAAGCGCCAGACGTGCGCCATCAACCTGGCGCGCATCTGCCTGGCCGCGAAGCTGCTGAACGAGCTCGGTACATTGCGCTAGGCCGGTCGCCCCAAGCGGATGGCCTTTGGACAAAAGACCGCCCGACGGGTTGGTCACGTATTTTCCGCCGTAGGTGTTGTCGCCATCATCAACGAATTTCGCCGCTTCGCCGCGACCGCAAAGGCCAAGCGCCTCATAGGTGATAAGCTCGTTGTGGGCGAAACAGTCGTGCAGTTCGACCACATCCACGTCCTCGGGCCCGATGCCCGCGTCCTCGTAAACCTGATCGGCGGCGCGCTTGGCCATCGAAAAGCCGACCACTTCGCGCATGTCATGGGCTTCGAAAGTTTCCGGGCCGTCCGTCGTCATGGCCTGCGCCGCGATCCGAACCGAACTGTCCAGTCCGTGCTTGTCGGCGAATTCCTTGGAACAAATGATCGCGGCGGCCGCGCCACAGGTTGGCGGACAGGCCATGAGCTTGGTCATGACGCCGGGCCAGACGACCTGGGCGGCCATGACGTCTTCCGCCGTCACCTCCTGCCGGAACAGGGCAACCGGATTCTTCGCAGCATGTCGGCTGGCCTTGGCGCGGATTTTTGCGAAGGTTTCTAGGGGGGTGCCGAACTCGTCCATATGCGCCTTGCCCGCACCGCCGAAGTACCGCAGCGCCAGCGGGATCTCGGCACTGCCAACCAGTTCGTCGGTTTCATTGTCGAATGCCGCAAACGGGCTGACCCGGTCATGGAACATCGCACCGATTGCGCCAGGCTGCATCTGTTCGAACCCAAGTGCCAGAGCACATTCGACCGCGCCGCTTTCAACTGCCTGCCTGGCCAGGAACAGGGCGGACGATCCGGTCGAGCAGTTGTTGTTCACATTCAGAACCGGGATGCCTGTCATTCCGACATGGTACAAGGCGCGCTGACCGCAGGTGCTGTCGCCATAGACATAGCCCACATAGGCCTGTTGGACTTTATCATAATCCAACCCCGCGTCTGCCAGAGCGGACCGGGTCGCAGCGGTCGCCATCACATCGTAGCTTTCGGATTTTCCCGGCTTCTGGAACGGGACCATCCCAACGCCTGCAACATAGGCTTTGTCTGTCATTTCTCTCTCTCCCTAGTTCGGTCAGGCCACCCTAATCGGTCCGCCAGCCTATTTTCTACCATTTGTTAGATTTTAAATCCCAACCTTGGGAAGTGTCAATATCGCCAAGCTGTGACGTAGGGAGCTTGCGCTATTTTCTAACTTGTGTTTGTTTTCGGGCCACACGCCCTGATCGGCGGCACAATTGAGGGATTCTGGTCCCGGCGCAACCGCTGACAAGCGTTTAGCACTCAGCTTACGAAAGGTGGTCGGAATGGCATACTGTTATGAGTTAAAGGGTTTTATACCCGTCGTGCCCGAGGGTACATATGTCCACCCCCAGGCCGTTCTGATCGGAAATGTCATCTTGGGTCATGGATGCTACATCGGCCCCGGAGCAAGCTTGCGGGGCGATTTCGGCAGGATCGTGATCGGGGATGGAGCCAATGTTCAGGACAATTGCATCATCCATTCCTTTCCCGGCCGCGACGCCGTGGTGGACAGCGACGGCCACATCGGCCATGGCGCGATCCTGCACGGTTGCACAGTGGGCCGGAACGCTCTGGTCGGAATGAATTCCGTCATTATGGATGGTGTAGAGCTTGGGGCGGAATCGATTGTCGGCGCGCAGGCGTTTGTGCGTGGCGAAACCGTGATTCCGCCGCGTTCGATGGTGGTGGGATCGCCGGCAAAGGTGATCCGCGAGGTCAGCGAGAAAGAAATCGCGTGGAAAACGCGCGGCACCGCGGAATACCAGCAACTTGCGCGCGATTGTCTGGCCGGATTGAGGCCGGTCGAGCCGCTGAAGGCGGTCGAGGCAGACCGGCCCGGCATGGCGGCCTCTGACGTCGTCTCCATTCAGGAGGCGCGGCGGACATCGTCCTGACCTGTCCGGGAACCGGACCGGTCAGGACTACTTCAGATTCCGAAAGCGCCAGATGCAAGCGCCTTGACGCGGAACGGCACCCCCCGACCCGGTGTGCCGTCCCTCAAGCCTTTACAGACGGAAGATCCCGTAGTGCGGATCGTCGATCGGTGCATTGAGCGAGGCAGAAATCGACATGCCAAGCGCGTTGCGTGTGTCCGCCGGGTCGAGGATGCCGTCGTCCCACAATTCCGAGGTCGAGGTATAAGCCTCGACATCGCGCTTGTATTTTTCCAGCACCGGTTCGCGGATCGCGGCGATTTCTTCTTCGGTCAGCTCTTTGCCTTCGCGCTGAAGCTGCCGAATCTTGACGTCCGCCATGGTATTTGCGGCCTGATCCGCCCCCATCACGCCGATCTCGGCCTGGGGCCACATGAACAGCGTGCGCGCGTCCCAGGCCCGTCCGCACATCCCGTAGTTGCCGGCCCCGTAAGACGCATTGGCGATTACTGTGAACTTCGGCACGACCGAGCCGCCCTGCGCCATCAGCATCTTGGCGCCATCCTTGGCGATGCCTCGTTCTTCGTATTCGCGGCCCACCATATAGCCGGTGATGTTCTGGAAAAAGACCAGAGGCGTGCGGTTCTGGTTGCACAACTGCATGAAATGCGCTGCCTTGAGCGAACTGTCGTTGAACAGCACCCCGTTGTTGGCAAGGATGCCGACCTTGTAACCCCAGATATGGGCAAAGCCGCACACCATCGTGGTGCCATAGTCTGGCTGGTATTCGTGAAAGCGTGAGCCGTCCACGATCCGGGCCAGAACCTCGCGCATGTCGAACTGGGTTTTCCGGTCTTTTGGAATGATCCCGTAGAGTTCTTTGGGGTCATAGTAAGGCTCTTCATAGGCCGCGGTTTCGATGATCGTTTTCGGCGTGCGCTTCCACTGGCCGACAATCTCGCGGGCCAGTGAAAAGGCGTGTTTTTCGGTCGCGGCGCGATAGTCGCCGGTGCCCGATACCGAGGTGTGCATGACCGCGCCGCCAAGCTCCTGAACACCGACCTCTTCGCCGGTAGCCGCCTTGACCAGCGGGGGACCGCCAAGGAAAATCGCCCCTGTGCCTTCGATGATGATGTTGTAGTCGCTCAGCGTCGGCACATAGGCGCCGCCAGCCGTGCAGTGACCGCCGACCACGGCAATCTGCGGGATATTGGCCTGGCTCAGCTTGACCTGGTTGCGGAACACCCGCCCGCCCAGATACCGGTCGGGAAACACCCCGTGCTGCAGCGGCAGGAAACCGCCCGCGCTGTCACAGATATGGATGACCGGCAGGCGGTTTTCCAGCGCGACATCCAGAAGACGGACGACCTTTTTGACCGTATGTGGATACCAAGCCCCGCCCTTGACGCTAGCGTCGTTGGCGTGGATGGCGACCTCCCGACCCTGCACAATACCGATGCCCGTCACCACAGCGGCGCCAGGCACGGTGCCATCGTATTCGCGACAGGCGGCAAGTGTGGAAAACTCCAAAAACGGAGTGCCGGGGTCCAGCAGCAGTTTCAACCGCTCGCGCACGCCCAGTTTGTTCTGGCGGGCAAGGCGGTCGATATCGCGTTGCGGGCGTTCGAAACGCGCCGCGTGCTGGCGGGCGTGGAATTCCTTCAGCCGTTCAGACATGGCGGCATAGTTTGCCTTGTAGTCGGCGGCATTGGTGTCGATCAGACTTTCAATCCTGCGCATTGTCACTCCTCCTCCGGGGCCAATTGGGCCAGGATGTCTTTCAGACCAAAACTGTCGCCTTCGGCGAATGGCATTTCGGCAACGACCCCGTCGCGCGGGGCCGTCAGTGTGGTTTCCAACTTCATGCTTTCGATCACCAGAAGCTGCTGGCCTTCTTCAACCGCATCGCCGGGTTTAACCGCAACCGACACCACGACACCCGGCATGGGCGCCACCAATCGGTCGTCGCTCGCGCCACCGTCGCTTCCGGCCAGGCGTTCGGCGGGATCAACCCGCCCGACTTCGTAGGTTCGCCCGTCCATGTGCACAAAAGTTGCTTCCGGCCCCACGGCCAGTCGCAATTCGCGCACAACACCCTTGGCCCTCAGCTTGTAACCGCCCGGCAGACCCGTCGGGTCCAATTGGCAGGCAACAGCGCCAGTGGGGGTATTGAGCACGAACCGGCTGCCATCATGACCCAGCCAGCAATCAGTCTCTTCTCCGTCCATCTGAAAAATCCGTTGCATCAGTTTCTCCACCCACCCATCTTGCGGTACATTTCCGGTATCTGCATTACGTCACTCACCAGGCGCTCGTCCGATAGGGCCGCCGCCGCCATCAGCAAGTCAGAGACATCTTCGCCCGGCGCGGTCAGCGTTTCGGATTGTTCAGCCAGGAAGCCAGTTGAAACGTCACCAGAGGCGAAATCCGGATGTGCAAGGATTGCATCCAGGTAACCGGTGTTGGTCGTTAGCCCGAGAATCACATAGTTTTGCACCGCGCTCCGGGCACGGGCGATGGCCTGCGCGCGATTCGGGCCATGCACGATCAGCTTGGACAACATTGGGTCGAAGTCGGTCGTTACCTTGCCGCCATCCAGAATGCCGCTGTCTACGCGGACCCCCTCGCCCTGGGGTTCGTCCAGCAGCAGGATATTGCCGATCGCGGGGCGAAAATCGGCCGTCGCATCCTCGGCACAGATGCGCAGTTCGATCGAGTGTCCGGTTTGGGGAATATCCGCCTGCACGGCGCTCAGCCCGTCGCCCGCCGCGACACGCAGCTGCTCGGCAACCAGATCGAAGCCGGTCACCAGTTCGGTCACCGGATGTTCGACCTGAAGGCGGGTGTTCATTTCCAGGAAATAAAAGGCCCCATCCTGCGCATAGATGAATTCGACCGTCCCCGCCCCGCGGTATTTGACGGCGCGGGCAATTCCGGCAGCGGTCTCGCAGATCTCATCTCGTTGCTCGGGGGTCAGCGCTGGTGAGGGCGTTTCCTCGATAATCTTCTGGAACCGGCGCTGGATCGAACATTCGCGTTCCCAGAAATGGACCACGTTGCCCTGCCCGTCGCCCATCACCTGCACCTCGATATGGCGCGGGCGTTCGATATAGCGTTCGACAAACAGACGACCGTCACCGAAATACCGTTCGCCTTCGCGGCGCGCGGTTTCGATTTCGGTTTCCAGCGTGCTGTCCTCGCGCACAACGCGCATGCCCTTACCGCCACCGCCGGCTGACGGTTTGATCAGCAGCGGATAGCCAACAGCGCGGGCGCGTTCTACAAAGCTCGCCGGATCGTCATCCTCGATCGCCGAGGGGGCGACGGGAAACCCGCGTTCCTCCACAAAGGCGCGGGCTCGGACCTTGTCCCCCATCAGGTCGATGACCTCGGGCGTCGGGCCGACGAAGGTCACACCGGCTTTTTCCAGGGCCGCGACAAAACCGGCATTCTCTGACAGAAAGCCATAGCCGGGATGCACCGCGTCCGCGCTGATCCTTTTGGCGGCTTCGACGATCTGCGAAATATCGAGATAGGCTGCCACCGGTGTCGGGCCGTCGATGGTAACAACCTCATCCGCGATCAGATGGGCAGGCCCCTCTTGTTCCGTGGCGTGGCGCAACACGGCCGTCGCAAGCCCGCGGGCCTTGGCGGTGCGCAACACGCGCGCCGCGATCTCGCCCCTATTTGCGACCAGAAGTTTCGAAATGGTCATGGAGTCGTCCTCTTAGTTCGGGTTCGCGGCATTCAGTCCGTCACGTGCGGCCAGATCGGCGGGAACGGGAATTTCGATATCAAGAAGCATCTGCGCGAACCCTTTGCCCTGCGGGTCTATGCGGACCGAAGCGATGCCCCCCCCGCCCAGCGATTCATGCAGCAGGAAATTCAGCGAATGGCTTCCGGGCAGGTCGAACCGTTCGACCTTGCCTTCGCAGACATGGGCGAAATAGTCCTTCACCACCTCTTCGCTGAGAGCCGAGCGGATATATGGCAGGTAGTCCGGCTTGCGCGCGAGGATGCCGATATTGGCGATGTCCCCCTTGTCGCCCGAGCGGCCCCAGGCCAGATCGACGAGGCGGACCTTGACAACGTCCGGACCGGGCTCGCGGCTATCTGCGGGCGGTGCGGCAGGCGGATCAAGGTGGACTGGCGTGGCGGCCACGCTCACGGGCACATCCTTGCCGTCGACCTCGACCGCGACGGGGGTCTCGGCCTTGCTCTGAAGGAAGGAAAATAGACGGACCACCGGCTGCACCTTGGGCCGTCCGGCGAAGAACCCGGTCAGACCCTGCGCGGTCGAAATCGCCATCGGTGCGATTTCGCCGGCAAAGATGTTCAGCGCAGCGCGATCGTCATGGACCGCGCCGATCTTGAGCACCACCTCGCGGGTCCGGGCGCGCGCATTTGCGCCATAGGCCGCCTCGGCACCCAGCACCTCGACGCTGACCTGCCGAAAATCGCCCATGTTGCGGTCGCGGAAAATCCGGCAACAGCGGGTCAGGATCGCCTCGGCCACACGTTCGGCCTTGGCGGGTGCATCAATCGCGGCCAGTGTCAGGGTAGAGACCGCGCGCCAGCCATCGGCATGGGTCGCCGACACCTTGTAGCTGTCGGTGCGCCCAAGCCCCCTGCCGCCCTTGACCAGCACCTGATCGGGTCCGACCTGCTCCAGGGTGACCCCGGACCAGTCGCAGATCACGTCGGGCAACAGGTAGGCGCGCGGATCCCCGATTTCATAGAGCATCTGCTCTCCGACTGACCCGGGTACGACCAGCCCGCCTGTGTCCGGTGTCTTGGTCATGACGAAACTGCCGTCTTCCGACACTTCGACAATAGGCATTCCCATATCATCCCAGCCCGGCACGTCCCGCCAATCGGTGAAATTACCACCCGTTCCCTGGGGACCGCACTCGATCAGATGGCCGGCCAGCGATCCCTGACTGAGCTTGTCCCAGTCGTCATCGCCCCAGCCGAATTCGTGCATCAAGGGGCCAAGCGCCACCGCGCTGTCGGCGCAGCGCCCCGTGATCACGATGTCGGCCCCGGCATCCAGCGCGGTCGCGATGGGCCGGGCACCCAGATAGGCATTCATGCTCCAGATATCGTCTGGAAATTCGACAGCCGAGAACATTTCCGTCTGACCGTTTTTGCGAATTTCATCGGCCCTGGGCAACAGGTCATCGCCTAGCACGACTCCGATGGACAGATCGATCCCGGCCTGGGCGGCGGCTTTGGCAAGCGCATCGCTGCAGCCACGCGGGTTCACGCCCCCTGCATTGGCAACGACCTTGGTCCCTTTTGCCTTGATATCCGGCAACCAGGGTGCCAGCGCCTTGACGAAGTCCGGCGCATAGCCCGACTCGGGCGCTTTGGCGCGGGCCCGCGCCATCAGCGACATTGTCACCTCTGCCAGATAGTCAAACACCAGATAGTCGATCTCGCCCTTTGAAACCAGTTGACCGATCGCTTCCGGCGTATCGCCCCAGAAGCCCGACGCGCATCCGATGCGCAGCTTTCGTTCCGACATATTCCTCTCCTCCCCGCTTGATCAGCGGCCCGTCCATTCAGGTTTGCGCTTCGCAATGAAGGCATCAAAGCCTTCGCGCGCGTCTTCGGTCTGCGCCACACGCGGTAAAAGTGTTTCTGCAAACCGCATTTGCTGCGGATAGGTCATATCCTCCATCGCGTGACAGGCGTATTTTCCCAGCCGGATCGCGCTCGGCGACTGCGCGGCAATCTGGGCAACCAGTTCTCCAACCTTGTCGTCCAACCCCGCGGCATCGGTCACGTAGTTGACCAGATTGAATTGCAGGGCTTCTTCGGCCGTCAGAGGAACGCCAGTGATGAACATCTCCATCAGCCTCCGCCGAGGCAAAACACGCATCATCGGTGGCACGATCGTCATGGGAAACAGGCCCACTTTTACTTCCGGCGTTCCGATGCGGGCATGATCGGCCATCACCGCAAGGTCGCATGCACAGATGATGCCCGCCCCCGCACCCATCGCGACGCCGTTGATGCGCGCGATCGTTGGCTTTCGACACGCCTGTATCGTTTCGAATAACTTTCCGGCAAAATGATCCGGGTCCGAGGGATCCTGAACAAACGGGCCGCCATCCGCACCCGCCTTGATGTCGCCTCCGGCGCAGAAGGCGCGATCGCCCTCGCCGGTCAGAACGATCACGCGGCAATCGCTGTTCTTCTCGGCAGCATATATGGCGGCCATGATCCCGTCTGCGACTTCACGGTTTAGGGCATTTCGATTCTCAGGTCGTCGAATCGTGATACGCACTTCTTTGCCGAGCGCCTGCGATTGAACAATGCTCTCAGTCATTTCCGAAGTCCCCCCCTGTATTCAGAACACCATGCTTTCTTACGTCAGGTCGTTAAAAGCTTGGCTTGATCTATTTTCTAACATGTGTTTGATTTTGGTCAACAACGCAAACAACATTTTTCGGGAGGACGATATGACCACTCAAAGTGAGGCCATCTCGGCTGATCTGGAAGCCATCAGGGCGAACTATTCTTTGACTGATGAGCAACGCCAGATTGTCGATCACGTGGATCGGGTGTCGCGCGAGGTGCTACACCCGCTGCAAGCGCGTATGAATGACGAGGAATGGTGGCCCGATGATCTGTTCAAGCAGATGGGCGAGCTGGGCCTGCTGGGGATTACCGCACCCGAAGAGCTGGGCGGATCGGGACAGAACGAGTTCACCCAGGCGCTGGTGTCCGAGGTGATTTCGAAGTGGAATCCGGCTGTGGGCCTCTCACACGGGGCGCATGACAACCTGTGCCTGAATAACCTGCTGCGCAATGGATCCGAAGAGCATGTGAAGAAATACGTGCCGGGTCTTTGCTCGGGCGAGCTGGTTGGTGCTTTGGGCCTGACCGAACCGGGCGCGGGGTCCGATGCGCTTGGGTCCATGGCAACCACCGCCCGCCGCGACGGCGATGACTACGTCATCAACGGCTCGAAGATCTACATCACCAACGGGCCGATTGCCGATGTGATCCTGCTTTATGCCAAAACCGACAAATCGAAGGGCGCCAAGGGCATTTCCGCTTTCATAATCGAGACGGACAATCCCGGTTTCAAGGTGGCGCAAAAGCTTGACAAGATGGGCTTTCGCGGCTCGCCAACCGGAGAACTGGTGTTTGAGGATTGCCGCGTACCCGCATCCGCCATGGTTGGACCGGAAAACACCGGCGTTTCGGTGGTAATGAGCGGGCTGGACCTGGAGCGTGCTATGGTTGCCTCAGTCTGCGTTGGCATGGCCGAACGCGCGCTGGAACTAGGGCTGGAATACGCCAAGATTCGCGAACAGTTCGGCAAGCCGATTGCAAGTTTCCAGATGATGCAGTCGAAACTGGCCGAGATCTACACCGAGGTCGAAACCGCGCGTGCCTTCAGTTATCGGGCGCTGGCCGCCTGTACCGGGTTGCCGAAAGGGGCCGGTGGCCGCGGCGAAATCCACAAACTGACAGCGGCGGCCTGCCTGTACGCAGGCGAGGCATTCAACAAGGCGGTAACCGAAGCCTGCCATATCCATGGCGGTTCGGGTTACATGCAGGACACCGAAATCAACCGGCTGTTCCGCGCCAACAAGTTGTTGGAAATCGGCGCGGGCACCAGCGAGGTGCGCAAGATCATCATCGCCGAAGAACTGCTGCGCGCCTGAGGGGGACGAAACCATGAACACGCAACTTCGCAACGACACCGCTCTGCCGACCCATTTCATGACGGACGAACAGCAGGCGCTGGCCGATCAGGCCGGCAAGTTCTTCATGTCCGAGTTCCACCATCTGAACGCGGAAATGGACGATACTGATGACCTGCCGTCTTCGGTTTTCCCCAAGCTGGGCGAAATGGGCTACCTGGGACTGAACGTGCCGACGGAATTCGGCGGTGCCGGGCTCGATTTTACCTCGGCCTGTATCATCACCGAGGAAATGTCGCGCGCCTCGGCGGCCATCGGACTGACCCATGTGGCGCACGACAACCTCTGCGTCAATAATATCTATCGCAACGCCAATGACGAGTTGCGCCGAAAATACCTGCCAGGTCTGTGCGACGGCACGCTGGTGGGTGCCCTGGGTCTGACCGAACCCGGCGCGGGGTCTGATGCGCTTGGCTCGATGCGGACCACGGCCAAAAAGGATGGCGACGACTACATCCTGAACGGCGCCAAGATCTACATCACCAATGGGCCGATTGCCGATCTGGTGCTGGTCTATGCCAAGACATCGCCCGAAAAAGGGGCCAAGGGCATTTCCGCTTTTATCGTGGAAACCGACACGCCCGGTTTCAAGGTGGCGCAGAAGCTGAACAAGATGGGATTCCGGGGCTCGCCGACGGGCGAACTGGTATTCGAGGACTGCCGCGTTCCGGCCAGAAACATGGTCGGCAAGCTGGATGGCGGGGTTGCCGTGACCATGTCCGGACTTGATCTGGAACGTGCCATCGTCTGTTTCAACGCTCTGGGCATTGCGCAGCGGGCGCTGGATATTTCCATCGACTACGCCAAGACACGCCAGCAATTCGGCAAACCGATCGCCAGTTTCCAGATGGTTCAGGCGATGCTGGCCGACATGTATACGCAGATCGAGGCCGCGCGCAGCCTGTCCTTGCGCACCGCTGCCATGTGTGAAGGCCTCGAAGAGGGCGAAGGCGGGCGCGGCGAAATCCACAAGCTCACCGCTGCGGCGATCTACAAGGCCGCTGAGGCGACATCCTTCGTGCTGGACAAAGCTGTCCAGATTCATGGCGGCTCGGGTTACATGCGTGATACAGAAGTGAACCGGCTGTACCGGACCGGTCGCGTGCTTGAGGTCGGCGCAGGCACCCAGGAGGTTCGCAAACTCATCATCTCTGGCGAATTGCTGAAGAACTAGGGGCGGAACATGAGCGAAGCGAAATCAAGGTGTTACGCGTCGGATCTCATGGCGGGCCAGGTTGCCCTGGTCACGGGGTCCGGATCTGGAATGGGCCGGGCGACGGCGATCGAAATGGCCGCTTGCGGGGCCAGGCTTGCGCTGTTCGCGCGCCGCGAAGAGCCGCTGGAAGAGACCGCCGAAATGATCCGGGCGGCGGGGGGCGAGGCCTTTGTCGTGCCCGGAGACACCCGCGACGAAGACAGTATCGAAGCTGCGATGGGGCGGATCAAGGACCACTATGGGCAGTTGGATGTTTTGGTGAACAATGCCGGCGGCCAGTATATCGCGGCCGCCCGCGATATCACCAACAAGGGCTTCGAAGCCGTGATCCGCAACAACCTGATCGGGTCTTGGCAGATGACCCGGGCAGCGGCGGATCACTTCATGTACGACAATGGCGGATCGGTCGTGTTTGTCACCGCCATCTCGGCGCGCACCGCGCTGACCGGTTTCACCCACACTGTCGCCGCCCGCGCCGGTGTGACGGGCATGATGAAAACGCTGGCCGCCGAATGGGGCGAGTACGGCATCCGGCTGAACTGTGTCGCGCCGGGCACGATCAAGACCGATGCGCTTGGCCGCTATCCGATTCCGCCGGAACAGTGGAAAAAGCTGAACCGCTCGGTGCTAAACCGGATGGGGGCGGCCGAGGACATCGCAGGCACGATCATTTTCCTGGCCTCGAAACTTGGCGGTTTCATCACCGGAGAAGACATTTATGTAGACGGCGGTGAGACCTTGCATATGGGTCATGACGCGCGGGACATGATCAACCCCGCGATGTTCGAGAAACGCGAACGGGGAGATGGCAAGAATGAGTAAACACCCAGTCCTTCTGGAGATTTCCGACAGGATCGCCACGGTTACGCTGAACGATCCCCAGCGGCGCAACCCGGTCACCGGAAACGACATGATCGCTGCTCTTCTGGAGACCTTCGCCAAGGTGCAGGCCGATCCTCAGGTCAGCGTGATGATCCTGACCGGCGCCGACCCGGCCTTTTGTGCCGGCGGCGACATCAAGGAAATGAACGATCCCGACAGCGTGTTCCGCAAGGAGCCGCTGGCGGCGGCGCAGAGCTATGTTGATGGGGTGCAGCGGCTGCCGCTTGCGCTCTACAACATGGATATTCCGACCATCGCCGCAGTCAACGGCCCGGCGGTGGGCGCGGGGTGCGACCTGACCATGATGTGCGACATGCGCATCGCGTCGGCAAAAGCAAGGTTCGGCGAGGTGTTTCTGAATCTCGGAATCATTCCGGGCGATGCGGGCAGCTGGTTCCTGTTGCGTCGTCTGGGCCACCAGAAGGCCGCCGATCTGACCTTCTCAGGGCGCATGGTCGAGGCCAAGGAAGCGCTGGAGCTTGGTATGGTGCTTGAACTTGTGCCTCATGAAAAATTGATGGAACGGGCCCGCGAACGGGCCGCTGTCATTGCCGCGAAACCGCCGCGCGCGGTGCGGGTCGCCAAGCGTCTGATGCGCAATGCCGAACGGATGGACCTGCCGGATTTCCTGAATTCCGCGGCGGCCTATCAGGCGCTCATGCATCAGACCGAAGACCACCACGAGGCGGTTGCTGCGTTCGTCGAAAAACGAAAACCCAATTTCACGGGGCGTTAAAGGAAAGATCGCATGTCAGACATCACCCAAAAGAAGATGGAGCAAATCGCGCAGATGTGGAATGCGCGCGGCAAGGGTCTGATAACGCATATGGCGCTTGAGATCGAAGAGGTCTCGACCGAAGGTGTTCGGGTTCGGATGCCGTTCAATCCGGACTTTTGCGTCGATGCGGAACAATCGCTGCTCCACGGTGGTATCCTGACGGCACTTCTGGACAGTGTCTTTGGACTGGCGAACTTTGTTGCCATCGAAGGCGTCAGTACCATGGCCACTCTTGACCTCAGAGTTGATTACCTGCGCCCGGCCCGTTCGCGCGCGGATGTCATCGTTCAAGCGCATTGTTTTCGCAAGACCCGCCACATCGCCTTCAATTCCGGTAGCGTCTGGTTCGCGGGCCATGAGGATGCTGAAATAGCTAGGGGAACCGCCTCGTTTGCATTGACGCGCGGCGAAACCAGCCTGTTTGACGCAATGACAAAAGGAAAAACCTCGTGATGGACGTGCAAACTGTCAATGCCAATGTATCCCGGGTGCCGTTCTTCCGATTTCTCAACTTTGAGGTCAGAAGTCTAGACAGTCTCCATGCTGAGGCGGAAATGACCTTTGATGACCGCCATATCGGTAACCCGATCATGGAGTACTACCATGGCGGCATAATCGCGAGTTTTATGGAGGCCACTGCCGCCATCGCGGTACAGCCCGATTTCGCCGACGTTCCGGCCAAGCCGATCAACCTGACCGTCGATTACCTCAGACCCGGTGTGAAGGGACCGCTTTTTGCGCGCGCTAACGTCACGCGCAAAGGCAAGCGGATGGCAAGCGTCAGCGTGCTCAGCTGGCAGACGGATCGGGAAAAGGCGGTTGCCGAAGGGCTGTATCACTTCCTTCTGGTCTGACCGGGGCAACCGCTTTCAGGCCTACCTTGTCCTGTGGACGGGGTCGCTTCCCGGTTACAAATGCCTTCCAATAGCAGATTGATGAGCATGCTGGAGAATTCAGGCAGTGATAGATATCCTTCCACTCCTGCCTTGTTCGGGTCGAACCATTCCACCGTCCAGTTTAAGGCACCCAACATCACTTGGCGCAAGGGGACGATCTTGATATCCGACCGTATGGCACCGTCGTCCTGAGCTTCACGGAGTATCCGATCCCAGAGTTTTCCATACTCATGGCGAATACCCCTGTGCCTCTCCCTGAAATGATTGGGGAGCATTCCATAGCTTCTGATATTCGCCGAGGTGAATTCGCTTGCCTTGAAGAGGAAATCCAGGTGCGCCCAGATTGCAGTCGCTATCCTGGCGTGATGATCGTACGGGGCATCGAATTTCCGTACGGCGCCTTCGACACCTGCTAGCAAGTCCCTCAGTCCGGCGTTTAGAACTTCGTCAACGATCGCTTCCTTGGAGTTGAAATGGTAATAGACGCTTCCCGCTTTCATGTCCGCTTCTTCCGCGATCTTTCTCAGCGTGGTCGCCTTGTAGCCATTGTCCCTCAGAACGCGCGCTGCGGCCTTTAGAATTTCTGCACGGGTCTTAGCCGCCTTGCCGTCGGGATCCGGGGTTTTGGCGGGACTGGCGGGGCACAGCTTCAAGCCTCCGGTACCCGCCTTGCGATGTGGACACATTCCGTCAAGTATCAGCTTACTCATTCGTTCCGCGAGGATGCGCACCGGATACTTGTCGACATCGTACCATTCTACGGTCCAGTTCATGGCACTTAGGATGAACTGGCGGATCACAGCAGTGGATATGTCGCTTCGAAGGTGGCCGGCGCGTTTGGCGTCATTCAGGAATTTGCCCCAGGCCCCTGCATATGATGCACGCAATTCGCGATGCGGGGCGCGTGTTTCGTCCGACAACATCGGATAGTTCCGAATATTGGCTGACGTGAAGTCGCTGTCGGTCAATAGGTAGGTAAGGTGTGTTTCAATCAGCAGTCTGAAAGTCTTGCGAAAATCCTCCGAACTTGTCGGTGCCGACCGAACGATTTCACTGACCGCCTGATATAGTTGACGGACGCCAAGATCGAGAACATCGCTCAGAATCTGGTCCTTGGATTGAAAATGATAATAAATGCTGCCGGCCTCAATGCCAGCTTCCTGCGCGATGTCGCGCATAGTCGTTGCGTGATAGCCTTCATACCGAAAAAGTCGCGCAGCCGCCGAAAGGATACCCTCACGTGTCCTCTCAGACTTGCTCAAGTCTTCGCTCAGTGTCCTGGGTGGGTCAGTCTTGTGTACCATTCCATTTCGATACTTGCGGGACACGAGACTGTCCATTGCATTAAATCTAACAAATGTTAGAATAACGCAAGGAACGTTCCGAATCAAGTTCTTTGCCAAGATGATAGCGGAAGAGGAGGACCTCCATATGCGAGGGTTGAGTGGAAAACGCGTGATCGTGACCGGCGGCGGCAGCGGCATCGGGCGCGCGGTGTGCGAACGGTTCGGCGAAGAAGGTGCCGAGATTGCGATCTTTGACATGAGCGAAGACGGGGCGAAGGAAACGGTTCGCCTGATCACCGAGGCCGGCGGTAAGGCGCAGGCCTTCAAGGTGGACATCACCGACCGTGCCCAGGTCGACAAGGCTGTAGCCGAGTTCGAGGCCGGGGGTCCGGTCGATGTGCTGGTGAACAATGCCGGCTGGGACGTGATCAAACCGTTCCTCGACACCGATCCCGACCTTTGGAAAAAGGTCATCGACATAAATCTTTACGGTCCGCTGAATATGCATCACGCGGTGCTTCCGGGCATGGTCAAGAACGGCGGCGGCCGTGTGGTCAACATCGCGTCCGACGCCGGACGCGTCGGATCATCCGGCGAAGCCGTGTATTCGGCCTGCAAGGGTGGCATCATCTCGTTCACCAAAACCGTAGCGCGCGAACTGGCGCGTAAAGGTATTCAATTGAATGCGGTCGCCCCCGGCCCGACCGATACGCCGCTGTTCGCTCAGGTTGCCGAGGGCGAGGCCGGTCAAAAGATCGCCGAAGGTCTCAAGCGGGCGATTCCGATGAAGCGTCTTGCGCAGCCGACGGATTACCCTGGCATCATCTGCTTCCTGTCGTCGGACGACGCAGGGTTCATTACCGGCCAGGTGATTTCGGTTTCGGGCGGCCTGTCCATGCACGGTTAAAACGCTGGCAGCAGCGCCGGACTCAAGGCGCTGCTGCCATACCGTGCCAAGAGTTACCTCCCCGACTGGCCGCGCCTTATGTGCGGCCCTTTTTCATTCTAGAAAGGTTGCGAATGTTTCAGCCAGGCTCTGACATCCAGCGGACAAGCACGCTGACCTCATTTCTGAAGGGCTGCGGCATTGACAGTTACGAGGAACTCGTCCGCCGTTCGAATGAAGACCCAGACTGGTTCTGGGGCCAGATCATTGACCATGCCGGGATACGGTTCGCGCGGCCCTACAGCCGGTTGCGAGATATCTCCGAAGGGCCCGAATCGATCCGGTGGGCCGTCGGGAGTACTTTGAATCTGACGGAAACCTGTCTTGACGCCCGAATTGCCGATGGCTTGGGCGACAAGGTCGCAATCGACTGGGTCGGCGAAGACGGAAGCCGCCGCCGCTGGACCTATTCCGACCTTACCGCCGAAGCCTCCCGCGTCGCCTCGGCCCTTGCCACGCGCGGTGTAAGGCCCGGTCAGGCGGTGGGCATCTATATGCCGATGATCCCCGAAATCGAGGCCGCGCTTCTGGGTATTGCCCGGCTGGGCGCGGTTGCGGTGCCGCTGTTTTCCGGTTTTGCGCCCCATGCCATCGTATCGCGCCTGAACGACGCGGATGCCGTGGCGGTGTTGACGGCGGATGCCACACCCCGGCGAGGCAAGCCGGTCTGGATGGAAGCGACCCTTGCCCAGGCTTTGACCGACGTACCATCGGTTCATACCGTGATCAGCCTGCGACGGTTCGGCGATGCGGTGGCCGATCCGGCCCGCGATCTGGACTGGACCGAATCAGTGGGCCGCGCCAGTCCGGAGTTTGCCGCCGTTCCCGTCAGTGCCGATGACACCTTTCTCATCGCCTATACATCGGGCACCACCGGGCGGCCCAAGGGTGTCGTGCATACCCATTTGGGCGTGCAGGCCAAGGCCACGGCCGATTTCCTGCTTTGCCTCGACATGAAACGGGATGACCGGCACCTCTGGATGACCGACATGGGGTGGGTCATGGGACCGCTCACCCTTTTATCGGTGCTCTTGTCCGGTTCGACTCTGGTGCTGGCCGAGGGCGCACCATCAATGCCCGGCGATCCCTTCAGGCTGCTGCGTCTTGCGTCCGAGATGGAGGTCACGCATCTCGGCGTGGCCCCGACCCTGGTACGGCAGTTCATGACGCAGGATACTGAATCTTTGTCGGGCTACGACTTGTCGTCCCTGCGCATCGTCGCCTCGACCGGCGAGCCCTGGACCGAGGATGCCTGGCTCTGGCAGCTCGATCATATCTGTCGCCGCCGCGCCGTGCCGCTGAACATCTCGGGCGGGACCGAGCTTTTTGGCGCGATCCTGACCTCGACCGTGCTGCACGAGCTCAAGCCCGGCGGATTTTCGGCCCAGGCCCTGGGTGTCGGGGCCAAGGTTCTGCGCCAGGACGGCAGCGAAGCCGCACCGGGCGAGGTCGGCGAACTGGTCGTGACCCAGCCGCCTCTGGGTCTGACCCCGGCCATCAGGGGGGACCGCGATCGCTACCTTGACACCTACTGGTCCACCTTCCCCGGCCTCTGGCGGCACGGCGACTGGGTGCGCTGCGATCCGGACGGGACATGGTATATCCTGGGCCGGTCGGACGACACGCTGAACATCGCCGGCAAACGCATCGGCCCGCCCGAGATCGAGGCGGCCCTGACCGAAACCGGAGAGGTGGTGGACGCCGCGGCCATCGCGGCACCTGATGACATCAAGGGCGTGGCTGTCGTCTGCGTCTGCGTGGCGGCACCAAATGTGTCGCCGGACGCGGAGCTCGTGAACCGGCTCAAGGATCGTGTCGGGGAGATCGTCTCGAAACCCTTCCGCCCGCGCGAGATCCACTTTGTCGAAGCGCTGCCCAAGACCCGCAGCATGAAAACCATGCGCCGTGTCGTGCGCGCCGCCTTTCTCGGTGAAGATCCAGGCGATCTGTCGTCGATCAGCAACCCGGAAACCATTCAGCCCATCGCAGACCTGCAAAAGGAAAAGTCATGATCACTGTTTTCGGAGCCACGGGCACGACTGGTGCGCCCCTCGTCGACACGCTTCTGGCAAAAGGCGCGACCGTGCGCGCTGTCACCAGCGACCTCTCAAAGTTAGACGCGCTAAAGGCCAAAGGATGCGAGGCGGTCGTCGCGGATTTCACGGACCCTGCCGCGCTGGCGCGGGCCTGTGACGGGGCAGAAAAGATATACCTGGTCACGCCTGCCCATCTGAACATGCGCCAGTGGAAGGCGAACGTGATCGAGGCGGCCAAGGCCGCGGGCGTGCGCCATATCGTTGTGGCCACGGGGCTTGGCGCGTCGCCCAAGGCGGGGCTGACCTTTGGAAAGTGGCATTCCGAAACCCAGGAGCTGCTGAAGCAAAGCGGCCTTGACTGGACCTTTGTCCAGCCGACCTATTTCATGCAGAACCTGCTGTGGCAGGCCGGTAACATTGCAAAGGGCGCCGTGTACTATGACGATCTGGGCGGCCCCGTGGCCTGGATCGACGCCCGCGACATCGCGGATGTCGCCGCCGAGGCGCTGACCGCTCCGGGTTACGAAGGCAAGGCTCTTGGTCTGACCGGGCCCGAAGCTCTTACCGGAGAAGATATCGCCGCCCTCCTGTCCAGGGTGACCGGGCGCACTGTCACCTGCGCACCCCTGTCGGCCGAAAATGCCAAGGCGGGCATGGTGGCTGGCGGAATGCAGGACGAGGTCGCCAGAGCCATGGTCGAATTGGCTTCCATCGCGCCCAAGGGCTACCTTGCCGGCATCGAGACCACGGTCAGCGATGTGATGGGACGCCCGGCGCGCCGATTTGCCGATTTCGTCGCCGAGAACCGGGATGCTTTCGTCAAGTAACCTGATGGCGGCGCCGCTTTATCTCGAACTGGCGCCGCCTGAGGAAGCGGCCAAACAGATCGACCATTTGTTCGTGTTCCGCGATACCGGTGCGCTGAGCGGTGGTGGACGCGGGCGGTTCGCAACCGACCTCTTTACCCTTTCGGTAACGCGCGACGACAGCGGCGGCGGGCGCGTATCGCTGGCAGAACCGCGCCCCTATTTTTCGCCCCGCCCAAGGCCATTCCAGGGTGTCGTGGCCGGGCTGCGACTGTCGTCACGACCGCAGCGATTTCCCGACTCCAAAGGGCTGGACATGCTGGCCTCAGAACTGGCCCGGGTTCAGACCGGGGACGATGACCTGCCTGCGCTCATCGCGGTGCTTGACGGCCTTGCGAGAGACCTGCGCTTTGCCGCACCACCCGGAGCTTACAGCGACCGGACCAAACGTCGAAAGGTGCGGGCGGAAACCGGCGTGTCGCGGCGGCGGCTTGCGACCTTGCGACGCTTTCGCCGGGCTCTCGGGCAGCTTGCGTCAAAGACCCTGCCGCTGAGAGATCTGGCGCTGGACGCCGGATATTACGATCAATCTCACTTGTCCGCCGCTTGCCGGATCTTCGCCGGCAAACCGCCCGGCGCGTTGCGCGCTCTGTCTATTCCGCGTCGTTTTGACCTTTCGCTACAAGATACGCGCCTCAAAGACCGCCTAAGATTGGTCATTGACGAATGAAATCGAAGAGGAAGACCCGCCATGACACAATTCAAACCGAAAAACCCCGACTATGACGCACGCGTGCGCAACAGTTTCGATCGCCAGAAGGTGATGAACACGTTGGGGATCAGCATTGCCGAGTTGTTACCCGGCCGCATCGTTCTGGAAATGGCACATCAGGTTGCACTGACCCAGCAGCATGGGTTTTTGGCTGCCGGAATCGTGTCGACAGCGCTGGACAGCGCCTGCGGATACGCGGCCTTTTCGCTGATGCCAGCGGACGCGGCAGTGTTGACGGCCGAATTCAAGATCAACCTACTCAACCCGGCGGACGGCGAACGGTTTCGCTTCGTCGCTGACGTGGTGAAACCAGGCAGGACGCTGACCATATGCGAGGCGCGTGCCTATGCCGTGAAGGGCCAGGATGAAAAGCTCGTCGCAACGATGACCGGAACGCTCATGGCGCTGATCGGGCGGGCGGGGGTCGCGGACTGAGCGCAACCCGGCCGCAGCACATCCGATCCGGGCGGCCGGGCCGATTATTCAGACAGCTGGATCAGCTGTTCCAGCGGCTCGCGACCTCGGCCAACCGTTTCCCGTAGGCGCGCGCGGTATCCAGATCGCCGCCAGCAGGTTCAGACCTGTCAAGCGGTAATGTTAGCTTTTAGCAGTGCGGTCGCCGATTGTCCGTCGTCAGGGTTTTTCGGAGAGCTGAGACTGTATCGTAACGGAGGATCTGGTTCGGTTTCTGTTCAAGTTTATGCGGCAGCGGCCTGATGCTGCAACCGTAATTGGAACGGATGGACGCCCACGGTGCCGATGGGCTGCCGTCACGCCGGAGTTTCCAGTCAGGGCTGAGCTGGCGCACCATTCTGGCCAAGCGCGAGGACTTTCGTGCTGCCTTCGCCGGGTTCGACTTTCGGGGAGTTGCGAACTTTGACGACAACGACATTGAGCGCCTACTTGCCGATGAAGGAATTGTTCGCTATCGAGGCAAGATCGAAGCCGTGATCAACAACGCTCGCCGTACTTTCGAGGTCGTCCAAGAGGAAGGCTCCTTCGCCGCATTCATCGATCACGTCCCAATTGGTGGTGTAGCTCAAGGCTGGCCAGCTGGTTTTCGGCGCGCCGAGCTGGTCAGTCCGTCTGCGCGGCAGGCAGGCTGACGATGGGATCATCGCAGACGGGCCCAAGGTTTCCAGTGTCATGTAGCGAGAGCGCTGGACGGCCCATTCCTCAGTCTGCTCCATCAGGATCGCGCCGACGAGACGCCGGATCGAGGCTTCATTGGGAAAGATCCCGACGACATCGGTGCGCCGCTTGATCTCGCCGTTCAGACGTTCGATCGGATTGGTCGAGTGTAACTTCGCCCGGTGTTGCTGGGGGAAGGTCATGTAGGCCAGCACGTCCTCCTCGGCGCCATCCATGAGGGTCGCGAGCTTGGGCAGCTTGCCCCGCATCTGGTCGGCGACGTTTCGCCATTGGGTCTTGGCCGCCGCATGGTCCGGCTGGGCGAAGGCGGTGGCGATGAAGGCTGATATGACGCGACGGCTGCTCTTGCCGGCATGGGCGAGCGCATTTCGCTGGAAATGCACGCGGCAGCGCTGCCAGGTGGTGGACAGGACACGCGCCGTGGCAGCCTTGATCCCCTCGTGTGCGTCGCTGATCACCAGCTTCACCCCGTTCAGTCCGCGGCGCACTAGGTCGCGCAGGAAATCGGTCCAGAACGTCTCGGCCTCGGACGGCCCGATGGACATGCCCAGCACCTCGCGGCGCCCGTCCGTGTTGACGCCGACGGCAATGGTCACGGCGACGGAGACGATACGACCGCCCTGTCGGACCTTGAGATAGGTGGCGTCGATCCAGAGGTAGGGCCATTCGCCCTCGATCGGGCGGGTGAGAAAAGTATCGACGCGTTCGTCGATTTCCTCGCACAGGCGGCTGACCTGGCTCTTCGAGATGCCGGTCCCGCCCATCGCCTGGACCAGATCGTCCATGGATCGGGTCGAGACGCCGTGGACATAGGCCTCCTGAATGACCGCCGTCAGGGCCTTCTCGGTGGCCCGGCGCGGCTCGAGAAAGGACGGGAAATAGCTGCCGCTGCGCAGCTTTGGGATGCGCAACTCCACGTTCCCGGCCCGCGTCTGCCAGTCCCGATCTCGGTAACCGTTCCGCTGCACAAGCCGTGCCGGATTCTTCTCGCCATAGTCGGCGCCTGTCTTCGCGCCAACCTCGAGTTCCATCAGCCGCTCGGCGGCAAAACCGATCATATCTCGAAGAAGATCGGCGTCTGCGCTCTTCTCCACAAGCTCTCGCAGGTCCATCATGGGTTTGGTCATCGGGGTCTTCCTTCGGTTCAGGTTGGTTCAGCAACCCGACCCTACCGAAAATTTTCCGATGACCACCGCGCCCTTGAGTTACACCTCTCCAAGGGACGTGACCCATTCATCTGGCTATATGAACCTGCCAAGGACGACGCACTGCCACAAATGCGGTCCAAATCACCAGCGTCCGAGACCCTTTCCAAAGACCTACGAAAGCTTGGCTTCAAATTCGTGGGACCGACCACCGTATATGCATTCATGCAGGCCATGGGATTTATCAACGATCACGCAGAAGTCTGTTGGATGCGAAAGGACGTCGAAACAGCCCGAAACACCCTTCGCACACCGACATAGGCAACTGTCGGCCAATTAACGTGAAAAAAAATTCAGGGCCACTTAGCGTGGAAATGAACCGCACCGGGTTTGCCGGAGGCTGCAACTCCTGAGTAGGATGGAGCATCATGAGCAAGACGACGAACAAGTTTTCCCCCGAAGTGCGCGAGCGTGCCGTTCGCCTGGTTCTGGACAATCCCGGGCGGCATGAGAGCCGGTGGCAGGCGATCGTGTCGGTGGCCGCGAAGATCGGCTGTTCGGCGAACACGCTGAACGACTGGGTCAAGAAGGCAGAGGTCGACGGCGGCAAGCGGGCCGGCGTCACCACCGAGATGGCGGAGCGGTTGAAGGCGCTGGAGCGCGAGAACCGCGAACTGCGCCAGGCCAACGAGATCCTTCGCAAGGCATCGGCTTATTTTGCTCAGGCGGAGCTCGACCGCCGACCGAAGTCATGATCGCCTTCATTGAAGAGCACCGAACGGAGATTGGGGTCGAGCCGATTTGCAGGGAACTGCCAATTGCCCCGTCGACGTTCTACGATCACCTCGCCAAGCGGGCCGACCCTGAGCGGCTCTCGGACCGGGCCAAGCGGGATGCGGAGCTGTGCCTCGAGATCCAGCGCGTGTTCGAGGCGAACTGGCGGGTCTACGGGGTGCGCAAGGTCTGGCGGCAACTGGGCCGGAAGGGTGTCGACGTCGCCCGCTGCACGGTGGCCCGGCTGATGAAGGACATGGGATTGCAGGGTGCCATTCGCGGCAAGCCGCACAGAACGACGATCCCGGACAGGAAGGCGCCATGCCCGTTGGACAGGGTGAACCGTCAGTTCTGCGTGGCTGCGCCGGACAGGCTGTGGCTCTCGGATTTCACCTATGTCGCCACCTGGCAGGGGTTCGTCTACGTGGCCTTCGTAGTCGACGCCTTCGCCCGCCGCATCGTCGGCTGGCGAGTGAGCCGCACGGCCAACGCCGGCTTCGTTCTCGACGCCCTGGAACAGGCGGTTCATCAGCGCCGACCAGCGGACGGCCTGGTGCACCACTCGGATCGCGGGTCGCAATACCTGTCAATCAGATACACCGAGCGGCTGGCCGAGGCTGGCATCGAGCCCTCGGTCGGCAGCGTCGGTGACAGCTACGACAACGCGCTCGCCGAGACGATCAACGGCCTCTACAAGGCCGAGGTCATCCACCGCCGTGGCCCCTGGCGCAGCTACGACGCCGTGGAATACGCCACCCTCGAATGGGTCGACTGGTTCAACACCCGCCGCCTGCTGGAACCCATCGGAAACGTCCCGCCAGCAGAGGCCGAAGCCAACTTCTACGCAGCTCTGGAAACTGAATCCATGGCCGCGTAGCTTAAACCAAACGGCCTCCGGCAAATCCGGGGCGGTTCAAAAGTCACAGACAGGTTTCGCGTCAGTCGACCGAGACTTCAGAGCCTTGAGAGTAGCGTGGCCAATTGAGCGGCGTCTTTGGGTTTCAGCTTTGCGCCGATCCTTTCCGACAGAACCCGTTCATAGATCGGCCACATCGCCCTCCTGACAGATTTACCCTTTTCAGAGATAGAAATGTTTTGACCTCGCCCATCTTCCGAGCAGTCCCGTCGGTCCACCAGCCCTGCTTTCACCATGCGGTCCAGCAACCGCGATGTACCGTATTGGGGTAACAATATCCGGTCTTTGAGTTCGAATGGACGGAGTCCGTCCGGGCCTGCCTTCTCGAGTTCGAGAAGCGCGTCATACCATGCAAGTGGCGGGTATCCTGCCGATTTCAGAGACGATTCGACAGCCTCAAGCAAAACGCGGCTTTTAGTCATGAGGGCTGTCCAGGCGGCCTCAGTAGCATGGTCAATCTCGTTCATATCCAGCACCTATCATGTGCATGCAAGTGCATCAACCTTGACGCCGCATGTAACGCGCTATATATAGATGCAAATGCATCGACATATGGGATCATATCATGTCAAAATCGCACCTCACAGAATTTGGGATATTCCTGCTCCGTATAGACTCGGTATCATGTTCCTGGCGCACAGCCTGTTTCTCAAGCTCTTCATTTTCACACTTCCCGGAACGGCGCAGTTCTTCATTTCGATCGGGCTGCCCGGCTGGTTTGCTTATATGGTCTTTGCAGTCGAGGCGATTGCCGGTGCCTTTTTGGTCCTCGGCATACAGGCGCGGTGGGTCGCGTCGGCGACCGTGCCCATCCTGGCCGGAGCGACCTGGGCTCACTCCGGAAACGGCTGGATGTTCGGATACGAGAACGGCGGGTGGGAATACCCGGCCTATCTGACGCTGCTTGCCATCGTGCAAGGGCTTCTGGGCGACGGCCGTTTCGCCCTCAGCCCTTCCTTCGGGCCCGGTAACGTGCAGATGGAGGGAGAGACAACATGAGCCTTCACCTCATTAGCCATGCGCTCTGCCCATATGTGCAGCGCGCGGCGATCTCGCTCACTGAGAAAGGTGTCACGTTCGAGAGAACTGACATCGATCTTTCGAACAAGCCCGACTGGTTTCTTGCCATATCTCCGCTGGGCAAGACGCCTGTCCTGGTTGTGGACGGGACGCCGATTTTCGAATCTGCGGTTATCCTCGAATATCTTAAGGATACACAACCCCACGCGCTTCATCCGCACGACGCTCTTGATCGCGCCCGCCACCGTGCCTGGATTGAATTTGGATCTGCTGTCTTGAACGACATTGCGGGGTTCTACTCGGCGCCGAACGAGAAAGCGTTGGAAGAAAAAGTGGCGGCGCTCCGCGCAAAGTTCCTTCGGCTGGACGCGGAGCTTGGGGAGGGACCATGGTTCGATGGCCACCGGTTCAGCCTCGTCGATGTTGTATTCGGCCCGGTCTTCCGCTATTTCGACGTTTTTGACACCATCGGAGAGTTTGGCGTCTTCACAGGGCTTGCCCGTGTAAGGGCCTGGCGACATGAACTGGAGCGTCGGGTTTCTGTGAAGAATGCCGTCAGTGAAGATTAACCGACCCTTCTGCGTGACTTCATCAGACGGCGCAATTCTTACCTGTCCCAGATCATGCAGACAGGAGGGCCGAAGAAGACAGTTACACAGGTGCGATCGGCTGACCGCTGATCACTTGATATCGTTTTGTCGGGCCGCAGTACAGAACCGGACGTTTGAGGTCGCTTGGCGAATGTCCGCTTTGTCCCGCACATCGGATAGTCGCCGACTTTCCCTTGAAGGCCCGCAGCAGCCCCAACCGGCAATTGCCGGCAGTCCATGCCCGTCCGTGCGATGCGCAGGGTTACTGCTGCCCCCACAGCGAAACCGGGAACAAACCACCGATCGCATTGATGAATGGCTCAGGGATCTACGAATCCTCCTGAGCTCAATCCCCCGGAATACCCGCAGCCGTGTAGTCCGACAGAGGGCTGCGCTTCAATCGCGGGTCAATCTATCCCAGATAGTGGACCACTTTCAGGGGGTTACTCCAAAGGGCGGGGATAAGAAGCTCGTGGCAACGAGGATAAGAACGCTTTTATCGCTATTGGGGCGAACCGGCGTGGCTGGCTGACGATCGGGTCAGAACGAAAATTAATCTGCGAGCCGGGCTTCGAGGATATGCCGCTGGATCTTGCCGCTGGTCGATCTGGGAAAATCCTCGAACGCGATGAAGTGAATTTCGCGTGGTCGCTTATAGCCAGCCAGGCTTTCGCGGCACAAGTTCAGCAGCGCCTCGGCATCCGGCCCGTCATCGCCACAGGCAACAAAGGCCACCGGGCTTTCCCCCCATTTCGCGTCGCAGGCCCTTACCACGGCGGCATCGATCACATCGGGATGAGAAAGAAGCACACGTTCGATTTCCGCCGGATAGACGTTTTCACCTCCGGTCTTGATCAGGTATTTCGCTCGATCCACAAAGTCGACGGTGCCGTCCGCATTGCGCCGGAGCAGATCGCCCATGTGGAAAAGGCCGTTGCGAAAGTCACGGGCATTGGTGTCGTCGGCGTTCCAGTACCCGGAAAACAGCGTCGGACCCCGAAGCGCCATTTCGCCCGGCGTTCCATCGGGGACTTCGCGGTCGTCGGGATCGACCAGCCGCACCTCGCAAAAGGCGCTGATGCGCTTGGACAGCCGGTCCGGGGTCACACCCGGCGCGATCAGATCGGCGGTTCCCGGCGGCAGGCCGGTTTCGGTCGCCCCGAAGGAATTCAGATAGGGCGTGTCCAGAAGACCGGTCAGTTCCGCGATCTGATGCGGCGGCACCAGATCAGCCATTGCGCCGCAAACCTTGATCCCCTTCAGCGGCAAAGGGTTGGCGTGCCGTTCGTTAATAAAAGCCTCCAGTGCCCCGGGCATCATCACGAACCAGCCGATCCTGTGGCGTGACAGCGCCTCGTTGATGACGGCGGGCAGCAGCCCGTCCACCATCACCACGGTCCCGCCCCGCAGGATCGTTGCCAGCGCATGATCGGTGGAGGCCATGTGGAACATCGGCGCCCAGGCGATGAACCCGTCGCCGGGATCCAGCGCCAGCTGGGCCGCAAAAACCATGGATCGGGCGATATGCGCGCGGTGGCTGATAAGCGCCCCCTTGGGCAGGCCCGTGGTCCCCGAGGTATAGAGGATCGTCAGACCGGCCTCGGGGTCGTCAACCATGGTTCCGGTGCGCGGGTCCGGCTCGACCCCGGCAATGGCCGTTTCCAGGTCTGGCCCGACGGTTAGACAGGGTGTCGACGCGACGGCGCGGTAAGCTTCTGAAAGTTCCGGTTCGACAACCGCGAGAACCGGCTCGACCAGATCGATGCAGTGCCGCAGTTCATCGGGGGCAAGCCGCCAGTTCAGACAGGCGACGATCGCGCCGATTCCCGCTGCTGCAAGTTCGACCTCCAGGTATTCTGAGCGGTTATGCGACAGGATCGCGATCCTGTCTCCGGGCGCCACGCCTCGTGCCAGAAAGACAGCCGCCAGACGATCGACCCGCTCCAGCAGTTCTGCATAGGTCAGTTTCCTGCTGCCGTCCTCGATGGCGAGGGCGCGGGCGCAGTCATGTGCGCGGGTTCGAAAGATCGAATACAGATCAGCGCGCCCCGCGCGGATGACGTCGGTCAGCATAGTTTCCCCTTGCCCGAGCCTCGGTTCAGAGATCCTGCGCCAGACGCACGCCCTCATCAATGGCGCGCAGCGCATCCAGTTCGGCGGCCTCCTTTGCCCCGCCGATCATCGTAACCGGGACGCCGCGCGCTACAACCTCTTTGGCCAGGGCCCGTTCCGGTTCCTGACCGGTGCACAGCACAATTGTATCGGCTGCGATGACCGTCGGGTTTCCGTCCGCGACGATGTGCAGCCCCGCATCGTCGATATGTTCATAAGTCACCCCGCCCATTGCCTCGACCCCATGTTTGCGCAGCGCGTTGCGCAGGATCCACCCTGTCGAAACACCAAGCCCCGCGCCCGGTTTAGCGGTCTTGCGCTGCAGCATGACGACCTTGCGGCGCGACGGCTTCGGTGCCAGAGGGTCGCCCGCCAGGGCACCCGAGGAGACAAATTCGGGGTCCACACCCCAGGTTTCGCAAAAGACGTCGGAATTCGCGGTCTCGGCGGGTTTGGTCACTAGGAACTCGGCCACATCATGACCGATGCCCCCCGCCCCCATCACCACGACACGGTCGCCCGCCTCGCGGTCACCGGACAGAATTTCGGCGTAGGTCGCGACGCTGGGATGGTCGATACCCGGCAGGTCGGGAATGCGCGGCGTGACCCCGGTGGCGATGACCACATGGTCAAATCCCTCAAGATCGCTCGCCTCTGCCCGCTGTCCCAGACGCTGCGTGACCCCGTGTTTCTGCATCTGACCGGCATAATACCGCAGGGTTTCGTCGAATTCGTCCTTGCCTGGTGCGGCGCGGGCCAGATTCAGCTGACCGCCCAGTTTGTCCTGCGCTTCGAACAGGGTGACATCGTGGCCCAGCCGCGCCGCCTCGGCGGCTGTGGCCACGCCCGCGGCACCGCCGCCAACGACGGCCACTTTCTTTGGCGTGTCGGTTGGCGTATCCCGGAATTCCGATTCACGCCCGGCCCTTGGATTGACCAGACATCCGACCGGCCGGTCCGAAAAAATGAAATCCAGGCAGGCCTGGTTGCAGGCAATGCAGGTGTTGATCTCGTCTGCGCGGCCTTCGCGCGTCTTTTTCACGAAATGCGGATCGGCCAGAAACGGGCGCGCCATCGAGATCATGTCCGCATCGCCAGAGTCAAGTATGTCTTCTGCAAGCTGGGGTGTGTTGATCCGGTTCGAGGCGACTACCGGGATCGACACCGCCGCTTTGACGTTGGCTGCCGCCTTGCGCCAGGCACCGCGCGGCACCGGGTAGGCGATCGTCGGCACGCGGGCCTCATGCCAGCCGATGCCGGTGTTCAGGATATCCGCACCCGCAGCCTCGATCTTGCGGGCCAGTGCGGCAATTTCATCGGCGGGCGCGCCGCCCTCGACCAGATCGGCCGCCGAAATCCGGTAGATGACCAGAAAGTCGGGGCCGCAACGTTCGCGCACCGCGCGCACGATCTCGACCGGGAATCGGTGGCGGTTCGCGGCGCTGCCGCCCCAGTCGTCTTGGCGCTTGTTGGTGTGGGTGACGGTGAATTCGTTGATCAGGTATCCTTCGGACCCCATGATCTCGACGCCATCAAAGCCTGCGGCCTGCGCATTGGCGGCCGCCACGGCAAAATCCTCGATGGTACGGAGAATGTCGGCTTCGGTCATTTCACGCGGGATGAAACGGTTGATCGGAGCGCGGATCGGCGACGGGGCCACACACCCTTCGATCTTGGCATAGCGCCCGGCGTGGAGGAGTTGTGCGCAGATCAGGCTGCCTTCGGCCTGCACCGCCTCGCAGATCGGGCGCAGGTAAAGCGCTTCTTCCGGGTCATCGATTCTCGGACCTTCTGGATCGAATATGCCCTCGGCATTGGGCGAAAACCCGCCGGTGACCAGAATCGCCGCCTCCCCCCGCGCACGCTCGGCGTAAAATGCGATCTGTTTGGCTATGCCGTCGGGCTCGGTTTCCAACCGCGTGTGCATCGACCCCATGATGACACGATTTCGCAACGTATGCTGGCCTGCGCGGATGGGCGAGAGCATGGTTTCAAAGCTTCCATCTGGTCTATTTTTCACTTTGGTTCTCCTCCTCAAAACTGCACTTGATCTACATTCTAACATTTGTTAGATTTTTTTGGAAAGAAGATTTTCGCTCATGGGGAGGAGCACCGATGCAATTCCAGCCTACAGACGATCAGAAGGCGTTTCGCGAGACCGCAAAGCGCTTCGCAACTGAAAGGCTTGCGCCCACATATCAAGAACGCGCCAGCGGCCATACATTCGACCGTGCGCTGATCAAGGAGATGGGCGCACTGGGGCTGATCGGGGCCGATCTGCCCGAGGAATTCGGGGGACTCGGCGAAAGCTCTGTCACGTCAGGGCTGATCGTCGAAGAGATCGCCTATGCCGATTTCAACGCAAGTTACGTGCAGCTTCTGGGCTCTCTCATGGGCGGAATGGTTGCCAAACATGCCTCCAAGGACATCGCGTCGGAATGGGTGCCCAAGGTTGTTTCGGGTGATGCGGTCATTGGCTTGGGCCTGACAGAGCCGCGCGGCGGTTCGGATGCGGCGAACCTGATTCTGAGAGCCGAGAAATCCGGCAACGGTTGGCGGCTGAACGGTGAAAAGACATCCATGAGTTTTGCCAGTCAGGCGGATGCGGCGGTCGTCTTTGCCCGTACCGGCGATCCTGACGGCGGCTCACGCGGGGTCAGCGCCTTTTTCGTCGATCTGAACCAGGGCGGCATCAAGCGCACCCATTTTGACGACATCGGCACCAAGCCTGTCGGGCGCGGGTCGGTGTTCTTTGACGATGTTTTCGTGCCGGCCGAAAATATGATGGCGGAACAGGACCGTGCCTTTGGCACGATCATGGCAGGCTTCGACTATTCCCGCGCACTGATCGGGCTGGAGTGCCTGGGGGCCGCGCAAGCGTCGGTGGATGAAACCTGGGCCTACGTTCAGGAGCGCGAGGCATTCGGAGCTCCGATCGTGCAGTATCAGGGTGTCAGCTTTCCCCTGGCCGAGGCCGAGACCCAACTGACCATGATGCGCCAGCTTTGCTATTACACGCTGGACCTGCGCGACCGTGGCCTGCCCCACACCTCTCAGGCCGCCATGTGCAAATGGTACCTGCCCAAAACCGCCTGCGAGATCCTGCACCAGTGCCTGATCCTGCACGGACATTACGGCTACACCACCGACCTGCCCCACCACCAGCGCTACAACGATGTGCTCGGCCTGCAGATCGGTGACGGCACCGCGCAGATCCAGAAGCTGGTGATCGCCCGCGAGAAGGTCGGTCGCATGGCGCTGCAGTATGACAAGAAGGCGAAGGGAGCCTCGAAATGAGCGACGCCATCCTCGTCACTTCCGAGGGCAACACCGGCATCATCGAACTGGCCCGCCCCGAGAAATTCAATTGCCTGTCACTTGACGTGCATGAGCGCATTTCTGCTGCGCGGTCGGAATTCGAGGCGAACCCGGATATTCGGGCGATCCTGATCCGGGCGCAAGGCAAGAACTTTTGCACCGGCGCCGATCTGGTGGAAGTGAAAGGTAAATTGAACGATCCCGCCGCGCTGGACCATTTCATCGCCTTTGGCATGAAAAACCTGCGTGCGCTCGAAACCTCCTCCCTCCCTGTCGTAGTCGCAGTGCAGGGGTTGTGTCTGGCCGGCGGGATCGAACTGATGCTGGCCTGCGACGTGTGCTTTGCGGCCGAAAGCGCCCAGTTTGGCGATCAGCATGCGCAATTCGGGCTGATTCCCGGTTGGGGTGGCTCGCAGCGGCTGACGCGGTTGATGGGGCAGCGCAGGGCGCTCGACCTGATGTTCTCGGCCCGCTGGCTCAAGTCGGACGAGGCCAAAGAGTCCGGCCTGGTCAACTACATCGTGCCGGATGCGGACCTGCACAAGTCTGCGCTGGAATACTGCGAGAAAATCGCCACCCGTTCACGTCCCGGCATCGCCGAGATGAAGCGGTTGGCGCGCGAAGGCGCGGACCTTGGTATCGACCAGCAGATGCGGCTTGAGCGCGATGCCGCCGTGCGCGCACTGCCCAGCGATGACGTGGCGGAGGGCCTCGATGCATTCGAGAACCGGCGCGCCCCCGAATTCAAGGCTTGAGGACGAAACATGGATTTCATTTTGAACGACGAACAACGCCAGATTTACGACTATGGCGGCCAGCTGGCGCAGAAGTTCGACAACGATTACTGGCTGAGACACGCACGCAAGCACGAGTTTCCGCACGAAATGTTCCGCCAGATCGCCGATGACGGCTTCCTCGGCATCATGGTGCCCGAGGAATATGGCGGCGCGGGCCTTGGTATGACCGAAATGGCCCTGTTCATGGAGGGCACCGCCAATCACGGCATTCCGCTTTTGATGATGGTGGTCGGGCCGACCATGTCGCTGGCCCATATCGCCAGCCACGGGAGCGAGTTCCACAAGAAAGAACTGCTGCCGGCTGCCTGCCGCGGTGATATCCAGTTCTGTTTCGCGATCACCGAACCGGGGGCCGGGTCGAACACGATGAAGGCCACTACGCTGGCCAAGCGTCGAGGCAACCGGTTCAGCCTGTCGGGCGAAAAGACCTTCATCACCGGGGCCGAAGTGGCCGACTACTGCCTCGTGGTGGCGCGGACCAAACCGCATACCGAGGTCAGCCGCAAGACCGACGGCTTTACCCTGTTCGCCGTGGATCTGAAGAAAAAAGGCGTCGACAAGCAGCGGGTGAAGATCTCGATCCCCCTGCCCGAGGAGCAGTGGACACTGTTCTTCGACGATGTGGATCTCGGCCCCGAGGATGTGGTCGGCGAGGTGGACGAAGGGTTCTCGATCCTGTTCGACAGCCTCAACCCCGAGCGTATTATCCTGGCCGCCTTGTGCTGCGGCATCGGCCGGTTCGCCCTGAACAAGGGCGTGGCCTATGCCTCCGAGCGCAATGTGTTCGGCCAACCCATCGGTGCGCACCAGGGCGTGCAGCATCCGATGGCCAAGGCGCACACAGCGGTCGAGATGGCCAGTCTGATGACCCGGCGCGCGGCATGGGAGTTCGACAACAAGCTGCCTGCCGGTGCGTCGTCGAACATGGCGAAATATGCCGCCGCCGAAGCCGGGATCGAAGCGGTCGACGCGGCGCTTCAGGCGCATGGTGGATCGGGCTTTACCGAGGATACGGGACTTTACGAAATGTACCCGCTGGTCCGCCTGCTGCGCACAGCGCCGGTGAACCGCGAACTGTGCCTGAGCTTTATCGGCGAAAAGGTCATGGGCCTACCACGATCCTATTGATCGCCACGGCTTGGAACGGAGAACGACATGCAATTTGGAATGCGCTTCCGGCGGGAGGATGCCGCCGACAAGGTAAATGATCGCTTCTGGCACGCGATCGAGGGCACGCCGCTCGACGAGGTGCGCCGTATTCAGGAAGAGCGGCTGCGTGATCAGATGGCCTACCTCAAGGCAAACTCGACCTTTTATCAGGAAAAGTTCGCCGAGGCCGGTATGGAATTCGACGATATACGCACCATCGAAGACCTGCAGAAGCTACCCTACACTTACAAGACCGAGATCCGCGAAAGCCTGTCCGCCGCGCCGCCGTTCGGCAAGCACCGCGCCGCGCCGATGGCCGACATCGTCCAGATGCAGGCCTCGTCGGGCACGACCGGCAGCCCCTCATATGTTGCCCTCACCGAAGCCGACGCCGAGATGTGGCACGAGATGACAGCGCGTTGTTTCTTTGCCAATGGCGTGCGCCCCGGCGACATGGTGCTGCATGCATTTTCGCTGGCCAAGGGCTTTGTCGGCGGCATTCCGGTGATGCAGGGCCTGCAGTACATGGGCACGATCGATGTGCCAGTGGGAGCGGACGGCGGTGTCGAGCGGCTGCTGCGCGCCTGCGCCGATACGCGCCCGCGTTGTATCGTCGGCGCTCCGAATTTCGTTCTGCACCTGGCTGAAAAGGCACCAGAAGTGCTGGGATGCAAGGCCAGTGAATTGGGCATGGAACAAGTGGTCGTCGGCGGAGAGCCCGGCGGTGGCATCCCTGCAATTCGCGCAAAGATCGAAGAGGCATGGGGTGCAAAATGCTCTGAAATGCTGGGCGGCACCGACTTGGGCGTGACCTATTGGGCCGAATGCGACGCCCAGACGGGGATGCATATGGTCAACATGGATTATGTCATCACCGAATTGCTCGACCCCGAAAGCGGCGCAATCATACCTTGGGAAAAAGGTGCCGAAGGCGAGATGATCTATACCGCCATCGGCCGGCAGGCGAGCCCTCTGGTGCGGTTCCGGTCAGGTGATTATATCGAGGTCATCGATACCGAATGCTCCTGCGGCCGCACCGGACCGAAGATCCGCTGCACCGGCCGCACCGACGACATGCTGATCGTGCGCGGGGCCAATGTCTTCCCGTCGGCGATCAACAGCATCATTACCGAAATGGTGCCGGACACCAACGGCGTCATGCGCATCGTGGCCGATTTCGAGGGCCATACCACGCAGGGCGCGCTGACGGTGATTGTCGAACGGGGCCCCGATCGCGATCCGGCCGATGACGTCACCCTCAAAAAGCAAATTGAGCAGCGGCTTCGCGACTCCTTGGTCTTCAAGGCCGACGTTCACCTGGTTGCGGCCGACACTTTCGAAAAACCTGGCGCCGCTAAGGTCGCCTTCGTTCTCAGGAAATATCCAGACCTGCCATGACTAGAATGAAATCCCTTCTCGACAGCGGATCGGACGACTTCCGCGCCAACGACGTGTCTTACCGCGAAAAGGTCGATGAACTACATGCCCTCCGGCTCTCACAGCGCGTCGGCGGCCCCGAAATGGCGCGCAAACGTCATGTGGACAAAGGCAAAATCCTGCCGCGCGAACGGATCGAACGGCTGATCGACCCGGGCACACCATTTCTGGAACTCGGCGAGTTGGCCGGATTGCACATGCACAAGGGAGTTCCACCCGGCGCCGGCATCATTACCGGTATTGGCGTGATCGAAGGCCGTCAGTGCATGATCATCGCCAATGATGCCACCGTAAAGGGCGGCACCTATTTCGGGATCACCTGCCGCAAACACGTCCGGGCACAGAAAATTGCCTGGAAAAACCGCCTGCCCGTCATCACCCTCGTGGACTCCGGCGGTGCCTTCCTGCCCGACCAGGCCAACCTTTTCCCCGACGAAGGCCAGTTCGGCTCCATCTTTCACCAACAGATCGGCATGTCTGGCGATGGTGTGCCGCAAATCGCCGTGGTCATGGGGCCCTGCACCGCGGGTGGTGCCTATATCCCCGCGCTCTGTGACGAAGTGGTGATCGTGCGCGGTCAGGGCTTTATGTATCTGGGCGGACCGGAATTGACCTTTGCCGCAACCGGCGAAAAGGTCGAAGCCGAAGAACTGGGTGGCGGCAAGATGCATTCGTCCGTCTCCGGTGTGACAGACCATTTGGCCGAAGATGACGCCCACGCTCTGGCCATCACGCGCGAAATTGTCAGCCATCTTGGCGAAAAACCCCAACCCCGCAAGACGCCCGAAGCGCCCCGTGCGCCCGCCTACCCGGTCGAAGAGATTTATGGACTCATCAGCCGCGACCCCAAGGTGCCGACCGACAACCGCGAAATCGTGGCTCGGTTGGTCGATGAGAGCGATTTTCACGAATTCAAGCCGCTTTATGGCGACACGATCATGACCGGCTGGGGGCGCATCCACGGCCACGAGGTCGGGATCATCGCCAATACAGGCGTGCTTTTCGTCGAAGCCGCGCTGAAGGCGACGCATTTCATCAATCTCTGCGTCCAGCGTGATATTCCGCTGCTGTTCCTGGCCGATGTGAACGGCTTCATGGTGGGCCGCGAGGTCGAGCAGATGGGCATTGCCAAGGCCGGTGCTAAAATGATCACGGCCATGTCTTCGGCCCGGGTGCCGAAATTCACAATCATCACCGGTGGCTCTTACGGCGCGGGATACCTGGCGATGCTGGGCCGCCCGTTCCAGCCGGACGCAATGTTCGCCTGGCCGACGGGACGGTCGGCAATCATGGGGCCGGAACAGGCCGCCAGCGTGCTGGCTCAGGTCCGCGCGCAGATCAACGAACGCGAAGGCAAAAGCTGGACCCCCGAGGAGGAGGAAGCCTTCAAGGCACCGATCCGCAAGGAATACGAAGATTTTCAGGGGGCCTATAATTTTGCTTCCAACCTTTGGATCGACAGCGTGATCGAGCCCTGTGAGACCCGTGACGTCATGGCGCTGATGCTGGATGTAACATCGCGCAGACCCAAGGTCGAAACCAACTTCGGCGTGTTCAGGATGTGAGGAGCGAACCGTGAAAATCAAGACGCTTCTGATCGCCAACCGCGGCGAAATTGCCTGCCGGATCGCGCGCACTGCGCGGGCAAGCGGTATCATTCCTGTCGGCGTGCATTCGCAGGCCGACGCCAATGCCCTGCATGTCCGCGAGATTGGCAAATCTGTCTGTATCGGCGCCGGACCTGCATCCGAGAGCTATCTGAAAATCGACGCGGTGATTGCCGCTGCGCAATCAGTGGGCGCGGATGCGATCCATCCCGGTTATGGCTTTCTGGCCGAAAACCCCGATTTTGCTCGTTCGGTCGAAGCCGCCGGCATGATCTTCATGGGGCCGACGCCGGAAACGCTTGAACGTTTCGGCGACAAGGCCAGCGCCAAAGAGGCCGCCGTGGCGGCCAGCGTCCCGGTGATTTCGGGCGCCGAAGGTGCGCGGTCCGAACCCGAGCAGATTGCCGAGGAGGTGCGCCAAATGGGCCTGCCGGTGCTGCTCAAGGCGGTCGGCGGCGGTGGTGGGCGCGGACAACGGCTCGTCACTGACGAGACCACGCTGGTCGAGGACATCGAAGGCGCGCTGCGCGAAGCAAAATCCACCTTCGGCTCCGAAGGGCTGCTGTTGGAGCGTTTCCTGCCCGAGGCGCGCCATGTTGAAGTGCAGATCGCAGGTGACGGCAAGGGCCATGTGGTGCATCTGTTCGAACGCGATTGCACGCTTCAGCGCCGCCACCAGAAGGTCATCGAGGAAGCCCCGGCCTGGGGTCTGCCCCGAACGCTTCTGGACGACATCGCACGCGACGCGGTGCGCTTGGGCGAAACGCTGGACTATCGCGGGCTGGGCACGGTCGAATTTCTGGTCGCGGGTGGCGAGTATTTCTTCCTTGAGGTGAACCCGCGCATTCAGGTGGAACATCCCGTCACCGAAGCGATCACCGGGCTGGACCTTGTCGCGCTTCACCTGCGGATTGCCGAAGGCGCGGGCCTTGGACTGGTGCAGGACGATCTGACGATCAACGGCCACGCGGTCGAGGCGCGGCTTTACGCCGAAGATCCGGCGATGCAATTCGCCCCGTCGACGGGCACGCTCTCCACGCTCAGCCTGCCATCGGGCCTGCGCATCGACAGCGGCGTCGAAGAAGGCGATGCCGTCACGCCCTACTACGACCCGATGATCGCCAAGCTGATCGTGCACGCGCCCGACCGGGAAACCGCATTGGCACGTCTGGCCACGGCGCTTGATCATGTCGCGGTCGAAGGTGTCGAGACCAATCGCGCCTTTCTAACGGCGCTGGCGCGAAACCATGAATTCGAACGGATGCAGGTGCATACCCGCTGGATCGACGGCAGGCTGGATGAGCTGACACAGGCACCCGGCCTGACCCGCCCAGATCTGTGGAAGGCGACCGCTGCCATTCTCTTCGTGACCCAGTCGCGCAGCGACACAGACGCCAATCCCTGGACCAACCGTGATGCCTTTACCGGCTGGCGGCTTGGACTGGGCGGCGATGCGATTGAAGCGGGGCAGCGCGTGACGCTTACCGATTCTGACGAGGTATCCGAAGAACTGCGCGTCAGTCCTGCCAAACCGGGTGCCAAGTACACCATCCATTCGGAGAAAGGCGAGGCGCTGATACTGTCGGCACGTGAACTGACCCCGGGCCGTTGGCGTGTCGGCGAAGGCGACACCGTCCATCTGATCGACGCGCGCCTGCACGCGGGCGTGATCGAACTGGATACGCCCGAAGGCCGCCTGGTCTTTCGGCCCGCCGCGCCCCTTGCCTTTGCCGGCGGCGATGCCGCGGCGGATCGCGCCGTGACCTCTCCGCTGACCGGCATGATTGTCGAAATCAAGGTCTCCGATGGTCAGAGCGTGGCCGAAGGCGACGTGGTCGCGGTCATGGAATCCATGAAACTCGAAATCTCGATCCGGGCGGCCGCGGCCGGGATCGCCAGCAATATATCCGTCTCGAATGGGGACATGGTCGATCGCGGCCAGGTCATCGCCGAGATCCTGCCATCCGAGGAGTGATGAAATGAGCGACTTTCCCAAATTCGTAGAATTTCGTGAAGAAGGCCCGCGTGAGGGTTTTCAGATCGAAAAGAAGATTTACCCGATCGAAGAGCGGATCGAACTGATCGACATGCTCAGCGAAACCGGCTTGAAACGCATTCAGGTCGGCAGCTTTGTCAGCCCGAAATACGTTCCTCAGATGGCGGACACCGGCGAGTTGTTCCAGCGTATCAAGCGCAAACCGGGCGTGAACTACACATCGCTGTGGCTGAACGACAAAGGGTTTCGCAAGGCCCTGACCGCGCATGAGGTCGATATCGACCCGCGTCTGCTGTTCTATCCTTCCGAAGCATTCGCCCAATCGAACAACAATTGTTCCTCGGCCGAGATGCGGGAAAAACAACGTGACTGGGTCCGTCTTTACAAGGAAGAGGGATATACCGTCGACGCGGCCTATGTGATGACCGCTTTCGGCTGCAACCTCGAGGGCCCCATCCCCCAAGAACGCATCTTGGACGATTTCCGCTTTATCCTTCAGCTATGCGAAGAAGAGAACATCCCCGTGCCGATCCTCGTGGTCGCCGACACCATGGGTTGGGGAAACCCCGAGGCGGTCAAACGGATGATCGGCGCCCTGCGCGAATTGGCGCCCGAGGCGCGCATCGGTATGCACATCCATGACACACGTGGGCTGGGGATCGCCAACGTTTATGCGGCCCTGTCGATGGGCGTGGACATGTTCGAAAGCTCCGTCGCCGGTCTTGGCGGCTGTCCTTTCGCGGGCCACGGCCACGCGCGCGCCGCAGGAAATGTCTGCACCGAGGATGCAGTGTTCCTGTGTCACGAGCTCGGCATCGAAACCGGCATTGATCTGGACAAGCTGATCGCAGCGGCGGTCAAAGCAGAAGAGATCATCGGTGTGCCGCTCATGGGCCGGGTCATGCACACCGGCGGGTTGGACAAATACCGCAAGTCACGCTGAGGGAGCAAGAAGATGACAAAAGCACTTGACGGAAAGGTCGTTCTGGTCACCGGGGCTGGCGGTGGGATCGGGCGTGATATCGCCTTGATGGCAGCTACCGAAGGCGCCGCCGTGGTGGTCAATGATCTGGGCGCATCCCTGAAAGGCACCGGTCAGACAGAAACTGCGGCGCAGAAAGTCGTCGAAGAGATCAGGGCCGCTGGGGGCGATGCCATTGCCGATGGCGGCTCTGTCACCGATCCCGATGCCGCGCGCGCGATGATCGAAGCCGGGGTCAAGGAATTCGGTCGCATCGACGCGGTGGTAAACAACGCCGGCATTCTGCGCGACGGTTACTTCCACAAGATGACCTATGAGGATTTCGACGCGGTGGTGAAGGTCCATCTTTATGGTGCCTTCAATACCAGCCGCGCGGCCGCCGACTATTTCCGCGAACAGGAAAGCGGCGCGCTCGTGCACATGACCTCGACCTCGGGGCTGATCGGCAATTTTGCCCAGGCGAACTACTCTGCCGCGAAGCTGGGCATCGCGGCCTTCTCAAAATCTGTTGCGCTTGATCTCAAGCGCTGGAACGTGCGGTCAAACTGCATCGCGCCCTTCGCCTGGAGCCGGATGATCTCGTCGATCAAGACAGACACCCCGGAACAGGTGGCACGGGTCGAAAAGATCAAGGAGATGACACCGGCCAAGGTTGCACCGATGGCCTGTTTCCTGATGAGCGACCGCGCGGCTGACGTGTCAGGACAGATCTTTGCGGTTCGCAAGAACGAGATCTTCCTGTTCAACCAGCCCCGCCCGGTGCGGTCGGTTCATTCCGGTGATGGCTGGACCGCCGATGAAATCGCCGATCGCGCCATTCCCGCGCTCAAATCGCAGTTCACGCCGCTCGAAGTTTCGGCGGATGTCTTTTCATGGGATCCGGTCTAATGGGAAAACGCAAAGAAAAAATCAGCTCCAGCATTGCCTGGAGCACCCCTGACAAGATCAGCGTGCGTGGCCTCGACCTGCCCAACGAGATCCTGGGCCACATGAACCTCGGCGATCTGGCGTTCCTGCAACTGACGGGCCGCAAGGCCACACCCGAGGAAAGCCGGGTGTTCAACGCCATCGTCATTACCCTGGTCGAACATGGTATCACGCCCTCGGCCCTGGCGGCGCGGATGACCTATATGGGGGCGCCGGAATCGCTTCAGGCGGCTGTGGCGGCTGGCTTGTGTGGGCTGGGCACCGTCTTTGTCGGTTCTATGGAAGGTGCCTCGAAAATGCTTTACGAGGCACTGCCACAGGACAAGTTGGGCACCGGTGTCGATCTGGATGCGCTGGCCGTCGAGACGGTAGAAAAATTCCGCGCCCGCAAGATGATCGTGCCGGGGCTCGGACATCCGGTGCACAAACCGGTCGATCCGCGCACCCCGCGCCTGTTCCAGATCGCTGCCGAGAACGGCAAGTCCGGTGAATACATCGAGTTGATCCAGAAAATTCAGGCCGTTGCCGAAGAAAAATCGGGTAAGATGCTGCCGATTAACGCCACTGGTGCGATCGGAGCGATCTGCTGTGAATTCGGCTTTCCCTGGAAGATCGTGCGGGGCTTTGGCGTCATGGCGCGCGCCATCGGCCTGGTCGGTCATATCCTCGAAGAGAGCGAAAACCCGATCTCCTATGAATTGTGGCAGCGCGCCGAAGAGGAAATCCTCGAAACCTCCGGCCCGGGAGCGGCTTGAACGATGCAGACGTCAGCCCCAGACACTCACACCGATCTGCGCGATGCCTTGCGCGCAATTTGCGCGCAGTTTCCGCCAGAGTATCATCGCAAGTTCGGCGACGACGAAACCTACCCCGAGGAATTCGTCGATGCGCTGACCCGCGAGGGCTGGCTTGCCGCAATGATCCCCGAGGAATACGGCGGCTCGGGTCTGGGCCTGACGGAAGCCTCGATCATCATGGAGGAGGTGAACCGCTGCGGCGGAAACGCGGGCCATTGCCACGGGCAGATGTATAACATGGGCACGCTTCTGCGACATGGTTCGGATGAGCAAAAGCAGACATACCTGCCCGGCATCGCCAGCGGCGCGTTGCGCCTGCAATCCATGGCCGTGACCGAACCGACAACCGGGACCGACACCACCAAACTGAAGACCACCGCGGTCAAGAAGGGTGACCGGTATGAGATCAATGGCCAGAAGGTCTGGATCAGCCGTATCCAGCATTCTGACCTGATGATCCTGCTGGCGCGCACCACGCCGCTGAAAGAGGTCAAGAAGAAATCCCAGGGACTGTCGATCTTCATGGTCGATCTTAAAGAGGCCATCGGCAATGGCATGGAGGTCCGCCCCATCGCCAACATGCCCGGCCACGAAACCAATGAAGTGTTCTTCGACAACCTCGAAATCCCCGCCGAGAACCTGATTGGCACCGAGGGGCGTGGCTTCTATCATATCCTAGACGGTCTGAACGCGGAGCGGACCCTGATCGCGGCGGAATGCATCGGTGATGGATACTGGTTCGTTGACAAGGCCCGCGCCTATGCCGGCGACCGCGTGGTCTTTGACCGTCCCATCGGCCAGAACCAAGGTGTGCAATTCCCTATCGCCAGGTCCTATGTGAACATCGAGGCCGCCAATCTGATGCGCTTTGAAGCCTGCAGGCGGTTCGATGCCGGACTGGATTGTGGTGCACAGGCGAACATGGCCAAGCTGCTGGCTTCGGAAGCCAGCTGGGAAGCGGCCAATGCCTGCATCCAGACCCACGGCGGCTTCGGTTTCGCACGGGAGTACGATGTTGAGCGCAAGTTTCGCGAGGCGCGCCTCTATCAGGTCGCCCCGATCTCGACCAACCTGATCCTGTCATATGTCGGAGAACATATCCTCGGCATGCCAAGATCGTTCTGAAGGCTAGGACTATGGGTGAGATCGACCTTGACGCGCTGGCGCCCTGGCTGGGACGCACCGAGACCAAGGAAGATGTTCTGACGCACGGGCTGATCGACAAATTCCGCGCCACGCTCGGTCCGCATCTTTGGGACGGAGCGGGCGATGTCCCGCTGGGAATTCATTGGTGCCTTGCCCTTGATACCGTGCCAGCGACCGCCCTGTCAGAAGACGGCCATGCCGCGAGGGGTGGATTTCTGCCCCCTGTTCCGCTGCCCGCCCGGATGTGGGCCGGCGGCGATGTTACGCATATCGCGCCGCTGAAAATCGGCGAAACCATCACCCGACGCTCTTCGATCAGGAATATTGTGGCCAAGCAGGGCCGTAGTGGACCATTGGTCTTTGTGACCGTCGAACATGAGTATCTGAGTGGCAACCGGCTTTGTATCCGGGAGCAGCAAACGATCGTTTATCGTGAGATTTCCACCCCCCGCACGGGCGAGAGCGCAGCTGACGCGGGTGACCCCAACACGCTTAGATCGACGCTGACACCGGATCCTGTTCTTCTGTTTCGCTATTCGGCGCTGACGTTCAATGCCCATCGCATTCACTATGATTACGTCTACGCCACCGAAACCGAAGCCTATTCCGGACTTGTTGTGCATGGCCCATTGCAGGCCACGCTGCTTCTGAATCTGGCGGCGGGTGCGTTGAAAACATCGCCCCACCGGTTTTCGTTCCGTGGCCTCGCGCCACTCACCCTGCCCTGCGAATTGCAACTGCACAATGAAGGGACCGGCACCTCCGGGACAGTCTGGTGTCAGGATCAAAAAGGTCTTCGAAGCTTTTCCGCAGAGTACGCGGCCGTCTGATCGGTCTTCTTCGGTAGCGAATTCAGTTGTTGACCAATTTTTCTAACATCTGTTAGGCTTCGCGGAGAGACTTGGTAAATAAACCAGGCAAACCTCTGAATTTAGAGGTGGGAGGAGGAACAATGCGAGGAAAACTCGTAACCAACGAAAAACCGTGCGGTCAGGCTATGCGCGCCTCCATGAGGTGTGGGGCAAAAGCACGGGCCGCAACATGACCACGAATAACGGGCACGTATCCTCACCGCTTGCGGTGCGTGGTGCAACTTTGAAATTTGGCGGTGTGACGGCGCTCGACGATGTGAGCATTTCTGTGGCCGACGATGAATTGCTTGCAATTATCGGACCGAACGGAGCCGGAAAAACATCACTTCTGAACGTGACTGCGGGCTTCTACCGTCCGCAGAAGGGCCGTGTCGAATTGTCCGGGCAGGACGTGACCGGCCTGCGTGTTGACCAGATCGCCCGGCGCGGTCTGGCGCGGACGTTTCAGGGCACCCATCTTTTTGCCGGGCAGACGGTGGTGGAAAACATTATGATCGGCCGCCACATGCTGATGAAATCGAATGTAGTCCAGGCCTTTTTCCAGTTCGGTCCCGTGATGCGCGAGGAATCGGAACATCGTGAAGCCGCAGAGGAGATCATCGATTTTCTCGAGATCGAGGCAATCCGCAACCGGCCCGTGGGCACGTTGGGGTATGGGTTGCGCAAGCGTGTCGATCTGGGCCGTGCATTGGCGCAGGAACCGTCGATCCTGCTGATGGATGAACCGATGGCCGGCATGAACTCGGAGGAAAAAGAAGACTTGGCGCGCTTCATTCTTGATGTGCGCGAGGCGCGCAAGATTCCGGTAGTTCTGGTGGAGCACGACATGGGCGTCGTGATGGACCTTGCCGACCGGATCGTGGTGCTGGATTTCGGGCGGGTCATCGCCGAAGGCACCCCGGAAGAAATCCAGAAGGACCCGGCTGTGATCAAGGCATATCTGGGGTAGCGGCATGGTCAAACAACGGACAGCAATGGTCTTTTCGGACCCGGCAGTGACACATAGCGAAACCCTGCCGCAGGTTTTGCTCGCGCGAGCGACATCCACACCGACCAACCTCGCCGAAAGGCACAAGCGCCTGGGCATCTGGCGTGAATTCACCTGGGCCGATGTTCTTGACAGGGTTCGTGCCCTGGCTCTCGGGTTGGAGAACCTGGGCTTGTCGGCTGGCGAATCGGTCATGATGATCGGCGAAAACGAACCCGAACATTTCTGGGCTGAATACGCCGTCCAGTCGTTAGGCGGCAAAGTCCTGTCTGTCTATCCGGATCAAAACGCTGAAGAGATTCTGTATCTGGCCGAAGACTCGCAAACGCGGATTTTTCTGGCGCAGGATCAGGAGCAGGTCGATAAATGCATCGAGATTGCGGGCAAGTACTCGGGCGCCCTGGCGGTCGTTTACTGGGACGATTCCGGTCTGTGGGGCTATGATCATCCCCTGTTGCATTCGTTTGAAAGTGTGAGCGCGGCAGGGCGTCAGATCCACGCCAAGGAACCCGCCAGATTTGAAGAACACGTAAAACGTGGACGGGCGGACGATACCGCCTTGCTGTCCTATACCTCGGGTACCACGGGAAAACCCAAGGGCGTTGTCATCAGCCATCGCTACCTGTTCGACAATTGCTCGCGGGTGATGGGGGCAATCGAAATCGCGCCGGGCACCGAATACCTGACCTACATTTCGCCGGCCTGGGTCACGGAACAGATTTTCGGCCTGTCGATCGGTTTGATCGCGCCCATGGTCGTCAACTTCCCCGAAGGCCCTGAAGACGTACTGACCAACATTCGCGAACTGGCGGTCGACGCACTGGTGTTCAGCCCGCGCCAGTGGGAAAATCTCGCCTCCATCGTTCAGGCCCGGATGCTGGGGGCGGGTAAAATCCGCAATGCGATGTACAACTGGGGCATGAAGGTCGGCCACGACGTTTATGTGGAACGGCTGGAGGGGCGTAGCCCCAGCCTTGCCGCACGCCTGCAGCTTCCCTTTGCCGAAGCTCTGGTGCTGCATCACCTGCGCGACAATCTTGGCCTTGGTAAGGCCAAAAACGCAATGAGCGGCGGCGCCCTGATGGCACCTGACGTCTTTCGTATGTTCCACGCGATGGGGGTTAAGCTGCGCAACGTGTATGGCGCGACCGAAATCGGCCTTCTGACCGCGCATGTCGGCGAAAGCTATCAGCTGGAAACCAGCGGCAGCTGGATGCAAAGCAACACGAGCTACGGCGAACCGCTGGAATACAGGGTCTCGGACGAAGGGGAGCTTCAGGTGCGTGGCGGATCGGGCTTCGGTGGCTATCACGGCAAGCCCGAAAAGACCGCAGAGGAATTGACCGAAAACGGTTGGTACAAGACCGGTGACGCGGTGTCGATGACCGACGACGGCGAGCTTTTGTTCTTTGACCGTGTCAAGGATATGCGCCGCCTGGCAAATGGGCACAGCTATCCGCCGCAATTCATCGAAACGCGGTTGCGGTATAGCCCCTTCATCAAGGATCTCATGACCTTAGGCGACGAAACCCGGAGCTTCGTCAGCGCGCTTATCAATATCGATATGGAAGTTCTCGGGCGTTGGGCGGAAGAGAACAAGATCAGCTTTTCGACCTACACCGATCTCTCGCAGAAACCCGAAGTTCTGGACCTTATCAAAGGCGAAGTGGCGCGCATCAATGCGCTCCTGCCCGAAGGCTCGCGCGTGGCACGTTTTGCGAATTTTCCCAAGGAACTCGACCCGGATGAAGGCGAGTTGACCCGCAGCCGAAAGCTTCGCCGGGCCTTTCTGGAGGAACGGTATGCCAAGCTCGTCGAGGCGATCTATGCTGGCGATGACGAGACAGATCTCGAAATCGCTGTGACCTATCAGGACGGCCGTCAAGGCGTTCTCAAGACCACGGTTCGCGTGTCGGATGTTGAAAACGCATCGAAGGCTGCCAAGCGGCAGTCCAAATCTTAAAGGAGGTCGGCGACAATGGTCTATTTCATCAATGACATCATTACCGGGGCTTTGATCGGCCTTCTGTATTCGCTGGTGGCCATGGGCTTTGTTGTGATTTACCGCGCCAGCAAGGTGTTCAACTTCGCGCAGGGCGAACTGGTGATCATCGGCGGGTTCATCGTCTGGTTCACAACGATGCAAGCGGGGCTTAGCCTTTGGTTGTCGATACCCCTTTCGCTGGTTCTGGCCGGGCTGGTCGGGTACGCAATCGAACGGATTTTCCTGACAAAGCTGATCGGTGAATCGGTTTTCTCGATGGTCATGGTCACCGTCGGCCTTTTGATCCTGCTGCGCGGTTTGGTGCTGCTTGTGTTCGGTCCCGCGGTAAGACCCTTCCCGATCATTTTTCCGCTGAAACCCTTGTTCCTCGGCGATATGTTGATCCCGATGAACCTCCTGATAGGTGGGATCATCACCATTGTCGCGGCCGTCGGCCTGTCGTGGTTCTTCAACCGGACCCGGTCCGGCCTCCGTATGACCGCTGTGGCGGAGGACCACGTCGTGGCCTCCTCGATGGGCATTTCGGTGAAAGGCTCGATTGCCGTTGCCTGGGTTCTCGGGGCAATCCTGTCCACAATTGGTGCGATGATCTTTCTCAGCGGCAAATCGCTGACCTTCCTGGCCTCGGATATCGGGTTCGCGGCCCTGCCAGTGGCGCTCTTTGCCGGGCTGGAATCCATCGGCGGGCTTATCCTGGCAGGAATAATCATCGGCATCGCGCAGAGCTTGACCACCAACTACCTTGATCCGTTGATCGGTGGCTCGCTCGGCAGTGTCGTTCCATATATCATAATGCTTGCCATTCTGCTGATCCGGCCGACCGGCCTGTTCGGCTGGCGCACAATCGAACGGGTGTAATCCATGGATCCTTCTGGCGTATTCCCGACAAGCTATCGCAGTGACAGACGTTTGATCCGAACGCGCTGGCAGTTTCTGGCCCTCGTCGTATTCGTGGCTCTACTGCTGTTGGCGCCTTACCTGGTGAGCAGCCGTATCATCGCTATCCTGAATATGATGATGATCAGCGCCGTCATCGCCGTCGGGCTTCAGATCTGCACCGGCTATGCGGGCCAGATCAACCTGGGTCAGGCGGCGTTCATGGGGGTCGGCGCCTATACGGCCTCGATACTGGCCTCGAAGACCGGCCTTACGTTTCTGCTGACCATTCCTCTGGCCGGGCTCTCGGCTGCGCTGTTCGGCTTTCTCTTTGGCTTGACCGCGGCGCGGATCAAGGGGTTCTATCTGGCACTGACCACGATTGCAGCTCAGTTCCTGTTCCACTTTGCCGTATTGAACCTGCCGTCTACCTGGCTGGGTGGATCGAACGGTATCACCGTGCCCCCGGCCGAGCTTTTCGGGCTGCGATTTGTCAGCGAATCTTCGCAGTTCTATCTGAATTTCGCGGTCACCGCGATCATGGTGGCGGGCGCGTTCGGGATCGTTCGGTCACGCTTCGGCCGTGCCTTCGTGGCGGTCAGGGATGATGACGTGGCCGCGGGTATAATGGGGATCAATGTCGCGGCCACAAAGGCAAATGCCTTCCTGATCGGCGCTTTCTATGCGGGCGTCGGCGGGGCGCTTTGGGCCTATCTGATCCGCTTCGTGGGGGTAGACCAGTTCACCCTGTTTCACTCTATCTTCTTCGTCGCGATGATCATCGTCGGCGGGATGGGTTCAATCGTGGGGGCCCTGATCGGCGTCTTCATTATCCGCATCATCCAGGAAATTATCGCGACGGTCGGCCCCAATATCGCCGACTCGGTATCATTCCTTGGCGGTGACATCGTGTTCGCTGGCATGAATGTCGTTCTTGGCGGCGTGATCGCATTGTTTATGATCCTCGAACCCAAGGGGCTGATGCACCGCTGGAACATCCTGAAGTCGTCATACCGTATCTGGCCGTTTCCTTACTGAGAAATAGAGCGGCTCTAAACCTGGGAGGAAGAATATGACTTACCAATCGAATCGAGGTCTTCGCGGCTTTCTGGCTGCGGCTGCCTTGGCGGCCGCGGCGACCATGCCTTTGAAGGCGCAGGCCGAAGAGACCTATAATCTGGCCCTGCTGTCGGACTTTTCCGGCCCTTATGCTGACATCATGCCCATCCTGGCAGGCGGACGCGAAGCTGTGTTCACCTGGTGGAATGAAACCCGCGGCAAGGAACTTGGCGTCACGCTGAACTACAAAAACTACGAAACCCGCTATGACGCGGCACAGGTGGCAAGTCTCTGGCCCGGGATCAAATCGGAACTGGACCCGATTGCGGTTGTCGGCCTCGGCGGGCCCGACGTCGCGGCCCTTTCCGAACGCCTGCCGGAAGACAAAATCCCGATGTTCATGGCCACAGCGGCCTACGGTTTTGCCTGGCAACCGGATGCCTGGATTTTCAACCCACGCCCGACCTATTCGCACGAAAGTGTCGGCTTTCTGAACTGGATGCGTGAACAGCGCGGCGGAGACGAACCGCTCAAGGTTGCGATCCTCGCCTCAGAAGCATCGCCTGCCTATGTCGACATGGCAAAGGGCATCGAACTCTATGCCGAAGAGCACCCCGAGGAGATCGACCTCGTCGAGGTCATCTATACCGAAGTTCAACCCACCGATCTGACGGGGCAAATGCGCCGCGTTGTACGAGCCGGGGCCGAGGTGCTGGTAATCCAAACGAACACCTCTATCGTGGTTGCCGCGAAACGTGGGCTGCAGGCCAACGGGGCGAACATCCCGATCATGATGAGTTCGCATAACGGGCTTCCAGCCTCGGGTGGCGCGCTTGGCGGGCTTGAACAAATGGAGGGGGACTTTGAAGCCTACGGCATGGTGATTGCGGCCGATGAGGACACTCCCGCGCGACAATTCTACGAGACATTGGTTGCCGATTACGGACTCGAAGCACCTTGGAACGTCGTGACCGCAATGGGCGTATCTCAGGGTCTCTATACCGTGACCGTGATCGATCACGCGATCGAGGCGAACGGCGCCGAGGGCCTGACCGGAGAGATGGTACGTGAGGCGCTTTTTGCCAAACCGATCACCACCGAAGAAACCCATGGGTTCCTGCCGACCTTGTCCTTTACGCCAGAAGCACCGTTCCCATTGGAAGGCCTCAAAGTGAATGTGGGCACCGTCAAAGATGGGAAAATCACCATCGCGGCAACGGGTGTCGACGTTCCGCAAGTTGAGAAATGGTGAATTAATCCGGGCGCCGCAGTCGCGGCGCCCGTTCTGATCCTTAGCCCCGGGCAATATGACCATGCTGGAACTCAACAACGTAGAGGTGACATATTCCGACGTCATCCTGGCGCTCAAAGGCGTGTCCATGACAGTCCGTGCGGGACAATGTGTTGCTCTGCTCGGTGGCAATGGCGCAGGAAAAAGCACGACGCTTAAAGCCATCTCGGGAACGCTCAAATCCGAGGATGGAACCGTTTCGGCGGGGTCCATCGTTCTGGACGGAACTCCCATTCAGAACATGGAAGCCTCGGAAGTCGTGAAGAACGGTCTCATCCATGTGATGGAAGGGCGGCGCGTTTTGCGGCATCTGACGTCAGAGCAAAACCTGATCGTCGGCGGGCACATGGTGCCCAACTCCGCCGAGCTGAAAAAGCGCCTGGACCATGTTTACACCTTGATCCCCCGGCTTGCGGACCTGCGCAACCGCACCTCTGGCTTCATGTCTGGTGGCGAACAACAACTGCTGCTGATCGGCCGGGCCATGATGGCCAGCCCCAAGATCATCGCGATCGACGAACCGTCGTTGGGATTGGCCCCGATGATGGTCCGGGATGTTTATGAAGTGCTCAAGCAGCTCAAGTCAGAAGGCACGACCTTCTTCCTGGTCGAACAAAACAGCGCCGCGGCGCTATCGATCGCCGACTATGCCTATGTGATGGAGAACGGCCGGATCGTGATGGACGGCCCTGCCGACAAGCTCGCTGACAACGAGGACATCAAGGAATTCTATCTCGGCGTAACCGCATCGGGCGAGCGCAAAAGCTATCGAGATATCAAACACTATCGCCGCCGGAAGAGATGGCTGGGATAGAAAGGAGCGAAGATGAGTAACCTGCTTTCCATCAAAGGTCGTACCGCATTTGTAACCGGAGCGGGGCAAGGCGTTGGTCGGCAAGTCGCGATTTATCTGGCGGAACACGGAGCCGGTGCCATCGTTGTCAACGATTTTCACGCCGAACGGGCCGAAAGCGTTGCCGCGGAAGTGGAGGCAGCGGGTGCAAAGGCTCTGCCGCTCGCCTTCGACGTCTCGGATTTCGACGCGGTTGGCGCGGCGTTTGCCGAAACGCAGACCACATTTGGCGGCGTGGATATCCTGGTCAACAATGCGGGCAACGCCGGGCCGACATCGCGGCTCGACGATCTGGTCCCTTTTTGGGAATCCGATCCCGATGAATGGCGCCGCTGGATGGCCACCAATTTCGACGGCGTGTTGAACTGCACCCGTCACGCCATGCCGTTGATGGTTAACAGTGGCTATGGGCGCATTGTGACCGTCATTTCCGACGCCGGCCGTGTTGGTGAACCGCATCTGGCGGTCTACTCCGGCGCCAAGGCCGGCGCGGCCGGCTTCATGCGGGCAATTGCAAAAGCCGGTGGTCGGTTCGGGATCACCGCGAATTGCGTCGCCTTGGGGGGCACAAGAACTCCGGCTGTCGCCGACCTGATCCCGGATGCAGAGACCGAGAAGCGGGCATTGTCGCAATACGTGATCCGCCGTCTGGGCGAGCCGGAAGACCCCGCCGGAATGATCCTGTTCCTCTGCTCGGATGCTGCCAGCTGGATCACCGGTCAAACTTATCCGGTGAATGGCGGGTATTCTTTTGCCTGCTAGAGCCGCCATCGGACGGCTGCCGCGTCTAGTTGGAGCTGTCCGAAAAAACGCTGTCATTATCTGCCCCGAGCTCGGGGGGCAGATCCGGTATCGCGGTTTCGAAACCATCGAATTTCAACGGCTGGACAATAAAAGTCTCGGCCTTGCCGCCGTCATGCGTAATCTTGCGCAGCAGCTGGCGCGCACGCACATGGGGGTCGTCCAACGTTTCGACCAGGGAATTGACCGGACCCCATGGCACCCCCGCCTTATCCAGAAGGTCGCCCCATTCGGCGCGCGTCTTGTTGACCAAAATCGCCGCGATTTCTTCGCGCAGCGCGGCCTTGCGGGCGACACGGTCGCGGCCTGTCAACGGCGCAAGATCCGCCCTGTTGATCACATCGCAGAACGGTTTCCAGAACCAGTCCTCATGCGCGATGGACAAGGTCAAGAGCTTGCCGTCTTTGCAGGTGAACACGCCATAGCCCGGCTCGGCGATAAATTCGCCCAGCGGTGTTCCATTGGCGGCGGGAACGAGGAATGCGGTCAACATCGAAACCACCGCATCCGACATGGACACGTCCACGTAACGCCCCTGCCCTGTGCGCTGGCTCGACACCACCGCCGACAGGATTGCGATCGCCGCGAACAACGCCGCGCCAACATCCGCAAGGGGGATCGGCGGCACAGGGCCGGGCTGCTTTGCATCGGCCTGATCGGCCAGCAAACCGCCAACCCCTTCATAGCTCAGGTCATGGCCAGCCCTGTCACGATAGGGGCCGTCCTGCCCGTAACCCGAAATCGATACATAAACCAGCCGCGAGTTGACACTACGCATGTCCTCGAAACCGGCACCCAAGGCCGCAAGCTTGCCAGGGCGGAACCCTTCGACGATGACATCCGATTCCTTGGCCAGTTCGCGAAACCGTGCCAGCCCCTCGGCCGATTTCAGATCCAACGCAACGCTGCGCTTGCCTCGGTTCAGTGCCCGGAACAAGGGCGGAAATTGCCGGGCCGGATCGCCGACACCCGGTCGTTCGATCATGATCACCTCGGCTCCCATGTCGGACAACAGCATTGTGGCATAGGGACCGGGAAACTGTTCGGCAAGGCTGAGAATTTTCAGGCCGGCCAGGGGTGCAGTGCTCATATCAATCTCCAGCTCTTTTTTTCCACGTGCGGGTCCGCCCGAGTGCAGCGCAAATCGCCGCAAAAGACAAGGCGAAAAACCAATAATACGTATAATTATCAGGGGCTTAGCATGAGTGAAGCAAAGCAGACGCTATTCGTTGAGCGGGTCGCAAAAACTGAATGGATTACCTTCCAGCGCACCGAACAGCTCAACGCAATGTCAACGCAGATGCTGCGCGAGATGGCGGCAGCACTGGAATCGGCGCTGGCCGACGATGGGGTGCGTACAATTGTCCTGACCGGCTCTGGCCGGGCATTCTGCGCCGGTGCCGATCTGAAAGAAGTTGCTGGCGCCAAACATGCACCAGGCGAGCCGGATCTTCTGGATCTTGTCGATCACACGTTTGGGCTGATGCGACATGGCCCGAAACCGGTGATCGCCGCAGTGAACGGGCTGGCGATGGCGGGCGGTTTGGAAATGGTGATGGCCTGCGATCTGGTCTTTGCCGCCGAAAGCGCGCAACTGGGCGACGCACATTCCAACTTTGGCGTCTTTCCCGGGGCCGGCGGTGCGGCGATCCTGCCGCGTAGGATTGGCCTGAACCGCGCGAAATACCTGCTGTTCTCGGGCGAGAACGTTTCGGCACGGGACATGATGGACTGGGGACTGGTGAACAAGGTCATCGCGGACGAAGACCTGCGACAAGCGGTGCAGGCCTTTACCGACAGGCTGGCAGAAAAAAGCCCGGCGGTCTTACGCCGCATGAAGACGGTTGCCAATCGGTCGCTGGACGTGGACGAAACCGCCGCGCTTTCCGAAGAGATGCTGAACCTGCGCGCGCACATGCGATCCTGGGACATGCACGAGGGTCTGTCGGCGTTCAATGAAAAACGAAAACCGCAGTTTCGCGGATACTAGGTCAGGAGGACAAACGATGCAGGACATTTACATCGTTGGCGTCGGGATGACGCCGTTCGGAAAGTTCCGGGACAAAACCATCAAGGACATGACCGGCGAGGCCGTCGCCGCCGCGCTTTCCGATGCCCGAGTGACGGCAGATCGTATCGACGGCGCATTCTTCTCGAACGCGGTGCAGGGCCACATGGAGGGCCAGCACATGATCCGCGGCGAAATCGCGCTGCGTGAAATGGGCATTCAGGGCATTCCGGTGGTGAATGTCGAAAACGCCTGCGCCAGCGCCTCGACCGGGTTCAAACTGGCAGTCGATTTCCTCAAGGCCGGCAATGGCGACTGCTGTCTCGCCGTGGGCGCCGAAAAGATGTATTCTGACGACCGTGCGTTGATGTTTTCGGCCTTCGACAGCGGCTGGGACGTCAGCAACAGCGAAGAGGTCGCGCAACGGCTGGCCGATCTGGGTGCAGGGGTCGAGGAACCCGAAGGATCGAAATCGCCCAAGCCCTACAGCGTGTTCATGGATGTCTACGCAGGCTTCGCCCGGCTGCACATGAAGACCTTTGGCACAACTCAGGAACAGTTCGCCGCCGTCGCCGCCAAGAACCATGCGCATTCCGCGCATAATCCACTGGCGCAATACCGAGAAGCCATGAGCGTCGATCGGGTATTGGCCGCGCCGCCGATCACCTATCCGCTGACCCTGCCGATGTGCGCCCCGATCTCGGACGGGGCCGCTGCGGCCGTTTTATGCACCGGCGAGGGGATAAAACGTCTGGGCCTAGATCCCGCGCGCGCGATCAAGGTCAAGGCCGCGATCCTGCGCTCGGGCACCGATCGTCCGCCGGAAGATTACAAGAACCACCTGACCCGGCTTGCCGCGCTTGAGGCCTATGAACAGGCCGGGATCGGCCCCGAGGATATATCGGTGGCCGAAGTGCATGACGCCACGGCCGTGGGCGAAGTGATCCAGATCGAGAACCTCGGATTTGTCGAATTCGGCGAGGGCGGTCCCGCCAGTCTGCGCGGCGAGACAAAGATCGGTGGACGCATTCCGGTGAACCCCTCGGGCGGGTTGGAATCCAAGGGCCACCCGGTCGGTGCCACAGGGATAGGGCAGGTTTTCGAACTGGTCACGCAACTGCGCGGCGAAGCTGGCGCGCGTCAGGTCGAAGGGGCAAAGAACGCCATCGCCGAAAACGGCGGGGGGTTGCACGGGGTAGAAGAAGCGGCCGCCTGCGTCACCATTCTGGGCCGTTGAAACAAGGACACGAACCATGGAAAACGTGATCGCCGCCGCTCAGGCAATCTATACAGATGAGCAACGCATGTTGCTGGAAAACTTCCGCAAGATGGCCGAGGCAGAGTTCGCGCCGCTGGCCGAGAAATACGAGAACCTCGGCCACCCCCCCGATGCGAAAACCCTGAAGTCCCTGTTCGCCAAGGTCGAGGAATTCGGGCTGATCAGCGGCCTGATCCCCGAAGAGGACGGCGGTGCCGGAATCGACCGCATGACCTATGGCATCCTATACGAGGAACTGGCCCGGATATGGGCCGATCTGGCAATCGCGGTGCTGATTCAGGGTCATGCCGTGTTCGCGGTCAACCTCTTGGGAAATGTGGCGCAGAAAGAGGCCTATCTGAAGCCGCTCCTGCGCAGCGAACGGATCTGTGCCACCTGTATTTCCGAACCAGAGGTCGGTTCGAACGTACGCGAGGTCAAGACACGTGCGGACCGCGAGGGCGATAAGATTTTCGTCACTGGCCAGAAGCTCTGGATTTCCAATGGGGCCCAGTCGGATTTCGCCATCGTTGTCTGCAATCTGGACGACGGTATTTCCATGGTCATCGTCGACCGCGATACCGGCAACTACGAGAGCCGCGAATTGCGCAAGCTGGGGCTTGTCGGTGCATCGACCTGCGAATTGTTTTTCGACCGTGCCGAAACCAGCGCTGACCATGTTCTGGGTAATGCAGGCGGCGGCCTGTTCCAGACATTGAAACTGTTTGAGAGCGCTCGCGTGTTTGTCGGCCTGACGAGCATTGGCATAGCGCAGGCGGCGTTGGAATGTGCCGTCAAATATGCGCAGGATCGCCAACAACATGGTAAGCCGATCGGCGGGCACCAGTTGATTCAAGGCTACCTGGCCGACATGGCCACGCACCTGGATGCCGCGCGCCTGTTGTGCCAGCGCGGGCTGCAACTTCTGGACCTGGGCGTGCGCTGTGACACCCAGACCTCGATGGCGAAATGGTATGCAACCGAAATGGCCGTCGAAATCGCCGGCAAAGCGGTGCAGATCCACGGCGGCAACGGCATCACCAAAGAGTTCCCCGTTGAACGGCACTTCCGCAATGCAAAGGTCATGCCGATTCCCGATGGCACCACCGAAATCCAAAAACTGGTCATCGGGCGCAACCTGACCGGGCTTAACGCGTTCTGAAATCGTGACTCTAAGAATTGCGGCCGGGGATTCCCGGTCGCCTTATCGTAGGCCCCCGGTCCGGGGGGGCGGCCAACGGATCATGCCCCAACCGGCGCTGCGGGACGCGTTTGATCAATGCCTGTCCCGCGTCAGTGGCAAAAAACTCACGGTTCAGGTCGGTTTCGATATAACCGGGGCAGATGGCATTCACCCGGATGCCATGCCGCGCCCATTCAAGCGCCAGAGACCGGGTCAGTTGAATCAGCCCTTCCTTGGACGCGGCATAGGCGGACACATGGCTGGCCACCCGTGTGCCCAGAATCGAGGCGACATTGACGATACAGCCCCCGCGTCCGGCATCAATCATCGCTTTGGCGGCGATACGTGCGACATGAAATGCGCCCTTGAGATTTGTGTCTATGATCGCGTCGATTTCGGCCGGCCCGTGTTCCAATGCGGGAAGAGATGCCGTCGTTCCGGCATTGTTGATGACAGTGTCAAAGACCCGTCCCTTCAGCGCGGCTTCCACCGACTCCGGGTCCGCCACGTCCATCTCTATCACATCGGCCTGCCCCCCTTCCGCCGCCATCTTTGCGGAAAGCTCAGACAAGCGGGCGACGCGGCGGGCGGCCAATGTGACGTCGACATCCTGCCCCGCCAGCAGTTCGGCGAAATGCTCGCCCAATCCCGAAGATCTGGCGGACGACTATCAATTCATCCCGGGCCAGTACGTCACGCTGCGCCGTGCCGGTGATATCGATGGTGTGCGGCGATGCTATTCGGTCAGCTCCGGCCGAGACGCTGGCGAGTTGCGCGTTCTGGTCAAGCTGCTGGAAGGCGGAGCGTTTTCCTCTTTCGTTCATAGCGAACTGCCACCGGGCACCGAACTTGATGTCATGACGCCCGAAGGCACATTCGGATCAAAGATACGACAAGGCGGACCACGCACCTATCTCGCCCTGGCCCCGGGCAGTGGAACTACTCCAATCATTTCGATCATCCGCTCGGTGCTTGCCACCGAGGCCGGGGCCAACTTCATCCTTTTTTACGGCAGTCGAACGCTAAGTTCCATCATCTTCCGCGGCGAATTGAACGATCTCAAGGATACCTATCCCGGACGGTTCTCTCTTTTTCATACACTGACGCGCGAAGGCACTGATTCCCCACTATTCTCGGGCCGGCTTGATGCGGAAAAGCTGCGCAAGTTCTCCGGTGCCCTGTTCGCTCCGGCAGAAATAGAAGATGCTTTTCTTTGCGGCCCCGCCGAGATGATTCAGGAACTCAAGACCGCGTTCTGCGACCTCGGCGTTGAAGAGAACCGTTTCCATGACGAGCTGTTCGCTCCCGCCGATGCTGACAATACCGCCACCGTCACGCTTGCGCCGCTTACGGCGGAAGCCGCCACTGGAGAAGGAGTTCAGGTCACGGCGATCCTTGATGGCACCGCCCGCAGCTTTGTGATGACACCTGATCAGGAAAGCGTGGTCTCCGCCGCCGCAGCAGGTATCGAACTGCCCTATTGCTGCAAGGGCGCAATGTGTTCCACCTGCCGCGCCAAAGTTATCGAAGGCGAGGCAGAGATGACGCTGAACTATGCTTTGGAGCCTCGGTAGTTGAAGGAGAACTTTGTCCTGACCTGCCAGGCCCGTCCGAAAACCAAAAAACTGACAGTCGATTTCGACCACGTTTGACCTGTGCCGCTTTCCGCGACACCCCACGGGCGCGCGGGGCCGGGATCCCCAAGACCTTCGCCAAGTTGAAAGTCTTGGGTCCACGAAAACCCGCGTGCCAGTGTCGGCTAAAAGGTCGGATTCAGGCAATGCGCACAGAACCCGATCTCAGCGGTCTTTTTGGTTGACGATCAGTTCTGCATTTTCGGGTAGTTCCGAAACAATGTTCACCTCGTCAGCACGAATTCGTGCATGCAGTTTGAAGGTATCAGCGGCGGCTGCTTCTGCGGCGGAAGCGTCGGCACCGTCTTCCAGCACAAGCGAGAGGCGGATCATGTCGCGATCGTTCTCGCGCGTTACCACGGCCTGCGCGGCCTTTGCGCCCGGCGTGCCGATGACAACTTCTTCAACCACGCGCGGATAAACGAAAATCTCGCGCACTTTGACCGCTGCCCCGACCCGTCCCTGCAATGCTGAAATCCGGCTGACGGTGCCATCCGCGTTGCTTTCCAGGGCAAAGGCGCTGTCGCCGGTGCCGAACCGGATCATCGGCCAGGTGGCATCGCGCGCGGTCACGACAACCTCGCCAGGATCGCCATGAGCGACCTGTTCGCCGCTGACCGGATCGCAGATCTGCACCACGCGGTCGGGATGAACCAGGTAGCCTTCGCCGCCACCCTCATAGGCGACAAGGCCCAGATCGGCGGTGGCATAGGCGGCCCAGGTGGACACGCCGTATTCGGCCTCGATCCGGCGGCGCTTGGCCATCCAGTCGCCCATCTCACCGCCGAGGAAGGCTGTCTTCACCTTCCATGCGTCGCGGCCATAGGTTTCGATCACCTTGTCCGCCAGCGTCAGGAAAAACGCGGTCGAAGCGCAGATCGAAGTCACGCCGGTTTCGGCGATGATCTGTGCCTGAAGCTCCGTATTGCCGACGCCTCCGGGGATCACCGTGGCGCCTGCGGCCTGTGCCGCTTCGTCGAACAAAAGACCCGCGGGCACCAGATGATACATCCAGGTGTTCAGGATGATATCCCCCGGCCCCACGCCTGCCGCCTTGAACAGCCGGTCAAGGCCGTGGCCGCCACCGTCCGAAAGGGCCGGTTCGAAAATCGGGCCGGGGGACACGTAGATCCGCCCGACATCCTTCAGATCCGAGGCCAGGAACCCACCAAAGGGCGGGTTCTCGCGCTGGATCTTCAGAAGCTCTTCTTTTTTCATCACTGGAAGACGCGAGAGGTCCGCCACCGATGTGACAGCTGCCGGATCGAATCCGGCAGCCGTAAATCGCGATTTCAGGCCAGGAGCTTTTTCGGCCGCAGCGGCATAGGCTTGAGCTATATCTTTGTAGATATCATCAGACATTTCCATGCCTCCTCGTCCAATCGGGTGTTAAAGCGGGCAGTCCTTACGGAAGTTCGGCGCGCGCTTCTCGCGGTGCGACAACACACCTTCCTTGACGTCCTCGCTCATGAAGCCAAGCATCTCCAGCGCGGTCGACGCATCAAAGATCGGCCCGGCCTGGCGCAGCCAGTTGTTCAGCGAATACTTGGTCCAGCGAATCGCGCTTTGCGAGCCGTTGGCCAGTTCGACGGCTGTATCCAGCGCGATCTGCTGCAGCTCGTCATCCTCGACGCACATTGATACCAGACCGATACGCTCGGCCTCTTCGCCCGACACCGGCTTGCAGGTCATCAGATAGTATTTCGCCTTGGCCATCGAGGTCAGCAGTGGCCAGATAATCGCCGCGACGTCACCGGCGGCAACACCAAGGCGGGGATGACCATCGACAATCTTGGCCTTCTTTCCGGCGATCGAGATGTCGGCCAGGATGGCAACCACAAGGCCTGCGCCGGCCGCAGGGCCATTGATCGCGGAAATGATCGGCTTGTTGCAGTTGATGATGTTATAGACGAGATCCTTGGCTTCTTTCCACGTCTTCATGATCTCGTGCGAATTGCCAATCATGTTTTCGATCAGGCTGAAATCACCCCCGGCGGAAAATGCCTTGCCCGCACCGGTCACGATGACCGAATTGATGTCTGGGTCACGGTCGATATCGATCCACATGTCCGTCATCTGGGTGTGGGTTTCGGCATCGACCGAGTTGAATGTCTCGGGCCGGTCGAACGTGATGCGCAGGACGCGATCCGCCGGGTAGTCAAATTTTAGTTTATCGTATTTTGCATAACGATCCGACATGGTTCTATTTCCTCCGTGGGGGTATTGAGTCAGGCAGGCAGTCCCAGGACGGCCTTGGACAGGATGTTTCTTTGGATTTCGTTCGATCCACCGTAGATCGTGGTAGGTCTGGCCTTGTAGAAACTCGCCAGAACATCGACACTTACGTTGCCGACCTGAAGCGGCCCGATGGAGCCGCCATCGGGACCGGCTGCTTCGATCATCAGTTCGGTGATGCGCTGGAAGCATTCAGTCACCCAAATCTTCAGCATGGACACATCCGCACCGAGCGTCTCGCCACGTTTGAGCTGATCTGCAAAACGGGCATAAAGCGCGGCATGATCTTCCACATCCAGTGCCGCCTGGGCAAAGCGGTCACGGAACACCGGATCGTCAAACGCGCCACGGCCACGGGCAAAGCTTTCAAGCTGTCCCAGAGCGTTCTGGGCCAGACTTGGCGAACCGATGAAAATGCGTTCGAAGCTCAAGAGAGCCTTGGCCATCGTCCAACCCTTGTTCAGCTCGCCCACGCGGTTCTCGCGGGGCGTCCGTGCATTGTCAAAGAAGACCTCGCAAAACTCGGTCTCGCCCGACAGGGTCGTGATGGTGCGCACCTCGACCCCGGGTTGATCCATCGGAGCGAGCAGGAAACTGATGCCCTGCTGTTTCTTCGGCGCATCGGGATCGGTGCGCACCAGCATGAAAATATGCGTGGCGTCATGCGCCATCGTGGTCCAGATCTTCTGTCCGTTGATGACAAAGTCGTCGCCGTCAATCTCTGCGCGTGTGCGCAGGTTCGCCAGATCGGACCCGGCGCCGGGTTCCGAATAGCCCTGACACCAGATATCTTCGCAACTCAGGATACGCGGCAGCCAGTAATCTTTTTGTTCCTGGGTGCCGAATTTGATGATCAGCGGCCCGACCATCTGCACGCCCATGTCGCGGCCGCGATTGACGCCCCAGCGCTGCTGCTCTTCGTAAAAGATCAGCAACTTGGCGGCGTTCAGCCCCATACCGCCGAATTCAGCGGGCCAGGCTGGCGCGACCCAGCCCTTGGCGTGAAGCTTGCGGTGCCAATGTTCGATCTCGGCGAACTTCGGTCGGTGCGGCAGGTGACGCAGCTCCTCGGGATATTCCGCCTCGAAGAACTGGCGCACTTCTTTGCGGAACTCTGCATCGGTCATAGCGTTCCAGTCGGTCATTGTGCTGCCCCCTCTGCTTCGCGTGCCTCGAACCATATCCGCCTGTGATAGGCATCGTCGCCCAACCAGGCCGACAGCACCAGCGCCCGGTTCAGGTAGAGCCCGATATCGAACTCATCCGTGTACCCGACGGCCCCGTGCAGCTGGATGGCGTCGCGGGTGATTTTCTTGGCGGCCGTGACGGCGCGCGCTTTGGCGCGGCTGGCAATCGGGGCCCGAACCTTCGGATCGGTTTCGCTGTCCATCTGCGCAAGCGCCTCCCGCACTCCGGCCTGCGCGACCTCGCACATCACGTTGAGGTCGACGGCACGGTGCTGGATGACCTGGAATGATCCGATCGGCTTGTCGAACTGCTCCCGCGTCTTGATGTAGTCGAGCGTGATCTCGAAGGCGCGCTCGCTCAGGCCGACAAGCTCGGCCGCGGCAAGCGCCGTTGCATCGGCGACAGCCTCGGCCAGTGCAGTGAGAACCGCACCGCTGCTGGCCAATTCCGCGGCCGGAGTTCCCGAAAACGAAAGCTCGCCCAGAGAGCTGCCATCCGCCTGCGTCCGCTTGTCGATGACAAGCCCCTGCGCGTCTGCCTCAGCCAGAACCAGAACCGGACCATCATCCTGTTCGGCCACGACAAGGAACCCGTGCGAACCGATCGCACCGACGACCCAGGCCTTGCCACCGGTCAGCTTTCCGTCCGCGTATCGGCAGGTCGCATCGGCAGGCGCCCCGTCGGGGCCGCGTTCCTGCCAGGCAACCGCCAATGAAATTTCGCCGCCGATGAGCTGTGCCATCTTCGGATGATCCGGACAAAGGCGGCGCAGAAGGCCGAGGCTCAGACCGATCGTCGACACGACCGGTTCCGGGGCAATCACACGGCCGACTTCCTCGGCGATGACACCCCCGGCAGCTAGGCCCATGCCAAGCCCGCCCTGATCTTCGGGCACCGCCACGCCGAAAACACCGGCCTCGGCGAGTTCCCGGACCATCTCCGCATCGAAACCGCCCCCGGCATCACGAAGTTTTCGGGCTCTGTCACTTCCGCCCGCCCGTTCAAACAACGTGCGCGCGCTCTCGCGCAACAGGCGAAGGTCTTCTTGTTCGCTGGAAAGGATATCAGTCTGTGTCATTTTGTTTTCGCTGGATCATCACGGGGGTGTCGGTCGAAAAAACGACCTCGCCCGCAGGGTTTTTGGCGCTGAGCGTATAGTGCAAAACACCTCTGTCGGGCTTGCTTTTTGACGGCGTGACCGCGTTGACCGTCAGTTCGACATCAAGGGGTTCGTTCGGGCGCACCGGCCGCAGCCAGCGCAGATTGTCAAAGCCCATGCCACCGATATTGGCGACATCGACCATCATTTCAGACATGACCGGCCTGAACACTTCCAGCATCGTCTGAAAGCCCGAGGCGATCAGGCTGCCATGTATGGCGGTTGCATAGTCTTCGTCGGTGTGCAGCCGCTGCGGATCCCATTCCTTGGCAAACGACTTTATTGAATCCGCGCTCATCGGAGCGCTGCGAAAGCGATAGACTTGGCCCGGCGAGAAGTCTTCCAGATACCTCAAGAGGCACCCTCCTTTGCGAAACCGTCATCATATCCGCTCGCATCCTTGGATATCCGGATGCGGTTGAATTCTTCCAGCTTCGGATAGGTTTCCTTGAACGCCAACAGGAACTCACCCATCGGCGCGTCGAAATAGAGACCACGGTCGTTCACATATTCCATGTGCCGGTGATTCTGTTCGTCGAACTCATGAAAGAGCGCGTCGTTATAGCCGTCGAAGACCAGGGGTTTGACCCCAAATCTTTCACACAGTTCCATGTTGAATGCAGGTGTCACCTTGTAGGCCTCATTCCCCAACCACAACTGAACATAGCCGTGGTAGATAAAGAGATCGGTCCCCATCAACTCCTGCAACTTGGGTGTATTCAGGTGGTTGCGCACATCCGCGAACCCCAGAGCGGCGGGGATACCCACAGCACGCAAACAAGCCGCCAGAAGAATTGCCTTGGGAACGCAAAACGCCGCTTCCGCCCCAGCGATACGGCTGGCACGGTAAGAGTCCTCATCCAGCGCAAAACAATAGGGATCATAGCGAATATCGTCGCGCACCGCTTCGAACAGGCGGATCGCCTTATCTCGATTGGTTGCGCCCACAGGAAGATCACGCAAAGCCGATGTCACGAAACCCTGCACTTCCAAGCTATCGCTTTCCACAAAGCGCGATGGCATGACATAACGCTCAGCTTCAGTCGGCAGGTCATCGTCAGACTTGTCCATTGGCCCCTCCTTTTTTCTAACAAATGTTAGAATACCGATTCAAAACCTGCCCGTCAACGGGATTTACTCTGTCTTTGGTTGGTCCAAGCCATAACGCGTATTGTCTTCGCCCAGAGTGGCTGCAACTCCGACCGAATTTCCGGAAGAACGGAACTCCGGGGCAATTGGCAGCGGCAAAGCGGGCGCGTCCCGGCCGGAGATTTTTACGGTCCGCCCGAACACGTCACGCGCTTTGAAATGCGGGCCACGCGCCGCCTCGGCGGGCGTCTTCACGACCGAACAGCAGCAATCTGCCGCAGCCAGCAAAGGCTCCCAATGGGTCGAGGGGTGTTCCCTCAGACGACGTGCAACCTCTGCGGCACAGGCATTTGGATCGGACCAGTCATCGCGAAGGGCCACCGGCAAACCAATGACATCGCAGAACGACTGCCAGAACTTTTCTTCCAACGCGCCGACGGCGATCTGACGCCCGTCCGCAGCCGTATAAAGCCGATAACGGGCCAGGCCACCCGTCAGACGGCTGCAACCGCTTTCGATGTTCTGCCCGGCAATCACACCTTCGGCATGGGCCCAATAGGCAAAGGCGAACGCCCCCTCGGCCATTGCGATATCCAGATGCGTCCCCTGCCCGCTTGCCTGCCGCGCAATCAGGGCCAGCAGGATATTCATCACCGCAGGATAGGTTCCGCCTCCGATATCGGCGACCAGCCCGAACGGGGCTGTTGGCTGGTCATCCGGTCCGCGACTGAGCGACAGGATACCCGCATCACCGACGTAGTTGAGATCGTGGCCGGCGGCGCTGGCCTTTGGTCCGGTCTGGCCATAGCCGGTGATCGAACAATAGATGAGACCGGGATTGATCTTTCGCAACGCTTCATAACCAAGCCCCAGCCGGTCCATCACGCCGGGACGAAACTGCTCTACCAGAACATCGGCCCTCTCGATCAAGGGGCGCAGTCGTTCCACTGCGCCCTTTGACTTGAGGTCGATGGCCACCGATCGCTTGCCGTGGTTCAATACGGCAAACCCGATGCTCTCTCCGTCGATCCTGGGCTCCGTGTGGCGCGCGTCCTCGCCGACTCCGGGCCGTTCGAACTTGATCACTTCGGCGCCGGTCTCAGACAGCATGAGCGTCGCCATAGGACCGGGAAGAAGGGTGCTGAAATCCAGCACCAGGATATTCTTGAGAGGTTGAGCCATCTTCATTGCCTCAGGCGAAGCGCGCCGCGCCGTTGTTCAGAACAACCACGTCGCGTGCCGGAACAGACGCTCGAAACCGGGCCTCGCCGTCCTCTTCCCAGATTTCGAACCGCACGGTTTCGCCGGGATAGACCGGCGCCGAGAACCGAACATCCAGACCGACAAGCCGGGCAGAATCATAGTCCAGCAACGTCTTGAGAATCGCCCGGGCCGCCAGCCCATAGGTCGCCAGACCATGCAGGATCGGGCGGTCGAACCCGACAGAACGGGCAACATCCGGGTCAGCATGAAGCGGATTGAAATCACCGCTGAGACGATAAATAAGGGCTTGGCGCGGCAGGGTATCGATATCACATATATGATCAGGCGCCCGATCAGGCAGCACTGCGGGTGCCGGACCCGCCTGGTTTTCACCGCCAAACCCCCCATCACCGCGACAGAAAGCCGACATCGCCACGCGCGCTAGTTTTTCGCCGCTGTCCGCGTCGATAATATCGCGGCTTTGGTAAATGACGGCTCCCTTGCCCTCGCCCTTGTCGGCGATGAAATCGATCTTGCTACGGCCGACAAGCCGGGCATGTGTCGGCAGCGGCTTGTAGATGTCGAGCCACTGTTCGCCGTGCAGCACTTTCTGCCAGTTTACGCCGGTCTTGGGATCGCGCAGCCAGAAGCCGGGATACCCCAAAATAACCGCCATCGAGGGAACTGCCTTGAGCCCGTCCTCATAGACATAGGCCAGCTCCTTTTTGTCGGTCGGATCCTCACCGAACCCAAGGCCGAGTGCATACAGGATGGTATCCCGCTCGGTTAGCGTCTGTTCGATTTCCTCAAAGTCCCAGTTCGACAGTGCATCGAAATCCAATGGCATTTGCTTTCCTCCCTTAGTTGCCGTCAGAGCGTGTTTTGAGATCCAAGTATGGCCGTGACCTGACTGGACAGCACACCGCCGTTGCCATGCGCCAGCGCCAGATCAATATCCTTCAACTGAATGCCTGGCGCGTCGCCACGGATCTGGCGGGCAGCCTCGATCACTGTGAAGATGCCGTACATCCCGGGGTGCACACAGGACAGGCCGCCGCCATTCGTGTTCACCGGCAAGACGCCGCCAGGCGCGATGCGTCCGCCCTCGACAAAGGCCCCTCCCTCGCCCTTGGCGCAGAACCCCAGATCTTCAAGAAACAGGATGGTATTGATGGTGAAGGCATCATAAAGCTCGACCGCCTGGATGTCCGCAGGGGTCACGCCGGCCGCCGCAAAAGCGCGCGCGCCCGAGGCGCGGGCGGCGGTCACGGTGAAATCCTTCATTTGCGAAATCTGCCGGTGCGAGCTTTCCGCAGCACTGCCCAGCACATAGACAGGCGCCTTCGGGAAATCCCGGGCGCGGTCCGCGTGGACCATTACGATCGCGCCGCCACCGTCGGTGACAAGACAACAGTCGCGCACGGTCAATGGATCGCCCACCATGCGCGCACCCAGCACGTCCTCGCGGGTCAGCGGGCCGCGCTCGAACGCTTCGGGGTTGCGCTGCGCCCAGGCCCGCGCGGCAACGGCCACGTCGGCCAGCTGTTCGCGGGTGGTGCCGTATTCATGCATGTGCCGCGCCGCGGCCATCGCGTAGGCCGAGATCGGATAGCGCGGATTATACGGCGCCTCGTAGGCCGGCGGACGTGAAGCGGTCACCAGTCTGCCCGATGCGGTGCGCTGGTTGGAGCCATAAACAATCAGCGCGACATCACACAGACCGGCATCAAGGGCCATGGTCGCGGACGTCAGGTAGTTTACGAAGGACGAACCGCCCGACATTGTGCCATCAATGAAACGGGGCTGGATGCCCAGATACTCCGCCGCCATAAGCGCCGGCATGCTGTCTTCCATCATGGTGCAAAACAGCCCGTCGACGTCGGACAGGTTCAGCCCGGCATCGCCAAGCGCCGCAAGCGCGGATTGCGCCATGACATCATAGGCCGTCAGGCCATGGGCTTCTCCGAAACCGGCATGACCGGTTCCCACGATGGCGGATTTTCCCCGAAGTTCAGTGGTCATGGCCTATCCCTCCGACGGTTTGAAAAGCACGGCCGGAACACCCTCAGCCTCGCCCACGAATGCGGTTACAGGCATGTCGATGACGACCTCACCTGGGGCAATGCCCTCGACCCGGCTCATCATCCGGACACCCTCGTCCAGCTCGACGACGCATACGTTGTAATCGCCGCCCCGTTCGGGCTTTCGGCGCACAACTGTTGTGGTGTGGACCCGTCCCTTGCCGCTAGCCTTCTTCCAAGAAATCGCGCTGCCATGACAATGGGGACACAGGACTCTCGGGAAAAAGTGATATGCCCCGCAGTCATCGCACTTGGGCAGCAGGATCTCTCCCTCTGCCAGCGCGCGTTGGAAAAACTGGTCTGGTCGTTTGGCGTCCTGCACCGGCGTTCTCCTTCAAGCGATCCAGTCTTTGTCTAATCGTATTGATTATGTTTCTAACAATTGTTAGATTTAGTCAACCTTTCAGGATCAATTGAGAGAAACTCATGTCAGGTTCAGACTTAGCCCCCCTTTCCGGCAAACTCGTCGTTGCGTTGGAACAGGCAGTCGCCGCGCCTTTTTGCTCCTCGCGGCTGGCCGATGCCGGCGCGCGTGTGATTAAGATCGAACGCAAGGGAGCCGGCGATTTCGCCCGCGCCTACGATACCGCCGCCAACGGCGAAAGCGCCTATTTCACATGGTTGAACCGGGGAAAGGAATCGGTGGCGCTGGACATTAAAGCCGACGAAGACCGTGAAATCCTGCTCAGGATGCTGGAAAACGCGGATGTGTTTATTCAGAACCTGCTGCCGGGCGCGCTGGCCAAGCTCGGGCTCGATTCCGCAAGTCTGCGAGAGAGGTTCCCGCGTCTCGTGACCTGCGACATCACCGGATATGGCGAAGACGGCCCGATGCGCAACGCCAAGGCCTATGACCTTCTGGTGCAATGCGAGAGCGGTCTGGCATCAGTGACCGGCACTGCGGACGGACCGGGACGGGTTGGAGTGTCGGTCTGCGATATCGCAACCGGTATGACAGCCCATGCCGGAATCTGCGAAGCACTGGTCGGGCGAGATCGCACCGGCAAGGGCAGCGGCGTTTCCGTGGCAATGTTTGATGTGATGGCCGACTGGATGTCGGTTCCGCTGCTATATCACGATTACCTTGGCAAGCCGACACCCCGTGTCGGACTGAACCACACGGTCATCTGCCCGTACGGGGCCTATGAATGCAAGGACGGTCAGCTTGTCGTCATTACCGTGCAGCACAGCGGCGAATGGCAAAGGTTCTGTGAACACATACTGGGCGACGCGGCTCTGGCAACCGACCCCCGTTTTCACGACAACACATCGCGCATCAACAACAAACCCGCGCTCGAAGTGCTCATCAAGGCCGTGTTCGCCTCGCATGACCGCGCCGAGATACTGAAGCGGCTTGACGCTGCGGGCATTGCCTCGGGCGCGGTGAACGACGTGGCGACCCTGTCCGGTCACCCCCAGCTTGACCGATCCGTGATAGGCACACCCTCGGGCGAGATCAACGTCCCGACACCCCCGATCCGGCGCAGCGTCGGCGAAACGACACTGCGCCCCTGCCCGGCCTTCGATGCGCAAGGTAAAGCCATTCGCGCCGAATTCGGACCCCGTTCATGAAAACGGTGGACAACCAAAAGGGTGGACAATCAAATGACCGCTGAGAACAAACCGGCGATCCTTCAAGGCGTGAAGATCGTCGATCTGACTTCTGTAGTTTTCGGACCTTTGGCGACGCAGATGCTGGGCGATCTGGGGGCCGATGTGATCAAGGTGGAAGGCCCCGAGGGCGATCTTCTTCGCCAGGTCCAGCCATCGCGCAACAAGCTGATGGGGGCCGCTTTTCTGGGGACCAACCGTAACAAGCGCAGTGTCGTACTCGACCTCAAAACACAAACCGGTCTCGATCAGTTGCGCAAACTGCTCATCGATGCCGATGTGATGATTTCGAGCATCCGGCCTGCGGCGCTTGCCAGATTGTCTTTGGATCCCGAAACCCTGCGCCAGGAAAACCCGAACCTGATCACGGTATCCGCCACCGGTTTCGGACAGGACGGGCCCTATGCCGCCAAGCCAGCATTCGACGATTCCGTCCAGTCGGTGTCGGGATTGGCCAGCCTGGCAACCTTGCGCGACCCCGAGGCACCGCCCGCTTATGCCCCGACAATTCTGGCCGACAAGCTTGGCGGCGTGACCGCCGCCTATGCCGTGATGGGCGCCCTGTTCCACCGCGAACGTACTGGAGAGGCCCAGCATGTCGAGGTTCCGATGTTTGAGACGCTGGCCGCCTTCCTGTTGGCCGAACATATGGATGGTGCCACCTTTGAAGAGCTTCCGCAGGATTTCGGCTATGCCCGCATGCTGGTTCCGCACCGGCGTCCAGTTCAGACCGCTGATGGCTACATCACAATTCTGCCTTACACCAACGTACAATGGGCGCGGTTCTTCAAGACGGTTGGGCGCAATGACATGATCGACCATGCCTGGGTCACGGACATGGATGCCCGAAGCCGCAACATCGGCGCAGTATACGATATGGTGGCGCAGATTGCGCTGACCCGGACCACAGATGAGTGGCTTGACCTCATGGAGCAGGCCGACATACCCGCCATGCCAGTGCGCAACCTGTCAGATTTGCCGAACGATCCCCATCTTGCCGCAACCGGGTTCTTTCAACGGATTGATCACCCGACCGAAGGTGCGATCTGGACGACACGCCCGCCGTTTCGCTTTTCGGCGACCCCTGCGCGACATGATCATCGCCCGGCCCCGCGACTTGGGGAACACAGCGACGAAATTCTGGGGCCGGGCAGGGAATAGCCCCGCCCGGCACCGGACGGATCAAACATCCATCGAGCGTGCGATCAGTTCCTTCATGATCTCGTTGGTGCCGCCGTAGATCATCTGGACCCTGCTGTCGGCATAAAGTCGCGCGATGGGGTATTCCATCATGAAACCGTAACCGCCGTGCAGTTGCAGGCATTCATGCATGACCTCGTTCTGCGTCTGGCTGCCCCACCATTTCGCCATCGAAGCCGTGGCCGCATCAAGTTCGCCCGCTTCAAGACGCGCGAGCCCGTCATTTACGAAGGAACGTAGCAATTCGGCCTTGGTTTTGCATTCTGCCAGTTTGAAGCGTGTATTCTGGAAGTCCATGATCCGGCTTCCAAATGCCTTGCGATCCTGAACATATTTCACCGTTTCATCGATCGCAAAATCAATAAAACCGAGCGCGGTAATGCCGATCATCAGCCGCTCCCAAGGCAGCTGCTTCATCAGCTGGTAGAACCCCTGCCCCTCTTCCGGACCAAGCAGGTTCGCCGTAGGCACGCGCACATCCTCGAAGAACAGCTCAGCAGTATCCGAACCTTTCATACCCAGTTTCTTCAGGTTCCGTCCCCGGCGAAAGCCCTCGGCGCCCTCGGTTTCCAGAACGATCAACGAAACGCCCTTGGCGCCGGCGATGCGGTCGGTCTTTGCCACGATCACAACGAGATCCGCCGTGTGCCCGTTTGTGATAAAGATCTTCGAACCGTTGATCTTGTAGTGGTTGCCATCCTTTTCCGCATAGGTTTGTACGTTCTGGAGGTCAGAGCCCGTTCCAGGCTCGGTCATGGCAATCGCCGCAACGCTGTCGCCGCTGACCAGTTTCGGCAACCACTTTTTCTTCTGTTCCTCACTGCCATATGCGTTGAGATAATGGATTACGATGGACTGGATCCCATAGCCCCAACCCGTATCACCGGTGCGCCCCTGCTCGTAGACGGTAATCGCGTCGAACCCGATGCCGCCACCGAACCCACCATATTCTTGGGCAATCGAGCCACCCATGACACCCTGCTGACCGACTGTTTTCCAGAAGTCGCGGTCAACAATGCCCTGCTCCACCCATTTCTCAATGTTCGGAGCCATCTCTGCATTGAAAAGCCTGCGCGTACTATCCGCGAACATCTTGTGTTCATCCACTACCCAGCTAGGGGAGTTCTTGATCAGAGACATGTTTTATTCCTATCGAGTCATCCTTGCATTAAAAAAATCTAACAACTGTTTAATTTCCTGACAATGAACCCAAGCCTTTCTGACGTATGGTTCCGGTTGTTCTTACGGTTACCCACAAGTGTCCGGCGGCGGTGTTGCGAGCCAGGAGCCTTTGACGAGGTCGGCGAGACGGGAAAAGCCACGCCAGATGACCGTCGTCCCGGGCGGTGCGTCGGAAGCGCGGTCGAGGTCGCCTCCGAGACGCGCGACGGCCCTGACATAGAATTGGAGGTCGCGCAGTACCTGGCGCTTCCTGTCGGGCGTCGCCTGATCGAGCAGGTGAAGCTTGTCCTCCGTGAAAACGGCGGCAGGGTCCGCCGCCGGTGCATCTCGGCTGAGCATTGCCAGCCATGACACGCGCCAGGCCACGACGCAGCACAACGCGATGCAGTTGGCTAAGCGCTCGGCAGTCGCGAGGCACAGTGAACCGCACCGGGTTTGCCGGAGGCTGCAACTCCTGAGTAGGATGGAGCATCATGAGCAAGACGACGAACAAGTTTTCCCCCGAAGTGCGCGAGCGTGCCGTTCGCCTGGTTCTGGACAATCCCGGGCGGCATGAGAGCCGGTGGCAGGCGATCGTGTCGGTGGCCGCGAAGATCGGCTGTTCGGCGAACACGCTGAACGACTGGGTCAAGAAGGCAGAGGTCGACGGCGGCAAGCGGGCCGGCGTCACCACCGAGATGGCGGAGCGGTTGAAGGCGCTGGAGCGCGAGAACCGCGAACTGCGCCAGGCCAACGAGATCCTTCGCAAGGCATCGGCTTATTTTGCTCAGGCGGAGCTCGACCGCCGACCGAAGTCATGATCGCCTTCATTGAAGAGCACCGAACGGAGATTGGGGTCGAGCCGATTTGCAGGGAACTGCCAATTGCCCCGTCGACGTTCTACGATCACCTCGCCAAGCGGGCCGACCCTGAGCGGCTCTCGGACCGGGCCAAGCGGGATGCGGAGCTGTGCCTCGAGATCCAGCGCGTGTTCGAGGCGAACTGGCGGGTCTACGGGGTGCGCAAGGTCTGGCGGCAACTGGGCCGGAAGGGTGTCGACGTCGCCCGCTGCACGGTGGCCCGGCTGATGAAGGACATGGGATTGCAGGGTGCCATTCGCGGCAAGCCGCACAGAACGACGATCCCGGACAGGAAGGCGCCATGCCCGTTGGACAGGGTGAACCGTCAGTTCTGCGTGGCTGCGCCGGACAGGCTGTGGCTCTCGGATTTCACCTATGTCGCCACCTGGCAGGGGTTCGTCTACGTGGCCTTCGTAGTCGACGCCTTCGCCCGCCGCATCGTCGGCTGGCGAGTGAGCCGCACGGCCAACGCCGGCTTCGTTCTCGACGCCCTGGAACAGGCGGTTCATCAGCGCCGACCAGCGGACGGCCTGGTGCACCACTCGGATCGCGGGTCGCAATACCTGTCAATCAGATACACCGAGCGGCTGGCCGAGGCTGGCATCGAGCCCTCGGTCGGCAGCGTCGGTGACAGCTACGACAACGCGCTCGCCGAGACGATCAACGGCCTCTACAAGGCCGAGGTCATCCACCGCCGTGGCCCCTGGCGCAGCTACGACGCCGTGGAATACGCCACCCTCGAATGGGTCGACTGGTTCAACACCCGCCGCCTGCTGGAACCCATCGGAAACGTCCCGCCAGCAGAGGCCGAAGCCAACTTCTACGCAGCTCTGGAAACTGAATCCATGGCCGCGTAGCTTAAACCAAACGGCCTCCGGCAAATCCGGGGCGGTTCACCGCCTGGTTTCGTTGTAGTCAGTTCTCCAGTTGTTGATCCGGGTTCGGGCATCGTCCATCGACAGGAACCATGATGCGTTCAAGCACTCTTGGCGAAGCCGACCGTTGAATGCTTCGATATAGGCGTTGTCCGTTGGTTTTCCGGGCCGGGAGAAGTCCAATTCCACCTTGTTCAAGTAGGCCCATTGTTCGAGCAGCCGACCGGCAAATTCCGGGCCGTAGCACCTCGGGAAGAAGCGCTTGTTTAAGGTTATGGCCACGCGCGCAGCCCTCAGATAGCGCAGCGGGTGGCCATAACCGGGTCGCAGGTCTCAACAGTGGTTTTGCATGAACCACACCGCTGAGGAGACCGGCTATGACCGCCACTCATTTTATCGCGCCGACCCTGTTGGCCGCCATCGACATTTCCAAATACCGCCATGAGGTGCTGATTGGCATTCCAGGTAAGAAGCGCCGTCGCCGCCTTACGATCACAAACACTCTGGAGGATTTCCAGCGACTGGCCGCCGCTCTTGCCAGCTACGACCTGCCGGTAAGGATCGGCTTTGAGGCGACTGGCAACTACCATCGGCCACTTGCGCACCACCTCGGCCAGGCCGGTTTTGACCTGAAGCTGGTCTCCTCAGTAGGTCTGGCGCGGACGCGGGAGGCACTGCACAACAGCTGGGACAAGAACGATCCGAAGGACGCCCAAGTCATCCTGCATATGACGGAGATCGGCGCCGTGCAGTTTTTCCACGATCCACTGGTGACTGGCATAGCGGACATCCAGGAACTGTCAAAGACCCACGAGATCGTTTCGCGCTCGAAGACTGAGCTCTGGCACCGCATCCTGACGCATTACCTGCCGCTGTACTTTCCCGAGGCGGAGCGCTTTCACCGCAGTTCGCGTACTGACTGGTTTTTGGCATTCCTCGAGAAGTACCCGACGCCGCATATGATCACGGCCAGGAGCCGTGAGGCCTTCGTTGCAGATGCGTGGCAGGTGGTCGGTCGGAAGGTCTCAAAAGAACGCCTGCTTTCAGATATTTACGCAACGGCGGTTGGCTCGGTGGGTCTGCCCGTTCACCCGGAGTCCGACGCCGTTCGCATGTTTCGCCTTGTGCTGGCCGAAGGCCGAAGCCTGGTTCGCCAGCGCAACGAGATCGAGGCGCGGGCCATCGAGCTACTTTCTGATCATCCCGACTACCAGTTGCTGACCACGATCCCCGGGATCGGCCCGATCAACGCCCTGACCATCCTGGCCGAAGCTGGCGATCTGCGCCGTTTCCGCCATCACCGCCAGTTCCTGAAGTTCTGCGGCATGGACCTGGCGACTGCGCAGTCCGGCATGTTCCGCGGTCAGAGCCGCATCTCGAAGTATGGCAATGCACGGCTTCGCAGAACTCTCTGGATGGCAGGCCAGGTTGCTGTGCTCAAACGCACGAACAGCTTCCGCGACAAGTTCGAACGCTACATCTCGCGGGATCGACACAATGCCCATCTGCGTCGCAAAGCCTACACCGCGATCGCCGCCAAGATGGCGCGCACCGTAAACGCCGTGGTCAAACACGGCGAACCCTATCGCCCCTTCTTCGAGGGGGCGAGCCCAGGCGGAAGGACCCTTGTCTGACAAGAGCCGTGGAGGCAGTTAGCTGACCTCGTAGATAATGTTCAGGTCTTCCGCTTGGGATTTTGGATCTCGTCTTAAGGACGGTGAGGGCCGCCAACGCGCGTACCCTGTGTTTGCTATGGGAGAGACCGCTTCTTGACGGCGGAGACCGCTTGGGCAATCATACCAGGGCATCCGAGACACCGGATGCCCCATGACCTGCTGACCTAAGCAGCAAAATTTTCCCGATATAGGACGTTGTCGACTCGAATGCTTCGAGGCTTGCCTCTGGTCCGCGCCAATCGATCCAGTTCGTCGATGACCTGGTAGGCGCGGAAGTTCGCCCTCGCAGCGGTCGCGAGAGCCTCTCTCGTGAAGCAGTCCACGATCGTCAGGATCCGGAACGGTTTCTTGTCGAACAAGCGGTCCGACATGAAGTCCATGGCCCAGACGTCGTTCATGCCGTCGGCCTCCGATCGACCGGATCGATACCGGCAGGCGCGACGCCGCTTCGGGCTGCGGGTCCTTATCGACAGGCCTTCTTCGCAGTATAGCCGGTACAGGCGCTTGTGGTTCACGTGCCAACCCTCGCGCTACAGCAGAATGTGCAAACGGCGATATCCATACCGCACCCGGCTCTCAGCCAATTCTTTCAGCCTCATACGAAGTTCTACTTCAGGATCCCGCCTGGATTGGTATCTGTGGGAAGCCCGTCCGAAGCCCATGGCCCGGCAGGTCCGGCGTTCCGACACCTCAAACACATCCTGATAGTGCCGGATGACTGCACGGCGACGGACAGGCTTCACCACTTTTTTCGCAGTGCATCCTGAAGCATGGTCTTGTCCAACGTCAGACCCGCGACCAGACGTTTCAGCTTCCCGTTCTCGTCTTCGAGCTGCTTCAGTCGCCGGATCTCGGATACGCCCATCCCGGCATAGACCTTCTTCCAGCGATAGAACGTCGCTTCCGAAATCCCCATCTTTCGGCAAATCTCGCCGACCGTCGTTCCCGTTTCCGCCTGCCTCAAGGCAAAGGCAATCTGTTCGTCGCTGAATCGTTTCTTCGGCATCAGTACACTCCTCTCTTGCCAGAAATGTACCCAAAATTTCGCACTCAGTTCGGACCAGTTTCAGGGGTCAAGACCATCCTCCGTTTTCCTAAACATAACGGCGGACCACTTCAGTGGGGGCGGATCAACTTCAAGCCGGTGAGGATCGTCTGCTCAGATAGAGTAAATAGTCGTAAGGCATTGCAAGAGGTGGCCTGGATTTTCGACCAGTTTGCAGCCCTCAATCCCGCACCTGACGCGATCTTCATTGCATCGTTGTCTGCGGCGGCATGGGAGATCCCGTTTGCCAGAGGCCGAAGGTGAAGAGCCGAAGCGGCAGAATTTCAAACGCGACCCGATTGGCTATTTTCCTATCGACATCGCCGAAGTCAAGACAGCGTAAGGAAAGCTTTATCTCTTTGAGGCCACTAACCGAATTAGCAAGTTTGCTTTCGCGCAACTGGTCGCGCATGTCAATCGCAAGTCGGATTGCGAGTTTCTTGAACACCCTCTCGAATCCGTTCCGTACAAGATCCACACCAAACCGACGGATAACGGCATCCAGTTCGCTGAACAGGCTCGGAGCCGTGACAGCGTGACGTTCCGCAAGATGCGGTTTGATCTGATCTGCGAGGCAAATGATATCAAGCATCGACTAGCGAAACCCAACCACCCGTGGAGTGAGGAGGGTCAGGCAATGTTCCGAGGGACCATTGCCCCGACGAACGGCCAGGTCGAAGGTTTGAACCGCACATTTTGGACGCCACGGTCACACGGTATCATGACGAGAGCCACGATCAGCTTCGTAGCCACCTCAGTGACGCCCTGGACGCTTACAACTTCGCGCGCCGCCTCAAGACGCTGAAATGCCTAACGCCGCCCTACGAATACATCAGCAAAATCTGGACTGCAGAACCAAATCATTTATCCTAAATCCGATCCACCAGATGCTGCGATGAACCCCTTGGGTCAGGCCGTTCGACATCAGCAGCGCGAAACGCCGACCTGCACTACTGTCTTGACTGGCTCAACACCGCAAGGCCACACTCGGCGCTTTAAGGCCTTTCCCCCGCGCTCGGCGTTGAGCAACCCGATGGGATCCAACACCTAGGTGCCGAGCGGCATTGCGCAAGTGCATACAGTCCCTTTTGTCGAGGGAATCACCCCCAGTTCAATTGATTCGAATTCCTCGCTGGCGAGCAGGATGTCTTCTTTGTGTGTCAGCGCCTCGACATGCCCGCAAAGAATACGCGAATAAGACCATTTCGATTCGGCGACCACCGTTCCGTCCCTGCGGCACAACTGAATGATCAATGGTGCGTCCTGACCATTGGCCGAGCAGGATTGAAAGCCATCGCCGATACCAAATGCCTCGACGCGGCAATGCCCCTCGGAAAGGCATTGAATGCTGAGTTCAATCTCAACCATCCCGACAGCGGCGTCGAAATTTTGGTCATAGAAATAGACGCTCCCGATCCGGCCATAGCGGACTTTGCCGAGGGATGCATCATGGGGAACCTGCGGATCTGCGCGATCCGGCATCCGCGGTGGAAGCATGCCAAGACTGCAGCTTTGATACCCGCTAACAACCTGTATTTTATCACTATCTTCTGCTTTTTGCGACATAACTGTGCGCCTCCCTGATTTTCGTGCATTGACAAACAGTCTAACCTGTTTGTAAATTCTTGGCAAGAAAGTTGACCGGCCGGGAGGTGGCCGGAGAAGGGGGGAGAGAATGCAGACCGACAATTACAGAAATGCTCCGGGCGTGGCCTGCAGGTTCGTTGGCCGCCCATGACCGAACGAGTCGTTGTCGTTGGCGCCGGTCAGGCCGGGGCCCGAGTCGCGCTGGAACTCCGTTCGGCGGGATTCTCCGGTTCGGTCGTTCTGGTCGGGGCGGAGCCGCATCTGCCCTATGAGCGACCCCAGCTATCCAAGGAAATGCTGACAGATCCGGCTTGGTCGACTCGTTTCATGAAGGCGCAGAGCGACTGGAGCGCCGCCGAAATAGATTTGCGGCTGGGCAGCCCCGTCGTCGACGCCGATCCCAACGCTCGGGTCGTGGCGCTCGCCGGGGGCGAGGAGCTTTCCTATGATCATCTGGTTTTGGCGACGGGTACCAGCGCCCGGCAATGTGATCAGCTTGCCGGGTTGACCGTGCCGATCCATGTCCTGCGCACGATCGAGGACGCTGCTGCCATCCGCGAACGGATGGCTATGGGTGGAAAGATCTTGATCGTGGGCGGCGGGATCATCGGACTGGAAGTTGCCGCAGCGGCAGCGGGGACCTGCGACGTGACTGTGGTCGAGGCCGGCTCACGTCTATTTGAACGGGGACTGCCCGCGGAGGCGTCCGAACATCTGGAACGGCTACACGCCGGGAACGGCGTTCGTTTCCGGTATGATGTAAGGCCGGTCTCGGCGTCGGGGTGCGACACCACGCTGAGCGATGGATCGGTGGAAAGCGCCGATCTTGTAGTAGTCGGCATCGGGGTGGAGCCGCCGCGCGGGATTGCCGCCATGATCGGTTTGCCAGAGGGCGCGCAGGGGCTTCGGGTCGACGACAGGGCCGTCACCGAACGCAGCGGTGTGCTGGCGGTCGGGGATGCGACCGAACAGTTCAGCCGGTGTCACAATCGCTGGATGCGGATCGAGACCTGGGCGAATGCCAACCAGCAGGCCGCCATCGCCGCGGCGTCCATAACAGGCACGGCGCAGCCGGCAAAGGCTGCGCCGTGGTTTTGGTCCGATCAGTATAGCATGAACATTCAGGTGGCGGGCGACAGCATCGGTGAAGAGACCGTCTTGCGCGGTGATCCTGCCAGCGGTCGCTTCGCCGTCATCGCCTTGCGGGGCGGTGAAATCGTCGGGGGCACCACAATCAATGTTCCCAAGGACATGGCCGCAATACGTAAACTGGTCGGAAACGGCATCCGGCTGGAGCGGGCCGCCATCGAGGACCCCGCTTACAAACTCAGACAGGCAATTCCCGCCTGAAACCCATCAACCGGAGGAGGATAAGACGCAATGAAGCCCAACGGAAACGATCCCTTGGTGATGATCGACAACGATCGGCATCTCTTCAAGGTTTCCAGAAACAACTTTACTGACCCGGATGTGTTCGTAAAAGAGCGCGAGCGTATCTTTTCCACTTGCTGGCTTTATCTCGGCCACGAATCGGAACTAAAGAAACCGGGTGACTTTGTGACCCGAGTGGTCGGCGGCCGCAGCATTCTGTTCAACAAGGACCGCCAGGGCAACATCCGGGCGCTGTTCAATTCCTGTCCCCACCGGGGTTCCCAAGTCTGCCGTGAACGCAAAGGCAACGCCAAGTCCTTTCAGTGTTTCTATCATGGCTGGGTCTTCGGCCAGGACGGCGCGCTGAGAAATCAGCCGGGCGAAGAAAGCTATGGGCACGACTTCAAGAACGACCCTGATTCCAACATGCGTCAGGTGCCCCGGCTGGAAAGTTATCGCGGGCTGTATTTCTTGTGCTACGACCCTGAAGCAATCCCGCTTGTTGATTACCTTGGCAACGCCAAGGAATATCTGGATGTGATCTTCGATCAATCGGTGGACGGTATGGAGATCATTGGCGGCACGCAGGAATACGCGATGAACGCCAATTGGAAGCTTCTGGTTGAAAACAGCATCGACGGCTATCACGCGACAAGCACCCATGCGACTTATCTGGACTATCTCAAGTCCATGGAAGGCGGTCTCACGGACGTCGCATTGCGCGGAGTCGGAAAGGACCTTGGTAAAGGCCACGGAGTAATCGAATACACCGCGCCCTGGGGGCGTCCGGCCGGTCAGTGGGTGTCGCTCTGGGGCGAGGAAGGCAAGCAAGAGATCGATGCTCTTAACGCTCGGAACGAAAAACTGTACGGCAAGGAGAAAGCAGACCGGATCGCTTACAAGAATCGCAACCTGCTGATCTTCCCCAATTTGATCATCAATGACATCATGTCGTTGACAATCCGCACCTTCTTCCCGCAATCCCCAAACCTGCTTCACGTCAATGCATGGGCGGCCGGACCGCAGGAAGAGAGCGCGGCAGCTCGCAAGTTCCGCTTGTCGAACTTCTTGGAATTCCTCGGGCCCGGCGGCTTTGCCACGCCGGACGATATAGAGGCGCTGGAACATTGCCAGCTGGGCTATCGCAACAGTGAGGACGTGCGGTGGAACGACATATCAAAGGGCATGGGGCTGGAACAACCGGCCATGGACGACGAAGCGCAGATGCGGGCGTTCTGGCGCGAATGGAGCCGCCGCCTTACCGGCTCGGAAGAAACCCAGGGAGAACGGGCATGAGCGTTACAATAAAGAAGGGATCTGCCGCCGGGACGCTTACGCGGCCGGAAGTTGAGGACTTTCTCTACGCCGAAGCCGAGCTTCTTGACGAATGGCGGCTGCCGGAATGGCTGGACCTGTTCACCGACGATGCGACCTATCAGATTCCGCCGACAGACATTCCCGCCGACGCGTCGCCTGAAAACAATCTTTTCTATATCGCGGATGACAGGTATCGGCTGGGCGAACGGGTCAAACGGTTGATGAAGCGGACTGCGCATGCGGAGTACCCACATTCGAAGACCCGCCATCAAGTGTCGAATGTCCGCATCCTTTCACAAGATGCCGATCAGGTTGAAGTCGCGTGCAATTTTTTCACGTTTCGGACCAAGGATGACTTCAACAACATCTTCTTTGGCAAGCTCCTATACCTGCTGACGGTTTCAGACGGCACAATAAGGATAAGGTCCAAGCGTGTTGTTCTCGATACCAACGGTCTCCGCAATCAGGGCCGGATCAGCATAATCTTGTGACGCAAATGGGTGGCACCCGGGGCAGACCGGGGTACGACCGCCTAAGAATAATGGGACGGAATATGGGTAGAAAACTGTCAGGAAAGGTTGCCCTCGTAACGGGAGCGGGGCGCGGCATTGGTCTGGTCATCGCCGAACGTCTGATGGCAGACGGTGCACGGCTGGTGATTGCCAATTTCGACGAGGCCGAAGCGAGCAAGGCGGCCGAGGAAATGTCGTCGCGCCATTTTCGTGGAAAGCCTCCGGTTGTCGTTCCTGGAAACCTCTCGGAAGAAGCCGTTGCCAAGGCGGCTGTCGAAGCGGCTATTGACGCATACGGACGGCTCGACATCCTGATCAATAATGCAGGTGGCGGCATCATCAAAGCATTTGCCGAACATACGCCCGACACACTTCGCGAGACCATTGACCGAAATCTCTGGACGGCGATCTGGTGCAGCTGGCACGCGTTGCCTGTCATGCGCGAACAGGGTGGCGGCCGGATCGTAAACATCGGCGCCGATTCAGTGCGAAACGGCCTGTGGGATCACGCCGCCTATAATGCGGCAAAGGGGGGCATGCACGGCATGACCACCGGGTTGGCCCGGGAGTACGCCCTTGACGGGATTACCGTAAATACGGTGGCCCCTTGCGCGACCAACACACCGCAAATGGCCGAGATTACCGAGCGCAATCCGGAATTGGCGGAGAAGTTTCTGAGTGTGATTCCGATGAGGCGACCGGCGGAAATGGCCGAGATCGCTTCCATGGTAAGTTACCTCGCCTCGGACGAAGCGAGTTTCGTGACAGGGCAGGTGATTTCGGTAAATGGCGGGAGCACGATGTTATGAGTGATGATAAAATAGAAACGGTGCCTCTATTCCCCGCCGAGGATTTGCCGGAGGGCGAAATTCGTGCTGAAACCCTTCCGAATGGAGACGCCATCGCCGTCTACAATGTCGATGGCTCCTTCTTTGCCACACAGGACCAATGCACACATGGCGAGGCGTCTTTGTCCGAAGAGGGAGAGTTGTGCGGCAAGTTTGTCGAATGTTCATGGCACTTCGGAACCTTCGATGTGACCACGGGCGAACCCGGGCTCATGCCCTGTGAAATTCCGTTGAAGACCTACAATGTTTTCGTCGCGGATGGAAAGGTATGCATTGAATACTGAAGCTTCTTCCAAAAGACAGAATGGCAAAGCAAGAGCTAACGCCAAAACCGATGCGACCAATTCTTCACGGTCGCAGGACGAACGCAGCGAGGAAATGCGATCGCGCCTCATAACTGCTTCGATCGGAGTGTTGCGCGAACGTGGGTTTGCCGGGTTCAACACCGAGGCCGTGGTTCAAAACGCCGGGGTATCGCGGGGCGCTCTGCTGCATCATTACCGTCGCAAGCGGGATCTCATCCTGGCGGTACACGAGCACGTCTACCAGATTGCCGTTGAAAAAAGCATCGAGAGTGCAGAGGCGGTAACCGACCAGAGCATGATTTTCGACGAGATGCTGAAGGATGCAGAAAGCTTTTTTCTGGGGGAGCACTTCTTCAGCGTTCTGGGCATTGTCTTGTCCGCGAACACCGATCCCGATCTCAAGACCGAGATCCTGGAGGCGTCGCAGAAAGCGCGTCTGCCGATCGAGGCGGCTTGGGTCAAAGTCATGTCGGAATACATGCCGCGGCCACTTGCCGAGAACCTCGTCTATATGACGTACAACATGGTCCGGGGCTACGCGATGCGGACGCTCTGGGAAGACGATGCCAAAAAATATGCTGAAGTCACCACCATCTGGAAATCCATGATGATTGATGCGTTGAAACGCGAAAACATCGAATGGCCCGTTGATCAGGCAAAGCTGCAACGGCTCTGAAATAAGCTTATTCACAAACCGGAGGATAAAGAAATGAAAATGAAGCAGATTGCCAAGAATTTGGCCGTGGCGGCCACATTTGCCGCAGGACCAGCGTTGGCTGCGGACGACGAGGTCGTGATTGGGATGAGCGCCGCTTTGAGCGGGGGGGCCGCCGGCACATACGCCGCGCCGGCCGAAGGATTGAAGCTCTATATCGACCGGCTGAACGACGCCGGTGGCGTTAATGGAAGAACCGTGTCGCTGGTGATTTATGACGATCAGGGGGATGCATCTAGGGCGGCTAGCAACGCCAAAAGGTTCCTAACCCAGGATGATGTGCAGATGATCATCTCGGTCAGCACATCGGCAACTTTTGCCCCAATCATAAGCCAGGCAACTCGCCGAGAAGTGCCGGTATTGTTCGCCGGTTCGGTCTGCCCCGCTGAGACGATGCCGCCGGCCAAGCCGCTTTTGTACTGTTCGACCGGTTTTTCCGCGGTGCATGATAGCATCGCGATGGTCGACTACCTGCGCGAACGAGAGAGCGGCGACATCACCATCGGGTTTTCCGCCATGGGCATTCCAATCTCGCGGGCGGGGATGGAAGAAGCTGAGCGGATGGTCTTGGAAGCTGGCATGAAATCGGCCGGCGTTGAAATCGCGCCGCCCGGCACAGCTGACTACACATCCTTCGCGACGAAACTTATTCAAAACGAAGCCGAGGCCGTTCTTTCCTGGGCGCCGTGGTCTGTACAAATCCGTTTCGTCGATGCGCTGCGCAAGCAGGGTTGGGAAGGGAACGCTTACGTCGGTCACCTCGCCGAGGCGGAACTTGAGATGTTGAAAATAAAAGATCCGGGCCTAATCGCCGTGGGCAGCAACGTGATGCTGTTCGAAAATAGTGAAGCCACGCGAACCCTTGTCGACGCGGTGACGGAATCCGGTTCCAGCCTAAATCCAGAGGCCATTCTTGACGGATGGGTCGGTGGAATCGTCGTCGAAGGTGTCCTTGAAGAGCTTGGCGAAGACACAAGCGCCGAGGCGATCAATGCCGTCATGAGCAACATCGAGATCGATACGAAGGGATTGCGCGGCGGCCCGATCAAATGGACCGACAACAATCATTTCCGCGAAACTATCTATTACCGCGCCTACCGCTGGAGCGACGAAAAGGGCGCGATGGAGATCGCACGGGACTGGAAGGCCTACGAGGTCGAATGAGGCCTGAGCGCGACGGGAGCTTATCATGCAAATTCTAGCAAATATCGTTGTTTTGACGTCGTTGTACGCTCTTGTCGCGAGCGGCTATGTCTTGGTGTACAAAGTCAGCCGTGTCCTGAATCTGGCACATGGCGAACTCATGATCCTGGGAGCTTACCTGTTGGTTGCCACATCGGCAGGTATAGCCTCGGATCCTCTCGCTGCGATTGCCATCACCGCGATGTTTTCGATCGTCGTCGGGTTGTCCGTCTACCTGCTGTTGATGCGCAAGATGACGGGACAACCGGTGTTGGCCGCCGTTCTGACAACCGTAGCGTTAGGCATTCTTTTGCGCGGCGCAATGGTCCTGATCTGGGGACCACAACAACTGAACGCTGCGGCAATGATCAGCTTCGACAATGCCTCGATCGCGCTTACCGACTCAGTCCGGGTTTCCACCGCCGCGCTGTGGCTCGTTGTTTGCACGTTCCTGGTCTACCTAGGGCTTCTGGCATTTCTTCACATGTCACGCTGGGGCATGCGGATGCGAGCTTCTGGACAGAATGCGTTGCTGGCGGCGCAACGCGGGATCAACCTACATACCGTCTATGCCTTGGCTTGGACCCTGTCGACCTTTTCGGGGTCGCTGGCGGGAGTACTTGTCACCCTCGATTCCCGTATCGACGTGAACATGGCGGTGATCGGGCTCAAAGCCTTTCCGGCGGCACTTGTTGGCGGGTTGGACAGCCTGCCCGGTGCCCTGATCGGCGCAGGTGTCATCGCTGCCCTGGAGGTTCTTCTGATCCATTACGTTAATCCGCTTCTGTCCGATGTCGTGCCGTTCCTTGTACTGATCGCAATTCTGATCGTCCGGCCCTGGGGCCTGTATGGCACCAAGGAGGAACTCAATCGTGTCTAATATAGAAACCGGCATCGGAAAAACGGCCCTTGCCACAGAAAGTAGAAAGCGACTAAGCAAGAATCAGGTGGCCTGGATCGGTTTGATCGTTCTGCTTGTTCTTTTGCCAACCTCGGCCACGCCTTTTCATCTCGACATCGCGTCGCAGATCTTTATCGCGGGCATCGGAGCGCTGGCGCTCATGGTTCTGACCGGTTTTGCGGGACAGATCTCTCTGGGTCACAGCGGCCTGATGGCGGCTGGCGCGTTTACCACCGGGATCCTTTACAAGGAAACGGGTGCGGGTATCTGGATAACCCTTCCGGCTTCGGTCGTGGCGGGCGCGGTGATTGGCCTAATCTTCGGCCTGCCGTCCTTACGGCTGCGTGGCATCTATTTGGCGATGAGCACTTTGGCGCTGCATTTTCTCGTTATCTACCTCGGAGGCGAGTACGAATTCGCTAGCGGCGCTTCGACTGGCATCTATCTCGATCCACCAGTGATCTTCGGGTACGAGATTTATGATGGATATGCTTGGTACTACGTACTTTTGGCGCTGGCCGCGGGTACCTATTGGGGGTGCCGAAACCTACTGAATTCCAAAACGGGCCGCGCTTGGGAAGCCCTTCATGCGAATGAAACGGCGGCCGAAGCTCTTGGTGTGCAGGTCGCCAACTACAAGCTGCTGGCCTTCGTCATCACATCGGGAATCGCCTCTTTCTCGGGCGCATTGTTCGCCTATTATCAGAACTTCGTGGCGGTCGAAGCCTTTACCTTGTTCCTGAGCATCCAGTATATCGCGATGATCATCATTGGTGGGATGGGCAGCTTGCCGGGAGCACTGCTGGGCGCCGTTTTCGTCACACTGGTTCCTTATTGCGTGGAATGGCTAATGGAAGCGGTGCCCCACGTAGGACTCGACATCACGACGGTTTCATCGGCCTCGCATGCAGCCTTCGGTCTTCTGATGATCCTGTTTCTAGTCTTCGAACCCAACGGCCTGATCGGCATCTGGAAACGCATTGTCAGTCAATTCGCATCGCCGTCGAAACGGGAGGACACGCAATGACAGACATTCTGGAAGTCACGGACCTTGAAGTCACCTATCAACGTTCGATCCGGGCATTGCACGGTGTCAACCTGCGGGTTGAGAAAGGTCAGATTGCCGCGCTCTTGGGGGCCAACGGTGCTGGAAAATCGACCACGCTCAGGGCGATCTCGGGGTTCATCGGGTTGGACAATGCACGGGTGACCGCCGGCAACGTGCGGTATTTCGGTGAAGACATCACCGGGCTTCAGCTTCCGAAAACGATCCACAAGGGTATCGTTCTGGTGCCCGAGCGGGACAAGGTTTTTACCAACCTGACCGTTGCCGAGAACCTGGAAGTCGTCTCGACCACGCGGGCCGAAGGCAGCAACTGGCGGCAGATCGAAGACGAAATCTTTGTCTATTTTCCCAGATTGGCAAAACTCAGGACCAAACCGGCTGGCTTGCTGTCAGGGGGCGAGCGTCAGATGCTGGCGATTGGGAGCGCGCTTGTCTGCAAGCCGAACCTATTGCTGATCGACGAGCTGTCGCTGGGGCTGGCTCCGGTGATCGTCGATGAGATCATCGAGCGGTTGCGCGACATTCACGCCCGGACCGAACTATCCATACTTTTGGTCGAGCAAAGCGCCGCGGTGGCTTTTGCGCTGGCAAGCTACGGCTTCGTTTTGGAAAACGGCAAAGTCGAACTTGAAGGTGCGACCCAAGACCTGCGGACCAACCAGAAGATCCTCGAACTTTACCTTGGGAGCGGAAGCGCGGGCCGTGCCGACTACCTGGCCAATGCGCGGCGCCGACGCGAGGAGCGAGCAAATGTATGATCTTGAACTCAAGGATGTAGAACTGCATTTTGGAGGTCTCGTCGTTCTCAACCGAGTTTCGCTTGGGGTTCAGTCGGGCGAATTGCTGGCACTGATCGGCCCGAATGGGGCCGGCAAGACCAGCATCTTTAACTGTATCAGCGGACTTTATCGACCCTCGGGCCAAATCGACTTCCTCGGCACGTCCCTAGTCGGCAAGAAACCCAGTGCCATTGCGGAAATGGGAATCGGGCGCACCTTTCAACATGCCGAACTGATCCCCCGGATGAACGCACGTGAAAACTTGCTTGTGGCCCGGCACAACCATCTCAAGGCGACACTTGCGGAACAATGGTTCCGACTGCCGTCGGCGCGGCGCGAAGAGGCCGAGCATCTCGCTGTGGTCAACGACGTGCTCGAGATGTTGTCGCTGACCCATCTGGCGCATTTGCCTGTCAGCGGTCTGCCTTTCGGAATTCAGAAGATCATCGGCTTTGGGCGGGCGCTGGTGGCCGAACCGAAAGTTCTTTTGATGGACGAACCTTCCGCGGGACTGACCCAGGAAGAACGCGAGGAACTTGCCTACCATATCGACGCCGCAAAGAAGCAACTGGGAATTCCGATGCTCTGGATCGAACACGACATGGAAATGGTCGCCGCGATTGCGGACCGTATCCATGTGTTGGATTACGGTCGGTCGATCGGAGACGGACCTCCTGATGAGGTGCTGGATAACCCCGAAGTGGTACGGGCCTATCTTGGCACGACTCAACTGACGCAAGGAGGCGCGGATGTGGCCGCGCCGCGGGAAGAAGGGGTGACCCCGGTATGATTGAAGAACTTCGGTTTGTTCGGTATCCAGCGAAAGAATTGGATGATTTCAAACGGTTCCTTGGAGGCGCGGTCGGGCTTCAGTCGGCGGACGGCAGTGACGACATCGCCCGTTTCCGGTCCGACGAGCGATCGTATTCAGTAGAATGCGACGCCACCGGCGCGACCGGCAAGCCGGTTGTCGGGTTCAGTGTCCGTTACCAGAGCGATCTTGATGACATCACAGGGAAGCTCACCGCCTGCGGACTTGAGCCCGCGCGGCTGTCCGCAGAGGTTTGTGCCGGAAAGCTCTACCGCGATGCGGTGGCCTTTGAAGATTTCGCCGGCAACCGGTTCGAGATCGTTGTGCGCCACGAAAACAAGAGCCAGCGGTTTTTCCCCGCCCGCGATGCCGGCATCAAAGCGATTTCGTCGGTTGATCTGCGCAGCCCTGACCCCGAGCGCGACATGGCGATCTGGACCGAGGTTTTCGGCGCCAGGGTGCGGGACTTTGCCGGAGAAAGCGGTCAGCTGGGTTTTGATGAACGACACCACCGCATCGCTTACTACCCAAGCCAGCGGAGTGGGCTGCTATCCGTCAATTTCGAGGTAGGCGACCTGAACGATATCATGCGCAGCAAGTATTTGCTTGCCAATCAACAGGTGCGAATCCTCGATGGTCCCGGGCGCGATCCCGCAAGTGGCGAAGTTTTTCTGTACTTTCAGGGGCCCGAGGACCTGATCGTGTCTTACGGCACCGGAATGAAAACTGTTGAGCCTGACTGGACCGCGCGACAATTCAGAAACGCGCGCGACTCGTTTTGCATGTGGAACTCCGATGGTCTGCTTCCCGAACGCTGGGGAGCCGATTGGGAAACCCAAGATAACAGAAAGGTGGGCACAAGATGATTGAACTGCTTGATGTATGCTATGTTCGGATGGGTACAAAAGATATTCAAACCAGCACCGACTTCGCAACGAGAATTCTGGGCCTGGAGGTTTCCGAAAGCAGCCGCAATTCGCGACACCTCAGATCAGATGAACGGGGACATACCCTATACTACCACGAAGGGGACCCCAACGACCACGTCGTCGGTTTCGAAGTCCGCGATAGTCAGACACTTGAAATCGCGGCTGCGACTCTCGAAGATCTTGGACACGATCTGCATAGGGGCACCCGCGACGAATGCGATTCTCGTCATGTAAGAGATTTCGTTGCTTTCCGAGAGCCCAGTGGCCTGAAAATCGAGCTGGTAGTTCAGCCAGAGATTATGGGCAAGCGTCATTTTCCGAGCCGGGACGCCGGAATCTCCGGCTTCAGCCATGTCGGCATTTTCAGCCAGGACTGCAAGCGGGATGAAGCATTCTGGACCCAGGTTTGCAACGCCCGCGTCAGTGATCGTATCGGAGACGTTCCGCTTTTGCGCGTGAATGAGATTCATCATACGCTCGCTCTTGTCCCGGCAGGGCGCGGCGGACTCCAGCATATCAACCACCAGGTTGAATCGACCGATGACATCATGCGTTCGTACAATCTGCTGAAACAACATAACGTTCCGATTACCTTCGGTCCGGGACGTCACCCGACGTCCGGTGCCCGGTTTGTTTATTTCCAGGGCCCTGACGGGATGACATTCGAATACTCTGTTGGTGTCAACAAGGTGGACGAAGAAACGTATAGGGAACGCCAGTTCGGTTTCGAACCTTTCAGCCTTTGCATGTGGGGCGCGAAATCGAATCTGAACGGCCTCGAGAACTGATATGGCTTTCGGAGGCGCATGTAAGCGCGTCTGTGCAGATTTCCGGTTGATGGATGGAAAGCTGTTTGGCCGGATGTTAACATGGAAGGCACCGCGGTGAAGAATTTGCGCACATCTGGGGCTATAGATGTCCATAGCCACGTGGTGCCCGACCGGTTTCCGGACGGAACAGAACGCGATGCGCGCTGGCCCTCCATTGTGCATGAACAGGACGGCTCGGCCAGGATCGTGATCGGTGGAAAGCCTTTTCGCCAGATCGATTTACGATCCTGGAACGCCGATGCCAGGTTGGCCGACATGGAGGCCAAGGGGATCGGCCATCAGGTGTTGTCGCCGATGCCCGAGCTTTTGTCCTATTGGTTCGGCGCCGGCGATGCAGAGGCGATCTGCGATTGCGTCAATACCTTTCTCGCAGATCTGGTCGCCACCTATCCGAAGCGGTTTTCAGCTTTCGGGATGGTGCCGCTGCAAACACCGGAAAAGGCCACTCACAGCCTGAGCGGGTTGCGGGACATGGGGCTGACAGGGATCGAGATCGGCACGCATGTTCAGGGTACGCCCCTGGGCGATCCGTCGCTTGCCCCCGTCTTTGCCGAAGCGGAACGGCTGAACATGACGGTTATGGTCCATGCGCTGCACCCGGCCGGGGTCGAGCGGATCGGCGATGTACCGGCAATGGCCGCGATTGCGGCGTTTCCGCTTGAGACAGCTCTCGCCGCCACGTCGCTGATGACAGCCGGGGTTCTGGAAAATCACCCCAATCTTCGCATTGTCCTTTCGCATGGCGGCGGTGCATTGCCCGCCATCCTGCCCCGGCTGGATCATGCGTACCGCTTGGGAATGCCGATCCGGAACAGCATGTCCGTGCCGCCCAGCAAACTGGCGCGCCGGTTCTATTTTGACAGCATCGTTTACGACGATGTCGCCCTGCAGTTTCTGGAAACAACCGTCGGACATGACAGGATACTGGCCGGTACCGACTATCCATTTCTGATTATGGAAAACGATCCGGTAGGGTTCATCCGGCGCGCACTGTCCGAAACGGCCGCCGATACTGTTCTGTACCGGTCGCCGGCCGTTTTGCTCGGGTTGCGGCAAACCGCATCCGGTCCATCACAAACCGAAGAACAGAGGGACGTATGACATTGGATAATAACCTGGCAGTCGCGGCCGAAGCATTGTGGCAGGCAGAGAAAAAAGCAACGCCGTGCGCTCCGATCCAAGAACATCTCAAGGACTACGGTCTTGATGCCGCATATGCCGTGCAGCAGGCCAATATCGAACGGCGTCTGGCCGGCGGCAGCCGGTTGATCGGGCATAAGATCGGACTGACCGCCAAGGCCGTTCAGGCTCAGATGGGCGTGGATCAGCCGGACTACGGCACCTTGCTGTCGGACATGATTGTCGGCGATGGGGGTATCATTTCATCGGACCGCGTGCTGCAACCAAAGATCGAAGCGGAGATCGCGTTTATTCTAGGCGACGATCTGGATATTGCCCAGCCGAATGCTGCGGATGTTTTGCGCGCAACCGTCTTTATTGCCCCGGCAATAGAGATCGTGGACAGCCGCATAGCCGATTGGAACATCACCCTGCTCGATACGATCGCCGACAATGCCTCGTCCGGATTGTTGGTCCTGGGCGCGCCGGTCATCTCGCCCCTGGGCTTCGATTTTTCCAACTGCGCAATGGAGATGACCCTGAATGGGCAGACCGTTTCCGCCGGAACCGGTGCGGCCTGCATGGGCAGCCCTGTCAACGCCGTCGCTTGGTTGGCTGAAAAGATGCGTGCAAACGGAACGCCCCTCAGGGCGGGGCAGATCATCCTGTCCGGAGCGTTGGGGCCGATGGCTCCGGTCACGGGCAAAGCAGTGGTTCAGGCCTCGATTGGCGGCCTGGGCCATGTCAGCGTTTCATTCACGGAGTGATAGAATGTCAAAAGTAAAGGCGGCCATAATCGGCACCGGCAATATCGGCACCGATCTCATGATCAAGCTGATGCGGAACAGCGACCTGTTGGAACTGGCTGCATTTGTCGGCATTGACCCTGCCTCGGACGGGTTGAAGCGGGCTGAAAAGCTGGGCGTTCCGGTGACGGCCAAGGGTATAGATGGATTGCGGCAGATGCCCGGCTATGGCGACATTGCTGTGGTGTTCGACGCGACGTCCGCCAAGGCCCACGCCCGGCACAGCGAGTTGCTGACAGCCGATGGCAAGCGGGTCGTCGATCTGACGCCTGCCGCCATCGGGCCCTATGTGGTGCCAACGGTCAACATTTCCGCCCATTTGGACGCGGCCAATGTCAACATGGTTACCTGCGGCGGCCAGGCCACCATTCCGATCGTGGCCGCGGTTTCGCGGGTGGCCCCGGTGCGCTATGCGGAAATTGTCGCCTCCATCTCTTCCAGGTCGGCCGGGCCGGGAACGCGCGCGAATATCGACGAATTTACCGAGACCACCTCGCGCGCCATATGTGAGGTCGGTGGCGCCGAGGAAGGCAAAGCCATCATTATCCTCAATCCGGCAGAGCCGCCTTTGGTGATGCGGGACACGGTGTATTGCCTGGCCCAGACAGACGACGCGGAAGCTATTCGCGCATCGGTCGAGGATATGGTCGAATCCGTACGGGCTTATGTCCCTGGATACAGTCTCAAACAGGAAGTTCAGTTCGAAAGGATCGGACCGAACGCGGCGGCCGGGCTGCCCGGCGACCCTGCCGAAGGCGCGCTGAAGGTTTCGGTGTTTCTCGAAGTAGAGGGCGCCGGACACTACCTGCCGAAATACGCCGGAAATCTGGACATCATGACATCGGCGGCGCTGGCAACCGGCGAACAGATCGCACGCACGAAAGAAAAGGCCGCGCAATGACCAGGAACCTCTATATCCAAGACGTGACACTGCGCGACGGGATGCATGCGGTGCGCCACCAGTTCACTGTCGGCCAGGTGCAAGATATCGCCGCTGCGCTGGACGCCGCAGGCGTTGATGCGATCGAGGTCAGCCACGGCGACGGTTTGAACGGGACAAGTTTCAACTATGGTTTCGGGCGCCACCGCGATCTGGATTGGATCGCCGCCGCGGCCGACGCGGTAAAGACCGCCAAACTGACCACGCTTCTGGTTCCGGGCATCGGCACAATCGCCGACCTCAAAGAGGCATACGCCGCCGGTGTCCGGTCGGTTCGCGTGGCCACCCATTGCACAGAGGCAGACATCGCCAGACAACATATCGGCACCGCACGCGACATTGGCATGGATGTGTCGGGCTTTCTGATGATGGCCCACATGAACGAACCCGGCGCCCTGGCCGAACAGGCCCTGCTTATGGAAAGCTACGGTGCACATTGCGTATATGTGACCGATAGCGCCGGTGCGTTGACCGTCAGTTCCGCGCGGGCGCGGGCGCGCGCTTTGCGCCAGGCGCTAAAGCCGGAAACGCAGGTCGGCATCCATGCGCATCACAACCTCACGCTTGGTGTTGCGATTTCGGTCGCCGCCGTCGAAGAGGGGGCGTATCGCGTCGACGGATCCCTGACGGGCCTGGGCGCGGGGGCCGGAAATGCGCCTCTCGAAGCTCTGATAGCGGTTCTTGAAAGGGAAGGCTACGATACGGGCACCAACCTCAACGCGATGATGGACGCGGCAGACGATCTGGTCCGCCCGCTACAGGAGCGCCCGGTCCGGGTCGACCGTGAAACGCTTTCTCTGGGCTATAGCGGTGTCTATTCGAGCTTTCTTTTGCACGCGGAACGCGCGGCCGCGCAATATGGCATAGATGCACGCACTATTCTGAACGAGCTGGGCCAGCGCCGCATGGTCGGCGGGCAGGAAGACATGATTGTCGATGTCGCACTGGACCTGGCGAACGGCAGCAACGCAACAGGGCAACAAGGGAATTAACAATGACCAATCCTGAAATCGGCAAGACAATCGAGGCCGCAGGGCGGAAGACCAACTATCTTGAAGAGGGGACCGGCCCTGCAGTTTTGTTGCTGCATGGCTCCGGCCCGGGCGTGACCGGCTATGCCAACTGGCGGCTGACAGTTCCCGATCTGGCCAGCGATTTCCGGGTTCTGGCGCCGGATGCAATGGGATTTGGCTACACCGAGCGGCACGAGAACGAGACCTACTCGCTGGACGGCTGGGTCGAACATACAATCGCATTTATGGACGCCACGGGTGTCGAAAAGGCCCATTTCGTCGGTAATTCCTTCGGCGGCGGGCTCACGCTGGCTATTGCCAGCCGGTATCCCGACCGGGTCGACCGGATGGTTCTGATGGGATCGGCCGGTCTTGATTTTGGTCTGACAGAGGGGCTGGACACCGTCTGGGGCTATGAGCCCAGCCTGGAAAACATGCGCAAGATCATGATGGAGTGCTTTGCCTATGACAAAAGCCTCATCACCGAGGATCTGATAAAATCGCGTTACGACGCCAGCAAACGCCCCGGCTATCAGGAAAGTTTCTCGGCCATGTTCCCGGCACCCCGCGGTCGCCATGTCGCCGCGCTGTCTACGCCTGAAGACAAGATTGCCGCGCTCCCCCATCGCGCGCTGATTGTGCACGGCCGCGAGGATGCGGTTATCCCCCTGGAGTCCTCTCATCGCCTTCACCAATTGCTGAAACGCTCGGAACTGCACACCTTCGGCGAATGCGGCCACTGGACGCAAATCGAAAAGAAGGACCGGTTCAACAGCCTGATTAAGGACTTCTTTCTGGCATAAGGATGAACTGGTGGGATGAATTGCCCGCCCAGCAACTCGCTTCTACCGCCATGGGCATAAACTGCCCCCATTTCGACCCGACACCTTGGGTCGAAGTGGTCCCAGAGTGCTCTTCCCCATGAAAAACGCCCGCCGTTTCCGGCGGGCGTCGTCTGTCCTGCGGTATGTGTAGGGTGGATTTCAAACCCACCGTTCACCGATCACAGTTTTTCGGTCAGTTCGGGGACGGCCTGGAAGAGGTCGGCCACCAGTCCGAAGTCGGCGACCTGGAAGATCGGGGCTTCTTCGTCCTTGTTGATGGCGACGATGATCTTCGAATCCTTCATGCCGGCGAGGTGCTGGATGGCGCCCGAGATGCCGACGGCGATGTAGAGTTCGGGGGCGACCACCTTGCCGGTCTGGCCCACCTGCCAGTCGTTCGGGGCGTAACCCGAATCGACGGCGGCGCGGGAGGCGCCGACGGCGGCGCCCAGCTTGTCGGCCAGCGCCTCGATGATCTTGAAGTCTTCCTCGGAGCCGACGCCACGGCCGCCCGACACGACCACGCCGGCCGAGGTCAGCTCGGGGCGGTCGCTTTCGGCCACCTTGTCCTCGACCCATTCGCTGAGGCCGGGGTTTTCGGCGGCGCCGATGGTTTCGACCGGGGCAGACCCGCCGTCGCCGGCGGCGTCGAAGGTCGAGGTGCGGAAGGTGATGACCTTCTTGGCATCCGACGATTTCACCGTCTGCACGGCGTTGCCGGCATAGATCGGGCGTTCGAAGGTCGCGCCATCAACCACGCCGGAGACATCCGACAGCACCATCACGTCCAGAAGCGCGGCAACGCGCGGCATGACGTTTTTCGCATCCGTCGTGGCCGGGGCAACGATATGTTCATAATCGCCTGCCAGGCTGACGATCAGCGCGGCGGTCGGTTCCGCCAGGCGGTGGCCCAGCGAGGCATCCTCGGCGACCAGCACCTTGGCGACACCGGCGATCTTGGCGGCGGCCTCGCCGGCGGCGGCGGCGGAGGCACCGGCGCACAGAACGGTCACGTCACCCAGCGCCGATGCGGCGGTCACGGCCTTGGCGGTGGCGTCCAGCGCCAGTTCGCCGTTGGTCACTTCACCAATCAGAAGAACAGCCATTACACAGCCCCCGCTTCTTTGAGTTTCGCAACCAGCTCGTCCACCGAGCCGACGATGATCCCGGCCGAGCGTTCGGCGGGCTCGGCCGTCTTGACGATTTCCAGCCGCGGGCTGACATCGACGCCATAGTCGGCGGCGGATTTCTCATCCAGCGGTTTTTTCTTTGCCTTCATGATGTTGGGCAGCGAGGCATAACGCGGCTCGTTCAGGCGCAGGTCCACGGTGACGATGGAGGGCATCTTCACGGCGATGGTCTGCAACCCGCCGTCGACCTCGCGGGTGACCCTGGCGGTGTCGCCGTCGATGTCCACTTCGGACGCAAAGGTCGCCTGGCTCCAGCCGAGCAGGGCGGACAGCATCTGGCCGGTGGCGTTCATGTCGTTGTCGATCGCCTGCTTGCCGCAGAGAATCAGACCAGGCTGTTCCTCTTCCACGACCTTGGCAAGGATTTTGGCCACTGCCAGCGGCTCGATATCATGGTGCACGTCATCCGCTGCAACGACCAGGATGGCGCGGTCGGCACCCATGGCCAGTGCGGTGCGCAGGGTTTCCTGCGCCTGTTTGACGCCGATGGATACCGCGACCACCTCTTCGGCCTTGCCGGCCTCTTTCAGGCGTATCGCCTCTTCGACGGCGATTTCGTCGAAAGGGTTCATCGACATCTTAACGTTGGCCAGATCGACACCGCTTCCGTCCGCTTTGACACGAACCTTCACGTTGTAGTCGATCACGCGTTTGACAGGCACGAGTACCTTCATTGGCGTGGTCTCCTTGAGTTTTGCGATAAGGTTTCAACCGAGCTAACGGTCTTTGAATTCTGGAGTTCTTTTTTCCGAAAACGCTTTCATGGCCTCGGGAAAGTCATGCGCGCACAGCAAAACGCTTTGGGCATCGCGCTCGATATCCAGCGCCTCGAGATAGCTGCACTCGGCTGCGGCGCGCATCACACGCTTGGCGGTCTGAACGCCAAACATCGGGTGCGTTGCAATCTCGCGGGCAATTTCCAGCGCCCGTACCTCGACCTGGTTGGCCGGCACGCATTCTTCGACAACGCGCAGGTCCCTGGCGGTGCGCCCGTCGATTTCACGGCCCGTGAGCACAAGCATCCGGGCAACGCCCGCACCGGCGCGCTGCTGAAGCAGCCAGCTTGATCCCGTGTCGGGACAACCGCCGACGCGTGCAAATACTTCGCACAGCCGGGCATCTTCGGCGGCAACGACAATGTCCGCCGACAAGGCCAGGCTGAGGCCCGCGCCAAAAGCCACGCCGCATACCGCGGAAATCAGAGGTTTGCGAAACAGATAGGCCGCGCGTCCGCCATCGTGAACCAGGTCCACCATTTCCGACGTCGCCCGCGCGCCTTTGGCGATCTCGGACTGAAACCCGACAAGATCGCCGCCGCTGCTGAAATGATTGCCACCGGTCATAACAACGACACGGATCGTAGCGTCCCGTTCGGCTTCGCGCAGAAGCGCCACCAGTTCTTCGACGAACCCGATGCTGTAAGGGTTGCGTTTTGTCGGCTGAAGAAAACGCAGGATTCCGACAGGGCCTTCCCTGTCCAGGCGAATAAGCTCAGTCATTCAAGTCTCCATCAGGTCCCGGTCCAGACGGGTGCCCGCTTTTCAGCAAAGGCCTTTGGGCCTTCAATCGCGTCGTTGCTGGCGTAAACCACCTCGTGAAGGCGCTTGCCCTCTTTCAGGCCACCCGCACAGCCCAGGTCCATGGTCGCGCGAACGCCGCCTTTCGCGGCAACAACCGACAGCGGGGCCGCGCTGGCAATGCGTTTGGCAAGGTCAAATGCCCTTGCGCGGACAGCATCGGGAGTGTCTTCGATATAGTTGGTGAACCCGTATTCGTGCAGGCGCTCGATCGGCATCAAGTCGCCGGTCAGAACGATTTCCATAAGGATGGGCTGCGGTAGCATGGACAGTGCCGGCGATGCCCAGGGCGATCCACGACCGATCTTTACTTCGGTGATACCGACCTTGGTCCCCTTGAGACCGACCCGCAGATCGCAATTCAAGGTCAGCATCATGCCGCCCGCCATCAGCGACCCTGTCATCGCCGCGATGATCGGTTTCTTGCAGGCGCGCATGGTCTCGTGAAACGGGTCGCGCATCTTGGTCAGAATATCGACACCCTCGTCGCGTGCGATTTGTGTGGCTTCCTTCAGATCCAGTCCGGCGCTGAAAACGCCGCAATCGGCAGAAGTCAGAATGGCCACACGAACGCTGTCATCCGCCTCGATCTTCTCCCAAGCGTCGGTCAGCCCGTTCGTCGCCGCCACGGAAAGCGCGTTTTTACGTTCTGGCCGGTTGATACAGACGGTCGCAATTCCGTCTTCGATCTTCACGTCAATGGGGCTCATGATACCTGCTTCGCTTTCTCGGGACAATCTAACTGCGGAAAGCTTCCCCGCGACATGTCTGCCGCGGGGAAGCTCTGTCTTATTCGACGGTGAACGTCGCGGAGCTGTGCTTGATGACATCCCAAACAACGTCAAGATAGTCGGCGCTCCAGTCGGTCAGCGGAACCCAGGTTTCGCCATTCCACTGCTCGACCCGGGTCTTGCCGCCACCACCGTGGTCTTTGTCGGTCAGTGTAACCGGGGCCATGATGCCGTTTCCATCGAAGTTCTCGATCGATTCATAGGCATTCTTCATGCTTTCCGGTGTGATCGGCCAACCGTTTTCGGTAATCGCGATACGCGCAGCTTCAAAACCGGCCGAGTAGATCGCCATGCCCGTGTTGTAGTACACGTCTCGCACCAGGTTCTCGGGTCCGCTGCCCTTGCCATTGGCATAGTAGGTGTCCAGCATCGTCTTTACGATCGGAACTTCCTGGCCACCGGCCACGTTGGTCCCGCGCAGGATGCCTTTCGCCTCTTCCGCGCCGATGTTGGCGATATCGACTTCGTTCAGCCAGTTTACCGAAAGATAGCGGTCGATCGGGAAACGGTTACGACGCATTTCTTTCGAGGCGACCACATGGCCACCCGCCAGAAGCCAGCTGATCACATAGTCAGGCTTGTCGCGGCGGATATTGCTCCATGCGCCGGCTTGATCCGACCCGGGAAGCGGTACGGGATACAGCTCCAACTCGAACCCTTCCTTTTCGGAAAGCGTTTTCAGGATCTCGATCGGTTCCTGGCCAAAGGGATAATCCAGATAGATGAACCCGATCTTCGTTTTGCTCAAGTCACCGCCCATCTGGCCCTTGATGAAGGCAACGTCATTTGCCGCCTGCTGCCAGTACGTCGGACCGACCGGGAAAACCCATTCGAACACTTCGCCGTCCACCGCGTCACCGCGGCCAACGAAAGACTGCATCAGTACGCTACCGTCCTTCATGGCACGCGGCAAAACCGCGTTCGTGACCGGCGTGGACAGAAAATTGAAAAGGAAAACGCCTTCACGCTTGAGCTGCTCATAGCATTCCACGCCACGCTGCGGTTCGTTGCCGTGATCGCGAATGATTACTTCAACCGGATGCCCTTCGATACCACCGTTTTCGTTTGTGTACATCGCGAGATCCTGAGCGGCCTGGGCCACCTGCGGCGAAATGAACGTGTAGGATTTACTGAGGTCGAAGCAGAGTCCGAAGCGGATCGGCTCCTTGTCCTGCGCTGAGGCCACAGTCGCGCTTGCTGCCAGCGCAGTAGCAAGGACCACTGCCTTAATGTGCTGTTTGACTTTCATGTTTTCTCTCTCCCGTTGCTTGGGTTTAGGGCGATGATACCGTTTCGTAAGCGCCGCTGCCGCCCTGCGTAGCGTCACCCTTCCTGCTACCTGTCTTTCACTGCTCGTATTTTGAGGAACTGTCCTTAACCACGTCCCACACGACGTCGGCGTATTCAGAGATCCAGTCGGTTTGTGGTACCCAAGCCGCCCCGTCCCACATCTCGATCCGGGTCTTGCCACCGCCGCCATGATCTTCGGCCGTCACCGTAATGGGTGCCATCAGCCCGTTCGCGTCGTATCCCTCAAGCGACTCCAGTCCCGCTTTGTAGGACTTTGCGGTAATCGGAAGGCCTTCGAGTTCTGCCGCCTTGCGCGCGGCTTCGAACATGATTGAATACATGGCCAGACCAGTGTTGTAGAAAACGTCCTGGGTCTTCTCAATCGGGCCGGCACCCTCGCCCTTGTCGTAGAGTTCGGCCATGATCTCTTGATACAAAGCGACATTCTGACCGCCAACAACATTGGTACCGCGCTTGATACCCTTGGCGGCCTCGTTGCCAATATTGGCGATATCGACTTCGTTCAGCCAGTTGACGGAAATGTATTTGTCCATCGGGATGCGATTGCGCTGCATTTCCTTCGACGCAACCACATGCGCACCGCCCAGCATCCAGACAATCACATGATCTGGGTTGTCCCGGCGCACCTTGGACCACACACCGGCCTGGTCACTGCCAGGCAGTTGCACAGGGTAAAGCTCAAGCTTGAAACCCTCTTTTTCGGACAAGGTTTTGAGAATCTCGATCGGCTCCTGTCCGAAAGGATAATCGAAATACACAAACCCCACCTTCACGTCAGACAAGTCGCCATCATGCAATTGCTTTATGTAGGCGACATCATTGGCCGCCTGTCCCCAATAGGTCGGTCCGACCGGATAGACCCATTCGAAAACGGTGCCGTCAACTGCATCGCCTCGGCCGACAAGCGACTGCATCAGGATACGCCCGTCTTCCATGGCCCGCGGCAGGATAGCCAGAGAGACCGGAGTGGACAGGGTATCGAAGACGAATACACCCTCGCGGCTGAGCTTGGAGTAGCACTCGATACCGCGCTGCGGTTCGTTCCCATGATCGCGCACGATAACCTCGACCGGCTCTCCTCCGATGCCTCCCTTCATGTTGACCAGTTTCGCGAGATCCTGTGCCGCTTGGGCAACCTGCGGCGTAGCAAAGGTATAGGCCTTGCTGAGATCGTAGCAGATGCCGATCTTGAATGGCTCGGCCAGCGTCTGAGTACCGAACATTGCTCCGCCGAACATTGATAATACGGCCAACGCTTTGGTAAGTTTCTTCATTTGTTCCTCCCTGAACAACTTCTGATTAGTACCTCAACTCAACCAACGTTTGCGTCGGCTGTAGTGCTTGACGTTGTGAAAATCGGTCTCTCCGCCGCCTAGATAGAACTCCTGAATGTCGGAGTTGGATTTGAGCGCCTCGGCCGTGCCGTGCATAACGACGCGGCCGTTTTCGATAAGATACCCTTGCGAAACGATCTCCAGAGCTGCCAGGGCGTTCTGTTCCACCAGCAGGACGGACAGGCCCTCATCCTTATTGATCTTTTGCAGGATGCCGAAGATTTCCTCGACCAGGAACGGAGCAAGCCCTAGACTTGGTTCATCAAGCATCAAAAGCTTCGGCTGGGTCACGAGGGCCCGCCCAATGGCAAGCATCTGTTGCTCACCACCCGACAAATAGCCTGCTTGCGAATTTTTGCGTTCGGCAAGCCGTGGAAAATAGGCGTAAATCTTGTCCTTTTCCGCATTCAGCGTCGATCGGGACATTCCGCGCGGCGCGGCGGCGGTCAGGTTCTCGTCGGGGGTCAGATGTTCAAAGACCCGCCGCCCTTCGATGACATGACAGATGCCCATCTCGACGCGTTTTTGCGCGAGCGCTTCGGTAATGTCCGTTCCTTGGAACGTTATCTCACCTCGGCTGATGCGTCCGCGCTCGGCTTTCAAAAGACCGCTGATCGCTTTCAACGTGGTGCTTTTTCCCGCTCCGTTCGACCCCAAAAGCGCGATCATCTCGCCTTTTGGAACCTGGACCGATACACCTTTGATCGCCAGCATTACATTGTCGTACAGCACCTCGACACTGTTCATGGACAGAATGTTCTGGGCTTCAACTTTTTCTTGCATCGGCATTTCCCTTATTTCTTGAACTGATCGAAGGGCCAGACCATCAGGTAGTCTCTGATGTTGCCGTAGAGTTTTCCCAAACCAAGCGGTTCGATCAGAAGGATAATGACGATCAGCGCGCCATAGACCGCGTTGGGGATGTGGGCGAGCGTTTCAACGTTGATCTGCATGCCAAGCCCGTCACTCAGCGTGACGACGAGACCGTTCACGATACCCGGAACAAGAAGGATCAGGGCAACACCGAAATAGGAACCGATAATGCTGCCAAGGCCGCCAACAATCACCATCGCAAGAACCTGGATCGAAACGGCAACCGAGAATTGCTCGGGTGCGGCGAGAAAGAAAAAGGTGGCAACAAGCAACGCACCGCTGACGCCTGCGATGAACGAAGAAGTCGCGAATGCGAGGATTTTGTAGTAGAAACTGTTCACACCCAGGATCGCGGCGGCAAAGTCTTTTTCCCGGACAGCGACCAAGGCGCGACCGAGTCCAGTACGCTTGAGATTAAGCATGAAGATCGTCACCAACACACACCAGCCGAAGGCGACATAGTAGAAGCCAGTATCAGTGGTAATCTCTTGCCCCAACAACGCCAGCGTCGGCGACTGGAGCGATGCGTGTGAGCCCCCCGAGATCGCCGGCGAGTGGGTCAGAACCCAGTCCATCACGAACTGCATCGCAAGAGTGGTAAGGGCGAGATAGAGGCCCTTGACCCGCAAAGCGGCAAAAGCGAACAGGCTGCCGATCACGGATGACGTCAACCCGCCAATGATCAGGGCAAATTCCCACGGCACCCCGAAACGCGCGGCATGGATAGACGAATACGCTCCGACGGCCATGACCGCAGCATAGCCCAAGTGCAGTTGGCCGGCCCAACCTGTCACCAGGTTCAGCCCCAAAGCGGCGGCCGTCCAGATCAGCCAGGGAAGCATGTAGCTGTTCAGATAAAGCGACGGGATGATGAATGGCGCGGCAAGGCCGATCAGAAAGATGAAAGCTGTCAGATTTCTGTCGGCAGGCACCTTGAAGATACGGCTGTCCGAAACGTAGTCGGCGTGATGGTCGCCGGAAAGTCTGTAAAACATGCCTTACACCCTTTCGATGTCGTGACGACCGAACAGCCCGTGCGGACGGATCATGACGGTAAGAATGAGCACGGCAGCGACGATAAGCTCACGGCTTCCGCCTCCGACAAGCGGATCGAGGAAATCAGCGCCAACGTTTTCGACGACGCCCAGGATGATGCCTGCGATCACGGCGCCAAGGATACTGTCGAGACCACCGAGAACGGCAACCGTCAGACCTTTGAGAAGCAACAGCGACAGCGCCTGATCGACACCCTGAATCTCACCCCAGATGACGCCAGCGGCGACAGCAACAACGGATGCCAATGCCCAGGATAACCCAACGCCGCGCTCAACCGAGATACCTACCGACCACGAAGCCATGTAATCATCCGCGATCGCCCGCAACTTGATCCCGGTCCGGGTTTGGAAGAACAGCATGAAGCCGACAAACAAGGCAAGCGCGACACCGGCACCGACCAGATGGATGCGGCTGATGAAGATGTCGCCCAGGAACAGCGGATCATAGCTGACGCCCAGTTCCATCGAACGCGACGTTCCGCCCCAGATGGCAAGTGTCGTACCCCGCAGGAATATGTCGAGGCCAAGTGTCAGCATCAGGATCATGACGACCGGGCGACCCGCGAGACGACGCAGGGCAACACGCTCGATGCCGAACCCAAGGCCGAACATGACAACCGCAGCCAGAGGAATGGCCAGCCACAAGGGCAAACCCACATCGCGCGCCAGCGCCAGGACCACATAGGCACCCACCATGGTCAGCCCGCCCTGCGCCAGATTGGGCACCGAGGACGCTTTGTAAATCAGCACGAGGCCGATGGCGAAAAGCGAATATAACAGACCCGTCAAGGCTCCGTTGATCGCAAGCTCTGATAGAAAGACCCAGTCCATTTATACCTCCCTGACGGGAAGGCTTCTTTCGACCTTCCCTACTTCCCCGGTCTCGTAAGTCACCTGCGCGCTTACGTGGACCTCTTTTGAACCGTCGTAGAGCGCCGCGATCACGTCAGCATAGCGTTCCTGAACGACCTTGCGCCGCAGTTTTCGTGTCCGTGTGATTTCACCATCGTCCGGGTCGAATTCTTTCGGCAGACTGACAAAGCGTTGCAGGCGCAATGGCTCGGTGACGGCCTTGTTGACCCGTTGGAACGCCTCGCGAAGCAACGTCGCGACCTCTTCACGCTGAGAAAGATCGGCATATGACACGTAAGGTACGCCGTTCACTTCGGCCCAGTGCCCCACGGCCTCGAAATCCACGCAGACCATCGCCGTCAGTTCCTTCAGCCCGGCGCCAATCACGGCCGCATCCTTGATATACGGGCTGAATTTCAACCGGTTCTCGATGTAGTTTGGAACGTAACGTTCACCGTCGGCGGTGTGCATGACCTCGGATACACGCCCCAGAACAACCAGGTGTCCGTCGTCCTCCAGATAGCCGGCATCACCTGTATGCAGCCACCCGCCGTCAAGGGCTTCGGCGGTCGCTTCGGGTTTGTTGAAGTACCCTTCAAACACGCTGTCCGAGCGCACCAGGATCTCACCGTCTTCGGCAATGCTGACCTCGACGCCAGGCGCGGGTTTGCCAACCGTATGAAGACGGACCTCGCCCGGAGCCTGAATCGCGTTGATCGCGCTGTTCTCGGTCTGGCCGTAGAGCTGACGCAACTTGATCCCCAGGGCGCGGTAGAACACAAAGGTGTCTTCCCCGATCGCTTCACCGCCGGTGAACGCATTCTTGAGGCGGCTCATCCCGAACTGGTCCTTGATCGGACCGAAAACAATCGCCTCGCCCAGAAGCCGGCCAAATGGCTCAAGAACACCGCCGCTTTTGCCATTCAGCTTGCGCGTTTCCGCCGCGATGGCCCGATCCATGAAAAAATGGTACAGCCATTTCTTTAAAGGGGTCGAATTTTCGATACCAACCTGGATTGTCGTCAGCATCTGGTCCCAGCTTCTTGGCGCCGCCAGATAGAATGTCGGAGCGATCTCGCGCATGTCGCGCACGACCGTTTCCTGGCGCTCAGGCACATTCACGGTGAAACGCCAAAGGAGTGCCGCGGCAACGGTTATGGCGTAGTCTCCCACCCAGGCCATCGGCAAGTACGCGAGGATCTCCTCATTTTCGCCGAAGGCACCCGCCGCATGTCCATTCCGAGCAGCAGCAAAAACGTTCTTCTGACTCAGTACGATGCCCTTCGGCGCGCCCGTCGTTCCGGAGGAGTGCAGAAAAATGGCCGGATCTTCCGGCTTCGCACGACTAAGCAGTTCCTCACGCAGGCCCGGGGTTTCGTTCAGATCGTGCTGACCAACTTCGATCAGGTGATCCCAGGACAACAGCCCTTCAACCTCGTAGAAGCCAAGACCGCGCGCTTCATCATAAATGATGTGGTCGATGCCCTCGGCGCCCGCGTCCTTCAGTTCCAGGATCTTGTCAACCTGTTCCTGATCTTCGGCGATGGCCGCGACGATTTCGACTTCGCCAAGAAAGTGCCGGAGTTCTTCGAGCGTCGCGCCGGGATAGGCAGGCATTGCATAGGCACCCAGCAACGAAATAGCCAGCATTCCGCCATACAGCCGCGCCCGGTTGTCGCCCAGGATAAGCACCGCCTTGCCCGGTGTTACGCCGATTTTCTCAAGCCCGGCCGCGCAGGCCAGCACCTCTTCGGCGTATTCCGCCCATGTGGTTTCCTTCCAGATCCCACGCTCTTTTTCGCGAAGCGCGATTTCCGAACCGTGTTTCGAGGCGTTCCGCGCCAGAATTGCGCCGATCGTGTCGCCGCCCGAAGACTGTTTCTTCGTCAAATCAGTCATGCGACCCTCCGATATATGCCTCGATGACCCGCGGGTCCTTCACAACCTCCTTGGGGATGCCACTGGCGATCATTTCACCATAATTCAGGGCCAGCATCCGATCACAAATGCCGGTGATGACATCCATATGGTGTTCGATCAGCAGAACGCTGACGCCGCGTTCGGCACGGGCATCCAGAATGAAACGGGACATATACCCTTTCTCTTCCTGGTTCATGCCGGCCATCGGTTCATCGAGAATCAGCATCTGTGGCTCGGCCACCAATGCCCGCGCCAGCTCGACCCGTTTTTTCAACCCGATCGGAAGGCCATCGACCAACTCATGCCGGATGCTCTCGAGTTGTAGAAACTCGATCACCTCTTCGACGATCTTGCGGTTTTCGATTTCTTCACGCTGTGCTGCCCACCAGTAAAGCGCGGTGCGCAGAACGCCCGGTTTCATGTGGATGTGCCGCCCCAGCAGGATGTTGTCCAGAACGCTCATCCCGTTGAACAAGGCAAGATTCTGGAACGTCCGGGCGACGCCGAGCTTGGCAACCTTGTGAGGTGCCGTACCCGTGATTTCCTTTCCTGCCAACCGGACAGTCCCCACATTCGGTGGGTAGAACCCGGTAATTGCGTTCGTCAGTGTTGTCTTGCCGCTGCCGTTCGGGCCGACAAGTCCAAAGATTTCCCCCTGCCGAATGACGAGGTCCACACCGGTGACAGCGACGATGCCGCCGAACCGTCGCTCGACCCCGCTGCACTCCAGTATCGCCCCATCATCGGCTCCGATTGCTGTTTTAATCTTAGTCGTCATCTAGATATCATTGTCCCCCTAAGGTTCACGGCCAACATCAGGTAATCCGGAAGTAGTCCGGCCGCCCCGTTGGCCATGGATCCCCCCACAATTGCTGCCCACCGTCGATGTTCAGAACTTCTCCGGTTACGAATTTCCCTGAATTCGCCGCCATATAGACAACCCCTTCAGCGACATCCCATTCGTCCCCGGCGTGCCGCATCGGGTTGGAGTCCTGAAAGGTCGCAGAACCCTCCGGAGGGTAGTTCCCGAAACCGTTGCTTTCGCAGCAACCCGGCGCCACGCAGTTCACTCGGATACCGTGCGGGGCCCACTCCACCGCAACCGACTTGGACAGGTAAACTACCCCTGCCCGGGCCGCACAGGTATGCGCGATGCCGGGCATGCCGCGCCAGATATCGGCCACGATGTTGACGATGGAGCCCGATTGCTTGTTGGCAACCCAGTGGCGCGCCGTGGATTGCATCATCCACCACGTACCGTTCAGGTTGGTGTCTATGACCGCATTCCAGCCCTTTGGACTAAACTCCAACGCTGCTTGCGGAAACTGACCCCCAGCATTGTTCACCAATACGTCAATCGCCCCGAACTCCTGGTTCGTCTTGGCGACAAAATCCTCGACCTGCTCAGGCTCCCGGATAGTCATAGGCACAGCGAAAACTTCGCCCCCGAAACTTTCAAGGAACTCCTTGGCCAAAGCCAGTTTCTCTTCGTTGCGTCCATTGATCGCCAGATTGGCCCCGAGCCTTGCGAACAAGGTCGCAATTGCCAGCCCCAATCCGCCTCCGGCCCCGGTCACCACAACGATTTTGCCGGTGAATAAACCGCTTGCGTAAACGGTTGCACGTTTTGATAGGTCCTCCCTCGAAGACCCAAACTGCGTCTTATTCATGACGCCTCCTCCCATTCCCCATTAGGGGCAGTTGCCAGTAATCTAACGTATGTTAGAAAATTGGTCAAGACACCTTTTCCCACCAGCCCCGCCCGTTATCTCCGATCAGTAAGACTTTGGAAGTCCAAGGGCTTTTTCTGCTATGAACGACAAAAGCATCTGCGGTGTCACCGGTACGATGCGGAACAGCAGAGCCTCCCGTACCAGTCGCTCCACGTGATATTCCTTGGCGTATCCGAAGCCGCCAAATGTAATTTGCGCGGCTTCGGTCGCCTCGACCGCGGCGTCGGCGGCCAAGAGCTTGGCAGCGTTCGCCTCGACGCCGCAGGGTTCTCCCGCATCGTAGAGGGCTGCAGCGTGCATCACCATGAGATTGGCAGATTCCACCCGCGCCCAGGCTTTGGCGAGCGGATGCTGAACACCCTGATTTTGGCCGATTGGGCGGTCAAAAATCACACGCTCGTTTGCATAATGCGCCGCTCGCGCCAGTGCGTTGCGCGCAATACCTATGCATTCTCCGGCCACCAAGATGCGTTCGGGATTCAACCCGTGCAGAATTTGCCTAAAGCCTTTGCCTTCCTTCCCGATAAGGTCCTCAGCCGGAATCGGCAACCCATCGATGAAAATTTCGTTCGAATCGACAGCCTTTCGACCCATCTTTTCGATCTCTCGCACATCGACGAAATTTCGGTCGAGATCTGTATAGAACAGGCTCAGCCCTTCGGTCGGGCTGCTCACATCCTCAAGCCGCGTTGTTCTCACCAGAAGCAACATCTTGTCTGCCACTTGCGCGGTAGAAATCCAGACTTTTTGCCCGTGCACGACATATCTGTCTCCCCGCCGCACCGCCATGGTCTTCAGCTTTGTGGTGTCCAACCCGGTCGTCGGTTCGGTCACTGCGAAACAGGCCTTTTCATCGCCTGCTATTAGAGGGCCAAGCATACGCGCGCGCTGCTCATCGGTCCCAAACTTCACCACCGGGTTGAGCCCGAAAATATTCATGTGGATGGCCGAGGCGCCGCTCGCGCCGGCCCCCGACTCGGCGATTGCCTGCATCATTATGGTCGCCTCGGTGATCCCCAGACCCGCGCCGCCGACAACTTCTGGCATGGCGATACCTAGCCAGCCGCCATCGGCCATTGCCCTGTGCAGATCATGGGGAAAACCACCGTTGCGATCCCGAACCAGCCAATAGTCGTCGTCGAACCTTGCGCAAATCCGCAGAATCTGGTCGCGAATCTCTTGTTGGTCGGCGGTCAATCGAAATGTCATAGCGCGCGCCCTCCTTCCAATCTTACGAGCCCCGCCTCACATAGGGCAGCGATCCGCTCATCGTTAAAACCAAGATCACGCAGAATGCTTTGGCTGTCTGCACCAGGCGGTCGTCCCAGCCAACGAAGCTGACCGGGCGTCGCGCTGAGATGAGGGACCGGACCAATGACCTGAGTCTGTTCGCCAGCGACCGACACGATATCCCCGCGATGGCGTATCTGCTCGTTCGTCGTGATTTCCTCGACACTCAACACACGCGAGGCAACGGCATCATGGCGGGCGAATACCGCCTCCACTTCCTTAACCGTGCGCTGCGTGACAAAATCATTGATCGCGTCAAAGACCACCGCCATGTGCTGCGACATCTCGCCGAGTGTCGCAAACCGCGGATCATCGGCTAGAGCGTCCCCGCCGACTGCCCGCAACAGCCGGTGCGCGGTTTCCGCGCTTCCTGCGGAAACGGTCAGCCACACCCCATCGGACGTTCGGAACATCCCCCCCGGGGCAAAGTCCATCGGCTGGCGCAGCCCATTGCGCCGCGGCGAGAGGTTCGCGCCCGTCAATGCGGGAACCGGATAATCCATCAACCGAAGCAACGCCTCGTACACCGCAAGATCGACGACCTGACCGCGTGCAATGCCCTTTTCGCGAGCAAATAGCGCGATCATGATTCCCAAAGCGCCCATTAGCCCTGTCGTGCTGTCGGCCGCCGGAAAGCCGGGGTGCATTGGCGGCCCTTCGGGAAAACCGGTCAGATGTGCTAAACCACTCATGGCCTCTGCAGCACGTCCAAACGCTGGCACGTCGCGCATCGGACCGTCCTGTCCGTAACCTGAAACCCGCAAAACAACCAAGTCCGGGTTCCAATCGTGCAAGACGTCTGGTCCAACACCAGCACGTTCTAGCACACCCGGACGGAAATTTTCGATCAGCACGTCGGCATCTTCAATCAACCTGCGCAGGATGTCCCTGCCCTCGTCGGACTTCCAGTCCAGACTTAGAGTTTTCTTGTTGCGGCCCAAAGTCTTCCACCAGACGCCCACCCTGTCCTCTGCCTTGGGTCCAAGGTCGCGCATCATATCCGTTCGGTTGGGGGCTTCGATCTTGATGACATCTGCACCAAAATCCGAGAGTAAAGCTGCCGAAAGTGGTCCGGCAATTACGTGACCAAGTTCTATAATCTTCAGTTGATCAAGGGGTCCAGACATCTGCACTTTCGACTTTTCCATTTTTCTAATGTTTGTTCGAATTCTAGCAAGGGCCAAGTCGGACCTCAAGGTTCAAAGTTGAGCTAATGGGATGAACTGCCTTCCCATTAGCTCAGTCAGCGACGGTTTTCAGGACCGGGTTATGATGGCTGGCGACGAGGGCCGCCTGGAACATGACGTGTCGCAGCTGGCGCCGTCCTCCTCCAATGGCGCGCTTGCCGCGCATGGAGCCGCTGTCATGCGCGATTGGGGCCAGACCCGCGAGCGCGGCGGCCTGCTCACCGGATAGCTGGCCGATTTCGGGCATCTCGGCGATCAGCATAGTGCTGGCGACGGGGCCGTTCCCGGGAACGGAACGCAGGACACGGGCAATCGCAGCCAGGTCATCATCCGAGGCCAGCGTCTGCTCGATCCGAACGTTCAGCTCTGCAATCTGGCGATCGAGAAGGTCTTTCAACTCGGCGTCCATGGCATCGAACATATCCGGCGATCCCAGCTTCCTGTGCGCCTTGATCTGCGCCAGAAGCCGTTTACGTGTCTCGACGAGCTGTCCGCGCTTTGATGTCAACGCCCTGAGAAGGCGTATCTTTTCATGTGGCAACACACGTCCCGCATCCGGTCGGAACGCCATGAAGCGCGCAATGAGTTCCGCGTCGATCCGGTCGGTCTTGGCGCGTGTGCCCCGGCTCGCGGCGAAGGCCTTGATCTGAGCGGGCGGCAATTGCCGGGTCGCAATCCCAGCAGCGTCAAGGGCGGACCACAGACGCCATTACCGGGGGGGATTACCCCAGCCCGCATCTCTCAGCAAAGCCGCGATCCGACGATAGCCGTAGCGGCCATACTGCCGCGCCAGCTCGATCATGTCCGCGACCAGACGCTCCTCATCGGCACGGCCATGCGGCACCTTCCCCTGCGTGGATCGGTGCTGACCCAAGACACGGCAGGCGCGTCTCTCGGACAGATGGAACCGGGTGCGAATGTGATCGATGCAGGCACGGCGGCGAGCGGGGCTCAGAAGTTTCCCTTTGCCGCCTCCGCCAGGATCAGCTTGTTCAAAGTCAGATCCGAGACGGCTTTTCTCAACCGTTCGTTCTCTTTCTGGAGGCGTTTGAGCTCCCTGAGTTGGTCGGTTCCCATCCCGCCATACTGCTTGCGCCGGCGATAATAGGTTTGCTCGGTAATGCGAACCTCGCGGATCGCATCCACCCGGGCCATGCCTTGCCCGACATGCACTTCAACCTGCCGCAGCTTCGTGACAATCTCTTCCGGCTTGTGTCTCTTCGTAGCCATTCTGATCCTCCGTTTTCCTAAACATAACGGCGGACCACTTCAGTGGGGGAGGATCAGCTTTATGGGTCCTGACCCTTCTGTATCTCGGCTTTGCTATTCTGACCCCGTCAGCCGCCTTGGCAGAGGTTGCTGACGGGGCGGTGTTTGGCGTCTGAGCCTTGTGGGTTTGACCACGTTTCCTAGCGAGCCAGCACCGCCTCTCTTCATCGTCTCGAACAGTTGAATGCGGCCGCCGAGGACCGCGGAGCAGAAGGAAGAGAGCATGAATACGGTATCACGGGACCGGATCATTGGCATAGACGTCAGCCGCGATTGGTTGGATATCTACTGTCTACCAGAAGGCAAGCATGCGCGGCTGCCGAACAAGGTTGAAGGGCACGAGCAAGTCGCTCAACTCGCTCGTGAACCGGGCGCGCTGGTTTGCTTCGAGGCCACTGGTGGACAGGAATGGCGTCTGTGGTCCGCCCTTGACACTACTGGGATTGCGACCCGGCAATTGCCGCCCGCCCAGATCAAGGCCTTCGCCGCGAGCCAAGGCACACGCGCCAAGACCGATCGGATCGACGCGGAACTCATTGCGCGCTTCATGGCCTTCCGGCCGGATGCGGGACGTGTGTTGCCACATGAAAAGATACGCCTTCTCAGGGCGTTGATATCAAAGCGCGGACAGCTCGTCGAAACACGTAAACTGCGGATTTCAGAATTACCGGACAGCGATTACGCTAATTCCCGGACAGCCATTTCAGTAATTCCCGGACAGTTCGGGCACGGCTGATCCTCTGCCTGCTGTCATGTTTCGGTTTGCATCGTTTCTGTGTTTCCGGCGGGGGTCAAGTTCCGGTTCTGATCCTGTCGCCGCATGCTGTCTCCCTTGAGGTCGAGGCGGTGTGCGTTGTGGACGACGCGGTCAAGGATGGCGTCAGCGATTGTGGGCTCCCCGATCATGTCGTGCCAGCTCGAGACGGGGAGCTGAGCGGTGATGATGGTGGAGCGTCGCTGATAGCGCTCCTCGAAGAGCTCGAGGAGATCGAGGCGCTGTTGATCGGTCAGTCCATGGGTGCCCCAGTCGTCGAGGATGAGCAGTTGGACGCGGGCCAGCTTGTCGACCAACTTGGGGAAACGCCCGTCGAGGCGGGCCATGGCCATGTCCTCGAAGAGTCGCGGCATTCGGACATAAAGGACGGAATGATCGAGCCGGGCGGCTTGATGGCCGAAGGCGCAGGCCAGCCAGGTTTTGCCAGTTCCGGTCTGGCCGGTGAGAATGATCTGCTCCTTCGCCTTGATCCACTCGCCCTGTGCCAGCGCGAGAACCTGTCGCCGGTCGAGGCCGCGGCTTGCGGCGAAGTTGACGTCTTCGATGCAGGCGTGGGGAAAGCGCATTCTGGCGTTGCGTAGCCGGTTGGCGAAGCGTTTGTCGGCCCTTGTCGAGGCTTCCCGGTCGAGCATGAGGCCGAGCCATTCGTTGCGATCGAGGGCCTGGCCCGGGTCCTGGTCGGCGAGAGTTTTCCAGGCGTCGGCCATGCCCGTCAGGCCGAGGGCGGCCATCTGCTCGAGGGTGGGATGTGTCAGCATGCGATGATCCTTCTGTGCTGAGGGTTATTGGTAGTAGTCGGCGCCACGGATGTTGTCGTGGGCCGGCGTCGCGGTGATCGGCTCTGGTGGTTCCGGGGCCTGATCCAGCCCGGTGACGAGGATGGAGCGCACCGAGGCATAGGAGATGGTTCCGACCGTCATGGCGCGGGCGCAGGCGGCTTCCAATCTGTCTGCCCCGAACTGCCGTTGCAGCCCGAGCACGCCGAGGGCCGATCGATAGCCTTGTTCGGGGTGCGGTCTGTCGCGCATCAGGCGCTCGACGAGCGCGGCGGTGTGATAGCCGGTCCGGGCGGCCCGACGGATGAGGCTTTCCGGCGTCATGCCTCCATGGCGTTGATGAGCCTTCGGCATATGTTCCTTGATGGTGGTGTGGCCGCCACGCGGACCGCGGCGGCGATGCACGGCCACCTGCTGGGTGTTGTGGAAGATCTCGATCATGCGGTGGGTCAGGCGCACATCGACCTGCCGGCCGATCAGGCGGTGGGGCACGGAATAGAAGCGATGGAGCACCTCGATATGGTAGTCGGGATGCACCTTGGCCTGCTTCCACTCCGCATACTCGAACGGCGTGTCGGGCAAGGGTCTCAGCGCGGCGCGTTCGATCCCTTCAAAGAGGTCCTGCCGCGAGCGGCCCAGCCGCCGCATGGTCCGCGCATTGAGGTCCTCGAGCAAAGCAGCAATGGCCACGTTTAGCGCCTCGACGGAAAAGAATTGCCGGTTGCGCAGCCGGGCCAGAATCCAGCGCTCCACGATCAGCACTGCGCCCTCGACCTTGCCTTTGTCGCGGGGTTTGCGCGGCCGCGTAGGCAGCACGGTCGTGTCGTAATGCGCCGCCATGTCGGAGAAGGTCTTGGTGACTGACGGCTCGAACCAGAGCGGCTTGGCCACGGCCGCCTTGAGATTGTCGCACACGATCGCCTTGGGCACCCCGCCGAAGAACTTCAGCGCGCGGACCTGGGCATCGATCCAGTCAGGCAGCCTTTGGCTGAGGCTCGCCCAGGCGAATGTATAGTTGGATGTGCCGAGCACGGCGACGAAGATCTGGGCGAGGTGCTCCTGACCTGTCGCGGGGTCGATTACCGGGATGGTATGGCCCGCATAGTCGGTCTGCATCACCGCGCCGGCCTCATGGCGGTTGCGATACCGAGGGCTGATCCGGTTCTCGAAAGCCCTGTAGTGTTCGCAGAACCAGGTGTAGCCATAGCCGTCGGGATGCGCCGCCCGGTATTCCTCCCAGAGCAACGCCAGCGTCACGCCCTTGCGCTTCATCTCCGCGGCCATCTTCGGCCAGTCCGGTTCGGTCATATCCCGGGGTGGGCGGCCAACGCGCTGGAACAGGACCTGCTTCAGCGTCACATCGTCATCCCGGCCCGACGGAAGAGGCCAGCAGTCCAGCCCGGCTTCCCGGGCCCGGTTCCGGTAGGTCGCCACGGTTGTCTTGCTGAGCTTCAGGCGCGCGGCAATCTCGCGTGCCGAAAGCCCCTGTTCATGCGTCAAACGCAGTATCGTTCGTATGTCTTGCACCGTTGTGCGCCTCGCTCGTTTCCGTCTCGGCATGATCCCTCCCGGTCCTGTTCAAGACCGGCAGAATGCCGTGACGGCGCAGGCGATGACCAACCGTGTCCGAGCCTCCCCGGAACTGTCCGGGAATTTGCGAAATCCCTGTCCGCGTTTTACCGAAACGCGTGTCCGGGAATTACCGAAATGCGTGTCCGGGAATTTGCGAAACCCGCACGTAAACGGCTTTTGGCGCAGATCAAGGCGCACGGGAAGCTGGGATCGCCGGATATGTTCGATGCCATGGATGCCGAGTTGAAAGACCTTCTCGATCGCCAGATTGCAGAGCTGAACGTTCGGATCGAGCAGACAATAGCCTCGGATAATGACCTGGCTGCGATTGCCGATGTCCTGCGCTCCGTTCCCGGGATCGGCCCCGTCGCCAGCACTATGCTGATCGCCGAGATGCCCGAACTCGGCCAGCTCTCCGGTGAGCAGGCCGCCGCGCTCGCGGGTCTGGCCCCAATCGCACATGACAGCGGCTCCATGCGCGGCAAGCGCGCCATTGGAGGAGGACGGCGCCAGCTGCGACACGTCATGTTCCAGGCGGCCCTCGTCGCCAGCCATCATAACCCGATCCTGAAAACCTTCGCTGACCGCCTGCGAGCCGCGGGAAAGCCACACAAGGTTGTCATCACAGCCGTCGCACGCAAGCTCGTCACGATTGCGAACGCGCTCTGCAAAAACCGTCAGAAATGGGCCGACCAGGCCACCTGACAGATACAGTTGCTAGTAAGCACGGTTGTAGGCTCGGGACACGTCTGGGGCACGAACACCATCACCAATGGATATTACGTGTTTCATCGTACGAGAAACAGCGCAATTTCAGGGAAGATCGCCAGCAAGGCAATAAAGATCAGCATTCCCGCAACGAACGGCAGACATCCGACGAAGATCTTTCCAAGAGGAACGTTCGGAGCAACAGTCTTGATGACATACACATTGACTCCAAGCGGCGGCGTAATCAGCCCAATTTCGGCGACAATGATAATGTAGATCCCGAACCACACTGGGTCGATTCCAAGGGACAATGCGATCGGGAACAAGATGGGCACCGTCAGTATCAGCATCCCAAACAGGTCCAGAACGCAGCCCAAAACAAGATACAATAGTGTAACGGCAATGATGAACGGGAAATAACCAAGCTCCATACCGAGCATCCACCCAGTAAGTGCTTCTACAAAACCTGTCTGCACAAGAAACCGCGTAAACAGCGTGCCGCCTACGATGATCAGGAAAAGCATAGTTGTAAGCAGAGCAGCATCGGTGAGGGATTCACGGATCGCCGAAATGCTCAGACTTTTTTGCGTGGCGCCAAGTAGCAAAACCGCTATCACGCCGATAATCGCACCTTCAGTCGGCGTGAATACACCGAGATAAAGCCCTCCGAGGAGAAATCCAAATAGACCCAGCACGGGCAGCACATGCAACAACGCGCGAAACCGTGCGGACGTGGAGGGGATGTCGACCGGATCACCGCCCTGCTCTGGGCGAACTTTTGCAATGAAAACGATGATTGCGGCGAAGAGCAGAGCGATCAAGATACCGGGGATGACACCTGCGATAAATAAATCCCCGATCGACGTCTCGGTCATCAAACCGTAGAAAATCATGATGATGCTGGGAGGAATCAGGATTCCAAGGGTCCCAGAAGAAGACATGACACCCGTTGCGAGCGGCTGACCATATCCGTACCTCCGCATTTCCGGGATGATGATAGCCCCCATCGTGCGGGCAGTTGCAGTACTCGAACCACTGACGGCACCAAATCCGGCACACGCGAACACGGCGGCTACAGCAAGACCTCCAGGTAGCCAACCCAACCAATAGGAAGCTGCGCGGAACAGGTTTCGGGCAATCCCGGTGTGGTAAATGAGGTTACCCATCAAAATATAGAATGGGATTGCAATCAAGACGAATTTGGTGCCCTCTGACCAAAAGGCCAGCGTCATTTGGGTCATTGCTGTCGACAGAGACCCGACCAAAGCCAATCCGCCGACACCGACGGCCAACAAACTAAGCCCGATAGGCACACCCACCACGATCAGCACGATCAATAGGATGAAAGCGGAAGCGCCAAGCGTAATCATTTTGGATCTCCATCGAGATGACAGGCAGGCTTTCTGGAAAACGCTTTGGCCAGCGCCAACAGTGCGCAAAACATCACTATTGAACCCAGAATCGCGCGGAACCAACTCAATGGAAGATTCAGGTCGGTTGACCTCTCATTGAACAAGATCATCAGCTCGATGTCATAGCGACATTGAATCGCAATTAAGACAGAAACGATCAGCACGAGTATCCATACGGCTCTAGCAAGCACTTCATTGAACGCGTTGCCCATGATCGCAGTTAGGAAGTCGGCCTTGATATGAACGCCGCGCTGCCAACTTTCCGGCAGGGCGAGAACAATCGCCAGGAATAGAACTAGCGTTGCACCTTCCTGTGCCCAAATCAAAGGCGCGTTGAAGAAGTAGCGACGGACAACGTCTATGCCGATCAGCGCGACGATGCCTGGCAAGCAGATAAAGGCAGATACCGCAAACAGGCCACGCGAAAGAACCGTCAGATAACGCATAATTTCCACCTTGGTCAGAATGTGTGGCCCCGCCCAAAAGACGGGGCCGTGTTCTCGCTCAATGGGTTGCTTCAGCGCAGGCCATCTACAGGCGGAAGAGCTAGGATCTCTTCGTCAGTCATTGCCGCGTACTTGTCACGCAGCGCGCTCATTTCCGCGACAAATTGCGCGGCTTCGCTTCCTTCTCCACCATTGGCTTCGACAAAATCGTCCCACATCGGCGAAAGAAGTTCGTCGATCCTTGCCTGATCCTCCTCACTCGGAACCACGATTGAAACGCCTTCTTTTTCCATCTCAGTCAGGGCGTTTTCCGAGAGCTCGGTATACATCCGGGCATAATCGTATCCTGCTTCGGAGCCCGCCTGCGCGATCACTTCTTGCAACTCAGGCGTCAGGCCCTCGTAAAATGGCGCGCTGACCGCATGAGGAACTGCGATACGTGCTACGCCGGTCTGGTAATAATGATCGCCGACCTCAATCATTCGGTAGGCGACCATGTCGGCCGCCGCGAGAATGATCCCATCGACCACCCCCTGTTGGAAGGCGGTATAGGCGTCCGTGATTGACATGGTAACGGGGATTGCCCCCAAACGTTCAACGATCTCAGTTGCGGTTGAGCCCCCTGCACGAATGCGCAGCCCTTTCAGGTCGTCGAGGGAATTGATCGGGCTGGATGCCAGAATATCGTAGCTAGGGGTGGACGCATTGAAGGCAAGACGAACGCGCATGCGCTCATATTCGTCCCGCAGGTGGCTTGCGTAAAGCTCGTCCATGACCCGTACGGTCGCGATGTCACTTGCAGGCAGTGCACCAGGGAGGCCAAGGCCGTGAAACAGCGAGAAACTGCTTGCCTGGTAGAGTGGCCAAGCAGAGGTGATGTCGGTAATCCCCGTCGCGGCAGCCCGAAACCCGTCAGACACCGGATGCAGGACTTCACCAGGGTAACGTTCGACCTCAAATTCCCCATCGCTGAGCTCTTCAAGCCGATCAGCATACGGCGCCATGACGTTCTGCCACGCGGCCGAGGTCTCCGGTTGGTTATAGGAAAGCCGCAATTGCGTTTCTGCAGTGGATGCCGTGCCAAAGAGCGCAAGACTAACAGCAAGCCCCGCTGCCTTGAACGTTTTGAGTTTCATGATCTTCTATCCTCCCATAGGTATGCCGGTCTCCATTCCTCCGGCGTTTGATGGACGTGAAATGTCCCGGCTAAACGGAACTGTGATCAGGCGCGCGCGCCAGATGCGTGCTGACCGGCAATGAAACCGAAGGTCATGCCCGGCCCAAGTGTGATGCCGCCACCGGAATAATTACCCCCCAAGACGCTCGCCATGTCGTTGCCGACGGCATAGAGGCCGTCGATCGCTTCACCGGTTTCATTCAGGACGCGCGTGTGACGATCTGTACGAAGACCAGCAAAAGTGCCAATACTTCCCGGTATGACGCGAACCGCATAGAACGGTCCGTCCTTGATTGGAGCCAAACACGGGTTTGGTTTGACCTCCGGGTCACCATGGAAACGGTTGTAAGCCGTACTGCCGCGCCCATACTCTGTATCGGTCCCGGTCGGAACATCATCGTTGATGCGTGCAACCGTCGCCTCGAAGCCGTCTATGTCGATGCCGGAATTTCGGGCGAGATCCTCAAGTGTATCGCCTTTGACGAGGTATCCAGACTTGATCGAAGGACCGAGGGGCATTGGTGCTGGCTTCACGTGTCCGAGCCCATAGTTCCGGATGGTTCGATGATCGCAAATCAGGAAGGCTTCCGCCGGTTCACCACGTGGCGTCGCAGCCTCCAAGCCCTGAACGAAATCATGATAGCTGTTTGCCTCGTTGACGAACCGTTTACCATTGCGGCGTACCGCAATCACACCGGGCTTACCGCGGTCGATGAAGTGCGGGAACGGCCCCTTCGTGCCATCCGGCCTGGGGACAAGGCTGGTTGGAGCCCACGCGCCGGCATTCGGGTAATCCATCAGGGTTGCCGCCCCGATCGTTTCTGCCATGCGCAACCCGTCCCCGGTGTTGCCAGGACTCGCTGCGGAGACATGCTCCCCTTCCGCGGAAGCGTGTTTATATAGCGATTGCCGCCGGGCGATGTCCTGCGGAAAGCCGCCGCAGGCCAGAACCACGCCCTTTCTCGCCATGACCCGCCGCATCCCATGCGGCGTATGCATGGCCGCTCCAATGACTTTCCCGTCGTCTGCTCGAATGAGCGATTTCAGCGGGCTTTCGAGCATCACTTCAACCCCTGCGTCGCGGGCTGAGCGGTACAGGCGTGCTGCGAGAGCATTCCCGTTTGTGAGCATCTGGGATCGGCCGGTGATCGCTTTGTCTACACCGTACTTGGCCAATCGCCGAGACACGTAAAGGAATGATTCGGGGCGCTTGAATGCGCGATAGAAATGCCAAAGTTCCTTGCCCGAGCCGATCGCCAGCCCGAATAGCGTCAGTTCCTGCCGCGGCGGTCGAAGCTTCTCTATGTCGGCGCCCAGCATGGAGGCCTTGGCTGGCTTGACCAAGATCGATCGACCACCTGCGGTGCCCCCGGGCGCATCCGGATGGTAGTCAGAGAAAGCCGGCGAAGCTTCGAAATGCACATGGGTATTTTTCTCCATGAACTCAATCATCTCAGGGCCAGCGTCGAGAAAGGCTTCCGCCCGGTCCGCATCGAACTGATTACCAGCTTCGTGCCGGATATAGGCGAGTGCTGCCTCTTTGTTGTCATCGACCCCTGCGTCGCGACTAAAAGGATTGTTGGGAACCCACAGATACCCCCCGGAAAGAGCCGTAGTTCCGCCAAACACTGGTTCCTTTTCAGCGACAAGCACGTCGAGCCCATTCTTCGCCGCAACAATCGCTGCTGTCATCCCGCTGGCACCTGAGCCGGCGACAAGCAGATCGCAGGTGATTTCCCGAAGATCTTGGTCGGCTTTGGTCATGATGTTCATCTCTTTTGTCTTGAGTTCAGTTCGCCAAGTATCCGCCATCTACTGGAAGCATGGTTCCGGTGACGTAGTTGGATAACTGAGAGGCAAGGAACAGGACTGGGCCGACCAATTCTTCCGGATCTCCAACACGCCCCATAGGTGTGTGGATCATGAAACGTTCCATGGCCTCCGGATTGGCACGGGTTACTTCGGTCATTGGCGTCGCAATGACACCCGGAGCTATGCCGTTGACACGCACCCCGCTTGTCGCGAGATCGCAAGCCAGCGCTTTTGTCAATTGCATGATCCCGCCTTTAGACGCGGCATAGCTGGCGGAGTTTCGATAGCCGACAAACGACGCAATCGAGCCAACGTTTATGATCCGGCCTCTGGTCGACCTGAGCTGTTCGAGAAACGCGACGACCGTATTGGCCGAGCCTTTGAGGTTAATGTCGAGCTGCTGGTCCAGGTGCGCCAGAAAATCTGGCTCGCTCGGTGCCGTTCGGCGCGTGATACCTGCATTATTGATAAGGATCGAAGCCGGGCCAAAACCCTCTTGCACATCGAGCGCAAGCTTGGCGCAGGCTGTCCTGTCCGACACGTCAAGTTCAAAGCCAGCCGCACGGCCGCCTCGCCCGTTGATCTGATCAGCAGTCTTTCGCGCTCCGTCCTCGTTGATATCAACGACCGCGACTGACGCTCCGGCCGCTGCGAGGCCCGCAGCTATCGCGGCACCATTTCCCTGCGCGCCGCCAGTCACAACGGCCACCTCACCGACGAGCAGCCCTTTCACTGCGTCCTGCACTGCAACTTCTCCTCCAGCCCATGGCAAAGCAATATACTATGCTATGCGGGATTGTTATTACGTACATCGTAACATTTATCGCTTCGCGGAACCTTGCTTACGATTTGAATTCATGTCAAGAGAGAATTCAGAACAGCGCCGCGGCGCTGAAGGAGAAGGAACAACAAGAGAATGGATGGGATCGCGTCACCGCAAGAAACCGCTTCGAAGCCAGACAAGAGCGGCGTCCAGTCCGTTGAAGTGGCTGGGAAAATTCTGGAGGTATTGATCCAGGCCGACGGGCCCATGAAGCTCGCAGAGATCGCGAACGGCGTCGCTATGCCCTCGGCGAAAGTCCATCGTTACCTTGTCAGCCTGATCCGTACTGGGTTGGCAATGCAATCGAGCGATACATCCAAATATGATCTTGGGCCGGCGGCTTTCCAACTTGGCGTAAAGGGATTCGCCCGCTTCGAACCCCTGAAGCTGGCCGAATCCGTATTGCGTGACCTGGTAGACATGGTCGGAGAAACCGCGGCCCTCGCCGTGTGGACGGAAAAAGGTCCCACAATGATCCGCGTGATCGAGGCCCATCACGATCTCGCAACCACAATCGCGCCAACACATCATTGCCCGCTAACCTTTTCGGCGACAGGCATCCTGTTTGCCAGCTACGAGGAGGCGGCGCGCACCAACGCAGCGATCGATCGAGAACTTGAACAGAATAGGAACTCGGGTCGTCGGAACGCCCCGCGCGACCGGGGCGCGCTTGCGGAAATCATCGCCGAAACTAGGGACCGAGGGTTCTCGGCCATGAATGATGGCGGCGGCGATGGTTTCGGTGCGGTAAGTGCGCCCGTATTTGATGTCACAGGACGCCTCCAAATGGCCTTGACCGTGTTCGGTCGCAGCGGACGGTTGGATACAGGCCCCGAGAGTAGCCTCGCACGACTTGTTCTGAGAAGCGCGCGATCAATCTCGGAAACGTTCGGTCATCGCCATGCGGTCTGACCCTTTCATGCACCTTGTTGCATGGGTCGCCGATTTCGGCGAGAACGTGCGCCCTGTGATATTCATGGGAGCGTGTGATGCCGCACAAATTCAACGCTGGTCGGCGCGATAAGTTTCCCAAGGCGAAATACACGGTGACCAATTGGTCGGACTACAATAAGGCTCTGCGGCGACGTGACGATCTGGCTTGCGGATGGGGCCGCCGGGAAATGGCTTGCGCCGAAGCGAAAGGGTCGCGGTGGTCAGCCGAAATATTCGGACTTCGCGATTGAGACCTGTCTGACGCTGGGGCTGATCTTTCACCAGCCGTTGCGTCAGACCCAAGGGTTCGTCCGGTCGCTACTTGGACTGATGGGCATGGAGTTGCCGGTTCCAGACTTCTCGACCTTGTCGCGGCGGGCGATTGGCCTCTCGGTTGTGGACGACAGGCCGCAATCCAGTGGCCCCATCACGCTGATCGTGGATAGCACGGGCCTGAAGATCCATCGCGGTTCAGGCTGGCAGGAAACCAAGCATGGGGCGGGAAAGACACGCAAATCCTGGCGCAAACTGCACATCGGGTACGATCCTAACAGCGGCGAGATCGTTGCCCTGCTGCTGACCACCGACCATGTCGGGGATGAAACCGCATTGCCCGAACTCATCGCCGTGATCGAAAACCCGGTGGCCCGCGTCCTTGCAGACGGAGCCTAGAACGGTGCCGGAGTTTTCAACTGTTTGACCGAAGCCTTCGGGACAGACCTCGAGATCACCATCCCGCCGCCGATAACCGCCGTCCTCGGCCTGAGCGATGGTCGCGACGCTCACATGGAGCATATCGCCGAGCAAGGCCGAATGGCGTGGCAGGCAGCGACAGGGTACAATGATCGCGCCCTCGTCGAAGCCCAAATCGGGCGCCGCAAGTTCGTCATCGGCCCAGAGCTGAACGCTAGGGAAATGAACCGCCAAGTCACAGAAAACCAGATCGCCACAAAATCACTCAACCGCATGACCCGACTTGGTCGTGCGGTCTTCAAGCGAGCTGCATAGTCACTTGGGGAACGGGGCGACTGCGCCCATATTCTGACCCATGCAACAAGCTGGTCCTGCACGACATTCTCCGTTCCGCCGCCGAAGCCCTGACACGGGGCGCGCCGACCAAGGACGTTCTGGACGAGGCGCGCAGCCGTCTCGCCGTGGCTGGGTTCACGGATGTCGATTACCTCGACCTGTGCAGCGACCCCGACCTCACCCCCATGTCCGCCGCCACCGGGCCCGGTCGCCTCCTCCTCGCCGCATGGCTCGACGGGGTACGCCTCATCGACAACGTGGCGGTCCAGCCGACGGGTGGAACCGGGACCGCCCGCCCCCTTACAAACGCCTGTTCATCAATCTCGCCATCTCGGTGATGGCAGATGCAAGCGCGGAGCGAATGCTCTGGTCCTCCATCGAATGCCCTGCGGGCGACACGACCCGAACGCTCGAACCCGTCCATCTGGAGGCAACGGCATACGAAGTCTCCGGCGGGCACAAAAGATCGTAACGGCCCTGGATCAGGATACCGGGCAGCCCGTTCAGCCTGTGAACCTGTTCGATGAGCGGCGCGTCGAGGAAACAGTGGTTGCGGAAGTAATGCGCCTCGATGAACGGGGTGCGCGGCAAGGGCCTGTCGCCCCGCGCCGACAGGTCCTCCGACAGGCAGGGCACGTCCGGCGACAGTACCGACAGAACCCGTTCGGTGTCGTGCCACGCGATCGAAAACGGCCGGTGAACCGCCGGGTCCGCGTCGAGGATGCGATCCCAATAGGCATCCAGAACGCGCGAGCGATCATCCTCAGGCAACAACCCGACGAAGTCGGCATGGAGCTGCGGATAGAACCGCGGAAGGCTGGACAGGAACGCCCGTTCAAGTTCGTGGCGCGTGCCGAGGAAGACGGCCCGAAGCACCATCGCGCCGACCCGATCCGCGTGCGCCGTCGCATAGGCAAGCGCCAGCGTCGCGCCCCACGACCCGCCGACCACCATCCAGCGTTCGATCCCGAACCTCTCTCGGATGCGTTCGATGTCCGCCAAAAGATGCGGTGTCGTATTGGCGTGGAACTTGTCGTCGAACCGGCTCAGTCCCGCCCCGCGCTGATCGAAGGCGATGACGTGAAAACGGCTCGGATCGAAAATACCAAGCTGGCTTTCCTGCACCCCTGACCCTGGTCCCCCGTGCAGATAAAGCGCCGGAATACCGCCCGGATTGCCATAGCTGCGAACGTGGAACTCGTGCCCGTCACCGACAGCGAGGTCTTCTCGGGTCAGCTCCTTCATGCCCGACGCTATTCGCCGGGCATGGGGGTCAGGTAATTCCGATACGCGAAAGACATATCGTCCGCCGCGGCCTCGGTTTCGGCAACGCGGAAGATCTCGTCATGGAGCGGCGAAAAGGAACAGGCCGGATCGGTCGCCCCGGCATCGCCGGCAAGGGCGAACGCCTGACACCGGCACCCGCCGAAGTCCTCTTCGCGATGCTCGCAGCTTTTACAGGGTTCGGCCATCCAGTCGGTGCCGCGATACCGGTTGAGCGCGGGCGAGTGATCCCAGATCCACGCCAGCGAATGATCCCGCACACTGTCGAAGTCCAGCCCGGTGATCGTTTCGGCGGCATGACATGGCAGCACTTTTCCGGCGGGCGAAATGTTGAAGAACTGACGCCCCCAGCCCCCCATGCAGGTCTTGGGCCGAACCGCGTAATAGTCCGGCACCACGTAGTCGATCATCAGGATACCGCGCAGACGCTCTTCGGCCTCGGCCACGATGCGGTTGCAGGTCTCGATCTGCTCCATCGTGGGCATCAGCGCGGCACGGTTGCGCAGCGCCCAACCGTAATACTGCACGTTGGCGACCTCGATCCGTTGCGCACCCAGTTCGACGGCCATGTCGATCATCTCGGGCAGTTGATGCAGGTTCTGACGGTGCATCACGGCGTTCACCGTCAAAGGGAAACCCGCCTCGCGCGTCAGACGCGCCGCCTCGAGCTTCTTGGCGTGACCGTTCCGATACCCCCCTACCCTATCGGCGGTTTCGCTCTCGCTGCCCTGAAAACTGATCTGGACATGGCTCAACCCGGCCTCAGCCAGCGCGGCAAGCCGCTCGCGCGCCAGGTTCACGCCAGAGGTGATGAGGTTCGAATAAAGCCCCGCGTCGGTGGCCGCCGCGACCAGTTGGACGATGTCGCGACGCGCCATCGGTTCGCCGCCCGAGAAATGCACCTGCAAAACGCCCAGTTCCGCCAGCTCGTGCAGAACTCGGACCCAGTCTTCGGTCGCAAGCTCGGCCGCCGGACGCTCGAGGTTCAGGGGATTGGAGCAATAGGGGCATTGCAGCGGGCAACGATGCGTGACTTCCAGCAACACCGCGACGGGCAGCCCATGGGTCGTGCCGACGCCGGGCGCCAGTTTGCTGTCTGGTTCGTGAAAGCTGGTATCCATCATGCCCCTGTTTCAAAGGATTGGAGATAACCCTGCGTGGCAAGATCCTGCACCATGACGATCACGTCCGCCTCGATCCGGTCGATTGGGGCGGCATAGATCTCGGCAAGCACCTCGCAGACCTGATGCACGCTGCGTGTCCCGTCGCACAGTTGCAGGACGCGCACGGCGATGTCGTCGGGGGTCAGGATGCGCTCGGGCGCCAGCAGCAGCCACATCTCGCGCAGCTTGTCGAACTTCAACTGCACATGCCGGGGCAGCGCCACCACCGTATCCGGACGAACGACCAAGGGCTTGCGCTCGGACATCACCGTCATCGTCATGCCTCGACCTGCGGCCTGAACACGCCGGGCGGCGGGAAGCCCGACACATAGGCATGGTAAAGCGCGTCCAATTGCACCCACAGAACCTGCGTCTTGAACAACAGGGCATCGCAGACCAGCGCCCGCTCCTCCGGTGTTTTGGCATTCTGCTTCACGAAGTCGAGCGCAAAGGCCGCGTCACGCGGCGCCTGCGACAGCCGGCGCTTGAAATAGGTCATGATCTCGGGACGGATAAAATCATAGTGCTCAAGCATCCCGGATATCCGCTGTTCGTGAAGCTGCGGCGCGAAAAGTTCCGTCAGCGACGACGCAATGGCTTCCAGCGGGCTCCGGTCCCGCACGAAATGGACATAGGCATCCACCGCGAACCGCGTCGCGGGCAAGATACCTTGCGTCGATTCCACGTAGTCGCGCGAAATGCCCAGCCCGTCCGTTAGCTGCAACCAGCGTTCGATACCGCCCTCGCTCTCCGGCGCGCCATCATGGTCTTCGATGCGGTGCCGCCACTCAACGCGGGTAAGACGATCGGTGAATCGCGACACGATGATCGCATCCTTCAGCGGGATCGAGCTTTGGTAGTAATATCGGTTGATGGCCCATGCTTGCACGTGACCCTTGGTCAGCCGACCGCCGTGCAGCATGTCGTGAAACGGGTGCAGGTTGTGGTAGCGGGTTTCCCCGATCAACCTGAGCCGCTCTTCCATCGCCTCCGCGCTCTCGAGCGGCATGTCGGGGATCTGTGGAAACTCTCTGAAATCGAGGCTCATAGTGTGACCTTCTGGCCCTGTCTCGCAACGATCCAGCCCGCCTCTTCGACGCTGCTGCGTTCGGGCGAATCCGGCAGGTTGGCAGGGTTCGAGTTGTTGACGTGGATAAAGAACCGGCGCTTGACGCCGAGATCGCGAAACGCCTCAACTACCCCGTCAGGACCCGACATCGACATATGGCCCATGCGCTGACCCGTTTTCTGACCAAGCCCGGTGACCAGCAGTTCGTCGTCGCGCCAGAGGGTGTCGTCGAAGAACACGACTTCGGCCCCGCGCAAACGGTCCGCCAACGACTGGTCCAACCCGGCGCAAGCGGTGATGACGAACACCTTCCGCCGGTCCGGCCCGGTGATCTCCAGCCCCAGCGTATCGCCCGGAACGTCCCGCTGATGCCCGTGGCTCGTCTTTTCCAGATACCAGGCGGATTTGCCAGGCACCTCGAACGCCTCGACGGTCATCCCAGTCGGCGTCCCGTCTTGCAGCACAAGCTCGAACGGCGTTCCGATTTTGATTGCGCGACGGGGGACGGTCTCGCGGTCCAGCACGTTGAAAATGCTGTTCTGCTCCAGAACGCTCAAGACCCGGTCATGCGCCCAGATCCCGAAGTGCGACCCTTCCCGCAACGACAAAAGCCCCACGAGGGCATCGACCTCGCCATTGGCGAGCAGGACACCCGCAATCGGGCTGTCGCGAAGCTTTCCATTGCGCGGATGCAGTTCGGGTATGTCATTGATCTGCTGGCGCAGGTCAGGCGACGCATTCACCAGAAACCAGTTCTCGCCGTCCGCGCTGAAGGCAAGCGAGGCCTGCCCGTCCGCCAGCGATGAATCGTGCCGTGCGGCCTGACACGACGCGCAGTTGCAGTTCCACTGCGGAACCCCTCCACCCGCCGCGCCACCAAGCACGATCAGTCTTAGGGTCAGGACTCATAGCCATTAGATGACGGTGGCGGCGAGTGCGATTGCCGAGAGGAAGACCTTTGGGCATCTGTCGTATCGTGTCGCCACGCGTCGCCAGTCTTTCAGTCTGCCGAACATGATCTCGATACGGTTGCGCCGTTTGTATCGGCGCTTGTCGTACTTCACGGCTTTTTTGCGCTGCTTTCGACCGGGTATGCACGCGCGTATCCCTTTGTCTTTCAGTGCTTCCCTGAACCAGTCGGCGTCATAGCCACGATCCCCAAGCAGCCAGTCGACCTTTGGCAGGCTGCTGAGCAATGCCCGCGCACCGATGTAATCGCTGACCTGACCGGCGCTGACGAACAGGTTGAGCGGTCGCCCCTGGCTGTCGCAGATGGCATGCAATTTGGTGTTCATGCCGCCTTTGGTTCGGCCGATCAGGCTGATCCTCCCCCACTGGAGTGGTCCGCCGTTATGTTTAGGAAAACGGAGGATCGGAGCTCACCCCGTTTCTGGTCCGGGTTTCATGCGACCTTTCGGGTGTCGTTCAGTTGGCAGCCTTCCTCAGTCAGAATGCTGCTGGAGCGGGCAGAGCGCCTCGGCCTCTTGTAGGCGCTAATGGTCGGCAAACCACTCTGTTCGCTCGGCCAAAATCTTCCAGAATCATCGCTTCAATTGGACGAAAGCCACGTAAATATCCAACAAAGCCTTTGGGTTAGTTCGCGCGAGCAGAAAATATCTCGAAGGGTATCGGCTTCGCTAGATACGACTTTTATCATTTTAATCAATGCGTTATCTAGCGCAAGCCCCGCGGGGCCAAATTGGTGCTGTGGATAACTTTTCCACTACATCTAGATTCTTCTTGCCGGACTCAGATGTTCGTGGCATTTCCATTCTGACGGCAAAACGCGTCAGACGTGGCTTCGACCGTCAGAACGACAAAGAGCCTTAGCAAAGGCCACGAGAGGCGGCAGAACATGGATGATCGAAATACGGGCTACGCGCAAGGCATAGGCTCTTCCGACATCGGAGCATTCGCAGACAGTCTTGCTGAGTCGCTTGACCGGCAGATGAAAGTTGCGTTCGAGCCAGAAGAACGCAAGTCCTTGCGCCGCTTCAGCTCGACCGAGGTCGCCGAGTTGCTGCGCGTCAGTACGTCGAACCTGCGCAACCGCCACAAAGATGGCAGCTTCCCAGAAGTTCACACTGACGGTCGCGGTCATAGGTTCTACACGGCCGAAGAAGTTGACGACCTCCGCAACATTTTGGCGCGGACAGGCAAAAATGCTGACGCGTACAGACCTGGCCGCCGAGACGGCGACCGTCTTCAGGTCATTTCGGTCGTGAATTTCAAAGGCGGCAGCTCGAAGACAACAGCGACGATCCATTTGGCACACAGGTATGCCCTGCGTGGCTACCGCGTGCTTGTGCTTGACCTCGACCCACAAGCCAGTTTGACGACATTTTTCGGCTTCCGGCCTGAGCTCGAATTTGCCGAAGGCGGCACGATCTACGACGCATTGAGATACGATGATCAGGTTCCGCTCTCGGAGGTCATCCAGAAAACATACTTTCACAAGCTCGACATGGTCCCGGCTGGCTTGATGTTGTCCGAGTATGAAACCGAGACAGCGAACGCCCTTGCGCGCAGGGTTCAGCCGATTTTCGCGGAGCGTCTTGCTCTGGCGTTAGAGGAAGTCGATTCCGATTACGACATCGTGCTGATCGATTGCCCTCCGCAATTAGGCTTCCTGACATTGACAGCATTGGCAGCATCCACGGGCCTGCTCGTGACGGTGGTCCCCGGCATGCTCGACATCGCTTCTATGAGCCAGTTTCTCAAGCTTGCTTCGGAAACCGTCAAAGCCGTCGAAGAGGCGATTGGACGGCATGTCACTTGGGACTTCGTAAAGTTCCTGATCACACGCTACGAGCCGTCGGACGGACCACAAACGCAAATGGCCGGCTACCTGCGTTCAATCCTCGCGGGCCAAGTCATGACTGAGCCGATGCTGAAGTCGACGGCGATTTCTGACGCCGGCATGACTCAGCAAACCATCTACGAGGTAGACCCGAGCCAGCTCATTCGAAAGACCATTGATCGGGCTTTGACCAGCGTGAACAGCGTTGCCGATGAGCTGGAGCAGACAATCCAAATGGCATGGGGACGTCGCTGATGGCCCGAAATATCTTCAACCAACCTCCGAAGGACGAGAAAGACTCGTCAGCCCCCTCCCCTGCCCCGGTCAAATCCTCGAAGCTACCTGGCTCGGTTGGCGGATTGCGGGATTCTCTCCGGGAAATCACTGCCAACTCAATCCGAGATATCGAGCCCGACCGGATCGATATGGATGGTCTCCGGGATCGCCTGATCCTGGAAGATAGTAGCATTGAAGATCTCGCCGAAAGCATTCGCAAGCATGGTCAGCAAGTGCCGATCATGGTTCGCCCCTCTGACCAACCGGATCGATACCGCATCATCTACGGGCGTCGCAGACTTGCAGCCGTTCGAAGAGTTGGTGGAACTGTCAAAACGATTGTTCGAACGCTCGATGATGATGCTTCTCTGATCGCGCAAGGTCAGGAAAACAACCTGCGGCTGGATCCGTCCTTCATTGAAAAATCTCTTTTTATCAAAGAGATGCAAGAGGCCGGTTATAAGCCTGGCGTCATTCAGGACGCCCTAGGCCTCACCCGGCAAGGTGTGTCGAACCATCGTGTAGTCATCGAGCAGCTACCTGACGAACTTGTCCGGCTTATCGGCCCGGCTCATGGCGTAGGTCGACGCCAATGGGGTGATCTTGCTGCACTTTCGGAGAAGGTTCCGCTTGTCGACATTGCGCGTGAGACACTTGCCTCTCTGCCTGACAGCACTCCAAGCTCGGACAAGTTTCAAGCCATCTATGTCGCTTGCTCCAGCAAGGCGCGTGGTGCAGCCAACCAAAGCCCACGTGGCCAAACGACAGTGGTAAAGGACAATAGTGGTAGCCCTGTCGGCACACTTTCAGTCGATGGCAAGTCGATCGCTATCAAGATCACCCGCAAGGACAACCCGGAGTTCGGCCAATGGCTCGAAGAGCGCGCGGAAACCACGCTGCGACAGCTTTTTGAACAATGGCAGAATGAGAGAGGCTCGGGGAGCTGATCCCCGGTCATAACCAAAAACACGAGCAGAGGAGAAAGGCGAAGACCAAAAAGAAAAGAGCCCCCCAAGGTTTCCCCCGGAGAGCCCTCATCATCTGATTAGCACCTATGATGTAGCAATCTCCAACATACCGGTCAAGAGTCACCGATTCGGTGGACATTTTTTTGTTGCCTTTTCTCGCCAAAAACAGCGAGAAGAGCCGGGGAAGTTGTGGGCCGCAACGGTCGTCGTTCAACAAACATGACATTCACAAAGCTTTCCGTTCAGACCTTTGGCGTCGACAAGGGCACCCCCGCCACGTCCACACCTGAAACCGACATCTGGGCAGTCTTCCGCGCGCTCAGAGACACTCGCAGCCTGTTCGGTCTCCGTCCAGGACATGTTCAAACGCTCCAGGCGATGCTGAGTTTTCTCAAGCCTGGGCACGGAGACACGGTATTCGCTTCCAACGACGAGATCTGCCGTCGAGTTGGCGGGATCGATGAACGAACCCTCCGTAGGCACATCGATCGCTTTGTTGAACTCGGCTTCATGAAGCGCCACGACAGCCCAAATCGCAAAAGATACCGAGTGAAGTCGTCCGAAGGTCTATCCATTAGCTATGGCTTGTCACTGGCTCCGTTGCTCGCGCGGGCCGGCGAACTACTTGCGGCAGCCCAAGCGATGGAAAACGCTCGTCGGGATCGCGTGTTTTTGCGAAAGCAAATCCTAACCAAACTTGCGCAGATCGACGAAGCTAACCCCGAGAACGAACTCACTCATCAGGTACGCCGAGTTCTTCGGAGGAAGCTCTCGATCGCGGAGTATCATGCTTTGCTCGACGAACTGGAAGCCCAATGCAAACAGATGTCCACCGCGGTGGACGCACCAGAAACAATGAAACTGCCCGCCAATGACGGGCGAACTGTCCGGCACCATTCTAAGTCTAAAAAAGAACAAAAAGATTTAGAAAGCGGGACCGACAGCGAAACACTTCCCTTGCAAACGCTCACAACCGTTTGTGACCAAGCTACATCGTTCGCGACGAACTCGCTTAGAAACTGGCACGATGTCGAAAGCCACGCCAGAACACTCGCTCCAATGATGGGAATCCACGAAAGCACCTTCGAAAAGGCTGCTAGGAAGATAGGCTCTCAAAAAGCATCATGCGCCATCTTCATAATTCTCCAGATGAGCAACCGCATCCGAGACTTTGGAGCGTATTTCCATAGCATCACGCTCGGTCACAGAGAAACTGACTTCAATCCATCACTGTTGCTGGAGAGGCTTTCTCGTTCTAGGGCAGCTACTGCGTGACGTCCACCGCGGTGGACGTGCTGAGAGGTAGAGAGGGGCTGTGAAAGGGGTGACGGGAAGTGAGTTCGGGAGAGTGGCTTCCGGCGCCCATTGTGGAGAAGATCTGATGGCGAAATCTGCCCAGAACGTCACCCCGTCCCGGGACATTCCTTTCAACAAGCTCGTGCTGAGCCAGTCTAACGTTCGGCACATCAAGGCCGGCATCTCGGTCGAGGAATCGACCGACGACATCGCTCGCCGCAGACTGCTGCAGAGCCTGAATTTCCTGCCCGTTCTGACGGGTGATGGTTCTGAAACCGGTAAGTTCGAAATCCCCGCTGGCGGTCGGCGCTTCCAGGCGCTGTCACTCCTCGTGAAGCAGAAGCGCTTGGCCACGACGTCGCCCCTTCCCAGTATCCTGCAAGATGCCACGTCCGCGATCCTCGCGAGGATGACTCTCTCACTGAGGACATGCTGCGCGCGGCTCTGCATCCGCTCGATCATTTCCGCGTCTTCGTCGCGCTGCGGGAGAAGGGTCAAGGCGATGAAGGGATCGCAGCCGCCTTCTTCGTCATGCCGCAGGTGGTGAAACAGCGCCTGAAACTCGCCGCCGTGACCCCTGCCCTGCTCGAATTTTACACCGAGGACGAGATGACGCTGGACCAGCTGACGGCCTTCACGATCAACCTGGATCACGAGCACCATGTGCAGGTCTGGGAGGCGATCCGGTCGTCCTGGAACATGGAACCCTATAAGGTCCGGCACATGCTGTCGAAATCCTCGGTCCGCGCCTCAAACCGTCGTGCCGCCTTTGTGGGTATTGAGTCCTATGAGTTTGCTGGCGGCACCAAGTTGCATGACCTCTTCCAGGGCGACGATGGCGGCTGGCTGGAAGACCCTGCCCTGCTCGATCGTCTGGTCAGCGAGAAGATTCAGGCTAAAGCCGAAGCCATCGCGACTGAAGGTTGGAAATGGATCGAGGTCTCGCTCGATCTGCCCTATGGCTACAGCCACGGCCTGCGGAGGCTGAGTGGAGACCCGGCGCCAATGACGGATGACAAAGGCGCGGCCCATGCCAAGCTGCTTGCCAGGTACCGGGCGCTCGAGGAGGAATACGAGGGACAGGATGAATTCCCCGACGAGATCGACGAGCGTCTTGGCGAGATGGAGAAGCTCGAGACCCGGCCGCTGATCTTCGACGCGGAAGAAATCGCACCGGCAGGGGCCTTCGTGACGCTTGATCGCTATGACGAGCTTGCAGTTTATCGGGGCTTTGTCCGGCCCGAGGATGAACCTCGGCACGATGCCGACGTCCACAGCGGTGAACAGGCGGCAGACGGGCAGGGCGTTGAGCTTTCAACGGGGAGCAAAGTGGATGGTATCGGCCATGGCACGGTGATCACCTCTGCCGGTCAAGTGCTTGGCGCGAACATGCGCGACGACGAGGAAGATGGTGCGTTGAAGCCCTTGCCCGAGCGGCTGATTATGGAGTTGACGGCGCAACGCACCCTTGCCTTGCGCGAAGCTGTCGGGCGTTCTGCTGATGTCGCCCTGACGCTACTGCTTCTGAAGCTCGTCAACGACACTTTCCGGACGCCCAGTTCGGCCGGCAGCTGTCTCGAGGCCTCTGTCCGTCACGTCTACATGTCGGCGCAGGCGAGCGATCTGAAGGACAGCGTGTTGGCCAAGCTGGTGGACGATCGCCACGCGGAATGGGAGGCCGACTTGCCGCTCGGCGACGATGCCGCGCTCTGGGACTACTTGACCTCCCTTGATCAAGGGAGCCGGCTGTCGCTGCTCGCGCATTGCCTCAGCTTCGGGATCAACGCGCTCCACGAGAAGGTGAACCCCTATGGTGCTGGTATCTCCGCCAGCGGTTTGACCAAGCGGATGACCCCGTCCGACTTGGTCGCACAGGCGGTCGATGTGGACATGGTCGAGGCGGGTTGGGAGCCGACGGCAGATACCTACCTGAACCGTGTGCCCAAGGCCCGGATCCTCGACGCCGTGCGCGAGGCGAAAGGGGAGGGGACGGCGCAACTCCTTGATCATCTCAAGATGGGCGAGATGGTGACCGAAGCCGAGCGTTTGCTGACAGGCACAGGCCGGTTGCCGGAGGTTCTTCGCCGTCACGATCTTGCAGCACTCGACGGTGCGGAAGGGCAGGGGGCGCCTGAACCCGTTTCCGACGTGGAGCAGACTGAAGATGTCGACCTTGCCACCGATGTGCCAAGCGATGAGGCATCGATGCCGATTCGGATGACTACAACCCAGCAGCTTTGGTCAAATTCACCCGGAACCGATCGCGGCGGCGCTGGTAGCGGCGGGTCATCTCAGCCGAGGCATGTCCGAGGTGCTTCTGGACGTAGCGCTCGTCAACTTCGGCCGAACTGGCGAGGCCAGCGCGCAGAGAGTGGCCGGAGAACAGCGACAGGCGCTCCCGCTCGGGCAGCTCAGATCGGATGCCGGCGTCCCGAACCGTGCGCTTGATCAGCCGCGCAACATGCTTGTCGTTGAGCCGGGCATCGAGGGCGCGCTTGCCATCGCGTGAGGTGCCGACGAAGACCGGCCCGAAGTCGATCTTCGCGAAGTCCAACCATTGTTTGAGCGCGTGCACGGGGCAGGTCTGATCCCTGGACCCTCGGCCGATCTCGACCTCGCGCCAGCCGGTCTTTGAGCGAATTGTCAGAAGGGCGCCCTTGTCGAAAACCTCGATCCAACCGCCGGAGTCGGGTGTGTCGTCTTTGTGCACGTCGAGGCTGACGATTTCTGACCGGCGCAGACCTCCTGCATAGCCCACGAGCAGGATCGCGCGATCTCGCAGCCCGCGCAGGTCGAAAGGAAGGGTGGCGACCATCGCTAGGATGTCCTCGGCCAAGATCGCTTCCTTCTGCACCGGCGGGCGTGCGTGCTTTCGCTTGATCCCGGCCAGCACCGTGGCGATGTGCCGGTTCCTGCGATCGAGGGTGAACCCCCGCTGCGCGTAGTTCCAGGCGAGGCCCGAGAGGCGCCGGTCTATTGTGCTGACCGAGAGAGCTGGGGAGGGGCCCGACCCGGACGCAAGGTCGGCGAGATAAAGCCCGATCATCTCGGGTGATGGTGGCAGCGGCTCGGCACCCTTCATCCGGCACCAGCGTGAAAAGTGCGCCCAATCCTTCGCGTAGGCCTTCAGCGTGTTGTCCGAAATTGCCGCGCGTGCATAGTCGCGCGCGGTGTCCACCAGTCGATAGAGCGTTCCGGATCCCGCGACATGGGAGGGCAGGGCGATGCCATCGCTGTCCTCTTCCTCTCTCTCGTCGACGCGAGCATCATCCAGCTTATCAGAGGGTGCTGACGTCGATTTCTCGGTCTCTGAGGGCATTTTTTCATTGAATCCGGCGATGAAATTGAACTGCTTTCCAGTCTACTCTTTTACGTCCGATAAGGCAAACTTATTGGACGTGTCGGAGAACGGCAAGGCGGGGCGGTTTGTGCACCATATTATGGACGAAAGCGCCGTGGGAGATTAGGGTTGTGGCATGACATATCAGCCCGCTACCATCTCTGACGACCTGAGCACCCTACCGCGGCTTCCCGCCTGGGTCACCTCCGGACGTGCCGAAACCGTTGAGGATGTGGCCTTTCGGTCGGGGGCGGCCTTCACGGTGCTCGATCAGCTGATCGGTGATCCCAGGCATGGCGTGCCGCTGAAGCTGCTGGCCAACCGTCTGGCCCTGAGCGCCGCAACCGCCACCTCGAAACTGGAAGGACGGCTGGCGCGGGAGGCGGACATCCGCGACGCTTTCCATCTGACGCCGCCGGGCGAGGCGAGGGGCCCGGATGGCGATCTGCTGGCCTTCTGGCGCGAAGGTGTCCGGCTGCGGGCAGGCCGGACGGGCGAGGTGGGCGCTTGGCTCCACGTGGGACTGGAACGCGCACGGGCCCATGGTCCGTTGTCGGGTTGCGTCGCCGCCCTGCGCGCTGTGCTCGAGGCCGACGACCGGGCAGAGCGCACCGCCTGCCTGCTCTCGGACGTCGTCCTTGCGCGGGCGCTGAACTGGAAGCAAGTGCTGCCCGTGACTGCGCAGCGTTTGACAAAGGCGGCTCTGCGCGACCTGACCGCAGAAGGGCAGGGGGCCGATCTGGCAGTCGAGGTGCGGATCCTCGAGTCCGTCGAAGAGTCGATCCGATTGACGCGGGACCTGGCTCGGTGCGCTGCGGCCCTTCGCGCCGTCGCCCCGAAGCTAAGGGCGAAAGGATCTGACGCGGCGGTCGACGTATTTCTGAGTGAGGATGCCGTGGCCCCGGCCTCGATGCTGTCCCCGCGCATTCACGGCACCATGATCCCTATGACCGATCGCGCGTCGCGGCGGTTTTGCGACCGGCTTGTTGAGTTGGGCGTGGCACGGGAACTGACCGGACGGTCGACCTTCCGGCTCTACGGGGTCGCATCATGACGGCGATCTCAAAACCAAAGGCCGCAAAGGGGCAGGCGGCCTCGGCACGCGATGGCGTGTTTGACCGGGAGCTGGAGGACCTGCCGCCGGAGATGCGCTGGCGGGAATGGATGGGCCGGATCGAGGCAGTGCTGTTCGCCAGCGCGTCGCCGGTCGGCCGAGAAGACCTGGCGCGACTGGTGGGGCAAGGGGTTTCGGTGGAGATGCTGATCGAGGACATCCAGGCCGAGCTGACGGGTCGTCCTTACGAACTGGCCCAAGTGACCGGCGGCTGGATGTTCCGCACCAAGACGCAGTTTGCAGATGCCATCAAGGCCGCCGCTGATCTGGGCGAGCAGTCGCTCGCCTTCACCGAGTTGGAGATGGGGGTGCTTTGTGCAATCGCCTATCACCAGCCGATCGACCGGGCAGGTCTGGCCGACATCTTCGGCAAGGAGGTCAGCCGCGATCTGCTGGCCCGGCTGCGCTACAAGGACCTGATCGCGAGCGGCCCGCGGTCGCCGCGGCCGGGGGCGCCGCATACTTTCGTGACGACCGAGACGTTTCTGGTGACGTTCGATCTGCAGAGCCTGCGGGACTTGCCGGAGCTGGAACTGGTCGCCACCGATGTGCCAGACAAGGAACCGGCGTTGAAAGTCGGAGAATAGTCGCGCCTAGGGGCCAATGCGTCACCAGTTCTCCGACGACATCCTCAGGCCGTTGCGCAAAGCTTTTTGGAGTTCTCACATGCCTCGACGATCGCGGACTCCACCTCATCGAGGTTTGCTAGACGGATCTGTGCGCGCGCCGGTTCAAGGACATCTATGTCAAGGTTCAAGCGCTTGATGAAATAGTATGCCAAAGACAGGCGCATCTCGATCCTCCGCACCCCATCACGCATATCGTAGTCGCACTGGATCGCTTCGCTCTGTGCCTCGCTCAGGCCCGGATGCGGGCACAACAGAAGTTCTATCTTGTTTTGCCAAGCAAGGTCATTCTCCGGGTCGAAGGACGCTGGACTCAGTTTTCCCAGACGCTCGATGCGCGTCAGGACGAAATCGCGAAACTCCTTACGCTCGCAGCAATATGCGCGCGCGTGCCAACGATGACCGTCAAAGGCCAAGGCGTGGGGCGCGATATCGCGCCACCGCGTGCTTGTCAGGGATCGGTAGTGGATGGAGACGGCCTTCTTCGACCGAATGGCCGTCAGGATTCTCTGAAGAACAGCGGCTCGCACATCGCGAACAATTTCGGGAGCAACATCCACACTGGGCAATTGGCTGAACGGTAGGTCGTCGCGTTTTACGACGCCATTGACCAAGGCCCGCAGCTGCAAAAGGAGGCGGTTGGCCGAGACCTTCAGGAAGCGCGGCTTCATCGGTTTGGTCGCGACGAAACGCTTCTCTGTCGCATTGTAGGCGATGTTCTCACCTGCGACTTCGCGGTAGTTTCGCAAATCCACTGATGCTTGTGGGGTGGAGATACCGAAGCGGTCCTCAAGATCGCTTCTGTTTAGGTGACCTTCCCAAAAGAGCCGCCACTCGATGAATTCAAACCTAGGAGCGAGGTTGCGGCCGGGAGATGGCACATCGTCTGTCATGGTATACCCCTATCGGTTCTTGACAGGTATAGCAGCTATACCCATATAGTTTCAATAATATTGATGCGAGTCGGCGGGAGGAGTGTCGTTGTGCCCTAATTAAAGAGAATAGAGGCTAATTTTTCCCTGACTTTTCAATGGCTGCTTGTACCTCTATTTGTGGCATTGTACCTTTAATTAGGATACTGTACCCTAATTTAGGATACAAG
>NZ_SWKQ01000016.1:0-114540 GCF_005871115.1 Maritimibacter alexandrii
CGAGGGCATCGACCTCGCCATTGGCGAGCAGGACACCCGCAATCGGGCTGTCGCGAAGCTTTCCATTGCGCGGATGCAGTTCGGGTATGTCATTGATCTGCTGGCGCAGGTCAGGCGACGCATTCACGAGAAACCAGTTCTCGCCGTCCGCGCTGAAGGCAAGCGATGCCTGCCCGTCCGCCAGCGATGGATCGCGCCGCGCGGCCTGACACGACGCGCAGTTGCAGTTCCACTGCGGAACCCCTCCACCCGCCGCGCCACCAAGCACGATCAGGCTTAGTGAACCCTGCTTGGCGGGCGCGAATTCGGATGGAGGGGTCATCGATTACTTCTGCTTCGCGCAGGCGTACATGTTGATTTCCATGCCGACCGGAATCTCGCGAACCTTCGGTGCATCCCAAGCCATGTGGACCTCCCTTTCTAGCTTTTGAACAGCGGAATTGCTGCCCTGCGAGCCTAGAAATGGCCCCCCCGATCCGGCAATCTATGGCATCCATAGAGCCATTCGTGCGCGTATGGACGCGGCTACGACGCCGGGCCGAACTCGGGCGTGGGCTTGAGCAGAAAGGGCGGCGTTTCGCTGGCGGGCGGCGGCGCATAGGTGCGCCCGGCCGCTCCAAGCTCGTCGATCAGGCAGGAATAAAGCTCCTGCCGCAGATACTGTTTCGGCAGCAGCGCGACCACGTCACGTGCCGGGAAATCGACGCGGTAAAGCCGGACACCGTCGATCACGCGATCGCCCACGACACAGGACATCGCGGGCGCCAGACAGATGCCCAGCCCGGCCCGCACCATGCCGATGGCGACCTCGAAGCTCCGCGCCTGTGCGAAGGGCCGGTTTCCCGGCATCAGCCCGTCATACCAAGCCTGCACCCGACGGCTGTGCTGCGTTCCGAAGGCGAACTGGATCGACCGGAACAGGACGTCTTGATCCTTCGCGGAAAGATCGCGCGACGGGTCGGTCACACCCGACAGGTCGAGGTCGCTGGGCACGGCCAGAACATATGGGTCGGTGCAAATGTGAATCTGCTCGAACCCGGCACTGGCCGGCGCGATGGAATTCGACGAGATCAGGCCAAGGTTGATCCGCCGCGCATAGAGCATCTCGATGACTTCCGCGGGCGCGCTTTCGTGGATGTCATAGTCGATTTCCGAGAACTTCTTGTGCAGGGCTTCCATGGCGGTCGGCACCAGTACCCTGAGAATCGAATTCAGACCCGCAAGGCGCAGCGTCCGGCGCGACCCATCCCCGATGGCGCCCAGCCCGTCCTCCAGCGACTGCATACTCTCGAGGACTTTCTGCACATGGCGCATCAACTGCCGCCCGGCCTCGGTCAGCTCGAGAGAATTGGACCGGCGCTCGAAAAGCGGCATCCCGACGATGTCCTCGAGCGAGGCGATCTGCTGTGACACCGTCGGCTGCGCCAGCCCGATCTGCTTGCTCGCCCGCGTCAGGCTCGACGCGTTCGCGACCGCCCAGAAGATCTGAAGCCGTCGAAACGTCAGCCCGCCGCCCGTGCCCCCGACCTGACGCAACTTGGCTGTATTGTCCAAGGGCCCGTTTTCTTCATTGTTCATGTTCGGTCTCTACTGCGCTTAGGCCTCACTGGATCGCAGCATCCTCGCACTTGGACTCATTGGTTTTATCTATATTCAGAATTCAAGTCTGCCTTTGCGGCCGGTCCAGGTTCAGCCAGTATCGCGTGTATCGCCGTTCCCCCGTGCGCGTGAGGGCGCCGATCTCGACCAGATTTTGCAGATCCCTCGTCGCCGTTGCACGCGAGGTTCCGGTGATCGAAAGATAGTTCTCCGCGCTCAAACCGCCCTCGAATCCATCCGGCCCTTCGCGAAACATCCGCTCGATCGCCTTCGTCTGCCGTTCGTTCAGCCTGTCGCGGTGCCGGTCATAGAAATGCGCCTTGGCGATGAAAAAGCCCACGCGGTCCAACGTGACCTGCTGCGCGGCCAGAACGGCCTCGGCGAACCAGACCAGCCAAGGCGTGACGTCCAGTGTCCGCTGATGGCGTTCAAGCTGATCGTAATACGCCTTCCGCTGTCGCTCGATGGTGAAGGCAAGCGCGATGAGGCTCGGCTGCCCGATGTTCTGCGCCAAAGACTTTTCGGCAAGGGCACGACCCAATCGCCCGTTCCCGTCCTCGAACGGGTGAATGCTCTCGAAATAGAGATGACTGAGCCCCGCCCGCGTCAACGCCGGCAACGGCGCTTCGGCATCCGGCCCGGTCCGGTTGAACCATTCGACATACCTGTCCATTTCCGCCGGAACCTGCGCGGATGGCAAGGCCTCGAAATGCACGACCGGACGATCAGGCCGGCCCGAGACGATCTGCATGGCCTCTGCGTGCTGCCGGTATGATCCAATGACCTCGAGCCGCTTGTCGAAGGCCAGCAGCATCTCATGCCACCGAAAAAGCGTCGCGTGCTCAAGGGTCTCCGAAAACGTCGAATAGACGTCGACCATCATCTCGGCCACACCCTGTTCACGCGGTTTGCCCGGATAGCTGCCCGGTTCCAGTCCAAGGTGCCGACGGAGCGAGGATTGCACGCTGCGCCGATCCAGCATCTCGCCCTCGATGGCACTGGTCTTCATCGCCTCATCGCTCAAGAGGTCGATGCGAAGCTGATCGCGCTCGGACGGGGTCACATGATGCACGGCACCCAGCACTTCACCCGAAGACAGCAGAAAGCGCTGTTCGAGCGGTGCCAATGCCTCCGGTTCATACCGGAAGTCCGGCCAACCGGGTATCTGCCAGTTCCATGCCATGAGTGACAGCGTCCTTGCCTATAACTCATCAAATAACCATTTTTGAGGCATAGACGTCAATTCTATACCTCAAACTGCCTCACCCCTGCCCTCGCTTCACCCCCCTGCCCTTCTGCTGAGGTCAACACAAGGCGATTTGGAAACGGATGGCGCCCGCTACCGGAGAGGCGCAACACACGCCGCCGCCGTGTTAGACCTGCGCTTGACCAAAACGGCAACAATCTCAGGGGCTTCGACACGTTTCTGGGTGACTTGTCCCGCGACGGGTTGCAGGGTGCCAGTGTCCACGTAAGGACCGAGTCAGTCGGCTTCTACCGCCCAAAACTCGATCACTGCGGCGCTTTTCCCTACAAAATGGCAAGCAAAGCGCCCCACCCTACCGGATCGCGTCACGCCCGATAAGTCTGCGTTTTCAGGCGCCCCGCTAAGACGCCCCAGACCATGACAACGCCCCCCCCCGAAAGCGCCCTGCCGGACCGAGCTTCCGGGTCCGATACGCTTAGCTGTCCGGACGGCCCGGACTCGCGGCCGCCCGGCCCGCTTCCTCGTGACCCTCACCCAGACAGCAGGTTTGAGAAACCAAAAAAGGCCCGCGCGATGCGGGCCCTCTTCGTTAACCTTTGGTTTCGCCGCGAAACCTGTCAGGCGCGTGACAGTAGCCCCTCGACCTCCTGTGCGATGGTGCGCATCAACTCGCCGTTGACCCGCTCGCCCGACAGCCGCAGCACCCAGTCGGAGCCGTCCTGCTCGACCTCGACCCGCACCCCGGCATCCGTCGTGCGGCTGCGCGTCGTGCTCCGCTTGGGCCGCCCGCCGCGCGACGGATCGACGGTCGCCGGGGTCATCGCCTCGATGGTCGACAGGATCACCTGAAGCTCGTCCTCTGGCGTGTCGGGCGCCGCCTGCGCCAGCGCATCGCGCAGCGCCGCCTCGCCCCCCGACCGAAGCGCCGAGGCGAGTTTCAGCCCGTCCTTTTCGCGCAGGCTTTCGGGAAAGACGAGCATGTCGCCCAACTCCTCGAAGATCAGCGCGAAGGACCGGATCTTCGACCGCTTGGCCTTGGACCCCGTCGCGAAAAGCGCATCGACCGCCGCCTCGGTGTTGACGAACGCGCCCTCCTGCGCGGCCAGCACCGAAATGCGCCCGCGTTCGAAATGGCTCAGATCGGCGCGCACCTCGTTCTCTTCGACCATCGCCACGAAGGTGCCGCCCATCGCGCCGGGGTCGCGCACCACGGCCCGGATCGCGCCGTAGCGGTCCCCGCTCCACAATTGCCGCAGGCTGCGCATGGCCATGAACCGGCGGTAGCCCGACAACAGACCATACCGCTTTTCGCCGCCCGGCTCGGACCGCTCGAACACTTCGATCGGCAGGCGCAGACCATGCGATGCGATGGACCTTTTGAGTTCCTCCAACTCCTCGGCATCCATCGACATGCGGTCGCGGATCACGGCCATCTCGTCGATCTCGTCGAGCGGGATTTCCACGATCAGCCGCCCCGCCTCCTCGGCCTCGCGCAGCCGCTCCGCATCGGTCCGGTTGCGCGCGGCTTCCGCCCGCTCCTCGGTCGAGCGCAGATCGGCGGCCTGCGCCGTGTCGGCGGCCACCTGCGCGATGGGGGCCGACATCGGCCCCTTGAGCGGTGTGTCGCGCTGGAACTCCGCTTCGAGCCGGGTCAGATCATCGGCGCTCGGCGCTTCGAGTTTACGTCGCTTGGCCATCTATCACGCCTCCTCGCTTTCCGCGTTTTCCATCTGTTGATCGCGCCACCACGACCCGAGGATCAGCGATTTGACCTCGGCCCATGTGCCGTCGAACGTCTCGCGCCCACGGACATAGGTCTCTCGGTTAAAGTCGCGGTAATCGGTCTCGTATATCCCCGATACCTGCTCGCCCGCCTGTCCGACCATGGCGGTCAGCTCCTGCCGGTAGGCGGTCATGAAGTCGCCGAAATAAGCCTGGATCACGTTCGCCAGATCGGCCTGCTGTCCGGCGTCGAACCGGGTGATGATCGCCCGGACGGCATCCCATTCGAACTGCATTTCCGGCAGGTTGTCGCGCCGCCTGACCCGGTTCTCGCCCTCCTCGATCGAGGCGAAGGTGGAATAGATCATGTCGAAGAACCGACCCGTCGAATCGAATTCGAGGAACGATGCCCCCAGAGGCACGAGCAAAATATCGGCGGCGGCCAGCGCGTTGATGGTGAGGTATCCTAGGGCAGGGGGCGTATCGAGGAGGATGATGTCATATTCATCCAGCAGCCCCCCATCCTCCAGCGCGTTCTGGAGCGCATCCCACAGCGCCCAGGACCGGACCTGCATCCGCCAGACGGGCACCTGGAATTCGGCCCAGTAAAGGTTCAGCTGCGCGCCGATCAGGTCGATGTTGGGCCAGTGCGTTTTCTGGACGAGGTTTCGCGGCGAAACCTGCATCGCTTCGGTCAGGCTTTCGTCGAACGGGTAGGGGGCCTGCCCGGAGCGTTCGCGCACCTCGTTCTCGGCGGCCAGCGTCTTGGCGAAATCGCGCGCGATCAGGGGGAAGGCGGTCATCCATTCGTCCTCGACCTTGCCGCCGAGGATCGAGGTCATCGACCCCTGGCTGTCGAGGTCGATCACAAGCACCTTGTAGCCATCCAGCGCCGCGCTCATCGCGAGATGGGCGGCGGTCGAGGTCTTGCCGACGCCGCCCTTGAAATTCGCGACCGCCACAACCTTGGCCGGAAGCCCCTCGGGCCGCCACGATTTGTAAGCTTTGCCGGAAGCGCCTTCGGTGGCGAAGTGGTCGCGAATCTCCATCACCTCTTCCAGCGTGAACCACTTCGCGCCCGCTTCGCCCTCGCCCTGCGGGAGATCGGGGTTGGCCTTCAGCACACGCCGCAGGTGGGCGGCGGCGACGGGGATCAGGTAGCGGGTGATTTCCCAGATCGAGAACTTGCGGAGCCGTTTGTTGCCGTCGGGCGCATAGCCGCGTTTGGCGAGGTCGTCGCGGCCGCGCATGGCGAAGGCGGCGGCTTTTGCGAATCGGGACGTCTCGATAGGATCGGCCAGACGTTTCGCGGCGAAACCCGGATCGATGTTGAAGTAGGGGGGGAGATCCTGTTTGCCCGGAGATTTTGGTGCCATGAGTGCCTCTCAATGTTCGCTATTTCCTGCGATATCGTGGAAACTATCGCACATGCCGGGGCACAAGTGAATCGGTTTGGATTGTGCATCGAAAAATCCTGAAGAATTTAGAAAGCACAGACCGCCCGTTTAAGTTTTCTTTCAGGACTTTAAAGACTTTGACCGAATAAAATATCGACTTTCCAATGCTTTACGGCCAAAAGCGGACCTGAATACGGGTCGAAGGGCGCCTGAGGTCGGGATGAAAGGCACCCGGATACGGGAGGAGGGACTCCGATTCGCAGGGCAAGAGCGGCGATTCGTTCGGAAACAAGGGTTTTCTGCCGTATTAGGGCCTTTTCCGACTCGCGCGCCCGGACTTGTCCACAGCCCCGTCCCGTAGGCGGGTCCCTTTCGCCCGTGGCTCGATCCGTCAGGAACCCGGATACGGGACGGGCGCATAGGTGCCAAGAGCAGACTTGATCGCGGGTGCCTTATCGCGGAGACTGAAGAAAAAGAACGAGCAGGTGACAGTATGGACGAGATTGCGCGGGATCGGCTGACCGGTTCCCTTAGACGCGGGGCCGTGAAGAAACACGTGGCGGCCATTCACGTGTCGGGAAAACTGACTCTATTACAGCGGAAATTGAGCAATGTGCTGCTGCTCAACGCCTATGACACGCTGACCACCAGCCGCCGCCACCAGATCGACGCGCGCACGCTGTGCATGATGATCGGCTACAACTCCAACGATTTCGACACGCTCAAGGACAGCCTGCGCGGGCTGGCCGAGACGGTGGCGGAATGGGACATGCTGGACGAGCAGGGGCGGCAGGAGTGGGGCGTGTCCTCGCTTTTGTCCTATGCCAAGCTCAAGGGCGGGATCTGCGAATACGCCTATTCCGACGCGCTGGCCGAGAAGCTGCACGACCCGAAAGTTTTTGCGCTCATCAACCTGAACATCCAGCGGCGTTTCACATCGGGTCACGCGCTGGCGCTTTATGAGAACTGTTACCGCTTCGTGCGGACGGGGAGCACGGGGTGGTGGTCGCTCGACCTGTTCCGGCGGCTCATGGGGGTGGCCGACAGCGCGTATTATGAAAGCTACAAGCACCTGAACGCGAAGATCATCAAGCCGGCGGTGGCCGAGGTGAACAAGACGTCGAACATCATCGTCACGCCGGAGGTGAAGAAGATGGGGCGGCAGGTCACCGATATTCGGTTCCTGATCGAAGAGAACCCGCAGCTCGCGATCCTCGATCTTGACGACGGCGAGGGCATCCGCAATGGCCCGGTCTATCGACGGTTGCGCGACCTTGGGGTGAGCGACCGGCTGGCGCGCCAGTGGATCGCGGAACATGGCGAGGCCTATGTGACGCGCAAGGTCGATTACGTCGCCGGGCAGGACGGGGTGCGCGACCCGGTGCGGTATCTGTCGGCGGCGCTGAAGGCGGATTACGGCGGAGAAGGGCAGGGGGCCGCGACCCCAGCCCCGTCGAGCGAGCGGGCACGGCGGCTGGCCCGGATCAAGGCCTTGGTCGAGGGGCGCACGCCGACGCAGCGGGATGCGGACAAGCGCATGTTCCTGTCGCGGCTCGACGGTGCGGCGCGCGACGATTTCGAGCGGCACGGCTGGATGAGCGCGCTGAACGCCGAACGGATCGCGGCGTTCTGGGAGGAACTCGTGCCGGGCGCCTTCGAGGAGGACGCGGTGTAGCCTCAGATCAGGCAGGCGTTTTCATAGGCCTGTCGCGTGGCGTGCAGGATGCGGTTCGGCACATAGGCATCGCCGAAGATCTGCACCTCGGGGCCTTTGCCTTTCAGGGCGTCATAGAGCCCGGCATCGGGGGTGCCGCCGCAGGCCAGAACCACGGTGTCGAAATCCGTCATTTCGCTTTCCATGCCGGAATAGACACATTTCAGGGTGATTTTGTCGGGAGCGATCCCGGCCACGCGGGTCATAACGGTGAATGTCGCGCCCTGTCCTGTGAGTTTGCCCAGAATGCCACCGATGGAATACTTGCCGACGCCGGGCGCGACGCCCGGTGTCTGATAGATGACCCTGACCGAGCAGCCGCGTTCGAGAAGCGCGCTGGTCACGGTCAGGGGCTGCATGTGATCTTCGCGCGCGATGACGACGACGTTCCGGCCCACATCGGCGGTGCCCATCAGCACGTCGCGCGCCTCGACCACGAAGGGTGCATCGACGCCGGGGGCATCGAGGCTGCGGGGCCGGGTGCCGGTCGCGAGCAGGACCACATCGGGCGCGTCCGCGAGGATGGTGTCCGCCGTCGCCTCCTCCCCCAGTTTCAGGGTCACGCCCGCTTCGGTGAGGCGCGCGGTCTGGTGCTCGATGAAGGCGAGGTAGGCCGCGTTTTCAGGCACCGCGCCCGCGACGCGCATGAGGCCGCCAAGCTGGGGCGCGCGGTCCCAGAGTGTGACGCGATGCCCGCGCTCGGCGGCGACGGCGGCGGCCTCCATCCCCGCCGGGCCGCCGCCGACAACGGTGACGCGGCGCGGTGACGGGACCGGTGCGGGTGCCGGCTCGGCCTCGCGCCCCGCGCGGGGGTTCACGGAACAGCCGAAGGGCAGGCCGTCGATGGCGGCGGCGTGCAGGCAATCGTTGCAGCCGATGCAGGGGCGGATGGTGTGGGCGGCGCCGGCGCGGGCCTTGGCGACGAAATCCTCGTCGGCGAAGAACGCGCGGGCGATGGAGACGACATCGGCGTGACCCTCGGCAAGCACGGCTTCGCCCGCCTCGGGGTCGCTGACGCGGCCACCGTAGATGACGGGGATCGACAGCGCCGCGCGGAACCTGCCCGCCATGTCGGCCCACTGGGCGCGTCCGAAGACGTGCGGCTGGACATAACTGGGGGCGCCCCAGTTGTTGCCGATCACGCAATGGAGGTAGTCGATATGCCCCGACGCCTCAAACGCCTGCGCGATGCGGATGCCTTCGGCGAGGTCGTAGCCGCCCTCGAAAAACTCGTCCATGTTGAAGCGCATTCCGATGACGAAGCCGGGGCCGGTGACGGCGCGCATGGCGGCGAAGGCTTCCATGGGGAAGCGCAGGCGGGCGTCGAAGTCGCCGCCGTAGGCATCGGTGCGCCGGTTGGTGTAGGGCGAGATGAAAAGCTGCATGACGTCTTCGTGGTTCGCGTGCATTTCCACGCCGTCGAAGCCAGCCGCCTCGGCCTCGGCCGCCGTGAAGGCGTATTCGTCGATGGTGCGCTGGATCTCGTCATAGGTCAGGATGTGGGTGGGCTGGTTGTTGGTGTAGTTGGCGAGCACGCCCGAGGCCGAGTGCGGCTGCGCGCCCTGCATGATGATCTGGGCGGTGACGGCGGTGCCTTCGGCGTGCATGTCGTCGGCGAACCGCGCGAACACGTCGCGGAAGTTGGGCTTGCGCATGGTGCCGCGCTTGACCGCGCCGAGACCGGAGAGGCGCAGGCCCTGCGGCAGCATCCCGTTGTCGATGAAGGCGTTTACCCCGTCCATCCAGCCCAGCCCGGCGCGCGCGCGGGTGAGCCAGTAGGCGGCATATTTGTCGTATTCCCGCTCGGACACCTGCGGATCGGCGATGATGCGGCCGTGGGGCGGGGCCATGATGCGATTTCGCAGCGCCATGTCGCGGATACTGAGTGGGGCGAACAGGTGGGGGAAACGGGCGGTCATGAGCGGGCCTTTTCGGGTCTTTCAGGGGGTGCCACGATGCCCCGAACCGAGACCGAGCCGCGCCCTGCGTGTGTAATTATCCCGCTCATGTGTATTTTTGGAATGGGAGTCTGTCTACACTTTGCACAGCTCCCGAAATGCGCGAAACTCGGGATGCGGTCACGGGCCGTTTCGCGCTAATGGCGCTTTTCAAAGTGATTCTGAGCGAATCTCGGTGCCCGTCCGTCGCGATTTTTTCGCGCGTTGCGGGGCCGTCGATCCGCCGCAGGCCCCCCAAAAACACCAAAATCGCACCAGATTGTGCATATGGAAGAGATTTATATATACACAATGGAAAGTTTCGGTAATGCTATCGGGGCAGACGACTGGCGCCCGAAGCGGTCAAGGTCGTTGTGGCGGGTGGAGGAGACCTGCCGCGTGACATAACGAAGGTCGGTCGGGCGAAGGTCCGACACATTGGGAGGACGACATGACACTCATTCAGGACTTCAAAGGGTTTTCCGGGCTCAAGGGCGCCGCGGTCGCGGGTCTCGCGCTGGGTGCGCTGACCGTGGGCGGGGCACAGGCGCAGACGTTGCGCCATGCCGTCGGCCTGCCGGAAACCAGCTACAACTACGACGCCGCCGTGGCGTTCGGCGAGGCGATCGAAGCCAACACCGATCTCGAAATGAAGGTGTTCGCGCTGTCGCTTCTCAGCCTTGCCGAGATGTCGGGCGGTATCCGCGACGGTCTGGCCGACAGCGGGTTCACGCTGTTCCCGTATTTCCCGGCGGAATATTCGGAAATGAACCTGCCCGCCGACCTGTCGCTTCTGGCGATCTCGGACCCGGACACCAAGTGGCCCGGCCCGGCGGTCATCGGCGCGTCGATGGAATACGTGATGCTGAACTGCCCCGACTGTCAGGAGCAGCTCAAGGGTCTGAACTCGGTCTATCTGAACGGGGCGGCCGCCGTTGAATACGGTCTGGTCTGCAACAAGCCGGTGAAATCCATCGCCGACCTCGAAGGTCTGAAGGTGCGCACGGGTGCCGCCGATCAGGGCCGTTTCGCGGATTACTTCGGTGCCGTGCGCGTGGCGCTGTCGGGCAACGAAATCTACGACGCCCTGTCGACCGGCAACGTGGACTGCTCGTTCAACCAGGGTGAGAACCTCGTCGGCCTGCGTTACATCGAGATCGCGGATCACTTCACCACCGGCATCATGGGGTCCATGTTCGCGGGTCTCGCCACCACGATGAACCGTGACACCTGGCAGGGTCTGTCGGAAGAGAACCGCCGCGGCATCCTGACCGCCGCCGCCGTTCAGCCGATCGTGAGCTGGATCCTGAACAAGGAGCGCAACATCTCGGCCATCGAAGAGTTCCGCGCCGCCGGCAAGAACGTCTACGAGGCGTCGGCCGAGGATCAGGAAAAGATCGCCGAATTCATCGCCCAGGACCTTGAGGTCGTTCGCGCCGAATACAACGAGAAGTATGGCCTCGAAAACGTGGACGAGAAGATCGAGACGGTGACGGCCCTGATCGAGAAGTGGAAGGGTCTGACCAACGAGATCGACGTGATGGAGCAGGAGCCGTTCATCCAGCTTTACCTCGACGAAATCATGTCGAAGGTCGACGTCGCCTCCTACGGCATGGATTGATCCAAGCGGGCGGGCGCCTGACCGGGCGCCCGCCGTCTTCAAACCCGGAGGGGCCGCCATCGGTGGCCCGTCCCTGACCAACCCCAGAACAGGCCCCGACCGCATCCCGGTACGGGGCGGAGGCGAACCGGCAAGATGAGATCCGTGCTGAAAGTCGTCGACGCCATCACCCTTGTCCTGAGCATTCTGGCCGCCTTTGCGATCGTCATCATGATGGTTCAGGTCACGCTCGACGTGGTGATGGAGTTGCTCTTCAACAAACCGCTGCCCGCGACCCTGACACTGGTCGCCAAGTATTACATGCCGATGGTGACGTTCCTGCCGTTGGTCTATGTCGAACGGCTGAACCAGCATGTCGCGGCGGACGTGGTGACCCAGTTCCTGCCGATGCGGGGCCAGAAACATCTGGCGGGATGGATATTCCTTTTGAGCGCGGCGGTCTGTGCGCTGCTCACCTATGCCACCTGGGTCGAGGCCGTGGACAAGTTCCACACCGGGTCTTTCGCGATGGAGCGCAACATGAAGGTGCCGATCTGGCCCGTCCGGTTCGCAGCCCCTGCGAGTTACGGGCTGCTCACGCTGCTCTTCGTGCTCAAGTTCATCGCCTACATCGCCCGCAGCACTGCATTCGAAGACAAGCGGCATCCGTTTCCCGGCTTCACCGCGACCGGAGGGTATGACGAATGACCGACGTTCAGATTGGCCTTGCCGGGATCGGCATCCTGCTGTTCCTGATCGCCATGCGCGTGCCGATCGCCATCGCGCTGTTCACCGTTCCTTTCGCCGGCATCTACGCCATGTTCGGCTGGCGCCCGGCCTTCGGCGCGCTGAAGGTCATCCCCTTCGATTTCGCGGCGAGCTGGGAGCTGTCGTCGATCCCGATGTTCCTGTTGATGGGCTATCTGGCCTATCACTCCGGCATCACGGCGGGGCTGTTCGATGCCGCGAGGGTCTGGCTCGCGCGATTACCGGGCGGACTTGCGGTCGCCAGTATCTTTGGCGCGTCCGGGTTCGCGGCGGTCACCGGGTCGTCGGTCGCCACGGCGGCGGCGATGGGCCGGATCGCGGTGCCGGAAATGCTCAAGCACGGATACGATCCGCGCCTTGCCACCGGGACGGTGGCGGCGGCGGGCACTATCGGGGCGCTCATTCCACCAAGTATCCTGCTCATCCTCTACGGCATCATCGCCGAGGTGCCGATCAACAAGCTGTTCCTCGGCGGGGCAGGGGTCGGCCTGTTCTCGGCCTTCGCCTATGTCGTGCTGGTGATCGGCTGGGCGACGCTGAAGCCCGAGGTCGCGCCGCGGTCGGACGAGAAGCATTCGCTGCGCGAGAAGTTCACCGAATTGCGCAAGGTGGCGCCCGCGCTGCTTCTGGCCTTTCTCGTGTTCGGGGGCCTGTTCGCGGGCCTGTTCACGCCGACCGAGGCCGGGGCCGTCGGGGCCGCGCTGTGCGTGTTGATCGCGGCGGGGCAGCGCAAGCTCACCTGGCGCAACTTCATCACCTCGGTGGCGGAAAGCTTTACCACCACCTCGGCGCTTCTGTTCATCGTGATCGGGGCCAACCTCTTGGCGCGGTTCGTGGCGCTGTCGGGTGTGGACAGCTACATCTCGGACGTGATCGCGTCGATGAGTTCGTCGACCTACCTGTTCCTTGCGGGCGTCGTCATCATCTATCTGATCTTGGGCATGTTCCTCGAACCCACGGGTGCAATGATCATCACGCTGCCCATCGTGCTGCCGGTGGCGGCGACGCTGGGGGTCAATGAACTCTGGTTCGGCATCTTCCTCGCCAAGCTCCTGGAGGTGGGCATGATCACGCCACCCATCGGGCTCAACGTCTTCGTGCTGAACGGGGTCGTGGGGAAAGTGTCACTGGGGCAGATCTTCCGTGGCACGGCCCGGTTCATCGGGGCGGACATGGTGGTTCTGTTGCTGCTGGTGCTGATGCCGGGGATCGTTCTGTATCTTCCGAACCTCTTGAACTGACCCGCGCCGGAGGGCGCGAAAGGAGGCCGATATGAAAATCGCCGTGTTTTCCGCGACCGGGGATCAGGGGATCGCGCAGGTGCGCGAGGCGGCAGCGCAGGGGCACGAGGTCACCGCGATCTCGCGCAACCCCACGCGGGCCGATCTGCCCGAGGGGGTCGCGCCGCTGGCCGCCGATTACGGCGACCACGACAGCCTGCGCCGCGCGATGGCGGGGGCCGAGGCGGTGCTTCTGAACCTGCCGTCCACGTCGTTTCAGGCGGCCGAGCCGCTGCTGGCGGCCGTGCGCGTGATCGCCGAGGCGGCGGCGGCGTCGGACAGCCTGAAGGTGCTGGTCTTCAACACCTCGATGCCGGTCCCGGCGGAGCGGATGGGGATCGCCGCGCAGGACGCGCGGCTTGAGATGCGCGAGATCCTGATGGAAAGCGGTGCGCCGGTCATCACGATGCAGCCGGTGGTCTATATCGACAACCTGCTGCAAGGCTGGGCCTGGCCGTCGATCGAGCGGGACAACCTTTTGTATTATCCCCATGCCGAAACGCTGGACGTGTGCTGGATCAGCCATGCCGATCTGGGCAAGCTGATGGTGGCGGCGGCAAAGCGGCCGGAGCTTGCGGGCCGGATTTTCGACGTGGGCGGGGCCGAGGCCATTCGCGGTCCCGATCTGGCGCGGCGGCTGTCCAAGGTCTGGGACATGCCGCTTCGGTTCGAGAGTATGCCGCTGGAGACCTGTGGAGAGATCATGGCCGAGGTGTTCCGGGGTGTCGCGACGCTGGACGCCGATGTGCTCGCCCGCGAAATGACCAAGAAATACGCGTGGTACAACGACCCGGACGACAGGCCGTTTTTCGTCGATATGGGGCCGGTGCTGAAAGAGCTGCCGGTGGAGATGACCAGCCTCGAAGACTGGGCGGCGCGTCAGGTGCTGCCTGCGCGGGCGGGCTGAGATGGAGCGGCTTTCCCTGCACCAACTCGTGGCGATCACGGCGCAGCCGGAAGAGATGGTCGAGATCGCGGCGAAGCTGGACTGTCCGACCGTCACGCTGTTCGCCCAGCACAGCAAGAACAGCGGCGCGCCTTACGTGGAAAGCGTCGAGCGGGCGCGGGCGCTGAAAGCGAAGGCCGACGATCTGGGGGTCGGGGTCTACAGCCTTGAGGTGTTCGGGCTGGGGCCGGACGGGATCACCGACGACCTGCGCACCGGGCTGGAGGTCGGCGGAACGCTGGGGGCCAAGCGCCTGACCGTGGTGATCGGGGACGACGATCTTTCCCGCGCGCAGGACACGCTGGCGGCGTTCGTGCCCTTGGCCGAGGCGTATGGGATGTCGCCGCATGTGGAGTTCCACGCCTTCGGCAAAATCACGACCTATCCGCAGTTGTGCGACTTTCTGAGCGGGGTCGATGCGACCACGGCGATCAGCGCGGACGTGCTGCATTTCTACCGCAACGAGGGCGGAATAGGGTCGATGTCGCAGCCCTGCGCCGTGCCCATCGGTCACGCGCAACTGTGCGACGGGCCGCTGGAGCGGGCGCGGGACGAGTGGCTGTTTGAAGCCGTGAACGACCGCAAAATCCCCGGCGAGGGGGCGTTCGATCTGATCGGGTTCCTGCAAGCCCTGCCGGGCGACGTACGCATCGACGTGGAGGTGCCGACGGAGCCGGCACGCTTTCCGAACGGCACGCATTACGAACGCTGCGAGGCGGTCATGTCCGCTGCCCGCCGCATCCTGAACCAAGCGGGGGTCGCATGAGCGAGACGAAAGCGAACAAGCGGGTCGTGCTGATCGGCGCGAAGGACGGGATGACCCCGGCCGAGTTTCACGCGCACTGGTCCGGCCCGCACGCCGAGATCGCCAAAGACCTGCCGGGTCTGAGCCATTACGTGCAGAACCATGTGATGCGGACGCTGTGGCAGGGCGGCGGGGCCGAGGATCGGTTTCTGGGGATTCCCGAAGTGATGTTCGCGGACCCCGACCGGCTGCACGACACCATCGAGACATGGCCCCGGCGCGACGAGTTGAAAGAGGACGAGGCGCGGTTTCTGGGCGCGCGGATCGGGAACTGGGTGGCCCATGCGGACGACGCGCCGCCCATCGGACACCGCCGGATCATCGTGCTCTTGACCGCGGTCGGCGAGGCCGAGGTGCAGGCGGCGGTCGAAGCGATCGGCGCGGTCGCGCCCTGTCACGGCGAGCGGGTGGTGGACAGCGAGCCGGGCGGCGTCGACTGGATCATCTTCGTGGAACTGTCGCCGGAAGGGCAGGGGGCCGAGGCGGCGCAGGCGCTGCTGGCGGCGGACGGTCCGGTCCTGTCGCATGTGACGGGGATCGGTGGCACGGGGCTTGCCTATCTCACCTATTCTCAGGTCAACCGGCTGCCCTTCGACGTGATGTGACCCGCGCCGGTTCGTCCGGCACGGGTCGGCGCGGTCAGTTCGCGCCCGTGATGTCGCGCGACACGAGGTAGGCCATCGCCAGCCCACGCCCCAAGGCGATCCCGCTGTTATAGCCGGTGCCGGAAACCGTCTGCGCGGTGCAGGAGCCGACGGCGTGGAGGCCCGGAATGGGTTTGCCGTCCTCGGACAGCACCCGGCCCTCGCCATCCACATGGATACCGCTGTTGCCGACCGAGGCCGCGACGAAGCGCAATTTCATGCCGTGGAAGGGCGGCTTTTCGATGGTGCCGAGCACCGGGTTCGGCTTGTTGTTGGGGTCGCCATAGAAGCGGCGGACGAATTCCTTGGTGCCGCGCCCGAACTCCGCATCGTTATCGGCGGCGACGTAGCCGTTGAAGGTCTCGGCGGTCTGCGTGAGCCCCTCGGGGTCGATCCCCAGTGCTTCGGCCAGTTCGGCCAGCGTGTCCGCCGTGGTCACGAGGCCGTCGGGATAGGGCTCGCCCGGCGGGGTCATGCCCAGCCCGTATTTCTGGTGGCTCTGCTCGTCGAAGATCAGGAAGAAGGGCAGGTTTTCGTCCCGGTTGCTCATCGTCTTGTCGGCCACGTCGGGCCAATAGCTGTCGTCGCAATACCGCTTGCCCGCGCGGTTCACGATCATGGTGTGCGGCATGGCGGTGTCGGGGCCGTAGGAGAAGCCTTCGTTATAGTCCGACTTCCACCCCGGCTGCATGGTCTGGGCGGTGGGGGGCAGATTGACGGTCGCGCCGCCGACCTGACGCACCAGCTTGATCCCGTCGCCGCGCAGGGTCTTGGGGCCGACGCTGCCCCATTGATCCGGCTCCAGCCCGACGAATTCGCGCACCAGATCGGGGTCGTTGTCGAAGGTCGAGGTGGCGAGGACCACGGGGCCGTCAAACTCCGCCTCGCCGTCGTCGGTGGTGGCGATCGCGCCGGTCACGCGCCCGTCTCCGTCATGCTTGAGGCCCGTGACCCGGTGCTTCAGCTTGATCGTGATCCCCGGTTCGCGCGCCACGCGGGCGAGGAAGCTGGCGACGACGCCGGTGCCGAAGGTGAGCATGTCGGGCATGTCCGATCCCGCAGGCTCCGCATCGCGGCGTTCGGACTGGCCGAAGCCCTGCATCTGCTTCGGCTCGGCATCCTCATCCTTCATCACCGACTGGCGGCGGCCCTTCGCGAAGAGTTCCGCATAATCGGTGCCGACCGGGAAATAGGGGCTGACGAGCAACTTGTCCTTCCATTCGCCCAGCTCATCGGAAGGGAAGGGGACGTTGGTCAGGTAGCGGCCAGCGGGGCGGGCCCCGTCGGAGGCGTTGAAATAGTCGGCAAGACCGGGAATGACGGCCCATTTGATCGCGCCTACGTCTTCCCAATACCGGATCGCGTCGGGGGCGGTGTCGATCCAGCGCTTCATCGCGGCTTCGTCCAGAAACTCGGGGTTCCGGTGCGCGATGGCGCGGATGTATTTCTCGGCCAGTTCCTTGGTGTCGCCTTCGATCCCCTCACGCTCGGCCACATGGTTCGCGCCCGCCCAGACTTGCCCGCCGGAATAGGCGGCGGCCCCGCCCATCTTTTCCCCGGCTTCGAGGATCGTTACGGCGCGGCCCCGTTGCGCAAGGCCAAGGGCGGCGGCAAGGCCGGAAAGGCCCCCGCCCACCACGACGGCGGGTTCACGGTGTTCGGAATGGGTCTGGGTCATACTGGCTTTCCTGAAAATATCCCGCAGCACGCAGGGTTTCGCCCGCCCGCCCGAAAAGGGGGCAGGCGGTGGTCAATCGTTTCACGCCGTGGGGCGCGGGGCCGGGTCAGGCGTTTTCGTAATGCTTGGCCCAGGTGTTGTAGCAATCGAACGTCTCGGGGTAGTCCGCGTCGCGCTGATCGCCGTAGGCCCGCATCCGTTTCTTCGATCCGAGCGCCTCGGCGTATTCGTGGACCGGCACGTAGTAGAGGAACTTGAGCGTGCGGCTGGAGAACTGCCAGACGCCGTTCACGCGCTGGTAGGTGTCATCGTAGCGCAGGCTGCCGACGAGGGTTTCGCCGTTGCGGTGCGCCTCGGCATGGCAAAAGCATTCGCCGGTGGCCTGGTCCGGGTCGTTTTCGTCGAAGGTGATGATGTTGTCGTGGGTCCAGTGGACCGAGATGGCGAGCACTTCGAAGCGTTTGCGATACATGTCGAGCACGCCGTCGCGGCCGATCCCCTCCATCATGCCGTCCTGCGATTTGACCACCGCGTCCTCGGTGAAGATCGAACGCAGAAGCGGCACGTCGCGGTCGTCGCAGGCCTTGCAGTACTTTGCGATGAGTTCGAGGATCTCGTTGCGGCTTTCAAGCCGGTCGATCCGTTTCAGAATGTCTTGATCCATGTCTTTCCTCCCTGAAAGCGCTGGGTCACGCGGTGTCGGGCGACCCGAAGATAAGTGTGGCTTGGCTCGACAGCACACCGCCGTTGCCGTGGCTGACGGCGATGTTCGGGCTGCTGAGTTGGCGGTCTCCGGCCTCGCCCCGCAACTGGCGGACGGCTTCGACAATGGTGAACAGGCCGTACATGCCGGGGTGGCAGCAGGACAGGCCGCCGCCGTTGGTGTTGACGGGCAGGGCGCCGCCGGGGGCGATGGCGCCGGACGAGACAAAGCGCCCGCCTTCGCCCTTGGGGCAGAACCCGAGGTCTTCGAGGAACAGGATCGTGTTGATCGTGAAGGCGTCGTAAAGCTGAACGCAGTCCACATCGTCCGGCGTGATCCCGGCGGCCTGCATCGCTTGCGGGCCGGTGATCGCGGCCCCGGTGACGGTGAGGTCGGGCATCGCCGCGATTTCCTTGTGCGTCACGGTCTGCGCGCCGCCCAGAAGCGGGATCGGCGCGCGGGTGCTTGCTGCCCGGTCGGCGCGGGTCATCACCACGGCGGCGGCCCCATCGGTCACGAGGCAGCAGTCGCGGGCGGTCAGCGGGGTCGAGATCATCCGGGCGGAGAGCACATCGTCGAGCGTCATGTCGCCCTGCCGGAACGCCTCGGGGTTCTTGTTGGCCCAGGCACGGGCGGCAAGCGCCACATGGGCAAGGTCTTCGCGGGTCGTGCCGAAGTCGTGCATGTGCCGATTCGCGGCGAGCGCGTAGCCGCCCACGGGCATCATCGGACGGTGCGGGGTTTCATAGACGGAGGAACGGAGCGCCGAGACCAGCCCGCCCGAAGCGGTGCGCTGATTCGAGCCGTAGGTGATGAGCGCCACGTCGATCATCCCGGCGTCCAGCGCGAGCGCGGCGTGGATCGCATGGCACAGGAAGGACGAGCCGCCGGTGCGGTTGTTGTCGGTGATCTTGGGCTGGATGCCGAGGTATTCGGCCAGCGCGAGGCCGCCGAGGAAATCGTCGGGCAGGGCGGTGAACAGCCCGTCGACCTGATCCAGCGTGATCCCGGCGTCGTCCAGCGCGAGATGCGCGGCCTGTGCCGTCATTTCCATCGACGACCAGCCGGGGCATTCGCCCAGCCCGAAGGTGGACGCGCCGACGACGGCGGTGCGGGCGCGGGGAAAGCCGGTCATGCGCCCGGCCCGGCGGGTTCGAAGATCACATGCGGCGTCTCGGCATCAGCCACGATGCGGGCCTGCACGGCATCCCCTATGGCGACCGCATCGGCCGCGACCCCGGTCATCTGCGAGAGCATCCGCCCGCCTTCTTCCAGATCGACGAGCACGATGGCGCGGGCCTCGGCGTCGCGTTTCTGTTGGATCGTCACCGCATGGACGGTGCCGCGCCCGGACATTTCGGCCCAGTCGCCAAGCGGCGTGCCGGTGCCGGGCATCCGCAGGCGCGGCGGAAACACGGCGCGGCCCGAGATCGGATCGCGTTGCAGCATGAACCGACCCTCGGACAGGTAGGCGAGAAACTGGGCCTCGGTTCCGGTATCGGTCATGGGGTGTCCCGTCAGATGATGTTGCGCGCCCGCAAATCTTCGATCTGCTCGTCGGTCAGGGTCAACCGTTCGCGCAGAAGCGACTCGGTATGTTCGCCGGCGAGCGGGGGCGGGCTGTTGTAGACGACCGGGGTGGCCGAGAACTTCAGCGGGCTGCCGACGACGCGCACGTCGCCCATCACGTCGTGATGCAGGGTCACGAACATATCGCGTTCGGCAAGCTGTTCGTCCCGCTCGATGTCGGCCATGTCGTTGATCGGCCCGCAGGAGACCTTGGCGCCGTTGATGACCTTCATCCAGTGGTGTTTGCCGTGGTGCGACAGCGCCTCGGTCATGTCCTTGGACAGTTGCTTGCGGTTGGCAAGACGGTCGCGCGAACGGGCGTATTTCTCGTCCGTCGCCCATTCGGGGTGGCCCAGCACCTCGGCCAGACGCGCGAATTCGCGGTCGTTGAAGGTGGCGATGAGGATGTGACCGTCGGCCACCTGAAACACGCCGTTGGGCACGGCGGTCGGGTGATCGTTGCCGGTGCGCGGCAGCGGGGCCTTGGCGTTGAGCCAGGCCGACAGCGAGTTGAGCAGAAGCGCCACCTGACTGTCGAACAGCGAAATGTCGATCTGCTGACCCTTGCCGGTCTTTTCCCGGTCGATGATGGCCGCGAGGATGCCGATGACCGCGTTGTTGCCCGCCGTGATGTCGGCGATGGGCACGCCTACGCGCATCGGCCCGGCGCCGGTCATCCCGTCAGGCAGGCCCGTGACGGCCATCTGCCCGCCCATCGCCTGCACGAGATAGTCGTAGCCCGAGCGGTCGGAATAGGGGCCGGTCTGGCCGAACCCGGTGATCGAGCAGTAGATCAGGCGCGGGTTGATCTTGGCGAGGTCGTCGTAGCCCAGCCCGTAGCGGGCCAGCGTTCCGGTGCGGAAGTTCTCGATGAAGATGTCGGCCTCGGCCACCAGACCGCGCAGGATCTCGGCCCCGTCCGGGTGCGCGAAATCGAGGGTGAGCGAGCGTTTGCCGCGGTTCACCGTCTGGAAGTAGGTGCTTTGTTCGAGGTCGTCGGTGGGCGAGGTCACCCAGGGCGGGCCGAGGGTGCGCAGATCGTCGCCGCCGCCCACGCGTTCGATCTTGATGACGTCCGCGCCCAGATCGGCCAGCGTCTGTCCGGCCAGCGGTCCGGCGACAACGCGACTGAGGTCGAGCACTTTCATCCCAGCAAGGATTCCGCCGCCTACGCCGCTTGCGACCTGCGCAGCATTGGTTCCGGGGCTCGCTTTCGCCGAGCTGTCGTTCATGCGTTTCCTCCCTTGGTCCCGTTCCCGATGTGTGACATTTCGCCGTTATGCGGAAACAAGTTTCTGGGTATACAATAGGGCGGTCATGATATACCTGTAAAGAGCAATCATGCGCCATTGCCCGTTGCATCCGTGATTAGGACGCACGACCATGTGAGAGAGGGAGGACAGCTGACATGGAGCTTGGCCTGAAGGGAATGAAGGCAGCCGTGACCGGGGGAAGCCGGGGCATCGGCAAGGCGATCGCCATGCATCTGGCGCAGGAAGGATGCGACGTATCCATCTGTGCACGGGGTGAAGAGGGAATCGCCGCGACTCGGGCCGAGATCGAGGCGGAAGGCGTCAGAAGCTTCGGAACCGCGCTTCAGGGGCGCGACGGCGATGCGGTGCGCGGCTGGATGCGCGAGACCTGCGACGTGTTCGGCGGACTGGACCTTCTTGTATGCAGTTTGTCGGGTGGCGGTGGCACGAACGAGGAAGGCTACTGGCGCAGATCGTTCGAAATCGACGTGATGAGCGCCACGCGCGCGGTGGACGAGGCCTATCCGCATCTCAAGAAAAGCGGCAAGGGTTCGATCCTCGTGATCTCGTCCATGGCCGCTGCCGAGACATTCGTGTCGCCGATGGCCTATAATGCGATGAAGGCGTCGCTGGTCACGTGGTCCAAGCAACTGGCCGAGCAATATGCGCCCAAGGGCATCCGCGTGAACTGTCTGGAACCGGGGCCGACCATGTTCCCCGGCTCGAACTGGGAAATGATAAAGGTCGCCCGCTCGCGCACCTATGCGGGCGTCCTGCGCCAGCAGCCGACACGGCGCATGGGCGAGGTGGACGAGATTGCCAAGTCCGCCGTGTTTCTGGCCAGCCCGGCGGCAAGCTGGGTCACCGGCGCCACGCTGCGCGTCGACGGCGGATACACCAAGGGCGTGCAATTCTGACGTCGCATGAGGAGAGAGTGATGACCATTCAACGCGTCAAACCCGGCGATTTCACCAAGACGCCGGTGGACAAGACCGAAGACCCGGATTTCGGGACCGAGATGATTCCCAAGGAGCGGTATACGAGCCGCGACTTCATGCAGAAGGAATGGGATCGGCTCTGGACGAAGGTCTGGAACTGGGGCTGCGCCTCGCAGGATATCGAAGAGCCGGGCGACTACATCGTCACCTCGCTGGGCAAGGAGGAGATCCTTTTGACGCGCCAGCCCGACGGCACCGCGAAGGGCTTTTACAACGTCTGCCAGCATCGCGGGAACCGGCTGATGATGGGGCAGGGGAACGCGACCACGTTCAAGTGCAACTATCACCACTGGGAATACAAGCTGACGGGCGAGTTCGAGAACATCCCCGATATCGAGACCTTCCCCCAAGGTGCGCCGCCCTGCGGCGGGCTAACCGAGGTGCGGGTCGAGGAATGGAACGGGTTCGTCTTTTTCTGTCTCGATCCCGACGGCGAATCCTTCGACGATTTCATCCACCCGCTGAAGGAACACCTCGGCCCCTATCACTTCGACCGGATGGTGAAGGTCACCGACTGGACGGTAGAGTGGGAGTGCAACTGGAAGACCAGCGTGGATGCGTTCAACGAGTCGTATCACGTGCAGGGCATCCATCCCGAGCTGCTTTACTTCATCGAGGACAAGCACCTTCAGATCGACACTTATGAAAAGCACAACCGCTATCTCATCCCCTTCGCGACGATCAGCCACCGGGTGAACGAGACGACCGAGATCCCGCACCTCATCAAGCACGCGATGAAAGAGGCGGGGATGGACCCGGCGGATTTCGACGGGCGGATCAGCGAAATTCGCCCCGCGCTTCAGAAATGGAAGCGCGAGCATGGCGCCGAGCAGGGGCTGGATTACAGCGATCTGAACGACGAGCAGCTGACGGACGATTATCACTACATGATCTTCCCGAACATCACGATGAACACCCATGCGGATGATCTGATGCTGTTCAGGCAGCGCCCGCACGAGACGGACCCGGACAAGATGTATTTCGACGTCCAGATGTTCAAACTCCTGAAAAAGGACGAAGAGAAGCCGCGCCGCAAACCCAAGAACGAGCGTTTCAAGCATGGCGAGCGGTCGATGGGTCTGGTCATCGATCAGGATGCGGCGAACCTGCCGGGGGTTCAGCGGGGGATGCATTCGGAAGCCTACGAAGGGCTTTGGCTGGGCGATCAGGAACTGCGCATCCGGCATTTCCACAAGGTGCTGATGGATTATGTCGGCGAAGACTGATCCGCATCCCGCGCGCAAATGGGAAGACCTCGAGATCGGGGAGGAGACGACATCCTCGCCGCTGACCGTGACCGCCGAGGACATGGTGGAATTCGCGGGCCGCTATGATCCGCAGTATTTCCACAACGATGCCGAGGCGGCGAAGGAGTCGCTGTTCGGGGAACTGGTGGCGAGCGGTATTCACACCGCCGCGCTGTGGCGGATCATGGATCACGAGGTGAACGGGAACATCGACTGGGTCTGCGGGGTCCAGTGGGACAACGTGCGCTGGAGCCGCGCGGTGCGGGCGGGGGACACGCTGACCGCGCATTCGCGGGTGGTGTCCAAGCGGCCCAGCGAAAGCCGCCCCGGCGTGGGTCTGGCCGTGCTGGAGCATTGGGTGGTCAATCAGGACGGGGTGACGGTGTTCAGCTTCGCCTCGACCGATCTGGTGTATCGGCGGGCGGCATGAGGCTGCCGCCCCGCGTGGACGTGCTGCTGATAACCGGCGGCCCCTATCACGACATGGATCACGCGCGGCTGGCGCTGCTGGGCTATATGGCCGAGCACGAACGGATGCGCGTGACGGTGCGCGATGGCTATGCCGCAGACGATATCGCGGCGGCGGACGTGATCGTGACCTATACCTGCGACAGGGTGCCGGATGATCCCGCGCTCGATGCGCTGACGGCCTTTGTCGAGGGTGGCGGGCGGTGGTTCGCGCTGCACGGCACGAACAGCCGGATGGTGCTGGACGGCGACAAGCCCGTGGTCTGCCCGCCCTTGCCGGAGCGGTTGCTGGACCTGTTGGGAAGCCAGTTCGCCGCGCATCCGGTGCCGGGACGGTTCAAGGTGAAACCCGTGGGCGCGCATGACCTGACGCGCGGGCTGTCCGCGTTCTTCGTCGAGGACGAGCAATATCTTCAGCATCACCTGCCGGGCAACGAGGTGCTGCTGGAAACCGAGTTCGAGGGCGAGACGCCCCTGTTCGAGACGGCGCAGTGGGCGCGGGCGGCACATCAGGTGATGTATCTGCGCGCGCGGGGCGAGGGGGCGGTTCTATACCTGACGCTGGGCCACACGCGCGGGCGCTACGACATGCGGCCCGTGGCCGAGGAATACCCGTTCGTCGAGCGGGGGTCGTGGGATCACCCCGATTTTCAAACGCTGATCCGGCGCGGCCTGCGCTGGACGATGAAAGAGACGATATGACCATCCAGACCTGCGAGCCGGGCGCGACGCGCGTGACCTACAAGATGGACGACGGCGTGACGCTGGTGGGCGAGGCTTTCGGTGCGGCGGATGCGCCGCCCGTGATTCTGGCCCATGGCGGCGGGCAGACGCGCTATGCCTGGAGCCGGGTCGCGCAGCGGCTGGGCGATGCGGGGTGGCAGGCGGTCGCGCTCGACCTGCGTGGGCATGGGGAAAGCGACTGGCACGAGGGCGGCGATTACTCGATCCCGCGCTTCGGCCACGACCTTGACCATGTCGCGCGGCAGTTCGGGCAGAAACCCGTGATCGTCGGGGCCTCGCTGGGCGGGAATGCCGGGCTTCTGGTCGCGGGGCAGGGGGCCGATGCGCCCTGTCGCGGGCTGGTGCTGGTGGACATCACGCCGAAGATCGACGAGCGCGGGGTGGACAAGATCATCGGGTTCATGGGCCGCCATATGGACGAGGGTTTCGCCAGTTACGACGAAGCGGCCGAGGCTATCGCCGGATACACGAACCGCAAGGGGCGCAAGTCGAACCGCGACAGCCTGCGCCGGTATCTGCGCGAAGGCGAGGACGGGCGGCTGAGGTGGCACTGGGATCCGGCGTTCATCGTCGGGCGCAAGTCGTCGCGCATGGCGCCCGAAAGCCTTGGCCAGCTCGAAGGGGCGCTGGCCGCCGTGACCGTGCCGATCCTGCTTGTGCGTGGGTCGAACAGCGATCTGGTGAACGACGAAAGCGTGGCCGAATTCCTGAAGATCGCACCGCAGGCGCAGTTTCGCGACGTGACCGGCGCGGGCCACATGATCGTGGGTGACCGCAACGACGTGTTCGCCGAGACTCTGGACGATTTCCTGAGCGGGCTTTAGCGGTTCGGCTTCACCAGCACGCGGCGGCCTTCGATCTTCACGTCGAACTTCGGCAGGTTCGGGCAGGCGGATTTCGCCTTGCCCGTTTTTATGTCGAAGCGTGCGCCGTGGTGCGGGCAGGTGATTTCGCCCCCCTCCACCTTGCCGCCGTCGAGCTTGCCGAAGGAATGGGTGCAGAAGCCGGAGAAGGCCACGATCTCGCCGCGTGCGTCGCGTGACAACATGACCTCCTGACTTCCGATGGAGGTGAAGAAGACGCCCGTTTTCGGCACCTGCATGGTGGAACAGGCGTCTTCATAGTCTTTTTGTCCGCCGGGTAGCATCGCGCCCCCTCAGTTGGCCCGTTGGTTGAAGCGCCGCCCGACCATGGCCGAGGCGATGTTCACTTTCTGGATGTCGATCGCGCCGCCCGCAATCCCCCAGCCCCAGCTATCGCGCAGGCGCCGTTCCATCGGGTACTCTTTCGAATAACCGTAGCCGCCCATAAGCTGCACCGCCATGCCGGTCACTTCGCGGCTGATCTCGTTCGCATAGCACTTGGCGACCGAGCTTTCGAGGATCGAGGGCATCCCGTCCTGCGCGTTCGACGCCGCGCGGTGGATGAGCAGGCGCGCGCCTTCGCATTTGATCTGCATCTCGGCCAGCTTGATCTGGACCCCCTGAAACTCGACGATGGGGCGGCCAAATTGCTTGCGCTCCTGCACGTATTCGGTGACGTCCGCCAGTGCGCCCGAGGCTTGGCCCAGCGACATCGTGGCGTTGCCGCAGCGTTCGAGGTCGAAAGCTTCCATCAGCTTCTTGAAGCCACCCGCAGGCACGATCACCGCGTCGAGCGGCAGTTCCACGTCGTCGAAGTTGAGGTCCGAGGACGGCACGCCGCGGAACCCCATGAGTTCCTCTTGCGGGCCGAAGGACAGGCCGGGCGTGCCCTTTTCGACATAGACCGCGCCGATCCCCTTGGCGCCGGGGTCGTCGGACATGCGGCAGTAGACGACGTAACCGTCCGCGTGACCGCCGCCCGAGCACCAGCGTTTCGTGCCGTTGAGAATCACCTTGTCGCCGTCGATGACCGCGCGGGTTTTCAGATCGGTCAGCGCCGAGCCCGCGTCGGGTTCGGACATGGACACGGCCACGACCGCTTCGCCTGCGCAGACACGCGGGATCACCCGTTCCTTGAGGCTGTCCTGCGCGAAATGTTCGATGGCGCGCACGGGGCCGACGCAGCTTTCAAAGACCGGGAAGGCGACGGCGGAGGAAATCTTGGCGAATTCCTCGACCACCAGCAGGGCTTCGAGATTGCCGAGGCCCAGCCCGCCGTACTTTTCGGCCACGTTGATTCCAAGGAACCCCATCTCGGCGTAGCGGGCGAGCCACTCGGCCGGAACGGGTTCGCATTTCGCCTCGAGCTCCTTTGCAAGCTCGGGCAATTGCTCCTGCGCGAAACGCCGGGCGGCTTCTTGCAGGCTCTTCTGATCGTCGGTCAGCTTGAAGTCCATTCGGCCCTCTCCTCCGCTGTGAATACAAAAACAGGTCTTTTCATATACACAAAAATCTGAGATGAGTATATGCAATCGCTCAAAAAGCCGAGAAAGTGGGCTTTGGGGGCACAAACGGGAGGATACAATGCAGCAAAGCCCGGATCAGATCCGGCAGGCCTATCGCCAGATGCGGTTGATCCGCGAGTTCGAAGAGCGCCTGCATGTCGAGAACCCCAAGGGCGAGATCGCCGGGTTCACGCACCTCTATTCGGGGCAGGAGGCGATTGCGGTCGGCGTCTGCGAGAATCTGCGCGACAACGATTACATCATCTCGACGCACCGGGGGCATGGTCATTGCCTTGCCCGTGGCTGCGACCCCAAGGGGATGATGCACGAGATTTACGGGCGGGCCGACGGGCTGTGCAAAGGGCGCGGCGGCTCTATGCACATTGCCGATCTGGACAAGGGGATGCTGGGCGCGAACGGCATCGTGGGCGGCGGTCAGCCGATCGCGGTGGGCGCGGCGGTGGCCTGCAAGGCACGCGGCGACGGGTCGGTTTCGGTCAGCTTCACCGGCGACGGTGCGTCGAACCAAGGCACCGTGTTCGAGGCGATGAACATGGCGGTGGTGCTGAAGCTGCCCAAGGTGTTCGTGCTGGAAAACAACGGGTATTCGGAACACACCGGGGCAAGCTATGGGATCGGCGGCGATCTCAAGACCCGGACCGAGGGCTTCGGCATCCCGGTTTGGGAAGCCGACGGGTTCGACTATTTCTCTGTATACGAAGTGGCGGAAAAGGCCATTGAACATGCCCGCGCGGGCAACGGGCCGAGCGCCATTCTGGCCACGGCGACGCGGTATTTCGGCCATTTCGAGGGCGATCCGCAGAACTACCGCGCCAAGGACGAGGTGAAGAACTTCCGCGAAACCGTCGATGCGCTGAAACAGATGCGCGAAAAGGTGACGGGTGCGGGCATTTTCACCGCCGAGGAACTGGACGCCATCGACGACGAGGTTCTGGCGCTGATCGACTCGAGCGTCGAGAGCGCGCGCACCGGCCCGACGCCGGGCGCGGACACGATGATGTCCGATGTCTACATCGATTACTGAGGGAGGCGCGTCATGGCTGTTTTGACGATGCGCGATGCGCTGAACCAGGCGCTGCATGAGGAAATGGAACGCGATCCGAGCGTGATCGTGATGGGCGAGGATGTGGCTGGCGGGTCCGGCGGCACCTCGGGCAATATCGAGGCTGCGGGGGGCATCTTCGGTGTCACCAAGGGGCTGAAAACGAAATACGGCGCGGACCGGGTGATCGACACGCCGATCTCGGAAAGCGCGATCATCGGGCTGGCCAACGGGTCGGCGCTGGCCGGGATGCGGCCCGTCGCCGAGTTGATGTTCGCGGATTTCGTGGGCGTCTCGATGGACCAGATTTTCAACCAGATGGCCAAGTTCCGCTACATGTTCGGCGGCAAGGCCAAAACGCCGGTTGTACTGCGCATGAGCATGGGGGCGGGCATGAACGCCGCCGCCCAGCATTCTCAGACGATCTATCCGATGCTGACGATGGTGCCGGGGCTGAAGGTCGTGATTCCGTCGAACCCGGCGGATGCCAAGGGTCTGATGAAACAGGCGATCCGCGACGACGACCCGGTGATGTTCTTCGAGCACAAGGCGCTTTATTCCAAGAAGGGCGAGGTGCCGGAGGGCGAATACCTGACCCCGTTCGGGGAGGCTGATCTGGTGCGCGAGGGCAAGGATTGCACCGTCGTCGCGCTGGCCCGGATGGTGCCGTTCGCGATGAAGGCGGTCGACAAGCTGGCGGAAGAGGGGATCACCTGTGACCTGATCGACCCGCGCACCACGTCGCCGCTGGACGAGGATACGATCCTTGAAAGCCTGTCGATGACCGGGCGTCTGGTGGTCGTGGACGAGTCGAACCCGATGTGTTCGATCGCGTCAGAAATTGCGAGCATCGCGGCCTCCAAGGGCTTCGGCAGCCTGCGTGCGCCGGTCGAAAAGGTGACCGCGCCGCATACGCCGGTGCCGTTCGCCCGCGAGCTCGAGCGCCTCTATGTGCCCAGCCCCAACGATATCGAAGCCGCGATCCGCCGGACGCTGGCCAACCAAGTGGAGGGCGTGTGAGATGACCGGGATTACGCCGATCACGCTCCCCAAATGGGGGCTGGAAATGTCCGAAGGCACGGTGACCGGATGGCATCTGGCCGAAGGTGACAGCGCCGAGAAGGGCGCCGAGCTTGTGGACGTGGAAACCGACAAGATCGTCAATGTCGTCGAGTTGGATCAGGCCGGAACGCTGCGCCGGATCGTCGTGCCCGAGGGCGAGACGGTTCCCGTGGGTACCCTGATCGCCGTCTTTGCCGATGCCTCGGTGGATGACGCGGCCATCGACGGATTCATCGCCGACTACAAACCCGTCGATGCCTCGTTCGAGCCGGGGGCGGATGCACCCGCCGCGCCTGCCAAGCCCGAAGCGCCCGCGCCGGAGCCTGCGAAAGACGTGAAAGCCACGCCGCTCGCCCGCCGCGCGGCCGAGGCCGGGGGCGTCGATCTGGCCAGTGTCGAGGGCACGGGCCGGGGCGGCAAGGTCACCAAAGACGATGTGGCCAAAGCTTCGGGCGGTGCGCCCAAGCGCAGCCCCGAAGAGGTCCGCGCCGAGAACGACGGCGTTCATGCCAGCCCCATCGCGCGCAAGTTCGCGAACGAGGTCGGGCTTGGGATGAAGGGTCTGACCGGATCGGGCCGCAAGGGCCGGGTGTCGCTGGAGGATGCGCAGGAGGCCTCGATTGCGGGCGGTCTGTGGACCCGTCCGGCGCCCGTGTCCCGTGGGCCGGTCGCCACGGCGGCCCCCGCCGGGGCCGGGGCCGAACAGCCGTTCACGGGAATGCGCAAGTCCATCGCCAAGGCGCTGGTGCAATCCAAACAGACGGTGCCGCATTTCTATACGACCGTGGATATCGAGGTCGACGCGCTCATGGACCTGCGAAAGGGCATGAACGGTTCGGCGGACGAGGGCGATCCGAAGGTGTCGGTGAACGACTTCCTACTGAAAGCCTGTGCGCTGGCGCTCGCCAAGCATCCGGGCGTGAACGTCCATGTCTCGGACACCGGGGTCACGCCGTTCGAGCAAGCCGACATCGCCATGGCCGTGGCCATCGACGGCGGGTTGATTACCCCCGTGGTGCGCAACGTCGGCGGGCGTGGCCTGCGCGACATCGCGGCGGATGCCAAGGCGCTGGCCGGAAAGGCGCGCGACCGGACGCTTTCGGGCGACGAGATGACGGGCGGCACCTTCACCCTGTCGAACCTCGGCATGTTCGGGGTGCGGGAGTTCGATGCGATCATCAACCCGCCGCAAGCCGCGATCCTCGCCGTGGGTGGCCCGCGCCGGGAAGCGCGCGAGGTGGACGGTGGGGTTGGCTTTGTCAGCGTCATGTCCGTGACGCTGTCCGCCGATCACCGTGCCGTGGACGGGGCGCTGGCCGCCGAGTTCCTGCGCACGCTCAGAGGTTTGATCGAAGCTCCCCTGCGTCTGGTTTCCTGACGCGCCTTCGATCGAACAAAAAACCGCCGGGTCTCCTCCCCCGGCGGTTTTTTTCGTTTCGCGATGGTGTCGGGTCAGCCGTTGGCGGCGGCCATCTGACGGTCGCCGAGCGCGATGTATTCGGCCAGCACGTCGCCCTGCACGTTGGTGTGCTTGCGGAAAAGGTCGGCGGCAAGGTCGTAGTCGCCCGCGCAGATCGCCTCCATGATCGCTTCGTGGTCGCGCAGGTTGTTTTCCGAGCGGCCCGGATAGTTCAGCTGGAAGCGACGATAGGGGACGAGCTTGATGCCGAGGCGGTTTGTCGTCTCGATCAGTTCGTGGTTGTGGGTGCCTTCGATGACCATGAGGTGGAACTTGCGGCTCAGAAGGTAATACTTGTCCTGATCGCCGGTATCGAAGGCCTCGACCGAGGCTTCGTGCAGCTTGCGCAGCGCCGTGCGTTCCTGCGGCGTCATGCGGCGGGCGGCGAATTTGGCGCAGATCCCTTCAAGCTCCGACATCACCTCGAACAGGCGGATCATGTCGGACAGGTCGATCTGGGTGACGATCGCGCCCTGACGCGGCTTCTTTTCGACGAGGCCGGACTGGATGAGCTGAAGCATCGCCTCGCGCACCGGGGTGCGGGAGACCGAGAACCTTCGCGCAAGCGCTTCTTCATCGAGGGAGGCGCCGGGCGCCAGACGACCGGAGAAAATGTCGTTCTCCAGCGCGAGTCGCACCGTTTGCGCGTGTGTCATGCCCGAGGTTTTTGCCATCGACAGCCAGACCTTTCCGAGTTCTCGTTACTCACCATTCGTGTTTTTTACAGTAGCATTTGGAATACCTGACTTTCCAGACTTTTGCGCAACCACAGGACGATTCCGGCCACTTTCTTGGGCGGCGTGGCGGGATTTCGCAACAAACCCCGGTTTTTGGCAGAAGTTTCCCTTTCATACGGTATGCGAAGGGTGATATTTTGGTATACAAGAGAGGGAGGAGCGCATGAGCCGCATCTTTGGCGAGATCCGACAGGTCGCCTATATCACCGACGACATGGACAGGACGCTGGCGTTTCTGAGCGAAACGGCCGGGATCGGTCCGTGGTTCGTGGCGCGCGACGTCACGCTGAAAGACGTCACCTATCGCGGCACGACCTGCGATCTGAGGATCGGGGCGGCGCTGGCCAATTCGGGCGCGTTGCAGGTCGAGGTGATCCAGCAGCACAACGACGCGCCCTCGATGTACACCGAGTTCACCGGCCGCAACGGATTCGGGCTGATCCCGCAGCATTACTCGGCCTGGCCCACAGACTACGACGCCACACTGCGTCGGGCGCTGGATGCCGGGTTCGAAGTCATTCAGGAGGGGCGGTCGGCCTATGGGCCGCTGTCCTATCTTCAGCATCCCGAGACGCCGGATTTCTACATGGAGCTGACCGAGCTGACGGCGGAGCGGAAGTCGATTTTCGATCAGGTGCGGGACGCGGCGGACGGCTGGGACGGCAGCGACCCGGTGCGCGAAGGCTGGCCCACGCCGAAGGTATGAGGAGAGGGACATGACAGGACGACTGAACGGCAAGCGCGCGATCATTCTGGGCGCGGCGGCCGAGGGCAACCTCGGTCAGGTGACGGCGCGCCAGTTCGCCGCCGAGGGGGCCAAGGTGCTGGTCGCGGGCCGGCACGAGGGGCCGCTCAAGGCGCTGGCGGATGAGATCGGCGGGGCTTATGCCCTGTGCGACATCACCGACGAGGGGCAGCTTGCCGCGATGGTGGCGAAGTGTGTCGACAGCTTCGGCGGTGTCGATCTGGCGGTCAATTGCACCGGCTGGGGCCTGCTGACCCCGTTCCTCGACAACACGCGCGAAGAGCTGGAGAAGATGTGCGCCCTGCAATTCGTCGGGCCGTTCCAGTTCTTTCAGGCGGTTCTGCGCGAAATGGCGGATGGTGGATCGCTGGTTCAGGTGTCGTCGGCCACGGCCAAGATCATGATGGACGATCATTCGGCCTACATGGGCACGAAAGCGGGGATCGACCACGTGATCCGCACCATCGCGAACGAGTTCGGGTCGCGCGGCATCCGTGCCAACAGCGTGGCGCCGGGGTTCACCGCGTCGCCCATGACGGAACGCGCGGCGAAGAACCCGGCGGTGGTCGGGGCCTTCGCGAAGGAATATCCGCTGGGCCGGGTTGGCACGCTGGAAGACACCGCCGAGGCGATCACATGGCTTTGCACCGACGCCTGCTTCATGACCGGCGAAGTGGTTCAGGTGAACGGCGGCGTGACGCTGCGCCGCAACCCGACCAACGCCGAAATCGTGGCGGCGGCCAAGGCGGCCAAGGCTGCGCGTGAGGCTGGTTGATCCCCGAAGGGTTTGTTCGGCGCATCCGATGGCGTAGCATTTCCAACGTCGCGTCATCGGAGGTTGCCACATGGACGACACGCACGGCGAGGGGCCGAAAGCTGAGAGCACTGACGCCCGGCTTGGCACGCAAGATGCTTTGCGGCGGCTGCTTCAGCCCCGTCAGGACGGGCGCTTTGTGTCGCTCGACTCAGGCCGTGCGCAGACGCAGCGGATGCTGAATCGCAAGCGCGCCGAGCTGACGGGCCGGGGCCTATTGCCGTGACTTCGGGTCGATCTTTTCATCCCGGCTGAAATCGCGCGGGAGCTTGAATTTCTGGATCTTGGTCGTGGACATCGGCCAGTCCGACACGATCCGCACGTAACGCGGGATCTTGTAGCTGGCGATCTGGCCGATGCAGTGGTCCACCACATCCTCGGGCGTGAGGGATGCGCCGGGGACAAGCTCGACATAGGCCGCCGCGACTTCGAACAGGTGGTCATCCTCGACCCCGATCACTTGCGCGATCTGGATGTCGGGATGGGCGCAAAGGTAGGTCTCGATCTCGAGCGCGGCGACGTTTTCGCCGCCGATCTTGAGCATGTCCTTGAGGCGCCCGTCATAGGTGATGTGGCCATCGTCCGACACGTATCCCATATCGCCCGTGCGCAGCCACTTGCCGCCGTCGACCAGCGTTTCGGCGGTTTTCTCGGGGTCTTTGTAATAGCCGTCAAAGAGGCAAAAGCCGCCGATCCAGATCTCGCCGCGCTCGTCCGGGCTGCAATCTTTGCCGGTCACCGGGTCCACGGCCTTGGCGAGCACCCCGTCGAACACGCGGCCCGACACCTGCGTCGCCTCGGCGGGCGGGTCATTCGGGTCGGTGTAGCAGCACACGCCCGTCGCCTCGGTCAGACCGTAGGCGTTCACGTATTGCGCGCCTTCGAAAGCGCGGGTGTATTTCTCCATCAAGTCCGCCGGGCCGACCGTGTGGAGGAACCGCAGCGCCGACAGGTCGCGGGTTTTGAAATCCGGGTGCTGGATCACCTGATTGACCAGCGTCGGGAACGACAGGTAGCCGAAGCTCACCCGCTCCTCCTCCATCTGCCGCAGCGTGCGGGCAGGCTCGAAATGCGCGGTGCAGATCTGGGTCGCGCCGGAGGCACGGCAGGCGGCCATCGGCAGCATCGTGGACATATGGAAGAAGGGTAGCGGGTTCATCACGCTGTCGTCCGGGGTCAGCCCGAACCGCTCGGCGAAGCTGGCGCCGATCATCGACAGGGTGCGATGGGTAATCATGCAGGCCTTGGGATGGGCGGTGGTCCCCGACGAATACATCATCAGCGCATGATCGTCGGGGGAGGTGGCGCGGGTGAGCGCGTCGATCCGGGCGTCCGGCACCTTGTCCGTGCCTTCGAGGAAGGTGTCGCGGGTCGGCCAGACCGTCTCACGCGGGTCACCGAGGTTGAAGACGGCGCGCAGGCGCGGGGCTTCTTCGAGGTCCAGCGGCCCGCCGGTCCAGATGTGAAGGTCCGGGTAGATGCGGGTGAGCATCTCGCGGAAATCCATGTGGGGCAGGGCGTGGCCCCCTATGAACAGCACGTCCATGTCGGAATGATGGACGGCATAGGCGAGGTCGTCGTCCTTGAACCGCGCGTTGATGGTCAGGGTCACGGCCCCGATCATCCCGGCGGCGTAGAACAGGCGCACGTAGTCCATGCAGTTGGGCATGAGCACGCCGACATGGGCACCGGGGGCGACCCCGGCGGCACGCAGGGCGCGGGCCCAAAGGCGGGCTTCGGTGTAAAGCTCGGACCACGTCAGGCGCTCGTCGTCCACGATTACGGCGGTGGCGTCGGGCCATGCGGCCGCAGCTTGGGCGAGCATGGTGGCGGCGGTTTCGGCCCCGGCGGCGGTGACGCGGTCGCTGGGTTCGGTCATGCCGCGCGCGCCCAGTCGGCGGCCGCGTCACTGGTCACCCAGTCGATCGCGTTGCGCAGGAGGGTGCGGAAATTCGCGTCGCCATAGGTCGAGGCGTCGTTGCCGCACAGGATCGTCACGGTGGGCGCGTTCCCGGCCTTTTTCGCCCAGGCGATCAGGTTCGTGCCGGGGCCGTGGCTCCAGCCGTCGCGGGTCCACATCCGGGCATTGAGCGCATTGGCGGCGGAATAGAAATTGTCCTGCTCGAAGGCGTAATCGGCGCGCAGGAGCGGCACGATGTCATCCTCGAGCATGTCCATGAGATAAAGCTCGTCGGTCAGGGTAAAGCCCCCCTCAAGCCCCTTGGTCACCGGGTGATCGCCCTCGGGCGTCATGGTGAATTCGACGGGGAACAGGTAGCCGCTGTCGGGATAGTCGCGGCCCTTGTAGGTGCCGGGCTGATAGAAAAAGCGCGTGCCGATCGCCTCGGCATACTCGTCCCACAAAGGCCAGCCGGCCACAGCGTGATGCAGGAAAATCATCGGTTTGCCCGCGTCCAGAAGGCCGCGAAAGCCGGTCTTGAACGTCTCGGACGGTTCGATGAGTAGCGGGGGTTTGGGCGTTTTGAACTGGAGCCCCGGCACGTCGTAGAAAAGGAGCGCGTCGAAATCCGACGCGCCCTCAGGAGACATCAGCGCCGTGGTGGCGGGCTGTTCCACATGGGTCCAGGTCATGCCGCGCATGTCGTCGAACATGCCGAAGAACGCGGGCGTGTCGAACGGATGCCCCTTGGTCGAAACCAAAAGGTTCAGGGGCGCATCATAGCGGATGACCATGGTGGATCAGAACTGCACGCGCTTGGTAAAGCCGCCGTCCACGATCAGGTTGGTGCCCGTGACCCAGCTTGCCGCGTCGGACGCAAGGAAGGCGATGCACTTGGCCACTTCGTCGGCTTCGCCCATGCGCCCGTCGGGCTGCTGCGCGAGGATCGAGTTGAAGAACGCTTCGTCCGAGTCGCGGATCTGCGCCCAGGAGCCGCCTTCGATCAGGATCGGACCCGGCGAGACGACGTTGAAGCGGATGCCGCGCTTGCCGTGGAACTGGCTCATCTGCTTGGCATAGGTGATGAGCGAGGCCTTGATCGAGTTGTAGGGCATCGGCGCGATGAAGGTTTCGACGGCGGCGGTGGTCGAAATGAACACGACCGAGGCGTTGCCCGAAGCCTTCATGTAGGGAAACAGCGCGTCGAAGCCGCGCACGCAGCCCATCAGGTCGATCTCGAACGCTTTGTACCAGCTTTTCTCGCCGTCCATGCCGCCGCCTGCGGAGACGCCGGGAACGAAGATGTCGCAACCGCCCAGCTCTTCGGCGGCGTCCTTGAGCCACTGCTGGTAGCCTTCGACCTCTTTCACGTTGGCGGTGCCGCCGACGACCTTGACGCCCTTGCCTTCGAGCTCGGCCACGGTCGCTTTCACGTCGTCTTCCGAGCGCGCGCAGAAGGCGATGTCGCAGCCTTCTTCGACCAGAATGTCGAGCAGCGCCCGGCAGATGCCCTTGGTGCCGCCGGTGACGATTGCTTTTTTCCCTTTCAGGCCAAGATCCATGCCTGTTCCTCCCGTTTGATTCCGGCCCGGTTCGGCCCTTTCGCTTCCGTATACAGAAAAATCGGTTTTCTGTCCATTGGCAAGGGCTACAATGCCAAAGCCTGCGCAATACGTGCCATCGGAAACCGGAAAAGCCCTGTTTTTCAAGGCATGTTGTATCCTGCGTTTTGAATACGGAAATTGCTCGCTTTACACACAAGCCTCAAATTCCGTATACGAGTAGCGGGAGGATTTGCGCATGAGCGAGCTTGTCGTCGTGACGAAAGACGGGGCGGTGGCCGAACTTCGGTTCAACCGGCCCGAGGCGCTGAATGCGCTGGATCTGCCGATCTCGCGCGCCTTTGCCGCCGCCGTGGCCGATGTGACCGCCGATCCCGGCGTCCGCGCCATCGTGCTGTCGGGCGAAGGGCGGGCGTTCGTCGCGGGCGGGGATGTGTCGGCCATGGCCGCCGATCCCGACCGGGGGCATGAGGTTGTCGATGCGCTGCTCGAGGTTCTGAACCCCGCGCTGATCGCGCTGCGCGAGAACGACGCGCCGGTGATTGCCGCCGTGCGCGGGGTCGCCGCCGGGGCAGGGCTGTCGCTGGTCGCGAATGCCGACATCGTGGTGGCGGACGACAAGGCGAAATTCGTCATGGCCTACGATCAGGTCGCGGGGGTGCCCGATTGCGGCGGCTCGTGGTTCCTGACCCACCGCCTTGGCCGCGCCCGCGTGATGGACATGATGCTGACCGGCGCGCCGCTGACGGCGGCGGAGGCGCAGATCGCGGGTCTTGTATCGCGGCTGGTGCCTGCGGACGAGGTCGACACCACCGCCCGCACGCTCGCCGCCAAGATCGCCACCGGGCCGACCGCCAGTTTCGGGCGTTTCCGCCGGCTGGTCGATGCCGCGCCGCACACGACACTGGCCGACCAACTGGCCGCCGAACGCGCGGCCTTTGTCGCCGCCGCACAATCCGACGATTTCCGCGAAGGCGTCGCGGCCTTCACCGCGCGGCACAAACCTGAGTTCAAGGGACGATAGAATGGCAGACTACGACATCATCGTGATCGGCGGTGGCCCCGGTGGCTACACCGCCGCGATCCGGGCCGCGCAACTGGGGATGAAGGCCGCCGTGGTCGAGCGTGAGCATCTGGGGGGCATCTGTTCCAACTGGGGCTGTATTCCGACCAAGGCGCTTTTGCGGTCCGCCGAGATGCTGACGCATATGAACCACGCCGCCGATTTCGGGATCGACCTGTCCGGCAACGCCAAGCCGAACGTCGCCGCCATCGTCAAACGCTCGCGCGGGATCGCCGAGCGGATGAACGGCGGGGTCGGGATGCTTCTGCGCAAGAACAAGGTGGACGTGATCTGGGGGCAGGCCAAGCTGACCGCGCCCGGCACGGTCGAAGTCGGCGCGCCCGACAAGGCGGCGTGCGAACCGCAGGCGCCCGCGCCTAAGGGGGTGAAGCCGCATGGAAGCTATTCGGCGGATCACATCATCATCGCCACGGGCGCGCGCCCGCGCGTTCTGCCGGGGCTTGAGCCGGACGGGGACCGCATCTGGACCTATTTCGAGGCGCTGAAGCCCGAAGCCGCGCCGAAAAGCATGGCCATCGTCGGGTCGGGCGCGATCGGGGTCGAATTCGCGAGCTTCTATGCCGCGATGGGGACCGAGGTGACGGTGGTCGAGATGGTCGACCGCATCCTGCCTGCGGAAGATGCCGAGGTGTCGGCCTTCATGCAGAAGGCGCTCGAAAAACGCGGGATCGCGTTCCGCACCGGGGCGAAGATCGACAGCGCCAAGGTGGGCAAAAAGGACGTGACCCTGACGCTCGAAGGTGGCGAGACGCTGAAGGTCGAGCGGGTGATTTCCGCCGCCGGGGTCGTCGCGAATACCGAGGGGCTGGGGCTGGAAGGCATCGGGATCACGCTGGAAAAGGGTCTGATCCCGACGACCGGGGCCGGGGCCACGGCGGCCAAAGGCGTCTATGCCATCGGTGACATCACCGGCGCGCCGATGCTGGCCCACAAGGCCGAGCATGAGGCCGCGCTGTGTGTCGAGGCCATCGCGGGCGAAGCCGTGCACCCGATGAACAAGGACCGTATTCCCGGTTGCACCTATTGCGATCCGCAGGTCGCCTCCATCGGGCTGACCGAAGCGCAGGCCAAGGAAACAGGGCGCAGCCTCAAGGTCGGCAAGTTCCCGTTCCTCGCCAACGGCAAGGCCATCGCTCTGGGCGACGATCAGGGCATGGCCAAGGTGATTTTCGATGCCGACACCGGCGAATTGCTCGGCGCGCATCTGGCCGGCCCCGAAGTGACCGAGCTGATCCACGGCTTCGCCACCGCGATGGAGCTGGAAAGCACCGAGGCCGAGATTATCGACACGATCTATCCGCACCCGACGATTTCCGAGGTGATGAAAGAGGCCGTGATGGCCGCCTATGGACGGGCCGTGAACATCTGAGGAGGGGTCATGGAATACCGCAATCTTGGACGCTCAGGACTGAAAGTCTCGACCGTCGGGCTGGGCTGCAACAACTTCGGCTGGACCATCGGGCTTGAGGACAGCCGCGCGGTGATCGACGCGGCCATCGACGCCGGGATCACGTTCTTTGACACCGCGAACGTCTATGGCAAGGGCGGCGGGTCCGAGACGATGATGGGCGAAATCCTTGGGGATAGGCGCAAGGATATCGTGCTGTCCACCAAGGGCGGGCTGACGATGCCGGATGGCTCGACCGGGGGCAGCCGGCGCAACATGCTGCGCGCCTTCGATGAGAGTCTGATCCGGCTGAAAACCGATTACGTCGACTTCTACCAACTGCACTGGTCCGACCCGGACACGCCGATAGATGAGACGCTGCGGGCGATGGACGATCTGATCCGGGCGGGCAAGGTGCGCTATATCGGCTGCTGCAACCTCGCGGCGTGGGAGATGGTCGAGGCGGAATATGTCGCACGCGAGCTTGGCACCGACCGCTTTATCGGGACGCAAGCGGAACTGAGCCTGCTCATCCGCGACAATGAAAAGACCCTGATCCCGGCGCTTGAGGCGTATGGCATCGGGCTGCTCCCGTATTTCCCGCTGGCGAGCGGGCTGCTCACCGGCAAGTACAAGCGCGACGCGATCCCGGAGGGGAGCCGTTTTGCCAAGCTGGACAGCATGGCCGACCGCTATCTGACGGACGCGAACTGGGACAAGACCGAAAAGCTTGCCGCGTTCTGCGAGGCGCGGGGGCGGTCGCTGGTCGAGCTTGCCTTCTCGTGGCTGCTGACGCGCCCGACGGTGGCCAGCGTGATGGCGGGGGCGACGAAGCCCGCGCAGATCGAGGCCAACGTCGCGGCGACGGATTGGGCGCTGACCGAGGAAGACCTCAAGGAAATCGACAAGATCACGGGGGCCGCATGAGCACGTTTGATTACATCGTCGTCGGGGGCGGCTCGGGCGGGGCGGTCATGGCCACGCGCCTGTCGGAAATCAAAGACGCCCGCGTTCTGCTGCTCGAAGCCGGGCCAGAGGACAAGGCGTTCTGGATCACGCCGCCGATGGGATACCCGATGCTGTTCACCAACCCCAAGGTGAACTGGATGTTCGAGACCGAGCCGGAGCCGGAACTGAACGACCGCCGGATGTATCAGCCGCGCGGCAAGGTTCTGGGCGGCTCCTCCGCGATCAACGGGATGCTCTATGTGCGCGGCCATCCCGAGGATTACGACGGCTGGCGGCAGATGGGAAACACCGGCTGGGGCTGGGACGATGTGCTGCCCTATTTCAAGAAGGCCGAGGACAACACGCGCGGGGCCGACGATCTGCACGGCACAGGCGGGCCGCTGCGCGTGTCAGATCAGGCGGGCGGGAACGAGGTGGCGGATGCCATCGTCGATGCGGCCTGTGAAGCCGGTCTGCCGCGCAACCCCGATTTCAACGGGCCGTGGCAGGAGGGGGCCGGGTATTTCCAGACCACCACCAAGGATCGGCGGCGACACTCGACCGCGCGCGCTTACCTCAACCCGGTGCGGGGCCGTGCGAACCTGACCGTCATCACCGAGGCGCAGACGACGCGGGTGCTGACCGACGGTCGGCGCGCGACGGGCGTTGAATACAAGCGGCGCGGGCAGATCGAAACCGTGACGCTGTCGGACCGGGGCGAGGTGGTGCTGTCGGCCGGTTCGTTCGGCTCGCCGCAGATTCTGCTGCAATCCGGGATCGGGCCGGGGGAGCATCTGGCGGACCGGGGCGTGCCCGTAGTGCACGACCTGATGGGGGTGGGTGAGAACCTGCGCGACCACTTCTATTGCTCGCTCATGTTCCGCTGCAAGAAACCCGTGACGATCAACGAACTGGCGAACAGCCCGATCAAGCAGGTGATCGCGGGTGCCCAATATGTGCTGATGAAGCGCGGGCCGCTGGCGTCGAATGGGATTTTCGCGGGCGTCTTCGCCAAATCCTCGCCCGACAAGCATCGGCCGGACATTCAGATCAACACGAATATGTGGACCGTTGGCAGCCGGACGAAATCGGGGATGAAGGCGCATCCGTTCCCCGGCTTCACCATGAGCCCGGTGCATCTCGACCCGCGTTCGACGGGAACGATCCGCTTGAATTCGACCGATCCGACCGCGCCGCCTGAGATCAAGATGAACTTTTTCCGCGACCCGGTGGACCGGGCCACCATGGTCCGCGCGGTCAAGCTGGTGCGCCACATCGCATCCCAGCCCGCGCTGTCGGGGTACGTCGAGCACGAGATCGCGCCGGGGTCCGAACATGCCACGGACGCCGAGATCGAGGCGTGGTTGCGCGGGGCGGCCATCGCCAACCTGCACCCGGTCGGCACCTGCCAGATGGGGCCGGACCCGGCGACGGGTGCGGTGGTGGACGAACGGCTGCGGGTGCACGGCATGACGGGTCTGCGCGTCGTGGACGGGTCGATGATGCCGCGCCTGCCCTCGGGCAACACGAACGCGCCGATCATCATGGTGGCCGAGAAAGCCGCCGACATGATGAAGGCCGACCGGAAGGAGCCAGCGCATGTCTGAGCGCGATTATGACGTCATCATCGTCGGCGCGGGCGGGGCGGGTCTGTCCGCCGCGATCGAGGCGACCGAGGCAGGGGCGCGGGTGCTTTTGATCGAGGCCGGGGCCAAGGCGGGCGGATCGACCGCACTGTCGGGCGGGGTCTATTGGGCCGCCGGCACCTCGCTGCAACGCGAGGCCGGGATCGAGGACGACGCGGACAGTCAGTTTCATTACTACATGACGGTCAACCAATACAAAGTGGACCCGGCTCTGGCCCGCCGCTACTGCGACCTGTCGGCCCCGACCTTCGAATGGCTCGTCGGCTTGGGCGTGAATTTCCCGCTCGAAAACCTTTATGTCTCCGGCGTCGACAAGATCCGGCGCGGGCACCGGGCCGAGGGGCACGGGGCCGAGATCGCCGAGGTGCTGGAGGGCGCGCTTGCAGGCCGGTCTGTGGACCTTGCGACCCACACGCGGGTTCAGGATCTGTTGATCGAGGACGGCGCCGTGACCGGGGTGATCGTCGATGGCGACCCGGTGCGCGCGGGGGCGGTGGTCATCGCCTCCGGCGGGTTCGGGAACAACCGGCGGCTCTGGGCCGAGCTGTATCCGTCCGCCGCCAAGCAGGGCGAGTTGGCATGGTACATCGGGGCGGATGAGTGCCGGGGCGACGGGCTTGAAATGGGCCGTCGCGCGGGGGCAGACCTGACGCGGCCCGACATCGGGCTGCTTCTCATGACGCCGGGGTTCGCCCATGACGTCGAAAGCTACCTGCCGCCCTGGGTCGTGCATGTGAACCACGAAGGGCGGCGGTTCATCGACGAGGCGACGGAATATTCCGTGCTGTCCGAGGTTCTCTCGACCCAGACGGCGGGCGAGTGTTTCGCGATCTTCGACGAAGCCGCGCGGGCCGAGGCCAAGGCGCATCCCGCCCCCAACTGGGCCGCCGACCGTCTGGCGGAATTCGCGAAAAAAGGCCCGGTGGTGAAGGCGGACACGCTGACCGAGTTGGCCGAGCGGATCGGGGTGCGCCCCGAAACGCTGGTGACGACGGCCGAGCGGTATTCGGCGGATGCACGGGCCGGGGCGGACAGCGCGTTCTTCAAGACCCCCGCGCATCTGCGGCCCATCGAAACACCGCCGTTCTACGGCGTGCGCATCCGGCCCGCCATCGTGTGCTGGACCGGAACCGGGCTGAGGATCGACGCCGAGGCACGCGTTCTGGATCAGGCCGACCGTATCATGCCGGGGCTGTTCGCGGCGGGCGAGACGACCGGGGGCTTTGCCGGGCCGTGCTATGCGGGCGGCGGGGCATCCATCGGGAATGCGGTGATCTTTGGCCGCATCGCCGGGACGAACGCGGCCAAGCTCGCGCTGGGTTAACCCGCGCGCGCCCGATCCGCCGCGTGGTTCGCGGCCCGGTAGGCAAAGGTCATGCCGGGCCCCAGCGTGCCGCCACCGCCGGGATAGGCGCCGCCGAACGCATTGGCCATGTCGTTGCCCACCGCATAAAGGCCGGGGATCGCCCGGTCGGAGGTGTCGAGCACCTGCGCGTTCTCGTCGGTCGCGATCCCTTTGAAATTGCCGATCTCGCCCGCATAGACCCTGACCGCGTAGAACGGGCCTTTGCCGAGCGGGCGCAGGCTGGGGTTCGGCGCCTGGGTCGCGTCGCCGTGGTAGCGATCATAGGGCGCGCGGCCCCGGTGAAACGCGGGGTCTTCGCCCTTGGCGGCATGGGCGTTGAACGTGGCGATTTCATCGGCCAGCGCGGCGGGGTCGATGCCCGCTTTGCTCGCCAAAGCCTCCAGCGTCTTGGCCATGAGAAGATAACCCGATTGCACATGGCGGCCCATCGGCATCGGCCACGGCTTCACATGGCCGATCCCCCATTGCCGCACCGCGCGCGCGTCCCCGATCAGCCAGGCGTGATCGGCCCCGCGGTCCGACATGGCCGCGATCATCTCGCGCCCCAGATCGTGATAGCTGGCGGATTCGTTGGCGAAGCGGCGGCCATCGGGCAGCACCATGACGAAGCCGGGCTTGTAGCGGTCGACGAGGTGGGGCCAGACCCCGGTGAAATCCTCGACCCCCGGCAGTTTCGACACCGGCATCCACGCGGCGGCATTGGCGGCGTTCGACTGGAACCGCGCGCCCACGGCTTCGGCCATGTTCGCCGCGTCGCCGGTGTTGCCCGTGGGCAGCGGCGCGACGAGCGGTTGCGTGTTCACCGGCGCAGGATGTTCGGCGGCACGGCGGTTCGGATCGCGGGCGTAACCCCCGGCGGCCAGCACCACGGCACCCGCGTCGATGCGCAAAGGCCCCTCGGGCGTGTCCAGCATCGCGCCCGTCACCGCGTCGCCCTCGCGGATCAGCGCAGTGGCGGGGGAGGCGAGCAGAATCTCGACGCCCGCCTCGTGCGCGCTTTGGGCCAGCCGCGCGATCAGGGCGCGCCCTGTGGTGAGCTGCTGCGATTGGCCGTAGCGCAGCATCTGGACCGCATGGCCGGACATGCGTTTCGCCACATGTTTGAACGCGGTCCATGACCGGGTGGCCGAGAAGAACAGCTTCACTTCCGCGCCCGAGCGCATGGTCATCCCCATGAAGGATGTCTGCGGCAATTCGCGTTTCAGCTTGTCCGCCAGAGGGCCGAGATTGCGCAGGTCGTAAGGGACGGTAAAGAGCGAGCGGACGGACGACGCCCCCTCTTGTTCGGAGTGATAGTCGGGAAAGGGCATGGCCATGAATTGCACATGCGTCTTGCCCTCGAGAAAGTCGATCATGCGCGGGCCGTCGTCCAGAAACGCGTCGATCTTGGCGGGGTCGAGGTGCTGACCGCTTTCAATCTCAAGATACCGCTGGGCGCGGGCGCGGTCGTCGGCCTCCCCTGCCTGCGCTTCGATGGTCTTGGAGTGGTGGTTGCCCGGCACCCACAGCCCGCCGCCCGAGGTGGCGGTGGTGCCGCCGAACACCGGGGCCTTTTCGGCCATGATGACCGAAAGCCCCCGGTCGCGGGCGGCAAGCGCGGCGGTGAAGGCCGCGCCGCCGGTGCCGATGACAAGCAGGTCGCAGGTGCGAGGTGTCACTCCGCCGCCTCGGGCAGGGTTTCCGGGGCAATGCCGGGGAGGGTCTTGCCCGCGCTTTCCGCGATGTGGCGGGCCGCGATCCATGCAAAGACCATGCCCGGCCCGATGGTTCCGCCCGCGCCGGGATAGGCACCGCCGAACACGTTGGCCTGATCGTTGCCGACCGCGTAAAGCCCGCCGATCGGCTGGTCGTCATGGCCCAGAACGCGGGCGTATTTGTCGGTGGCGAGGCCTTTGTAAGACGTGATCTCGCCCGGATAGATGCGCACGGCGTAGTAGGGGCCGGTCTCCAACGCGCCGAGCGCGGGGTTCGGCTTGTGTTCGTCATCGCCGTGGTGCTTGTCATAGGGCGTCGCACCACGTTGGTATTCGTCGTCGCGTCCGGCCTTGGCGAAGCCGTTGAACCGGGCGACGGTGGCCTTCAGCTCTTCGGCCTCGATCCCGCAGATGCTGGCAAGCTCGTCCAGCGTCTTGCCGCGCTTCAGATACCCGTTCTTGATGTAGCGCCCACGCGGGATCGGGAAGGGGCGGACAAAGCCGATGCCCCAACGCTTGACCGCGCGGTGATCCGCGATGAGCCATGCGGTGTCGGTGCCGCGTTCCTCAAACGCGTCGATCATCTCGATCACGAGGTCACGGTAGTTCTGCGATTCGTTGGCAAAGCGCCGCCCGTCCGGCGTGACCATGATGAAGCCGGGCTTGGTCCGGTCCACCAGATGCGGCCAGACGCCAGTGTAATCGGTGGCACCGGGCAGCTGCGAGGTGGGCATCCATGCCGCCGCCGAGGACAGGTTGCCATTAAAGCGCGCGCCGACCGCTTCGGCCATGCGCGAGCCGTCGCCGGTGTTGCCCATCGGGACGGGCAGGACCGGGTCCATCGTCGCGGTGACGCCGGGGTGATGTTCGCGCCGCCGCGCGCGGTCGCGCGGATAGCCGCCGCCGGCCAGCACGACGCCGTGACGCGCGCGCACCTCGACCTCGCCGTCGGGGGTGTTCAGCCGCGCGCCGACCACGCGGCCGCCTTCCTCGATCAGGGACGTCGCCGGGCTTTCCAGCCAGAACGGCACGCCGTCATCGGTCAGCGTGCGGGCAAGCCGCGCGATCAGGGCGCGGCCACGCACGATGCTTTGGGTCGAGCCATGCAGGGCCACGTCGCGGAAATGGCGGATCATGCGTTTCGCCACGAAGGCCATCGCTTTGGGCGAGCGTCCGGCCTTCATGAAGGTCTTCATCTCAAGCGATGAGCCAAGCGCGAGGCCGAGGAACAGGGTCTGCGGAAGCTCGCCCTTCAGCGTCTTCATCAGCGGCCCCATCTTGCGCGCGTCGTATTCGACGGACCCGAGCGAGCGGATCGACGAGGCGCCGTCTTCTTCCGGGTGGTAGTCGGGGAATTCCATCGAATGGAATTTGACCTCGGTGTTGTCCTCCATGAACGCGACCATGGTGGGGCCGTGTTCGAGGTAGGCGTCGATGCGCGGCTCGTCCACGTATTGCCCGGCCTCGATGTGCAGATAGGTGCGCGCATCCTCCAGCGTGTCGGTGACGCCGATGGTCTTGCCGAAGGGTTCGGCGTGGCGGTTCATGGGAATCCAGATGACCCCGCCGGACGTGGCGGTCGTCCCGCCGAACACCGGCTCTTTCTCGGCCACCAGAACGTCGAGCCCGGCTTTGCGGGCCGTGGCGGCGGCGGTCAGTCCCGCGCCGCCCGAGCCGATGACGAGCACGTCGACAGTGCGATCGGTTTTCTTGTCCATGCGATCCTCCCTTTTGCGGATTGTATCAAGTGGGGGATCGTTCTGTATACGAAAATATCGCGCAATGGGCGAATTGGGGTGCTTTCCGCCCCTTACCAGCCGCTCAGAAGCACCTCTTCCTCGGCTTTCGGGAGGACGAGCCGCCCCTCGCTGTCGAGATGGCCCAGAATGCCGGTGCGGAAGAATCGGTCGGTGAAGCCCGCGCCGGGTTTCCCGGCGTAACCCAGAAACACCCCGGTGCCGCGCAGCCAGACTTCACCGGTCTGGTAGAGCAGAACGTCCATGCCCGTGCGCGGGTCGACGATCATCACCTCGACCCCGCCGACCGGGCGCCCCTTGGTCGTGGTGATGGTGCCGGTCGGGTCGCGCGGGTCGCTGGACAGGGCCAGCCCCATCGTCTCGGGCAGCGACAACCCGTTCACGATCCGGGTGTCGGGCTGGGCCGCCGCGACCTCGGCCAGCCGGTCGCGGCCGGCGTCGAGGTGCAGGCGTTTCAGGTGGGGCCGGGGGGTATAGGCGGCGACGGCCTCGCGGTCGATGAGCCATGCGGTCGTCGCCCGATCCATGTCGCCCGACAGGTCCAGCGCCGCGCCGGAGGCCATGCAGGCGGCGAAAACCGCCCAGAATCCGGGGTCGGACACGCGCGCGGCGAAAGCGATCCGGTCGTCTTTCGTGAATCGTTCGCGCAGCGCGATCGCCGCGCCGATATGGGCCGCGTCGGCGGAGGCATGGCAGACCGCATCGACGCTGCCGTCGGCGCGGGTCGCGGGGAACACCATGTCGGTGCGCGGGGGCAGGGGGGCGGAGGTGTCGGTGAAATGGAACACTTCGCCACGGGCGAGATCGGACAGGACGGCGAGCGTCTGGGCCACCGGACCGTCGCCCAGGGCCGAGCCGTCGGCAAGCGCGGCACGGGCGTCGGCCCATGTCAGCGTATGGTCCGCGTCGATCAGGGCGGGGCGATCCGCGAACCGATCCGCCGCGCGGTCGAGCAGGGTGAGAAGCGTCCGGTGTTCCCCCGTTCGCTGCGCTTCGTGCGCCGTGGTTGCCATCGCGCTTCCCCCCGTCAGGAGTTTGTGTTTCAATGAGTAGTCTAATGTATACGGGAGGAAACGTCCAATGCCTTTGGCACTGATTACGGGAGGGGCCGCCGGATTGGGCGCCGCCATCGCGCGGGAGGCGCATGACCGGGGATACGAGGTCGCCGTCATCGACCTGACCGCGTCGAAAGACGTGCCGTGGCGCAGCTTTGTCGGCGACGTCACGGATGAGGCGAGCCTGATCCGCGCGCTGGACGATCTGGGCGCGGTGCCCGACCTTCTGGTCAACAACGCGGGGATCGTTCAGTTCGCCCCGCTGCTTGAAACGACGACCGAGAGTTTCGCCAAGACCATCGCGATCAACCTGACCGGCGCGTTCACCATGGCGCGGCTGGTGGCCAAGGGCATGGTGGAGCGCGGGTCCGGCCATATCGTCAACGTGACCTCGACGGCGGGCATCGCGACCTCGCCGGGCGTGAATGCCTATGTCCCGGCCAAGCGCGGGCTGGCCGGACTGACCGAGCTTATGGCGCAGGAGTGGGGGCCGTCGGGCGTGCGTATCAATGCGGTCGCGCCGGGGATGATCGACGGCGGCATGTCGACGGGCATCTACAAGAACGACGCCGCGCGCAAGCTGCGGTCGAGCGCGGTTCCGTCGCGCCGTCTGGGCCGCGAAGAAGACATCGCGCAGGCGGTGATGTGGCTGGACAGCGACGGTGCGAGTTACATCAACGGGCACGAACTGGTCGTTGATGGCGGGGTGACCAAGGCGGTCATGTCGCTGATTCCGCGCGACTGAACGGCACGGCGCCGAGGCGGGAGGCCCCGGCGCCGCGATCCCTTAGTATTTCTGGAATTGCTCCGGCACGCCCGCGGGCCAGACCACGCCCCACATGCGCATCCCGCCGTCGATGGTCAGCACCTCGCCGGTGATGAAGTCGCCGGACGGAGCCGAAAGGTAGACGACGCCTTCGGCCACGTCCCAGCTATCGCCCATGCGGAACATCGGGTTCACGTTGTTGAACCGCTGCGTCGCCTCGGGCGGGTAGTTCGACAGGCCCTCGGTCGCGATGGCACCGGGGGCGACACAGTTCACGCGGATGCCGAGCGGCCCCCATTCGGTCGCCACGGTGCGGGTCAGGTAGATCACGCCCGCGCGCGCGGCACAGGTGTGCGCGGCCTGCGGCATCCCGCGTTCGACATGGGCGACGTTGGACACCACATGCCCCGGCTCGCCCCGGTCGCGCCAGCGTTGCGCCGCGCCCTGCATCATCCACCACGTGCCGTTGAGGTTCAGGTCGATGACCGATTTCCAGCCCTTGCGGGAAAAGTCGATGGCGTTCTGCGGATACTGCCCGCCCGCGTTGTTCACGAGCGTATCCAGACCGCCGAATTCCTCGAACGTCTCGTCGAGAAGCGCGTCCACCTGATCCTCGTCGCGGATCGACATCGGGCGGTAATGGATGTCGGCCCCGATCAGATCTTTCGCCTGTTTCTGGGTCTCTTGCAGCAATTCCTCGCGCCGCCCGCAGATCATCACCTTGGCGCCAAGCCGGGCGCACAGAAACGCCATCGCCTTGCCCATGCCCTGCGAGCCGCCGGTGATGAGGAAGCGCTGCCCTTCCAGCAGGTCGGGGGCGAAAATCGTCTTGTGCGTCGCCAGTTCCTCGGGCGTGAGGCCCCAGTTGGGTTTCTGCGGTGCCTGGTCGGTCATTCTGTCCTCCGGAAATTTGCGTCGCGTTTCTCGGCATAGGCCGCGATGCCTTCGCGGCTGTCCTCGGAACGCATCAGCCTGTCTGCATTGGCGTGGCCCCGGTTGATCGCAGCGGGGAGCGGTTCGTTCTGCGCGTCGTTGAACAGCGCCTTGCCGAAGCGGATCGCCTTCCACGAATTGGCGAGCATTGTGTCCGTGAACGCCAGCGCCTCCTCCATCAGCCGCTCGCGCGGGACGACCCGGTTCACGACGCCAAGGTCATAGAGCCGTTCGGCGGGGAAGAGGGTGCCGCAGGTGATGATCTCCATCCCGATCTGCCGGGGGAGTTGCTGGGCCAGCCGCTGCACGCCGCCGGTGAAGGCGACCATGCCGCGTTTGACCTCAGGCAGGCCGAAGAGCACGCCTTCGGCGGCGATGAGGCAATCGCAGGCGAGTGAGATTTCCAGCCCGCCCGCGACGGCCGCGCCGTTGATGGCGCCGATCACGGGTTTTTCGATCACCCGTTCGGTCACGCCGCAGAAGCCCGCGCCCGGCACCAGCCCGTGACCCGCGCCGCGCTCGGCGGCTTCCTTCAGGTCCATGCCCGCGCAGAACGCCTTGTCCCCGGCGGCGGTCAGGATGATCGCGCCCACCTCGGGGTCGGCCTCAGCCTCACGCACGTATCGGTCGACGAGGTAAGACCCCTCCGCGTTCATCGCGTTCGAGACGTGCGGGCGGTTCAGCGTGATGACGCAAACCGCCCCCTTCCGCTCGGCAAGAACCGGCGGCTGATCTGGCTGGACGGACATGGGGTGCGTCAGCTTTCGGCGGGCACGGAGGCTTTGGCAGGGGTCAGATCGACCTCGGTGATCCAATCGCCCAGCTTGTCGGGCACGCGCATGTGTTCCGGCACGTCCGCCTCACCGATCCGTTTGTCCAACTCGGCGTGCCAGTGGTAGATGCGCCGCTCCTGATAGTTCAGGGGGAAGCCGCGCAGGCCCGCGCTTTCGACCGACTTCTGGATCTTGTCCGCGAATTGCAGGTCTTCGTCGAGGATGTCGACGAAGTTCTTGATCCGCATGTCCCACCGCTCAGGCCGCTCGCCGTCACCCCAGGAGGGGGCGAACCAGTGCACTTCGATGGTCATGGTGTCGATCGAATCCGGCCAGAAGCACAGCACCGGGATACCGGCGGGCGCGACGGGCGAGACGAAGTTCGGATAGGCGAAGAGCGAGTAGTTCGTGTTCTCGAAGAACGGGTCGACGCCTTCGACCTCGGGCAGGCCTTTGACGCCCGGATCTTTCCAACCCTCGCGCTTGTAGGGCGTGACCATCCGGCTGTGGCCCTTGTCCCACAGCGTGATCGCCGTGCCGCGATGGTCGAGGAAGCGGTCGACCGTGTTCTGGTGGATCGACTTCAGGTGATAGGTCTCCATGAAGGCATCCAGAAGGATCTTCACGTTGCAGTTCACCTTGATCGCCTGCTTGTCGACAAGGATCAGCGTGTCGGGTTTCACCTCGTCCAGATCGCGGGCCGCCGGTCCAAGATAGTCGCGCAGCGGCTCGGCCTCGGGGTCGAGGTTCACGAAGTAGAGGTTGCCGATGTTTTCGCAGCGGACCTGAATGAGACCCCGGCACGACATGTCCAGATCGACGAAATCGCGGCGGTCGCGCAGGTTAATCAGCTCGCCGCGCGTGTTGTAGGTCCAGCCGTGGTATTTGCAGGTCACACCGCGCGACTTGCCGTTTTCCTCGGTCACGACCGGCGCGCCGCGATGGCGGCAGGTGTTGTAGAAGCAGCGAACCTCGTTGTCCTCGCCGCGAATGAAGAACAGCGGCTCGCCAAGGCGGGTCCACTGGACGTAGGAGCCGACCTCGGGCACCTCGTCGGAGTGGATCGCGTAGACCCAGGACTTGTGCCACATGCGCTCGATCTCGAGCTTGTTGAACTCGGGGTCGACGTAGCGGTCGCCGGGAATGTCGGGGAGCTGCGGGAACCCCTCGGGCGGGCCGCCGCGCTTGGATTCGTAAGCCTGCTGGTCCTTGATGGCCTGCACTTCGTTCGGATTCATTTCAACCTCCTCCCCGACTCGCGGGTATGGTGACGCGCGTTTCCGTGGTTCCTTGTATTTTATCAGCCGCTCTCGTATATGCAAACCATAAGTTCTGTATTTTTGGGGGCGAAGATGTCGCAGCGGTTCGGCAAGATCATGCAGCTTGGATACGTGGTTCACGATCTCGACGCCGAGGTGGACCATTGGACCCGCGTGATGGGTGTTGGCCCGTTCTTCGTCACCGGCACGGTGCCTTATGATACGGTGACGTTCCGGGGGGCGCCCTGCGATGCCGAAACGCGGGTCGCGATTGCCAGCCATGACGGGATGCAGATCGAAATCATTCAGCAAACCGGGGGTGGCGCGTCGACCTTTACCGAGTTTCTGGAGGCGACCGGAGGCGGGCTGCATCACGTCTGCGCGCTGACCGACGACCTCGAAGCCGACATTGCGGCCTGGGCCGCGCGGGGCGTGGATGTCTTGCAAGGCGGCGTGACCAAGGCCAAGATCCCGTTCGCCTATATGGACACGGACCCGGACAACCGGGGGCGGGTGCTGGAGCTGGTTCAGCCCAGCCCCGGATTGCTCAGGTTCTTCGACAAGATCGAGACGACCTGTGCAGGGTGGGACGGGCAAACCGCACGAATCGACCTGTGAATTGTATGCGTTGACCGCATTATCTGGATACAATACTCTGACCCGGTAACACGGAGGACCACATGCCCAAGATCAACGCCACCGACCGCGACGGGACCGAAAAAGTCATCGAGGCCGAGAACGGCCTATCGCTGATGGTGAACCTGCGCGACAACGGCGGGCTGGACATCGCGTCGATCTGCGGCGGCATGTGTTCCTGCGCCACCTGCCATGTCTATGTCGATCCCGACTGGATGGACAAGATCGGCGCACAGGAACCGGACGAATACGAACTGGTCGAGTTTTCCGAGCACTACAAGGAGAATTCGCGCCTGTCCTGCCAGATCGAGATGTCGGACGATCTGGACGGGATCAAGGTGACGCTGGCGCCCGAGGACTGAGCCGGGCGCTCAGAGCGGCCGAAGCGTATAGCGGCTGATCTTGCCGTCCGCGATTTCGAACCAGACGAAGAAGGGCTTGGTTTCACCGCCCGGCCCTTCGACCAGCCCAAGAAACGCGCCTTTGCCGTCCTCATAGACCATCGTGTCGATCCGGTGCCGGATTTTGGCTTCGGCCAGTTGTTCGACACGGGCCGACAGGAAATCCTGCACTTCGGCGCGGGACGAAAACCCCGATGGCTCCGCGCGGGCGAAACCGTGATGCGCCCAGACCTGAGCATGGGACCAGTCCACATCCTCGGCCAGCGCCGAAGCCGCGCGCACCATGTCGCCCGAGTCGATGCCGTCGTAATAGGTCGTCTGAATGAGGTTGATCGCCTCGTCGCGTGTGGCCGTCATTGGTCCAGCATCTCCCGCAGTTTGAACTTCTGGATCTTGGACGAGGACATCGGCCATTCGGTGATGTAGTGCACCTCGCGCGGAACCTTGAAGCTTGAGAACTTGTCTTTGCAGAAGTCGATGATCTCCTGCGGGTCGGGGTTGGCGCCCGGCACAAGCTCCACAAAGGCGACGGGCACCTCTTGCAGGCGTGCGTCGGGCTTGCCGACGACCTGACAGAACTTGACCGCGTCGTGGCCCGAGACGACCGCCTCGATCTCCTGCGCCGCGACGTTTTCGCCGCCGACCTTGAGCATGTCCTTCAGACGGCCATGATACATCAGCGTGCCGCCCGCATCGAAAGCGCCCAGATCGCCGGTGTGGAACCAGCCGTCGCGCTTGGCCTCGGCGGTCTTTTCGGGGTCTTTGTAATACTCGGTGAACACCGAATAGCCGCGCACGCAGATCTCGCCGATCTCATCCGTGCCGCAGGGGCCGGTTTCCGGGTGCACGATCTTGACCTCCAGCCCGTCGAAGGGCTTGCCCAGACGGCGGGTCCGTTCCTCGTAACTGTCGGTCGGAAAGCTCGTGGTCACGGTGCCCGAGGTTTCGGTCATGCCGAACGTGCCCACCTGAATGGCGTTCGGGATCTTGTTCTGGATCGCCTTGGCGAAGGCCGCGGGCTGCATCGCCATGTTCGAGTTCATGATGCGGATCGACGACAGGTCGCGCTTGTCGAAATCCGGGTGATAGATCATGTCGCCGATGAAGGTTCCGAAGCTGGGATAGGTGACGGTCGCGCGTTCCGCTTCGATCATTTCCAGCGCCACGCCGCCGTCGAAATACTGCATCGACAGATAGGTGGCCCCGACCGAATAGGCGGCGCAAAGCGGGAACATCGCCCCGATGTGATACATCGGCAGCGGCGACCAGAACACGTCGTCCTCGGTCATGTCATAGCGTTTCGCCATCGCCTGCCCGGTGCGGATCAGGCTTTCGTGCGAGATCATGCAGCCCTTGGGATGCGACGTGGTGCCCGAGGTGTAGAGCATGAGCGCGGTGTCGCGCACCCGCACGCGGTTGCGCAGGGCGTCGATCGTCTCGGCGGGCACGGTTTCGGCGATCTCGCGGAACGCGGCATCGGTGGTGAAGCCGGGGGTTTCGTCGGACCCGATCAGGATCAGGCGCTTGAGCACGGGCATGTTCGGCAGGTCGAGGTCGGCGTTCACGGGCTGCGCGCTCAGGGCGGGGATCGCCTCGTTCAGGCGGGCGACGAAATCCAGCCCGTCGGTCACGCGGCCTTGGGTCACGATGGCCTTGATGTCGGCGTTTTCCACCACGAAGCCGAGTTCGTCCCCCCGGTACCGCGCGTTGATCGGGACCGAGACGGCCCCGAGCAGGGCGATGGCGAAGAAACATTCGACGGTTTCGAGACTGGAGGGGAGCAGGATGCCCACGTGATCGCCCGGACGCACGCCGAGCGCATAAAGCCCGCGTGCCCGGCGAAGGGTGTTTTCCTGCAATTCGGTGAAGGTCAGGCGGCGGTCCGGGAACACGATCGCGTCTTTTTCCGGATAGACCGCTGCGGTTCTGAGCAGCAGATCGCCAATGGTGGTTACGGCCGTGAATGCCTTGAAATCGAGCATGTGCGCTCCTCCCGTCCTGTCCATATGGGCCTCCCTCGTGCGCATTGAGTATGGAAGCACCGCTTACTGTATACAAGAGAAATTCGCACAGAGCCCCTGTGAAATAGAGTTTTAGCGCATCCGGGCCGTGGGGCGTAAGCGGATTCCGACCGGTTTTCGGGCCGAAGTGTACTGGCTGGTGAACACATTGATGTTGATTGTTGTGTATATTTATGACCAGTTCGGCCATACAAAACCCGAACAGATGCACGCCGTCGATCCGTTCGGAAGAAAAAAGACATTGAATTGTTACGGCATCGAAATGGGAGGAATCCATGAAATTCAAGACACTTATGCTTTCGGCAACCAGTGCGGCAGCGGTTACGCTCGCAGGGGTCGCCGCGCATGCAGAAGACTACAAAGTGGTGATTCTACAGTCGTTGACCGGCGGTGCGGCCTTTATCGGCAAGAACGTCGCGGACGGCGCCGTGCTGGCCGCGGAAGAGCTGAACGAACAGGGCTTTTTCGGCGAGGGCAACCAGATGGTGTTCTCGGTCGAGGATGACGCGACCGACCGGACGCAGACCCTGTCGCTCATCACCCGTCTCGCCGCCGACGAGGACGTTCTGATGGTCATGGGCCCGACCTCGGGCTCCGTCGCCATGGCGGGCGCCAACGTGGCGAACGAGCGGGAATTTCCCGTGATGACCACCACCAACTCGATGGAAGTGGTGGAGAACGGGCCGTGGTCGTTCATCATGACCCAGCCCGCCAGCATCACCATGCCCTTCATCGCGGATTACACCGCCGAAACGCTGGGTCTGGAACGCTGCGCGATCATCGGCGTGAAGGACAACGAGGCCTACGTCGCGCTTCAGCGCATGTATGAAAGCCTGATTACCGAAGCCGGGGTCGAGATCGTGTCGCAGGACGGCGTGGCGCTGGCCGACAGCGATTTCTCGGCGCTCGCCACCAAGATCGCGACCTCGGATCAGGATTGCGTGTTCATCGGCACGCCCGCCGCGCAGGGGGCCAACATCATCCTGCAACTCAAGCAGGCCGGGCTGGATCCGTCCACGCCGATCCTCGGCCACAACGCCTTCGCCTCGCCGACCTTCATCGAAAAGGGCGGTGCGGCTGTCGAGGACGTCTACCTGATCGGGGCCTGGGTGCCGGGCGGCGACGACGACTTCTCGTCCGCCTTCGCCGAGAGCTTCGAGGCGAAGATGGGCTTCCCGGCGGACGAATGGAACGCCATGGGATATTCCGGAATGCAGGTCGTGGCCCATGCGGTGCGCGATGCCGCCGAAGCGGGCAACCTGACCCGTGACGGCGTGCGTCAGGCGCTTGGCGAACAGAAGGACATCCCGGTGGTCGTCGGCACGCATACCTACAGCTACGACGAAGAGCGCGTGCCCTATTTCGGCATGAAGGTTCTTCAGGTCAAAGACGGCGCCTTCACGGTCGCGCCCGAATAACACCTTGCACGATGCCGGGGGCGCCCGTTCGCCCCCGGCACCACGTTCATCGGGGTCCGGCCCCGCAATCTGGGTGGATCACATGCTTTCACAGCAAATCCTGAACGGCCTTGTCTCGGGCTCGGTCTATGCGCTGTTCTCCCTTGGCTTCACGCTGATCTTCGGCGTTCAGAAACTTCTCAACTTCGCGCATGGCGCCACCTTCATGGCGGGCGCGTTCATTGCCTATTACTGCACGATCAGCGGCTTGCCGTTCCTGCTGGCCATCGGGTTCTCGATGCTCGCGACGGGTCTGATCGCGCTTCTGATCGACCTGATCGCGTTCCGAACGCTGCGCAACCGGGGCAACGCCGAGTTTCCGGCGCTGGTGTCATCCATCGGGGTGGATCTGATCCTTGTGTCCATCGCCCAGCAGGTGTCGAAAACGCAGGTGCTGAACTTTCCGTTTGGCACGTTTCCGATCAAGTTCTACAACATCCTCGGGCTGCGCATCTCGCTCTTGCAGATCGTGATCCTTGTGCTGGTGGCGGTTCTGGTGGCCGCGCTGATCTTTTACCTCAAGAAAACCACCTTTGGGCGGCAGGTCCGCGCCGTGGCCACGAACGAACGGGCCGCCGCGCTTCTGGGCGTGAACGCGCAAAGCGTCTATTTGCAGACCTTCTTCATCGCCGGCGCGCTCGCCGGTCTGGCCGGGGTTCTGATCGGCCTTCTGTTCAACTCGATCCAGTTCCTGATGGGCGAGCCTTACATGCTCCGGGCCTTCGTGGTCGTCGTGATCGGGGGATTGGGAAGCGTTCAGGGGGCCATTGTCGCGTCGCTCCTTCTGGGGGTGACGCAATCGCTGGCGGTGGCCTATCTGCCATCGGGGCTGACCGATGCGATCATCTTCGGCCTTCTGTTCCTTGTGCTTCTCGTGCGGCCAAACGGGCTGTTCGGTGACATCAATGCCGTCGCCGGGGGGACGCGCCAATGATCCAGTTCTATTACGCCTATCAGCCGATCATCGACTTTTTCCTGTTGTCGGTCGGCTTTGGCTACAGCCAGCAGATCGCGCTGCGCGCCGGTGTGTTTTCCATCGCGACGGCGGGTTTCGCGGCGCTCGGGTCGTACTGCGTGGCGATCCTTGCCACCCGGACCGGCGTGCCGATCTTCCTGACCGTCATCCTCGGCACCGCGCTGGCCGCTGCGGTCGGGGGCCTGTTGGCCCTGCCGCTGGCCCGCCTGCGCGGCGCGTTTCAGGCCATCGCGACACTGGCTTTCGTGCAGATCATCCTGTCGCTCCTGCTTTACGGCGAGGGGTTCACGGGCGGCGCGCTTGGCATCGTCGGCATCCCGCGCGAGGTGAACACCTGGATTCTGCTGATCGTCGTCGGCCTGACCATGTACGTGATGTGGAACATCGGACGCTCCGGCATGGGGCGTGTGTTCAATGCGCTGAGGCAGGAAGAAAGCGTCGCCTCGTCGCTGGGCGTGAACATCGGCAAGTACCACATCATCGCCTTCATCATCTCGGGCGCGGTCGGGGGGCTCTTCGGCGGGCTGCAAAGCCTTTATACCTTCCAGATCGAGCCGCATAACTACGGCTTCGCCTTCATCGTCAACGTGCTGACGGTGGTGATCCTGGGCGGGCGCACCACGCTGCTCGGCCCGATCATGGGCGCGCTCATCATGGCGATCCTGCCGGAAATCGCGCGGCCCCTGGCCGAGTACCGGCAGGCGGTGAACGGCGTGATCCTGATCCTTGTCATCACCTTCCTGCCCAACGGAGTCGGCGACGAGATCGTGTTCTGGTTCCGCCGCCGCAAGCAGGCGCGCCAGCAACAGCAACGCGCGAGCGAAAAGGAGGCCCGCGATGCCGTCTCTTAAACTCGAAAACGTGGCCAAGCATTTCGGCGGCCTGAAAGCGGTCGACAAGGTGTCGATGGAGGTGCCGCCGGGTGAAATCACCGGGCTGATCGGCCCGAACGGGGCGGGCAAGTCCACCGTGGTCAACATGATCTCGGGCGTGCTTGCCCTGACCGAGGGCGACATCACCGTCGATGGGGTCAGCGTCGCCACCGACCGCGCCGACATCGTGGCGCGCAAGGGCGTGGCGCGGACGTTCCAGAACATCCGGCTTCTGCCCGAAGCGACCGTCCTCGAGAACGTGCTGATCGGGTTCCACCGGCGCGAAGAGGCGGGCATCCTGAGCCAGATCCTCGGCCTGCCATCGGCGCGGCGCGACACCCAGCGGTTCGAGGAAAAGGCATGGGCGCTGCTCAGACGTTTCCGGATGGAGGAATTCGCGGAATTCGAGGCGGGCAACCTTGCCTATGGCCATCAACGCCGGGTCGAGATGATGCGCGCCATCGCCGCCGAGCCCGACATCGTGCTGCTGGACGAACCCGTGGCCGGCATGAACGATGTGGAGAGCGACGAACTCGCCACGATCTTTCGCGAACTGGCCGACAGCGGCATGGGGCTTTTGCTCATCGAACACAACGTCGGTTTCGTGACGCGGCTGTGCAAGAAGGTTTACGTTCTGGATTCGGGGCGCATGATCGCCTCGGGCGAGCCGGAAGCGGTGGTGCGCGACCCGCAGGTGGTCGCGGCCTATATCGGGACATCGGGGCACTGACATGACGACACTCACAATCTCCGATCTGCACGTCTCCTATGGCGGGGTGAAGGCATTGCGCGGCGTGTCGATGCATGTCGAACAGGGCGAGATGGTCGCGCTGATCGGCTCCAACGGCGCCGGGAAATCGACGCTGCTGAACGCGCTGTCCAACGTGGTCAAACGCAAGTCCGGCGAGATCGTGTTCGAGGGGCGCGAGACCAAGGGCATGTCACCCCATGCCGTGTCGCGCGCCGGGCTTCTGCACGTGCCCGAAGGGCGGCAGGTTCTGGGCGACATGAGCGTTTACGAAAACCTTCAGGTCGGCCTGATCGCTCGCGGCAAGCGCAACACGATCTATACCCTCGACCATGTGTATGAGCTGTTCCCGGTGCTCGAAGAACGCCGCGACCAGATCGCGGGCACCCTGTCGGGCGGTCAGCAACAGATGCTCGCCATCGGGCGCGCGCTGATGGGCGGGCCGCATCTGCTCCTGCTCGACGAGCCGTCGCTGGGCCTGTCGCCGTTGATTACCGATCAGGTGTTCGATGCGCTCAAGAAGCTGAACGCCGAGGGGCTGACGGTGCTGCTGGTCGAACAGAACGCGCACCGCGCGCTCGAAGCGACGAGCCGGGCCTATGTGCTCGACCGTGGGCAGATCGCCTTCGAGGGGGCGAGCAAGGAACTTGCCGGCAATCAGGCCGTGATCGACAGCTATCTGGGGGCCTGAACCATGCACCGTCTTGCCTTGCACCAACTGTCGTTGCGCGACGTGGCCCCGGTGGACCTGCCGGGGATCGCACGGGGGGCGGGGGTCGATACGGTATCGGTCTTCGTCACGCCGCCGTCGCCCGATCTGGACATTTTCCCGCGCGTGCTGGCCGAGGATGCCGCGGCCTTTCGGGCGGCCTGCGACGACCATGACGTCGCGGTCCATAACGTCGAGGTCTTTTCGCTCGGACCCGACACAGTGGTGGACGATTTCACCGCCGCGCTCGACCTTGGAGCCGGGATCGGGGCCACGCGGCTGACCGCGCTGGTGCAGGACAAGGATCAGGGGCGGGCGGGCGACAACCTGTGCGCGCTGGCCGACGCCGCCGGGGCGCGGGGCCTCCACGTCAGTATCGAATTCATGAAGTTCTCGGAATGCCGCTCCATCGGGGCCGGGGCGGAGTTGCTGTCGCGCCTTGGCCACGACAATCTGAGCCTGCTGGTCGATCCCCTGCACCTTTTTCGTACCGGCGGGTCGGTCGCCGACCTGCGCGCCACGGATGCCGCCCTGATCGGCGCGGCCCAGATCTGCGACGGGCCGATGGCCGCCCCCGAAAGCCCCTTCGGCGAAGCGGTCGAGAATCGCGGGATACCGGGGGAGGGGGAGTTTCCGCTGGCCGATTTCCTGCGTGCGCTGCCCGCCGGAACGCCCATCGACATGGAAGTGCCGATGAAGCGCTTCGCCAAGGCGGGGCTGTCGCCGGCCGAGCGCAGCGCGCGACTGGTCAAGGCCACCCGCGCCTTGCTGGCCCAAGCCAAGGTCTGAGGCCGCGCCTCAGACCAGCTTTTCCACCTCTTCCCGCAGGATCTTGCCGCTGACCGAGCGGGGCAGGTCGTCCATCCCGACGAACAGAACGCCCTTGGGGCGCTTGTAGCCCGCAAGTTCGGCCCGGCACAGCTCGATCACCGCCTCCGCGTCGATCTCGGCCGCCGGAACGACCACCGCGATCGGCACCTCGCCCCACTTCTCGTCGGGCTTCTTCACCACGATGGCGTCCGCGATGCGGCTGTCGGACAGAAGCACGCGCTCGATCTCGGCGGGATAGATATTCTCCCCCCCGGATTTGATGAGATACTTGGAGCGGCCCGCGAAGACATAGCCGTCGTCCAGCTTGCGGAACATGTCGCCCATGTGGAACCAGCCGTCCGCGAAATCCTTTTCGTTCACCGCGTCGTTGTTCCAGTAGCCCGAAAACACCGTCGGCCCGCGCACCCAGGCCTCGCCGGGTTCGCCGTCCGGCACCTCGTTCCCCTCCGGGTCGCAGAGGCGTAATTCGGTCAGCAAGGTCAACTGCTTGGGGAAGGTGGTCGGGCGGCTGCCCACGGGGATGAGGTTCGCCGACAGCGGCGCCATCCCTGTTTCGGTCGCGCCGAAACTGTCGAGATAGGGCGCGCCCACCAGCGATGTGATCTCGGCGATGGTGTCCGACGGGACGAGGTCGGCCATACAGCCTACCGCGCGCACGCCTTTGATCGGCGGCTGACGTTCCTTCAGCGCCTCGATCAGCGGGTCGATGGTGGCGGGGACGAGCATGAGCCAGCCGACCGGGAACCGCCCCAGCGCGTCGATGATCCGGTCCACGTCGAACCCGTCCACAACATAGCCCGGCGCCCCGGACATGAGCGCGGTGCACAGATGCTCCGACCCCCCGATATGGAACATCGGCGCCCAGGCGACATACCCGTCGCCGGGCAGGATACCCAGATCGAGCCGCATGGAGCTCATCCGCGCAAGCTGGGCGCGGTGGCTGATGACGGCGGCCTTGGGGCGGCCCGTGGTGCCGGAGGTGTAGATGATGAACAGCCCGTCCTCGGGGTCCGCGACACAGGTCGTTTCGCCCTCGTCCGACAGATCGTGGAACCCGGCGACGGGCACGCCCGCCGCCACCGCCCGCGCCGTGTCCATGTAACGCGGCGAGGCGACGATCAGCGCGGGTTCCACCAGCGCGGTGCAATAGGCCAGCTCCGGCTCGGCCAGCCGGACGTTGGTGCAGGCGGTGATGAGGCCCAGCTTGGCCGCGGCGTATTGCAACAGCGCATATTCGATCCGGTTCTCGGAAATCACCGCGACCCGGTCGCCACGGGTCAGGCCGCGCGCGGCAAGGGCGGCGGCGCAGCGGTCGACGGCCTCCAGCATGGTGCGGAAGGTCAGGTCCGTGGTCCCGTCGGTCAGGGCCAAAGCGTCAGGCACCGTGCGCGCCCGCATGGCGAGCAGGGGGTAAACCGTGGTCTGGGCGGCGCGGGCGATCGTGGCGGTCATTCCGGCTCTCCGAAGGTGAAGGTTGCGGTGACGACGGGGTCACCGTCGCGCAGAAGCGTCGCCTCGTCTCCGTCCGTGCGGGCGACGAGGTGGTCGTCTTCGAGCACGTTTCCGACGAAGCGCGCATCGACGGCGGTGATCTCCCTGTCCGGGTCGTCCGCCATGAACGCGCTCATCAGATAGGCGAGGTTCGCGGGGCCGGGGTTCACCCGATGCGGGCCGAACCCCGCCGCCTCGGCCGCCTCGCGGGTCAGATGAATCTGGTTGTCGTCGTTCAGAAGGGCGCACCAGTCGGCCATGTCGGGGCCGGACACGGGGCCGAAGGGCGTATCGGATCGGGTCATGTGGCGGCGTCCTCGGCAGGGAATATGATGTGGAGGGCGATGGTCGTGAACGGCGTGTCGTCGTCCAACGCGATCTTGAGGTGCAAGTGGTCGGCATGGCCGTAACGGCGGCTCGGCTTGCGCTCGATCCGGTCGATCTGCGGCGTGACGGTGTAGACCCGGTCGACCAACAGGGGCCGCGCGACGGCGATCTGGCAGCGGGCCAGAACCGGACCTGCATCGAAGTCGAGACCGAGCGAGGTGCTCAAGTCCTTGATCGGCAGGGGCAGCCCGCCGAGCGCGCCGACGAAGGCGAAGATCGGATGCGCGCGCGCGTCGGTGCGGGCCGGAGCCCTCGACATGCGGCGCACGTGGTCGTCGCGCGTGCCGGTCAGGTCGAAGCTGCCGACGGCAAGGGTCGGATAGGGTCGTGTCGTCGTCATGCGAGTCTGCTGTTCCTCTCTCCCGCCATGAATGTATACGATCTTGGATTTTGCGTATACAGTCAATGTGACGGACGACCCAGCGAAACGGAGCGGCGCAATGGACCCGACGGCAGACAAACTCGCGATCCTCGAACTGGTCGCGGCTTACGGCGATGCGGTGAACCGGCGCGACGGGGCGGCATGGATCCGCTGCTGGGCCGAGGACGCGGTATGGTGCATCCGGGACCGCCGGATCGAAGGTTCCGCCGCGATCCTTCAGACCTGGGAAACGGCCATGGCCGGCTATGCCGATGTCCATTTCTTCTCGCATCTCGGTCGGCTTTCCGTGACCGAGGACACGGCATCGGGCCGCGTCTACACGCAGGAATTCCTGCGCACGACAGACGGCGACCGCCGCACGCAGATCGGCGAATACGACGACCTTTTCGCGCGGCGGGGCGGATCGTGGGTCTTCACGGCGCGAAGCTTTCGCATCCGCGACACGGTCTAGGCCGGGCGCGCCTAGGCCCCCGGTTTCACCAGCTTGTTGCGCAGCACGCCGATCCCTTCGACCTCGAGCTCGACGACATCGCCGGGGCTGAGGAACCGCATGTGTTCCAGCCCGCAGCCGTTGCCGACCGTGCCGGAGCCAAGAAACTCACCCGACCGGATCGTCTCGGAGGCCGAGATATGCTCGATCAGATCGCCGAACGACCAGTGCATCGTCGAGGTCGAGCCGCGCCCCCATTCCTCGCCGTTGACCCGGCAGATCATGGTTTTGTCGTAGGGGTCGCCGAACTCGTCGGCGGTCACAAGGCACGGCCCCATCGGGTTCGCCGTGTCGAAATCCTTGCCCTTGGCGGGGCCGAGAGAGCCGCCCATTTCCGCCGTCTGCGCGTCGCGGGCGGTGAAGTCGTTGAAGATCGTGTAGCCGAAAACGTGATCCATCGCGTCGGCCTTCTTCACGTCCTTGGCGGGCTTGCCGATGTAGACGCCGAACTCCAGCTCGAAATCCATGAAGTTGGAATAGCCGGGCCAGATCACGTCATGCTCGTGACCCACGACCGAAAAGCGGTTGGCTTTGTAGTAGATCGGCTGATCGTAAAACGTCTGTGGCACCGACAGGATGCCCTTTTCCTCCATCTCGCGCTCGGCGGCGGCGGGGTCGGGCATCTGGCTCGCCCTGAGTTTGCGCGCCTGCTGGAACGCCTGAATGAGGTGCGTCTCGAAGCACAGGCAATCGCGCATCTGCGGCGGCGGTTCGATCGGGGCCATCAGTCGCACCGCGTCCAGCGCGACGGTCGTCGCCCCCTTCGCCGCGTCCTCGGCCTGCGCCAGCGCGCTTTCGCCGCCTTGCGCGATCCACAGGACCGACGCGACCGCGCCGCCCGAATTGGCCGCAAGGTCCGCGATCGCCGTGCCGTCGTTCACCAGCGCACCGGGGCGGCCCACGCCGTCGCCGGTGTCGTATGTGACCAGTTTCATCTGTTTCTCCTCCCTGAAATCTTCAGACGCCGCGTGTCTGGCTCCGGTCCCGGTGCTTCAGCCCGGCGACGAGGATCGCGCACATATGCAGCGCCGCCTCTTCCCAGTTGTCCGACCGCACCTCGCCGTTCGACAGCCGCGCCATGCGCCCGTTGTCGGTCATCAGAATGGTCATGGCGCCCAGCATGGTGTGATAGGCCCAATGCACCTCTTTCACCGTCCAGTCGGGAAAGCATTCCGCGATGGCGGCGGTCAGCATGTCGGCCACGGGGTCGAACATATCGCGAAAGATCCCGCGCGCCTCGGACTGGGGGTCCGACATCTCGCGCACGATGATCCGCCCGAAATCCGCCGAGGGGCTTTCACCGCGCAGCGAGAACATCGGATAGATCAGCGCCTTGACCACAAGGTCGATGCGCCGGTCGAGGTCGGGTTCGGCGCGTGCCAGCCTGAGCCCCGCGATCCGCTGATCCATGATGGTCGGCGCACGGGTTTCGAAGATCGCCCGATAGAGCCCCTCTTTCGACCCGAAATGGTAGTTGATGAGCGCGACGGGCACCCCGGCGGCCTCGGAAATCTTGCGCACCGTGGCGGCATCGAATCCCCATTCGGCGAACACCGGCTCGGCCGCGGCCAGAATGCGCGCCTTGGCGGATTCGCTGGGCTCGGCCCTTTTTTTCATGGGTTTGGTCGTCATCATCCGCCCTGTTGTTGAACGCTATGATAATAATCTTGAACGGCTGTTCAATACCCGTTAGCGTCTGACTCGGAGGAAACGGCGAAAGCCATCAGGGAGGAAAACATGAAATCCATACGGCTTGGTATGTCCGCGCTCGCGGCGACCGCAGTTCTGGGTGCGGCGGCGACGCCCGCGCTGTCTCAGGAGACGCTCAATCTGACCGTGGCCACCGGACACCCCGCGGTGTTCCTGTGGGTCAAGCATATCGGCGAGACGTTCATCCCGACGCTCAATGAAGAGCTGGCCAAGACCGGCGAAGTGCAGATCGAATGGACCGAGGCCTATGGCGGCACGCTGGTCAAGCTGGGGGCCGAGGCGCAGTCGCTTCAGGACGGGCTGATCGACGTGGGTCAGGCGATGGGCGTGTTCGATCCGGCCAAGATGGGCATTCTGAACATGACCTATGCCATGCCCTTCGGCCCGACCGACGCCAAGCTGGTGACGGAAGCCGCCGAACATGCGCTGATGTCGAGCGAAGGGTTCCTCGACCAGCTCGCCGACGCGACCGGCGCGGTCTATATCGGCGGCGGCATCGCCATCGACGGCTACAACATCGCGACGACCAAGCCGCTGGCGACCCGCGCCGACATGGCGGGCGTCAAGATTTCGGGCGCCGGGCCGAACCTGTCGTGGCTCGACGGCACCGACGCCGTGGGCGTTCAGGGCAGCTACGTGAGCTTCTACAACGACATCAAGACCGGCGTGTCCGACGGCGCGATCGGCTGGATCACCGCCAACGCCCCCGCGAAGCTGTGGGAGGTCGCGCCGTATTACAACAAGGTCGATTTCGGCGCGATGTATGTCGGCGGTCTGGCCGTGTCGCAGGATCGGTGGGACAGCTTCTCGGACGCCACGAAAGAGGCGTTCCGGGTCGCTGCGAAAGCCTATCAGGACGCCTATTTCGAAGAGCAGAACGCGCGGATCGAAGGCTCGACCCAAGCCATGCTCGACGGCGGCGGCGAGATCGTCGAATTCGACGCGGCCGAGAAACAGGCGTGGATCGAAAGCATGGCGAACCCCTCGACCGCATGGATGGAAGCCGCCCGTGCCCGTGGCGAGCCGGTGGACGAGATCATGGCGGCCTATGTCGCCTATCTCGCCGATGCGGGCTTCACCTTCACCCGCAACTACATCGAAGAGTGACGGCAAAGGCCCCGGCGCAGGCGCGCCGGGGTCTCGCCCGGAGATTGACGTGACGGATGTGAACGACGCGACCCCCGCGCGCGGGCAGGGCGGGGGCGGTGACGGGCCATTGGGGCCGGTCGTCGCCGGACTGAACGCCCTCGGATCGGTGTGGATCATCGCGATCATGCTGCTGATCTGCGCCGACATCACGATGCGAACCCTGTTCAACGCGCCCATCGCTGGCGTGGCCGAGATGGTGGCGTTTTCCATCGTCGGCATCGTCTTTCTGCAACTGGCCCATACGCTGAGGTCCGGGGCGCTCACCCGGTCGGACCTGTTGCTCACGCTGGTGGCGAAACGGTCCGAAGGCGCGGCGCGGATCATGCGGGCCGTGTTCAACCTGACGGGGGCCGCGCTGCTTGCGCTGACGTTCTGGTATTTCTTCCCGGTGCTCGCAAAGGCGTGGACCCACCCGGAACGCAACTTCATGGGCAATCCCGGCTTCTTCGTCATCCCGACCTGGCCGCTTTACGGCCTCATGGCCATCGGCATGGCGGCGACGGTGTTGCAATACCTCGCCTCGGCCTGGGCCAACCTGAAGGGGCGGCGGCCATGACGGGGCTCGAGATCGGATTCGCCTCGATCGCGGTCATGCTGGTCCTGATCTATTCGGGGATGCATGTGGCGATCACCCTGATGCTCGTCAGTTTCGTGAGCGTCTGGATGATCCGCGACAACCCGGACATGGCCGCGAAACTGATGGTCGCGGCGTTCAAGGATTCCATTTCCGACTACCTCTTCGGCGTCGTGCCGCTCTTCGTTCTCATGGGGCTGGTGGTGTCCGTCGCCGGGATCGGGCGCGATACCTTCGACGTGGCGCAGCAGGCGTTTCGCAAGATCCTCGGGGGTCTGGGCGTCGCCACGGTCGCGGCCAACGCGATCTTCGCGGCGATCACCGGCATTTCCATCGCGTCGGCCGCCGTGTTCACCAAGGTCGCGGTGCCCGAGATGCGCCGCCACGGCTACACGCCCCACTTCTCGGTCGGCGTGGTCGCGGGCTCTGCGGTGCTGGGGATGCTCATCCCCCCCTCGCTTCTCTTCATCCTCTACGGCGTCCTGACCGAGCAATCGGTCGGCGATCTGTTCATCGCGGGCGTCATCCCCGGCCTCGTCCTGTCGGCGACCTATGCGCTCGGCATCATCGCCATGGGCAAATGGGCGCCGGGGTTCATCGGCGGGACCACCGTGTCCACCGACGACATGCCGACCATGAGTTTCGGCGAGATGGCCGCCAAGCTCGCCCCCATCGTGATCCTCGTGGCGCTGGTGCTGGGCGGCATCTACGGCGGCATCTTCACCCCGACCGAGGCGGGCGCGGCGGGCGCGGCCGGTGCGCTCGTCATCGCGGTCCTGAAACGCCGCCTCGGCTGGCGCGACTTCTGGCAGGTGCTGGTTCAGACCGGGCACACCACCGCGTCGATCTGTTTCCTCATCATGGGGGCGAGCCTGTATTCCCGAATGCTGGCCCTGTCCGGTATGCCCAACTGGCTGGGCGACACCGTGCTGGGCGCGGGCTTCGGAGTGAACGGGGTGGTGATCGCCATGATCCTCGTCATGGTGCTTCTGGGCACGATCCTCGACAGCGCGTCGATCATGCTTCTGGTGCTGCCCATCGCGGTGCCGATCCTGACCGGGCTTCAGGTCGATCTGATCTGGCTGGGCGTCATCGCCATCCTCGCCGTCGAGATCGGGCTGCTGACCCCGCCCTTCGGCCTTGCCGTCTATGTCATCAAGTCCACGTTAGGCCCCGATACCGACATCACCTTGGGCCAGATCTTCAAGGGCGCCGCGCCCTTCGCGCTGATGATGGCGCTGGTGCTCGCCCTCGTCTTCATCTTTCCGGCGCTCGCAACCGCACTTCTTTAGGGAGGAACCGATATGTCCAAATGGAAATACACCAAGGGTCTGCATGACCTCGGCAACGGCTGCTGGGGCTATCTGGTGCCCGACGGGTCGTGGGGCTGGTCCAACGCGGGCATCATCGCGGATGGCGAGGCGAACCTGCTGGTCGATACGCTCTTCGACCTCGCCTGCACCAAGGACATGCTGGACGACATGAAGGCCAACGTGCCGGGGGCCGACAATATCGGCATCCTCGTGAACACCCATGCCGATGGCGACCACACCTTCGGCAACCAGCTGGTCAAGGGCGCGCGCATCATCGGGACCGAAGGCACCGTGGCCGATTTCGACCGCTTCGACCCCAAGATGCTGGACGAGGTGAACCGAAACCCCGCCAAGTTCGGCAAGGCGGGGGAGTTCATGGCGGAATGCTTCAAGCCCTTCGACTTCTCCGGCATCACGCTGACCCCGCCGACCGAGACCTTCAACGACAAGATGACCATCATGGTCGGCGACAAGCGCGTGGAACTGATCGAGGTCGGCCCGGCGCATTCGCTGGGCGACGCGCTGATCTATGTGCCCGAGGACAAGGTGCTCTACACCGGCGACATCCTGTTCTCGGCGGGCACGCCGATCGCGTGGTATGGCCCGGTCGTGCGCTGGATCAACGTGTGCAACATGGTGCTCGACATGGATGTCGAGGTGATCGTCGCGGGGCACGGCCCGATCTCGACCAAGGACGACGTGCGCAAGATGCGCGACTACCTGATGGACGTCACCGAAATGGCGCGCCCGCTTTACGAGCAGGGGGTCGATTTCCTCGACGCCGCCTACAAGATTGATCTGGGCGACTACAAGGACTGGACCGATGCCGAGCGGGTGATCGTCACCATCCAGACGCTGTATGACGATTTCGAAGCGGCGGACGAACGGCCCGTCCACATCCCGATCCCCTATTTCGAGATGATGAAGAACATGCGCGACCACATGGGCAAACCGCGCGTCCATGACGAATGGTGCACGGCGCACGATCACTGATTGCGTGGCCGCCTACCCCTCGCCGCTGATGCTGCGCCGCATGAGGCAGGCATAGAGGCGGGGGGAGGTGCGCATGATCCACCACGACAGCCGCGCGACCCGTCCCACGGGGATGAACTCGCGCCCCCGCGCGACGCCGGACAGGATCACCTTCGCGGCCTCCTCGGGCGTCATGTAATCGACCCCGTCCGAGGCCGAACCGGGCCGCACGATACCGTCCTCGCCCCGTTCGGGCCGGCCGATGTTGGTCGCCACGAAGCTGGGCGCGGCGATCAGGGTGCGCACGCCGTGGGCGGCCTCTTCCGATCTCAGCGAGGCGAAGAACCCCTCCATCGCGTGTTTCGACGCGGCATAGGCGGTGCGGTTGTGCAACGGCGCGAAACCCGCGACCGAGGATATGGCAAGATGCGTGCCCCGCGCCGCCCGGATCGGGGCGAGGAAGGCGCGCGCCAAGGCCACGGCGGCGAAATAGTTGATCTCGAACACCCGGCGGTGGCTGGCCTCGGTCGTTTCGGCGAAGGGGCCGATCTGGCTGACCCCCGCGTTATAGATCACCATGTCGATGGAGGGGCGGTCACGGGTGATACGCGCGGCGGCGGCGTTCAGCGCCTCGGTCTCGGTGAGGTCGAGCGCGACCGGGGTGCGCGTCGCCGTCGCCTCCAGCCCCGCCACGTTCACGTCGATGAGCACACAGTGCCACCCTTCCGCCTCCAGCCGGTCGGCCATCGCGCGGCCCAACCCGCCGTTCCCGCCCGAGATCACAGCGGTCTTCACAGCCCCGCCTCCCTGCGCCAGAGGTCGAACACCTGCGCCGAGGTCAGCTCGGGCGTGTAGCCGAACACCGATTTCAGGCGGTCGTTGGAAAGCACCGGACGGTATTGCAGGAACCGCACCTGTTCGGGTCCGTATGGGCTGAGGCCCAGCGGATGCGCCGCGGCGAGCGCCGACTTCAGCCCCCATGCGGGCAGGCGCAGAACGGGTTTGCCAAGACGCGCGGCAAGGTCGTCGACCGTCAACCAGCCATCGCCCGCGACGTTGTAGATGCCCGGCGGCCCATCGGTCGCGGCGCGCTGCACGATCCGGGCAAGATCGCGGGTCCAGATGAAGACGAACGGGCTGTCCGATCCCCGGATCGCAAGCAGGCGGGGGCGGTGGAAGAGCGCCGTGATCTGGTTCTGCGTGCCCGCGCCCAGAACGGTGCCCACCCGCAGCACGACCTGTTCGAGCGCCGGGTGCGTCGCGCGCACCTCCGCCAGCATCTCCTCCACCTGCCGCTTGTGGTCGGCATAGGCGAATGCCGGGTTGCCCCGGCAGGGCGCATCCTCGGTCAGCGGCACCGGATTGTCGGGGTGATAGCCATAGGCGGCCCCGGAACTGGTCACCACGATCCGGCGCACGCCGTGGCGGATACAGGCGTCGACCACATTGCGCGTGCCGGTCACGTCGACCGCGAAGGCCTGCTGCCGGGTCATCCCCGGCGGCGGTGTCACGATCGAGGCGAGGTGAACGACCACCTCGGGCCTTTCGTCGCCGATCACCGTGTCGGGGTCGGTGCCCGTCACATCCATCCGGCGAAAGCGCTGCGTTTCGGGTAGATCGCCACGCGCAAGGTCGGTGGCGATCACCTCCGGCAAGGCTTGGGCCAGCGCCCGGCCCACCATGCCCGCGCCGCCGGTGACGAGGATACGGGTCATCGCGCCGCCTCGGTCCGCCCCCAGACGCTGGCGAGGGCGAGGCCGGAAATGGCGTGCCAGATGCCCCAGAACGCCGCCACCACGGCCATGCCCCCAAGCCCGCCGAAGAAGGCGAAGATCAGGACGAGCCCGAGGCCCGAGTTCTGGATGCCCGTCTCGATGGTGATCGAGCGGCGGTCGAAGGGCGTGAGACGGGCAAGCGTGGCGGTGACGAACCCGCCGCCGAGCGCCAGCGCGTTGTGCAGGATCACAAGCCCGGCGATGCCCCCGGCATAGGCCAGAAACTGCGCCCAGTTCGAGGCCAGCGCCATGACGATGAACGCGACGAAAATCGCCATCGACAGCCATTGCAGCGGGCGGCGGATGCGTCGCGTGATCGCCGGGCGCTTGGCGTTCAGGGTGATCCCCAGAACCAGCGGCAGGACCAGCATCAGCGACACGGTGATCGCGATCTGAACCGGGTCGATTTCCGTGGCGCGCAGGATCTCGGCCGAGGGGCCGTAAAGCGACCCCCAGAACGCGATGTTGAGCGGGGTCAGCGCGATCGCGCCCACCGTCGCGATGCCCGTCAGCGACACCGACAGCGCCGCGTTGCCGCCCGCGCGATGGGTGATGAAGTTCGAGATATTGCCCCCCGGACAGGCGGCGACGAGGATCAGGCCAAGCGCCACCGACGCCTGCGGTTGCAGCACGACGACCATGAGGAACGTCAGCACGGGCAGCACGATGAACTGCGAGACGAGGCCGACGACCAGCGGTTTCGGCGCCTTCGCCAGCACCCGGAAGTCGCGGGGGGCAAGGTCGATGGCGATCGAGAACATGACCACCGCGAGGATCGCGTTGAGCAGGGTCAGCGAGCCTGCCGAGAAATTCAGAACCGCCTCGTCGATCATGCCGCACGCCCCCGCAATCTGCCGATCCATCCGGTCACCGCTTTGCGGTAGGTCGCCTTGTCCACGTAATAGGCCATGCGCGGTAGGTCGATATAGTTCATGCCCCCGGTCGCGCGGCGGAAGCCCTCGGCCTTGGTCTTTTGCAGCGCCTTCGCCTCGGGCGCGCCGGATCGCAGCCCTTCGATATAGCGCACGACCATTTCCGCCTGTTCGTGGCGGCCCTGCCAGCCCAGCCCGGACGCCTCGATCATGCCGAGCACGAACAGATCGTCACGCTCCGGGTGCATACAGTTGAGGTAAAGATGCGGCGCGTCGCCCTGCCAGTTCAGGTGCGCCGCGTCGATGAACGGGTAGTCGAGCTTATAGCCGGTCGCGACAAGGATCATGTCGTAGTCTTCGCAGCGCCCGTCCTTGAACCGCACCGTCTTGCCGTCGAACCAGTCCACGTCGGGCATCACCCGGATGTCGCCGTGGCCCGCGTGGTAAAGCACCAGCGAATTCACGATCGGATGGCTTTCGTAGAGTTTGTAATCGGGCTTGGGAAAGCCGTATTTCTGCGGGTCGCCCACGAACCATTTCAGGATCGAGCCGTCCACGATCCGCTTCAGCGCCATCGGCAGCTTGATCGCACCGCCCAACGTGTCGGCGGGTTTGCCAAAGACGTATTTCGGCACGAAGTAATAGCCGCGCCGCATCGACAGGTCGCAGGACGCGCCGTGATGGATCGCGTCCACCGCGATGTCGCAGCCGGAATTGCCCGCCCCGATCACCAGCACCCGCTTGCCGTCGAACTGCGACGGGTGCCGATAGGCCGATGAATGGATCATCTCGCCCGCGAAGCTGCCCTTGAAACCGGGCATGTTCGGGGTCGACAGCGTGCCGTTGGCGATCAGCAGGCCCGCGTAATCCTCGACATGCTCGCCGGTGTCGTCGCGCCACGTGATACGCCAGCCGTCGTTCGGGCCGCCCAGCGGATCGCAGCGCAGAACCTCGGCCCCGAACCGGAAGTGGCGGTAAAGGTCGAAATGCCGGGCGAAGTCCTGGAAATACCGCTTCATCTCGCGGTGCGACGGATACTCCGCCACCTCGTCGCGCATCGGGAAATCGGTGAACTCGGTCATCCGCTTGGACGAAATGAGGTGCGCGGTTTCGTACATGGTCGAACGCGGCCCGTCGATGTCCCACAGTCCGCCGACGTCGCCGTTCAGCTCGAACCCCTGAAACCCGATCCCGTGCTGAGACAGCAGCTTGGCCGCCGCCAATCCCATCGGCCCCGCCCCGATCAGGGCGAGCCGCTCGCGCGTCTCACTCATCGCGTTCCTCCCTTTGGTCTTAACTTGAACACCTGTTCGAAATAAGGCAAGATAAATCCATGCCTGCGCTGCAAGATATTGACGCCAAACGACAAAGGGCGCCGTCCCAACGGGCGCTCGCGACCCGCAAACGCGTATTCGACGCGGCCGAACGGGTGTTCGCGGACCGGGGATTCGACGGCGCCACCATCCGCGACATCGCGGCCGAGGCGGGCGAGCCGGTGGGAACGATCCATCACCACGGCGGCGGCAAGGAAGTGCTGTTTCACCGCACCGTTGCCCGCCGCGCCGAACCGCTGTCGCAGGCGCGGCGCGCGGCGCTCGAGGCGCTGAAACGCGACGGAACCGTGACCGCCGAAACCCTGCTCGCCGCGTTCTTCCGCCCGATCTTCGACCTGTCGCGCGACGATCCGCGCTGGCGCGACTATGCGCGGCTGGTCGCCTTCGTCTCGGCCGACGAACGGTGGCGGTCGATCTCGGCGGCCTGTTTCGACCCGACCGCCGAGCTGTTCCTGACCGAGCTTCTTGCGCTCCGGCCCACGGCGCACCGGGCCGAGGTGGCCGAGGCCTTCGTCTTTTCCGTCTCCGCCATGCTCGCGCTGCTCACGTCGCAGGGGCGGATCGCGGCGCTTGGCGGCGAGATGCGGGCGGCGGACGCCCAGATCGACCACCTGATCCGGTTCTGCGCGGCGGGTCTGGCCCCGGCCTGACAGCCGCCCGGGCCCGCGCACCAATCGGCCCAGACTCGGTTGGACCACGGCAAAAAACCATGTATGACCCCGGTGCGCGCCAGAAACGGAAAACTTTCCCATTCATATGACCTCGATCGTCAAGGGTTCCCACGGAGCGGTGCTGAGGCCCGAGCTCATGCTTGAGGACGTTTCCGTCCGTCTGGGCGACGTCGATGTGCTGTCCGCCATCTCGCTGCGGGTGCAGGAACGGCGGGTCGGGATCGTCGGGCGCAACGGGTCGGGCAAGACCACGCTGGCCCGCATCATCGCCGGGTTGCAGGCCCCGACGCGCGGTTCGGCCCGGATCGACGGCGACGACATGGCGCGTGACCGCAAGGCCGCCCTGCGCGCGGTCGGCATCTTGTTTCAGAACCCCGACCACCAGATCATCTTCCCCACCGTGGACGAAGAGATCGCCTTCGGCCTCATGCAGCTCGGCCATGACCGGGACGCGGCGGCGCGCGAAACCTCGGCGATCTTGTCGCGGTTCGGCAAATCGGGCTGGCACGGGGCGGCGACGCATTCGCTGTCGCAGGGGCAAAAGCAACTCGTGTGCCTGATGGCCGTCCTTGCCATGCGGCCCCGCCTGATCGTGCTGGACGAACCCTATTCGGGTCTCGACATTCCGACGCGGATGCAGCTTGTCCGCTATGTCGATGCGGTCGAGGCCTCGGTCGTCCAGATCACCCACGACCCCGACCACGTGCGGGCCTTCGACCGCGTGATCTGGCTGGACGAGGGGTCGGTGCGGATGGATGGCCCGACGGACGAGGTTTTGGCGGCCTTCGAGGCGCAGATGACGGCATGGGGGCAAGACGATGATCTCTCTGACCTCGCCGGTTGAAACCTGGGCGCATGACGTGCCCGCCGGGGTCAAGCTCGCCGCCCTGTCGGCGGCGACGGTCGGGCTTTTCGCGCTACAAGACCCGATCTGGCTGGGCGTGGCGCTTGCCGGTGCAGGCGCGATCGTCCTCAGCGGTGGCCTGCGCTTCGCCCGCGCGGCGGCCCGCAGCCTGCGCATCCTCATCCCCTTCCTCGCGCTGATCGCCGTGTGGCACGGCGTGACCGGGCAGATCGAGGCGGGGCTGGTCGTCGCGCTGCGCCTGCTGACCGCGCTGACGCTCGCGAATTTCGTGACGATGACGACCCGGCTGACCGACATGGTCGCCGTCGCCGCCATTCTGCTCTCACCCCTGCGCCGGTTCGGCCTTTCGACCCGCGCTTTCGAACTGTCCATCGCGCTGGTCGTGCGGTTCACACCCGCCATCGCCCAGAAAGGCGGGCTTCTGGCCGAGGCTTGGCGGGCACGTGCCGCCCGACGCGTCGGCTGGCAGATCGTCATGCCGCTCGCCGCGATTGCGCTGGACGATGCCGATCACGTCGCGGACGCCTTGCGCGCACGCGGCGGATTGGACCAGACACCCTGAAACACCACGGAGACCTCATGGAACGTAACCTCGCACATATCGCCCTGTTCGCAGCCCTGATCGCGGCCCTCGGACTGATCCCGAAATTCACGCTGGCCTTCGGCGTGCCGATCACCGCGCAGAGCATGGGCGTCATGCTCTGCGGCACCATTCTGGGCGCGAAACGCGGCGCGCTGGCGGTGCTGCTGTTCCTCGCCCTCGTCGCGCTCGGCCTGCCGCTGCTCGCGGGCGGTCGCGGCGGACTGGGCGCCTTCGCGACACCGTCGGTCGGGTTCCTGATCGGCTGGCCCATCGCTGCCTTCGTCACCGGCTGGATCGTAGAACGCTGGAACGCGCCGATCCTGCCCGTCGCCACCTCCGCCGCGATCATCGGCGGGGTGTTCACCATGTATGTCTTCGGGATTCTCGGGATGGCCTACATGCTCGACAAGACGATCCCGGCGGCGACCATGCTGTCGCTCTCGTTCATCCCCGGCGATCTGGTCAAGGCCATCGCGACCGGCCTCATCACCGCGGCGCTGGCACGCACCCGTCCGGCGAGCATCCTGTCGCGGGGATGAGCCTGACCCCGGTCGAAAGCACCCTGTTCGCGCGCCGTTCGGTCCGGGCCTTCGCGCCCGACCCCGTGCCGCGCGCGGACATCGAACGCTTGTTGCGGGCGGCCCGGTCCGCGCCCAGTGGCGCGAACCTTCAGCCCGGCCGGTTCCACGCGCTGACCGGCGCGCCGCTCGCCGCGCTTTCCGCCGAACTGGTGGCGGCCTCGGAAAGCGGCCGCCCGATGGTCTCGGAATATTCCTATTTCCCGCAGCCGATGCCGGCGGACCTGAAAGCGAAACAGCGGGCGGCGGGCTATGCCCTTTATGCCAGCCTCGGCATCGGGCGGCGCGACGTGGACGCGCGGCGCAACCAGTTCAACGCGAATTACCGCTTCTTCGACGCCCCGGTCGGCGTCGTCGTGTCGATCCGGCGCGACATGGGGAAGGGGTGCTTCATGGATCTCGGCATGTCGATCATGGCCTTCATGCTGGCCGCCGAGGGCATGGGATACGCAAGCTGCGGGATCGGGGCGCTCGCCAACCACGCCGATGTGGCGCAGGCGCATCTGGGCCTGCCCGACGACGAGCTGATCGTCTGCGGCCTGGCGCTTGGCCGCGCCGAACCCGACGTGCCGGTCAACACGGTCCGCACACTGCGCGACGCGCCGGAAGACTTCGCGACGTTTCGCGGCTTCACCTGACCGACAGCATCACGGCGGTGCCCAGACCGCCCGCGGCGGCGATGGCGGCAAGCCCGGTGCCCCCGCGCCGCTTCACCTCGTGCCACAGCCTGACCGCGTTGATCGCGCCCGAGGCCCCGACCGGATGCCCGCGCGCAAGCCCGCCGCCGCCCGGATTGACGATGGCCGGGTCCAGCCCCGCGCCCTCCACGCAGGCGATGGCCTGCACCGCATAGGCCTCCATTACCTCGGCCACCGACAGGTCGGCGGGCGTCGTCCCGGTGCGGTCGAACAACGCCCCGATCGCCTCGACCGGCGCGACGCCGGGCAGGTCGGGGCGACCGCCAAGGGTGATCCCGCCGCGATAGGCAAGACCGGGGTCGGGCAGGCGGGCCGCCACACGATCCGAGACGAGCAGGCAGACGGCCGCACCATCCGCGGCGACGGCGGCATTGGCCGCCGTGATGCTGCCCACCAAACCCGGCGCGCGGGCCGCGAGCCTTGGGGTCAGGTCGCGGGTGAAGGTATCGCGCTCCACCCCGGCGAGCGGCACGACTTCGCTGCGCATCTCGGCCATCCGCGCCTTCCGGTGGCTGTCCACGGCCCATGCGTCCTGAGCCGCGCGCGGGATATTCCAGGACCGCGCCAGCGCCTCGGCGGCCTCGTCCATCTCGGGGTCGCGGTCGGGCCACGGCGTGAAGGGCGGCCGGTCATATGCCACAGGCGGCCCTCCGTCCGGGTCGGTCCTGAGGCGCAGGGGGCGGCGCGAATAGCTTTCGACCCCACCGGCCGCGACGACCTCGGCCTGTCCCGACGCGATGAGCGCGGCGCCCATGACCAGTGCATCCAGCCCGCCGCAGCACTGGCGATCCAGCGTAAGGCCCGCCACCCGCTCCGGTAGACCCGCCGCCAGCGCCACGCGCCGGGCGGGGTTGCCGCCCGCGCCAAGGGCATTGCCGAGCACCACCTCGTCCACGTCCTCCACCCCAAGCCCCGCCTCCCGGATCGCATTGGCGAGCACCGGGGCACAGAGCGCATCGAGGTCCAGACGGGCCAACGCGCCGCCACGGGGCGCAACCGGCGTGCGCAGGGCCGACACGACGCGCACCCCGGTCATGCCCGCCGCTCCACCATCGCCGCGATGCGGGCAAGGTCGGGCTTGCCGGACGCGGTCAACGCCATGTCGGGCATCACGAACAGGTCGCGCGGGGCCGCGAGCGGGCCGAACCTGTCGCGGCAGGCCCGCAAGACCGCCTCGGGCGTCGCGCCTGCGGGAAGGGCATCGACCACGGCGACAAGCACCGTGCCCCGCTGCGGGTCGGGGCGCGGGATCACCGCGCAATGGGTCAGGCCGGGATGCGACAGCAGGAACAGCTCCACGTCCTCGGGAAAGACGTTCTGATCGGCGATCGTGACCATCCGGTTCCGGCGCCCGGCGACCGACAAGGAGCCGTCTGGGCCGAGCGTGCCGATCTCTCCGACCGTGACGAACCCATCGCGCCAGCGGGTGTCGGGGCTGTCGCCTTCGGCGTAGCCCGCAAAAAGGTAAGGGCTTTTCACCCAGATCTCGCCCGCCGCCGCGCCGGGCGGGTCGATCCGGATCTCGACCCCCGGATAGGCGCGGCCCACGCCGCCCACGTCCCCGGACCCGTCCCCCCAGGCGATGAAGCTGGTCTCGGCGGCCCCGTAGAACTCGGTCACCGTGGCGTTCGGGGCGCACCGGACCACGGCGTCGCGCAGCGCCCGGCCCATATGCCCGCCGCCGCATAGCACGTGGCGCAGGGCGGGCAGGGGGTGCCCGGTGGCGGTGAGAAGCCGCAATTGCGTTGGCGTGGCGTAGAGCACCGTCACGCCCTGATCGGCAAGACCCGCAACCTGCTGCCGGGGCCGGAACGTGGCGAGGTCCACGATGTCCGCGCCGATATGCGCGGCCTCGACGATGGCATAAAGCGCAAGCGAGTGGATCGGCAGGCCGAGGATGCCATAGGTGTCGTCCGGCCCCAGCCCAAGGTGGCCGCGGTTGACCTCGAAACTCGCGATCCATGAAGCATGGGTGCGCCGGATCACCTTGGCCGGCCCGGTCGTCCCGCCGGAGCGCAGGCGCAGGAACCCGGCAGAACCCCCCGGAACCGGCGAAATCCCCTCCGGCGTGACCGACACCTCGCAGCCCTCGCGGATCGCCGCGCGCAGCGCGTCAAGATCGGCCCCGTCCCGCCGCCCCAAAAGCCGGGTTTCGGCGTGCCAGTCGAAAACCTGCGTGGGGGCCGGGCCCGTCGCGGTCGGGCGATGCGCTGTCGTCATGGCTGCACGGCCTTTCCTCCTGCCGATGCGTCGGGTTTTTTCACGTCGGCCCGTGAAGCGCAATGAAACCGGCGCAAAGGCGTCAGCGGTCCGCATGATTGCGGCAGACCTCTTCGAGGAAATCCACGAACACCCGCAAGCGCGGCGACAGCAGGCGACGGTGCGGATACACCACGGACAGAACCGAGGCGTCGAGGTCGAAGGTCACGTTCCGATACACCTCGACCAGTCGGCCCGAGGCGAGGCTTTCGCGCATGTAAAGCCGGGGCAGGGCCGAGACGCCCGCACCGTTCGCCACCGCCTCACGGGCCACCAGCGGGCTGTTGACGTGGGAAATGCCCGTCGACAAGTCGATATGCGTCGGCGCGCCATCCACCCGGACCGGCATCCGTGGACGACCGTAGCGTTTCTCGCAGATGCGGACATGGGGCCGGATGCTGTCGGTGCCGCCCGTCAGGTCATGCGACGCGGCATAGGCCGGGCTCGTCACCCATGCGAGCGGACCGGCGACCAGAACCCGGCTGACCAGTTCACTGTCCACCATCGGGCCGACCACCACGGCCAGATCCACCTGATCGCGCAGAAGCTCGACCCCCTGCGTGGTCAGCACGAGATCCAGTTCGAGCTTGGGCCAACGCGCCTGAAACGTCGCGATTTGCGGCGCGACGACCTCCTGCGTGAAGGCGGGCGGCATGGCGGCGACCACCCGGCCCGAGGGCGCGGCGGACAGCCCGGCGGCGGCGGCGTCCGCCTCGCGCACCTGATCGAGAATGAGAAGGGCCTGACGATAGAACACCTCACCTTCCTCGGTCACCCGCAGGTTGCGTGAATTGCGATCGACCAGCCGCAGGCCAAGCGCGTGCTCCAACCGGGCGAGCGTCGTGGACACGGTGGATTTCGGCTGACCCAGCACGTCGGCGGCGGCCGAGATGCCACCCTGCTCGACCACCGCGACGAAGACCGGGATGTCGTCGATCTTCCATTTCATGTCCGCTTCCTTTGTTCAAAAAACTGAACGCTCCTTTCGTTTCGTATGTATTGTTCAATAAGTCCACCTCCATATGATCGCCTGCGACTCGGCCGGGGCCCGCGCCCGGCGGCCAGACGGAGGACAGCATATGGCACGTATCATCGGGGGCATCGGCGCCTCGCATTCGCCCACCATCGGGTTCGCCAAGGACACCAACAAGCACAACGATCCGGCGTGGAAACCGATCTTCGACGGGTTCGACGTGGTGCGCCAGTGGGTGCAGGACAAGGAAATCGACGTGATCTTCCTGATCTACAACGATCACGTCACCTCGTTCTATTTCGACCACTACCCGTTCTTCTCGATGGGGATCGACGACACCTATTACCCGGCGGACGAGGGCGGGGGGCCGCGCGACGTGCCGCCGGCCAAGGGGCATCTGGGCCTCAGCCAGCACATCGCGATGGCGCTGACCGCCGACGAATTCGACATGAGTTTCTTTCAGGGCAAGCCCGTCGATCACGGGATGCTCTCGCCCCTGTCGATGCTGGGCGACGCCGACGGGCCGTGGCCGGGCAAGGTGGTGCCGCTCCACTGCGGCCTTCTGCAACTCCCGATCCCGTCGCCGCTTCGGATGTGGAAGCTGGGCAAGTCGCTGCGCAAGGCGATCGAAAGCTACCCCGAGGATCTGAACGTCGCGATCATGGCGACCGGGGGCCTGTCCCATCAGGTCCACGGCGAACGCGCCGGGTTCATCAACGAAGACTGGGACGACGAGTTTCTGCGCCTCATCGAAACCGACCCCGAGAAACTCGCCAACATGCGGCTGGCCGAATACGTGGTCAACGGCGGCATGGAAGGGGCCGAGGTCATCATGTGGCTCATCATGCGCGGCGCGCTGTCGGACGACGTGACGCTGAAGCACAAGATGACCTATGCGCCCTCGGTCACGAACATCGCGACCATGATCCTCGAGGACAACGGCGCCCCCGCGACCGAGGCCGCGAACGAGGCCTACCGCGAACACATCGGCTATCACCTCGCCGGGGCCGATCAGGTCGAAGGCACGCACCCGCTGACCCACGCCCGCTCTCAGGCCGCGTTCCGCATCAACAGCTTCCTGCACGATCTCATCAAGCCCGCGCACCGCGACCGCTTCCGCACCGATTTCGATGCGCTGGCCGCCGAGCGGGGCCTGACGGACGAGGAAATCGCGCTCATCAAAGGCCGCAAATGGATCGAGATGATCCACTACGGCGTGTCGTTCTTCATGCTCGAAAAGATGGCCGCCGTGCTGGGCGTTCCCAACCCCGAGGTCTACGCGGCCTTCCGGGGCGAGACGCTGGAGGAGTTCCAGAAAAGCCGAAAGGTCGCCATCACCTACGGCGTGGGCGGCGGCGACAAGGCCAAGGCATTGAACGAGGCGTAAGGCCCGTTCCCCGAATTGGGCCCGGTGCAGCCGCCGGGCCTTTTACACCCAAGAGGGAGGATCACCATGGGTATCATCAAGACCATCGGTCTGGCCGCAATCACGGCCACCATCGCCACGGGCGCCGTGGCACAGGAACTGAAACTGGCCGATTTCCAGCCGCCCACCCACTTCATCGTGGACACGACCTATACCCCGTTCGGCGAGGCGATCTCCGCCGCCACCGGGGGTGAGACCACCGTGAAGGTTTTCATGGGCGGCGAGCTGGGCGCAGGTCCGGCCGAGCAATACAACCGCGTCGTCGACGGCGTGGCCGACATCGCCTTTGGCCTGCCGGGTTACACCGCGTCGAACTTCCCGCTCACGCTGATCTCCGAGCTTCCCGGCGTCATCACCGCCGAGGGCGGCACGCAGGCGATGATGGACAACGTGGACATGCTGTCGGACGAATACCGCCGCGTGCAACTTGTCGGCCTGTGGAACAACGCGCCGAACCTGATCCTGACCGCTGAAAAACCCGTGCGTTCGATGGACGATCTTGCGGGCATGAACATCCGCGTGCCGTCGCGCAACGCGGGCATCGTGGTGCAGGCGTGGGGCGCGAACCCGGTGTCTATGCCCGCGCCCGAGATTTACAACGCCATGCAGACCGGCGTGATCGACGGGGCGATGATCGACCCGACGACGCTGAAATCGTTCAAGCTGGCCGAGGTGACGAATTTCGTCACGCAGGGCATGGACACGACGATTTCCGAGTTCTTCCTCATCATGAACCGTGACGTGTTCGCTGAACTGGACGACACCGCGCAGCAGGCCGTTCTGGACGCCGGGCGCGAAGCCGCGCTGACCGCCGGGTCCACGTGGCTCAAGATCGCGGACGGTGCGATGGCGGATTTCGCCGCCGCCGAGGGCAAGGAAGTCATCACGCTGTCCGAGGATGAAGCGGCCAAGTTCAACGAAGCCTCCGCCGCCGCCGTGGAACAGATCGTGGCCGATGCCGAGGCCGAGGGCATCCCCGCGAAAGCGTGGATCGACGCGCTCGCCGCCGACTGACCGCGATGACCACCGCTCGCACTCCCGCCTGGCCGGACCTATTCGGCCGGGCGACCTTCGCGCTCGCCGCCTTGGCGGGCGTGTTGCTCATCCTGATGATGGGGCTGATCGCAAGCGCGGTGTTCATGCGCTACGTCATGGGCAACCCGCTTTTGGGCGTGAACGAGATCGTGCAGCTTGCCGCGGTCGCGATCACCATGCTCGCGCTGCCCTATGCCACCCATCTGCACGCCCACGTCCGCGCCGACATCTTCGACCCCGCTCTGGGCCGGGTCGGGCGCTGGCTGGCCGACATCCTGACCCGCGCCCTGTCGATCTGGGCGCTCTGGATTCTCGTCGGTCGCGCCTGGGACAAGGCCGCCGAGGCCGCCGAGTTCGGGGACGCGACCAACATGCTCGACCTGCCGATCTGGCCGCTCTACGCGCTTGTCGTTCTGGGCATCGGCCTCGCCATCATGATTTTCGCCGTTCAGATCGTGCTTCTGATCCTGACGCGGCGCGCATTCGGAGAGCCGGAGAATGGCTGACCTGACAATCGGTATCCTTGGCTTCGTCGCGCTCTTCGCGCTGATGATCCTGCGCACGCCCGTCGCCTTCGCGATGCTCCTGACCGGCTTTTTCGGCATCTGGTGGCTGGACGGTCTGCGCCGCGCCGGGGCGGTCCTGATGACCGAAACCTATTCCGCCGTCGCGAACTATTCGCTCATCGTCGTCCCGATGTTCATCCTTCTGGGCAACGTCGCCTCCGCCGCCGGGTTTTCGCGCGGACTTTATGATGCCGCCTATGCCTGGGTCGGTCGCCTGCGCGGCGGTCTGGCCTCGGCGAGCGTCATCGGCTGCGCGGCGTTCTCGGCAGTCTCCGGCTCGTCCATCGCGACCGCCGTGACCATCGGCAAGGTCGCGCTGCCCGAGATGAAGCGGCTGGGCTACGGCCCCGGCCTGTCCACCGGCGCCATCGCGGCGGGCGGCACGCTGGGCTTCCTGATCCCGCCCTCCACCGGCTTCGTGATCTACGCGATCCTGACCGAGGAAAGCATCGGGCGCCTGTTCATGGCGGGTATCCTGCCGGGGCTTCTGATGATGGCGCTCTTCATGCTGGCGATCTGGATCGTCACGCTGCGCGACCCCGCCGCAGGCCCGCGCGGCGAACGGGTGGCGTTCCGCGAACGCTTCGCCCTTCTGCTCAAGGCGCTGCCGCTGATCGTGGTCATCGTCGTGTCCATCGGCGGCATCTATCTGGGCGTCTTCACCCCGGTCGAAGCCTCCGGCGTCGGCGCGGCGCTGACCATCCTGCTGGCCTTCGCGACCCGCTCCATCGACCTCAGATCCTTCGCGACATCGGTGATGGAGACGGTGACGACCTCGACCATGCTCTACATGATCGTGATCGGCGCCAACGTCCTGAACCCGTTCCTGTCGCTCACCGGCGTGCCCGGCGGGCTCGAGGCGGGGCTGAACGCGCTGGGTCTGGGCACCTACGGCACGCTTGCCGTGATCCTGCTCAGTTACGTGGTGCTCGGCATGTTCCTCGACGGTCTCGCCATGCTGGTCATCACAATCCCGATCTATTTCCCGGTCATTCAGGCGCTCGGCTTCGACCCGATCTGGTTCGGCGTGATCGCGGTGATCGTGATCGAAATGGGCATGATAACGCCGCCCGTGGGCCTCAACGTCTTCGTGGTGCGAAACGTGGCGGGCGACGTGGCGCTCGGCACCGTGTTCCGGGGGGTCTTCCCGTTCCTGATCGCGATGATCGTCTGCCTGTTCCTCATCATCCTGTTCCCGCAGATCGCGCTGCTGATCCCGAACTCGATGTTCAACTAGGGATCAGGCGCGAAACGGCAGGGCGGCGCGTGCCCGACGCCTCGGCGTCGCACCGCCGCCCTACATTATGCCGATTATGAAACCGCTTATCGAGAAGTCGCATAAGCGAAGCCGACCCCGACCCGCTAAGTCCTCTTCCAGCACGTATTGGCGGGTCGCCAACCGATCCGCAGTCAGGAGGACACCGATGACCAAGACACTCGAAGACCGCATCGCGCTTTATGAAAGCGCATCCGACATGCTGCAAAATTCGCAGCAGGGGCCGTATGTGTTCCCGATCGCGCCGCAATACACGAACTGGATGGAAGAGGTGCGGGCGTGGCGCAACGGCGCGGTTCTTCTGAACCAGTCCTACCACATGACCGACCTTTACGTGCGCGGGCCGGATGCGATCAAGTTCATGTCCCACGTCGGCGTGAACAGCTTCGCCAATTTCGGGCGCAACAAGTCCAAGCAACTGATCTGCGTGAACCCGGACGGCTACGTCATCGGGGACGGCATCATCTTTAGGCTGGAGGATGATGAGATCCTCTATGTCGGTCGCCCGCCGCTGGCCTACTGGCTCGCCTATCAGGCCGAGATCGGCGACTTCGACGTGACGACCGAGTTCGACATCCGTTCGCTCGAAGGTGACAAGCCGCGCAAGCTTTACCGCTTCGAGGTGCAGGGGCCCAAGGCGCTCGACATCCTGAACGAGGTGAACGAGGGCGGTCCGCTCACCACCAAGTTCTTCAACATGGGCGAGATCACGGTGGCGGGCTGCACCGCACGCACGCTCAGTCACGGCATGGGCGGCGCACAGGGGCTGGAGCTTTGGGGGCCGTATGAAGACGGCCAGAAAGTCTACGACCGCCTGATGGAGGTGGGCGAAAAGCACGGAATGCTGCGCGCGGGTGCCCGCGCCTATTCCTGCGCCGCGATGGAATCGGGCTGGATTCCCTCGCCGCTGCCCGCGATCTACACGGGCGAGGCGATGAAGGGCTTCCGCGAATGGCTGCCTGCCGACAACTTCCTCGCCGTGACCTCGGTCGGCGGGTCGTTCCAGCCGGAGAACGTGGAAGAGTTCTACCTGACGCCCTGGGATCTCGACTATGGCCGGGTGGTCAAGTTCGACCACGATTTCATCGGGCGCGCCGCGCTGGAAAAGATGGCCGAAGAAGAACATCGCACCAAGGTCACGCTGGTCTGGGATCAGGCTTCGGTGCTCGAGATTTTCGCGGGCCTCATGGGTCCGTTCCCCGGCCCGAAGCTGATGGAATTGCCCGCCGGTCACTATGCCGCGCACCCCTACGATCAGGTGCTCCTCAACGGCGAACAGGTCGGCGTTTCGACCTACCCGGTCTATTCCGCCAACGAACGCGCGTGGATTTCGCTCGCGATGGTGCGCGGCGATCTGGCCGAACAGGGCACGAAGCTGAACATCCTCTGGGGCGAAAAGGACGGCGGCACCGACAAGCCGCATGTCGAAGAACACGTGCAGATGGAGGTCTCGGCCGAAGTGCACCCGTGGCCGATCCACGCAGCTTCGCGCGAAAGCTACCGCGCCCAGAAATGACGGCGGCGCCGTGGCCAGAGCGTCGCGGCGCAGCGGTTGCGGTTCGACTTTGGCTTGTCGGCCAAACCCCGGCATAGTCGCGGACAAGACCGAACCGGGGGCCAAGCGATGCCTGAAACCGAACCTCGGGCCGGGGCGATCCCCCGGCCCCTCGACATTCGCGAAGCGGTAGCGATCAGCAGCGTCGCCGGGTCGCGCAGTTTCAAGCTGGCCGCCGGGATGCTCAACGTATCGCAGCCCACGCTGTCACGTCTGATCTCGTCCGCCGAGGAAAAGCTGGGCGTCCAGATCTTCAGCCGCGGCTGGTCCGGGGCCGAGACGACGCCCCGCGGCGATGTGGTGGTGCGCTATTGCGGTCACGTGGTGACCGCTCTCGACAAGGCGCAGGGCGAAATCGGCCTCGACCGCCCCGGCGCGCCGGCCTTGCGCACCAATCTGCGAACCGATCAGCTCGACACGATCCGCGCGATTTGCAGCGAGGGGAGCATGACCCATGCCGCCCGGCGGCTCGGGCGCACCCAGCCGGTCGTCAGCCGGGTGGTGGCGGACCTGTCCGGTCGCTTCGGCCTTGCGTTCTTCCGGCGCGAGGCGGGGGGCATGGTGCCGCTCGCCCCGGCGCGCACGCTCGTCGATCTGTCCGGCACGATCGCCTATCACCTGACCCGGATGCACGCCCAGTTGCGGCAGTTGGAGGGCGAGATCGTCGGGCGGGTCAACGTCGGGATGCTCCCGTTTTCCGGGCAGGACCTGATCCTCAGAACCTTCGGTGCGCTGACCAACGACCATCCGCACCTGCGGCTTGTCTGCGTGCCCGGCAGCTACAACGGCTTGGTCGAGGCGCTCCGGCGGCGTGAAATCGACCGGATCGTCGGGATCATGCGCGGCCCCGATTGCCCCGAAGGGCTGGTCGAGACGCATCTGTATGACGAACGGTTCACGGTCATCGCGCGCAGCGATCATCCGCTCCACCGCAGCGGGCGCGATCCCGACGCGCTGGCGCGGACGAACTGGATCGTGGCCCCGCACGGCACCCCGGTGCGCGGTCATTTCGAACGGGTGTTCTCGGACCTCGGGCTGACCCCTCCGACCCAGACCTGCGAGCTTTTGTCCTTCGGATCGGCCGAGCAGATGCTGGTGGACAGCAATGCCGCCGCGATGCTCACCTATTCCGATCGCAAACTCACCGGGCTCAGGCCCGACCTCGCAAGGGTGGACACCGGATTTCCCGACCGCCCGGCGCCCATCGGCCTGACCCGTCTCGCCATGGCCGAAGACGACCCCGCGCTGCGGGAATTCGACGCGCGGTTGCGTGCGGTCGTCGAACGCGACGCCTAGGGGCGGACCCGCCCCGGTCACAAATATTACATAACTCTCATTATGCGCACTTCTCAATCCTACGTTTAACGTAGTGAAGTGAGAAAGGCGGTCCCATGACCAAGAAATTCAACGTGGCGGTTACGCTGCGTGGCGCGGACGGGAAAGAAGTCCCGTATGATTACAAGGGCGTCACCGATCCGCGCAAGCTTTTCCAGAGCATTGAAGATTTTGGCAAGCCCCTGAAAATGGCGGTGGTCTCGATGACCATCACGCCCCCGGCGGCGGAGGCGTCCAAATGAAACGCACCGTTGTCAAACCGCTCGCCCATCGCGTCGGGACCATCATCGGTTCGGCGCTCGGTTCGGCGCTTGCCATCACTGGCACCACGACCGGCGACAACCTTGAAGCGGCGATTGTGCTGGCCGTGGGTGTTGCCGTTGATCTGTGGTTCGACCGCAAGGGCCGCGACTGATGTTGGGCGCGGTCATCGGGGCGGGCGCAAATCTCGTCGGCTCCCTGTTCGGCGCGGGAATGGCCCGCGCCGAAAACAGGGAAAACAATGCGTGGAACGCCAATCAGGCGAATATCAACCGCAAATTCCAAACCAATCGCGAAAACGTAGCGTGGAAACGCACGGTCGCGGAACAGAAGCGGCAAGAACAGGTCGCAATGGACATGTCCGATCCGGCCATGATCCGCAAACGCTTCGAGGATGCGGGGTATAACCCGCTGCTCGCGACCGGCGCGATGGGCATGCCCGGTGTTCCCAACGGCCCGGTGTCTCAAACCGCCGGTGCGCCCGGAACGCCCTCGGCCCTTATGTCCGGTGCGGGCGAAATCGTCGCCAACGGCTTTGCGAATTTCGGGAACGCATTCCTCGAAATGGAAGCGCTGGCAATCCAGCGCGAACAACTCGCGATGGAAAATCAAGCCTTGCGCGAAAACGCGACACGTATGATGATCGCGCCACCGGCTCCAAGCGTCTATGACAGGCAAGCGAACAATGAAAGCAGTGTGGATTACATTGGCCCTCGCCCTGCTGATGCTGGCGATGACAGCGGCACAGTAAAGCCGCTCGCGGAAAAACGCGAAACCATCGCGGGAGAGAACGTTTACGTTCCGACCGACCCGATGGATATCAGCGAGTTGATGGGCTGGATGTTCCTTGAGAACGTCGGGCGCGCGAAACAAATCTACGGAAACGTCCGCTCCGGCTCGGCGTGGGAAGCCGATAAGCAACGCTTGAATAAGGCGGCTGACTGGTTCCAAGACGTGCGCCGTCAGGATCAAGAGCGCATGCGGCGTGGCGCACAGTGGGTCAAAGATCGCACGGTGCCAATGCCCACCTCGCCTATCATTCCAGACGGCATTGCGCTTCCAACGCTGCCGCTTGAGGCTCCCGATTATCGGGAACTCAAGGAATACGTTAACTAAAAACCCAACTGAAAGGTAAGCTTATGAAAAGCTTCGCACGGCTCGCGGTGGCCGATAATCTCCGCACGGAAGAACGGCAAAAAGTGGGCCGTATGGCATGCGGGAAAATTGCTCCCGTCATGGGGACCTTCGTCGAGCAAGGCGAAGGCGGCGCGCTCCATCAGGAAATTACGTTCAAACTGGACCCGATCCCCGGCGAGATGCGAACCGGCATATACGCCGAAATCCACAATGTCTGGGTGCCGGTGCAGGCCACCCATGCACTGAAGAACGATACGGACGAATACGCGCATGTTGCGGAAATCATCCGGGACAAGCTTGTGAGTGACACACCGTTGTTCGCGCTGGAAGCCGAAACGGAAATCTCGAAGCGCATGGAGATCGTGCCGATCAAAGTCGGCGGCTCGACATACGTCACGGAAGAAGCCCGATTGGCCTATATTGCAGCGGTCAACTATCTGCGCCAGCGTATTTTCGTGGATGCGGAATTGCTCCCGAAAACGGAAACCGGCGTCACCCCTGCGTTGCTCGGCTCCACGGCGCTGCAGCGCATGCGGGGGGTGCTCGACCCTGAGGATCGTGTGGATGGCTACGTTGATTTCGAGGGTGAAATCAACATTCGCGGGATCGGCATCCAGAACAACAAGCTCGGCGACAACATCGACAGTTCTGGTTATCTGTTCCACGAAGGCGACGGCGGGGCGCGGCATTACGATTACAACAAGTTCGCCGCCGTCGCCGGTGCTGGCGTGGGGATCGAGGTCGATGATACCGGACGCCCGCAGGTCAAGGGCGACATGACCACCGGCCACGGCCTGTCCCTCACGGACTACTTCCAAGCGAAGTATATGGACAAGCTCACCCGTGAAATGCGGGCCATGCTGGACAAGAACCCGGAAATGGGCGAAGAAATGATCGCCCGTATGGCGTTCGGTCTCCAAATGGAAACCGACAATGTGCCGGTCCTGCTGTCCAAGAAAACGGTCCGCCTGAACCAAGACTGGCGGTTCGGCTTCGACGGTGACGGACTGGACAAGAGCCAGACCCGCGTTATGGACACCGTGCGTATGCACGTTCCGGTGCCTCGCACGGAACTGGGGGGCGTGGTCGTCACGCTCGTGACGGTGAAGCCCGACGAAAGTTTGGCTCGTGTCCCGCACCCGTTTTTCACGCGGGCGCGCGGCGGGATCAACTTCCTTGCAGACGCGATGGAAATGGACCCTCAGCCGGTCAGCGAGCGCGAGGTATACGCGGATTGCGACACTGCCGACGAGGAAAACGTGGTGATGCATGTCGGCTACAATCGCCGGTTCCGTCAGTATCGAGACGTGGGGTATTCGGCGGCGCTGGATACCTCCACGGTCGAAGCTGATACGGCCTTTTGGCAATATCAAATCCCCACGTCGGTGACGCCCACGAATGTGATCTATGACGAGGATTTCGACCAGCCCGTTTTCGCGGACAACTCTCCCGGCGTCCAGCCGGTGACCTACATCGTGTCGTCAATGGTCCGCATGGCGACGCCCATTCCGTTCGGTCCCGACCCTGTCGAAGATATGCCGATCATCGACGACGCGGACCTCTTTGAAGAGGAAGAAAGCTAATGCAAACCATTTCAAAATCACTCCTCGGCCGTTCCACGATCTTCGTGGCGGCCGGGGGCGGCAACATCGAGGTGACCGCCCCTTCTCTGGGCGAAAAGCCCCTCCTGTGCGGGTTCCTGCCGGGGGCGCACGAGGGCAAGAAGCTGTTGCCGATGCTCCCCCCCGACGCCCAGATTGCGGCGTTGGAAGGGGTGGAAATCGTCACCCCCGGGAACCGCGTTGTCCTCAAGCGTCACACGCTGGCGGCGGAAACCGCAGCCAATCCTAACCCGGTGTTCATGTCCGCGAGCGAACGCCACGTCGCGCGGCTCGAACGGCAGGTTCAGGGTTTGGCGCAACAATTGACCGCGCAGGAACGCCGCGAGCGTAAGCGCACGGCGGCGGTGAAGAAGGCCGAAGCGGCGGAAAAACAGCCGCCCGTCAAGGACCCCGAATTGGTGGAAGGCGACGACAAGACGCCCGACACCGAACCCGCGAAAAAGCCCGAAAAGGCCGATGAAAAGACCGAATAACGCGGTCGATACCGATAGCGGCTGGCTCGTCAATATCGACGCGCCAGCCGCACCGTGGCCCCCGCTTATGGGGCAACTCCCAAGGCAAGGCAAATACGGCCCGTCGCTCGTCGGCATATGGGGTCGGTTTAGTCGGTGGCCCAAACAGGAAGCCTCACATGAAACGAAACAATTCTTCGCGGGCCTCAAAGAGAAACGCAAAGACCAATTCAGGTTGCAAAAAATGCAGACAGGCAAAAAGCAAACGCGCTACGTCTACAACGAAGGCCCGCTCCTCTACATCGGGCAAAAGATAGTCCGCGCCATGCAGGACGCGGGTTATCCGGCCCGGATATACGAGCATTGGCGAAGTCCCGCGCAACAGACGCTCTACTATGAGAAGGGCACCACCAAGGCGAAGCCTTGGCAAAGTGCCCATCAATACGGCGAGGCCGTGGACATACTGCACCCTACCAAAGCGTGGAGCGTGACCAATGAATATTGGGACGCCCTCGCCCGATGTGTGAACGTCGTTGAACAGCAGTTGGACGTGAAGCTAACCCACGGCTGGCGGGACTGGGGCTGGGACGGTCCCCACGTCCAATTGCCCGATTTCCGCACGATACCGGCCTACGCGGAAAAGCGCAGGCCGACGCAAGAAGAAATGGACGCGCGTTTCGCGCAAGTCCTGCCGAACGTGTGGAAAACGCGCCCGGTAACGTCCGGGCGCGAGGAAATCGACCTTGGCAACGGCAAGCGGCTCTGCGGCTCGTTCGAGCTGGTCGAGGCCGTGAAAAAAATGCTCGCCCCGAAGTAACCGGGGCGAGGCGCGACGGGTTGAAAAACCCGTCGCGCCATCCCCTACTTGTTCCTCTATGCATTTAGTGACACCGAGGCAGACTCAAAAATGTGCTCAAACCCCCTTCAATTCAAAGATGGAACGCAAGTCTCGTGTCGCGAATGCGATGAATGCATTTCGCGGCGCAAGGGCGATTGGATCGCCCGCTGTGCCGCCGAAAAGCTGACGGCTAATTTCGTCTACGTCCTGCACCTGACTTATGCGGATAACGCAAATGGCACGACGCCTGACTCAGCGGAAGTGTTTAATTATAAGGACGTTCAACTCTTTCTGAAGAAAGTGCGCAAAGCTTACAAAAAGCACCACGAGGTTGATGGCGAAATCCGGTTTGTCGTCGCGGGCGAGAAAGGATCGCAAAATGGCCGCGTCCATTGGCATATGATCCTGTTTAGCCAAAAAGACCTAAGCCCGCTCGGAACGTTCAAATACTTCGACAAAGGCATGCGGCGCAAGAAGGTCGTCGGCCTGCCCGTCAATGAAAGGTTAACGTGGTCGATCTGGACCCACGGTTTTGTCATGTTCCAAGAACCCGATGAACGCGGGTTCGCCTACGTCCTCAAATACTGCATCAAGGACCAATTCGGACTGCAAAAAACGGAAGGCAAGCGCCGTTTCAACAAGGCGGATATTGCAGCCGCCGGAATGTTCCGGCCTTCCCTACAGCCCCCGATTGGGGCGCGGTGGGTCGAGCAAGAGCTAGCGCAACTGCGGGACAAGCTCGCGGTAAAACCGAATATCAACATTAAGATACCCGGCCTCCGGTCTTACTGGTATCCACGGGCGACGCTCCGCAAGAAATGGCTATTGGGGTTCCATGAAATCAATGAAGAGGCCAAAAAGAAACGCGGCAAGGATTGCCCGCAATTTTCCTCCCTCCTTCATAGCCTCGGTGACACTACTAAAGATATTGAAATGCTCCTTTACGGAGACATGAAAACAGAAAAGGACATGGCAGATGGCGCGGCGTGGGAAGAAAAAGCAAGACGAATGGAAGCCCGGGCAAAAGGCGAAGCCAACGGCCCGACCGAATGGCAACGGCGTCAGGAACACAAACGCTGTGGCCAGTCCCACCCCTGCAAGGCGTGTTACCACGGCTTCAGTGAAAAACGACGCGACCAATTCTGGACGTGGTATTGGGAGCAGACGGACCAATTCGATCCAGAACAAAACCCCGCAAAACAATTCGACATCTGGTTCGCAAAACAGACGGGAAAAAACCCATTCTGCACTGTCCACGGAAACGCGCCGTTCTGAACGGCGCGAACAAAAAAAACCCGAAACCGTCAAAAAAGAAACGGTGAAGGAAACAACGCGCGAAGAAGCGCGTAAAGAACAACGGCGGGAAAACTGTAAGGACCGCCCCGATAGCCGCATGGCCCGCAAGGGCGCTGGCGGCTCCCGGGAGTTCATCCCGTGGTGCGATCGGAAAACATAACTGGAACGGTAAACGCGCGGACAGCGGAACGAAGAACCGCCAGCGGCGGGCAGTTATGAAAAAGAGCGAAGCGACAAAGCGGCCCCCCGGAAACGGCGGGGCCGCGCTGCGTGTGCGGTGGGCGTAGCCCATCCGCGCGCGCAGCTAAAGAGTGCGTGAGCGAAGCGAACTCCTTATGAGGCCGAAGGCCGACCCGAGTGCATAGCTTGCTATTCGTGGAACACGCGCGCGAGGCGCGGGCGAAAGGCCGGAAACAAAAGGAAACGAAAAAAGCCCCGCGCAACGGCGGGGCTAGGAAACTCAGCGTTCGCCAGCGTAAAAACTGGGGCGTGTCGCCAGTTCGCGGGCGTAAAGCTCCTCAGCGAAAAGCGGGTGCTTCTTGGTCAGCTTGTTGCGAAGGCGCGTCTTGCGTCCCTTCGCGACGGCGTCCGGCGACCACCGGCGGATCGGTGTGTCGTCGTGCCAAGTGATAGCAACCCGACCGGGTTCCCAAAACTGGGCGCATTCGGCTTCGGTGCCTTCGCACAAGATGCGGCCAAAGGGCTTGTGATCTACGATTTCACGAGCGCGGTAAACTCCCATGTGTCCCTCCTATGGGTGCTGGGCGGCTCTAAGCCGCAAACGGTGAGGCGTGCCTCACCGTTTACGGTGTTTCGCTGAGAAAATGGGGGGAGAGGTCAAGGGGGAGTGGTGCGGCCCGCAGCCGAAGGCGAGGACACGGTCCCCCTTTACCTCGATGGGGCGATAGCCCCCCTACCCCGATTAGACCAGGGCGAGCGAAGCCGCCCTAGTCGGGTAAAGCGCACAACCATAAGACGAGTATGAAAAACTGTTGCCATATGGCACCAAAAACCGCTAAACACTAAATAAAGCGGTCAATCCCTAAATAACGGCTTGACGTAACTCTCATTATGAGCCTTTTGCCATCACGTTTGACCAACCCTCAGCGCCGCCTTCAAAGCGACAACAGATTGAACGACGCCTCTATCGCGTCCCGGTTCGGGGCGCGGATCAGCGCAGGCTCCGTCACCTCGAAGGAAAACGCGCCCGCATAGCCGCCGTCAAGAAACCGGCGCACCTGCCCCGGATTGTCGCAGCGATCCTTCTCATCGACGAGCACCCTGTGGGCATCCTGCGTGGCATCGAGCAAAGCATCGGGATCTGAAATCCCCGAGATATGCACCATGCCCGTATGTTCGGGAAAAATCTCGGTCTCGCCCGCGATGACATGCTGGAACGTGTCGTGGACCAGCTTGAAGCCCCCCACAGCCTCGATTGCGGCGACCAGATCGGCCTTTCCCCGAAGGGACGAGCTTTCGAATCCGATCGGTTCGATCAGGGGCAGCACGCCCGTGCCTTCGACCATCGACAGGATGTCGCGCATGACGTCGCGCAGCGCGCGGGTCGGGCGGTCGTCCACCGTCGGGATCAGGCTTATCGTCTCGGCCCCGGACCCCGCCGCAACCTCGATCAACGCTTGGATTTGGCCGGCGCGCTCATCGTCCCAGACGTTGAACCCATAGACCTCGGACAGTCCCAAAAGCCTCAGACCCCGCGCCCGCGCCATGTCGGCGGCGACCGCCGGGTCCGCCCCGTCGAAAAAGGGCCGCCCCAGATCGTTGCGCGGCTCCACGCCGACACAGCCCAAGTCGGCGGCCAGATCGAGAAACGCTTCGAACGGCAGATCGCGCGCCGTCTTCTGGTTCAACGCGCGGCGCGTCATGCGTCGCGGTCCATGATCCATTTTACCGCCGGATCGGGGATGAAGCGCCATTTGCGCAGCGGGCCGGCCATGACGTTCAGGTAATACATCTCGAAGCCGTAGGGCGCGCCGCAGGGATGGTGCCCGCGCGGGACACAGACCACATCGCCATCCGAAACCGCCATCGTTTCATCGAGCGTGCCGTCCTCGGTATAGACCCGCTGGATGCCGAAGCCCTGTGCCGGGTTCAGGCGGTGGTAATAGGTCTCTTCCAGATAGGTGATGTTCGGAAAGTCGTCTTCGTCGTGGCGGTGGCTGGGGTAGCTCGACCAATGCCCGTCCGGGGTGAAGACCTCGGTCACGAGGAGCGAGTCGCAGTAATCCTCGTTCTCCATCGCGATGTTGTTGATGTAGCGCGTGTTCACGCCCTTGCCGCGTTCGGTGAGCGTGATGCCGTCCGGGCCGATGCGCCGCGCGGGGTGGCCCGAGTGGCCGGGTGCCGCGCAGACGGCGATGGTGCAGTCGGTGGTCGCCGTCGCCTCCCACGTCTCGTCGTTCGGGACGTACAGGCAATGCGGCGGCGTCTTTTCAAAGACGTTCATCCGCTCGCCCAACTCGCCCCAGTCCTGCCCGGCGGCGGTAAACTGCGCCTTGCCCTCGACCATGACGAGGATCACCTCGTTGCCGCCCGTCGCCTCGGACACCGTTTCGCCGGGGCGCAGACGGTAAAGCCCGAAGCCGACATAGCGCCAACCTGCGCTTTCGGGCGTGATCTGATGCACCTTGCCATGCGTGCCGAAAGGCTTTTTCAAAAGGTCTGCCATGGTCATATCTCCTCAGTTCACAAGCCGCGCTTTGGCGATCTGGCCCAGATATTCCTGATAGCGGTCGACCTGCTTTTGGCGGTCCGAAGTTTCGGGCACGGCCACATCCCAGAACGCGCCATGGTCGCCCGCCTTCGTATCCAACCCGGTGCCGGGGAAGTCGTTGGCGATGGTTTCGATCACGATCACCGTCGGGATGTCGCGGTCCCGTGCCGCCGCGATCTCGGCTTCCAACTGGTCCGTGTCCCGGGCCTTGACCGCGTGCGCCCCCATGCTCGCCGCGTGGGCGACATAGTCGATCTCCGGCTGCACCTCGACGTTGCAGTCGACGTACATGTTGTTGAACGGCTCGCCGCCGCAGCCCATCGTCTGAAGCCGGTTTATGCAGCCGTAGCCCCGGTTGTCGGTCAGGACGACCGTGAACGGCACCCGGCGCATCACGGCGGTCGCCAGTTCGCTGTTGGCCATCATGTAACTGCCGTCCCCCACGAAGCAGATCACCTCGCGCTCGGAGGTGGCGAGCTTGATGCCCATAGCCCCCGCCACCTCGTAGCCCATGCAGGAATAGCCGTATTCCATGTGATAGCCGCCTTGGCTGGGCTGCCACAAAAGCTTGAGCGCCCCCGGCATGGTCCCTGCCGCGCACATGGCGACCGCGTTCTCGCCCGTGGCTCGCTGGACCGCGCCGATCACCTGTCCATCGGTGGGCTTGGCGGCCTGATCGTCGGGACGCGCGCAATAGGCGTCGACGGCGCGCAGCCAATCCTCGCGCATGGCCGGGTCGAAGGCCGACGCCTTGTAATCCCCGAGCGCATCGGAGAGAGCCTCGAGCGCAACCCTCGCATCGCCGACAAGGCTCGTCGCCCCGTGTTTCGCGGCGTCATAGCCATGCACGTTGATCGACACGAGCTTCGCGCCCTCCCCGAACAAGGTGCACGAGCCGGTGGTAAAATCCTGCAACCGTGTGCCGACCCCGATCACCACGTCCGCGTTTTCCGAGATCGCATTGGCGGCGGCCGACCCGTCGACACCGGACGCCCCGAAGTTCATCGGATGGGCCTGCGCCAGCGACGACTTGCCCGCCTGCGTCTCGGCGACCGGAATCCCGTGCTTCATCGCGAAATCGCCCAGCGTCGCTTCGGCCTGCGCATAGATCACGCCACCGCCCGCGATGATGACGGGGTTTTTGGCGCCCCGGATGATCTCGGCCACCCGCGCCACCTCGTCCGTATCCACACCGGGGCGGCGGATGTGCCACACGCGCGGTTCGAAGAACGCTTCGGGCCAGTCATAGGCCTCGGTCTGCACGTCCTGACAGAACGCCAAGACCGCCGGGCCGCAGTTGGCCGGATCGGTCATCACGCGCAGCGCGCGCGGCAGCGCGGTCAGCAGGTGCTCGGGCCGCGTGATCCGGTCGTAATAGCGGCTGACCGGGCGGAAGCAGTCGTTCGCTGACACGGTGCCGTCGTCGAAGTCCTCGACCTGTTGCAAGACCGGATCGGGGCGGCGATTGGCGAAGACGTCGCCCGCCACGATCAGCACCGGAAGGCGGTTCACATGGGCCAGCGCCGCCGCCGTCACAAGGTTTGTCGACCCCGGGCCGATGGACGACGTCACCGCATGGGCGCGCGTGCGTTTCTTCGCCTTGGCATAGGCGATGGCCGCATGGCCCATCGTCTGTTCGTTCTGGCCGCGCCATGTCGGGAAGTCCTCCCGGAACATATGAAGCGCCTCGCCGATCCCCGCCACGTTGCCGTGTCCGAAGATCGCCCACATGCCCTCGATGAACCGTTCACCATCCTCGGTCATCTGCGCGCCGAGCCATTTCACCATCGCCTGTGCGGCGGTCAGCCTGATCGTGCCCATGTCGTCCTCCTCAAGCGGCGTTCAAACGGGCATTCGCCCGCGCGCCGTCCCAGACCTTGCAAAGCTTGGCGAAACGCTCGGCCATCTGAGTGACCGCCTCCGCATCGCTCATGTCGCCCTTCATCCATGCCCGCGCCGCGTCACCGAAAATCGTGCGCCCGACGGCGAAGCCTTTGACCAGCGGTTGCTTCGCGGCCAGAGCGAAGCTTTCCGCAAGCTCGGCCTCGGGCGCGTCCAGCCCAAGCACCACGATCCCGCGGGTATGCTGGTCGTTCGCTTCGATCGCGGCCACGGCGTTGTCCCACGCGGCCTCCGTCTTGAACGGCTCCAGCTTCCACCAGTCGGGATAAACGCCTGCGTCATAGAACTGCTGGATCAGTGTCGCGGTCGTCGTGTCGTCCACGGGTCCGACCTTGGACGGGATCACCTCCAGCAGGAACTCCAACCCGTTGCGCCGGGCGGCGGTGAACAGCGCCTTGACCCGCGCCTCCTGCGTGGCCCGCGTCTCGCCGTCGTCGTCCGGGTGGCAGAAGACGAGCAGCTTCACCACGTTCTCGCGCGCCCATTCGCGCAGGCCGCCGAAGTCGGGCCCCAGCTCCGGCTCGAACTCGATGGGGCGCGAGCCGGGCAATTCGGTCGGCCGCCCGATCCACAGACCCGAGCCCGAGGCGGCATGAAGCGCGGCCCGCCCGATCCGGTTGTCGCACAGGATGCCGTAGCCCCCCTGCCCGCCCGCGACCTTGAGCGCGGCCTCAAGGCACAGCTCCTTGAACGCCCCGCCCTTTTCAAGCGAATAGCCCTCCATCTCTTCCAGTTGCATCCGGTGATCGAAGGCGAAAGTCTTGACGCTCGACCAGTCGCCCTTGCGGTTGGTGGACCAGTGGATCTGCTCCAACGCTTCGTCGTTGCGCAGATCGGGCCGCACCACGCCGCGCTCGAGGAAGAACTGAAGTTCCGCCCAGGAAGGATAGGCGGGCGTGCAGCCATGGCGGCTGACCGCGAAGGCCCCGCAGGCATTGGCGTATTTCAGGGCCGTGGGCCAATCCTCTCCATCGAGCCAGCCTTTCAAGAGGCCCGAGAAGAACCCGTCCCCCGCGCCCAGCACGTTGAACACCTCGATGGGAAAGCCCGGCCCGGTCTGGCCCGCGTCCAGACTGTCCGGAATGTCGTCCTCGAACGCCACCGCCCCCGCCGCACCGCGCTTGCACACCAGCGTCGCCCCCGACACCTCGCGCACCCGGCGCAGGGCGGCCACGGTGTCGGTCGTGCCGCCCGCGATGTGGAATTCTTCCTCGGTGCCCACGATCAGGTCGAAATAATGCAGCGTCGACAGCAGTTTCTCGGTGACCTTTTCGCTGGCCACGAACCGGCTTTCCCCGTCGCCATGCCCCGCCACGCCCCACAGGTTCGGGCGATAGTCGATGTCGAGCGCGGTGCGCAGCCCCGCCTCCCGCGCGATCTTCAGCGCCTTGAGAACGGCGGCCTCGGTGCGCGGATGCGACAGATGCGTGCCGGTCGCCACCACCGAACGGGCCGAGCGCACGAAGTCCGGGTCGATGTCATCCTCGCACAACGCCATGTCGGCGCAGTTCTCGCGGTAGAAGATCAGCGGAAACTGCTCCTCGTCGCGGATACCGAGGATGACGAGCGCGGTCAGGCGTTCGGGGTCGGTCACGATCCCGTCCGTGTTCACCCCCTCGCGCGCCAGCTCCTGGGCGATGAAGCGCCCCATATGCTCGTCCCCGACCCGGCTGATGAGCGCGGATTTCAGCCCCAGCCTTGCCGTCCCCGCCGCGATGTTCGTGGGCGAGCCGCCGATGTATTTCGAGAACGACCCCATATCCTCAAGCCGGCCGCCGATCTGGTCGCCGTAAAGGTCGACCCCCGCGCGGCCGATGGTGATGACGTCAAGTTTGGTCATGGCTCAGAACCCCGAATTGGCAAGGAAGCGACGCGACGCGGCGAGGTCGCCCAGAACCCCGGCCTGATTGCGCGGGTCGCGTTCCTGTTCGATTGTGATGTAACCGCCATAGCCCTTGTCGGTGAGAAGGCGGCGAATGGCGGAATAGTCGATGTCGCCCTGCCCGATGGGGCACATGACACCCTGCGCGCAGGCGTCGAAAAAGCGGATCTTCTCACCCAGGATGCGCGCGTAGACGACCGGATCGATATCCTTGAAATGGATATAGTCGAGACGATCCCAGTAGCGGTCGAGCGCGGCCACGGGGTCCATGCCCGAATAGGCCAGATGCCCGGTGTCGAGGCAGAACCCGGCCAGATCGGGCGAAATGTCCTCCGCCACCCGCGCGATCTCGTCCGCGAATTCGATGTAGCCCCCGGCATGGGGATGGATGACCGCGCGCACGCCGAAATCGTCGCGGGCCAAGGTGGCGATGGCGCGGATGTTGTCCATCATGCCCGCCCAGGCGGCGGCGTTGAGCCGCGGCGCGCGATCCGGGTGACCGGCTGCGAAATCACGCGCGTCATGGCCCCAGTCCATGACGGTCAGATACGGGCCATCGACCCGTTGCCCGTCCAGCGACGCAGGCTTCGGCAGCGCGGTGATCAGGGCGCAGATCTCGCGCGTCTGGCGCAAGAGCGCCTCGCGATTGGCGGGATCGACCAGATCGTCGAAGATCGTGCCCGCCACGATGGTCAGCCCGCGTTTCCCCAGCGCCTCGGACACGCGCGGCACGTCGAGCGGCATATAGCCGTAGGGGCCAAGCTCGAGCCCGCCGAACCCGGCTTTCGCGGCTTGATCCAGAACCGTCTCCCACGCCGGGAGGTGCGGGTTCGCGACGTCATCGACACCCCAGCAACAGGGCGCGCAGGTGATGGTGATCTGAGGCTGGATCATTGGTCTGTGGCCGGCTGGACCGTCTCGAACACGAGCCGGTCGTGGAACTGTTCGTGGAAGGCGATGAAGTCCTTGGTGTGAGCCTGTTCCATGTGGAAATCGTGGGCGGCCCGGTCCTGCCATGTCTCGACGAACACCAGCCGCTCCGGTTTGTCGGTGCAGGCGAAGAAATCGTATTGCAGGCAGCCGGCTTCGGCGCGGGTGGCGGCTTGGGCCACGGGCGCACGGGCAAGGATCTTCTCTCGCCCCCCCGGCACGCAATCGATCGTGATGATGAACTTATACATGGCGCCGGCTCCCGAAGGGTCCGGGCGGGGCGCGCGGCGCCGCCCGGACCGAAGGTTAGCGGATGATCGTCGCTTGCAGCGCGTCGATGGACGACTGGATGCCCGCGTTGGTGGACATGGTGAAATCCTCCATCTCCAGCGAAACCCAATCGTCGTAGCCCATCATCCCGACGACCGAGAAAAACTCCTTCCACCACTGAAGATCGTGACCCGCGCCGACCGCGACGTAGTTCCACGAGCGGTTGGCGACGTCGGTCACCTCCTTGAGTTCGAGATAGCCGTTCACATCCGCCAGACCCCGCTCGATCCGGGTGTCCTTGCCGTGGACGTGGTGGATGGCATCGCCAAGGGCACGCGCCACGGCGATCGGGCAGGCCCCTTTCCAGAACAAGTGCGACGGGTCGAGGTTCATGCCCACCATCGGGCCGACCTCGTCGCGCAGACGGAACAGGGTCTCGGGGTTCCACACCAGCATGGCCGAGAAATTCTCGAGCGCGATCTTCTCGACGCCGACCTTGGTCGCGTGCTCGACCAGACCGTGCCAGAACGGGAACGCACGGTCCTCCCACTGGTAGCGGTCGCGCTCCGGCATCTCGTCCGGCCAGCTCTTGGTATAGACGAGCCAGTTGGGAACCATGTCGCCGGGGGCGGCTTCGGGCAGGCCGGACATGGTGACGATCTTCTTCACGCCGATTTCGCCAGCGAGCGTGAAGGTGTCTTCCATTTCCTTGCGGTGGCGTTCGCCCATCGCGCCCGGATCAAGCGGGTTGGCCGAGCAGTTGAGCGCCGCGATCTCAAGTCCGCGGGCTTCGATTTCCTTGAGTTTCTGCTTGAGCAGACCCTTGTCCGCCAAAAGCTCATCGGCGCGGAAATGCGGCGCGGGCGACCAGCCGCCGCCGGTCATCTCGACGCCTTCGACGCCCAGATCGACGCATTTGTCGAGCATGTCGGTGAAGGACAGATCGCCCATCACATCGGTGCAGATCGAAAGTTTCATGTCTCGGTTTCCTTAAGAGAGACGGTTATTCAAAGGTGACCCAGGCAGCGCCCTGGTCCGCGGATTTCACGCAGTTCTCAAGCCAGCGCACGCCTTCGAGTCCTGCGTTGATGTCGGGGTAGTGGTGGCTGGCGAGGAAGGCGTCGTCGCCGCGCATCTTCGCGTCGATGGCCTGCGCGATCCAAAGATAGATGTTGGACCAGCTGTCGCCCAAGCCTTCGGTGTGCAGCGCCCCCATCCGGTCGGCGGCGAGGCTTTCGTCCTCGAGGTAGGGCATCCCGTGATGCATGATCCGCTCCGGCTCGCCTTGCACTTGATAGATCAGTTGATCGGGGTGGCTGTCTGACCACGCGACCGACGCCTTGGACCCGACAAAGCGGTAACGCTGCGACCCCATGTTGCCGGCATCCACCGACGACACCCAAAGCCGCCCGCGCGCGCCGTTATCGTAGTGCATCAGGACCGTCGCATGATCTTCGAGAGGGGCGCGCGACGGGATGAAAGCGGTGCGGTCGCACAGGAGCTTTTCGACCCGAATGTCGCCCAGCACGATCTCGGAGAGGTAATACAGGTGCGTGCCGATATCGCCCAGAACGAAGGTCGGACCCGACCGTTTGGGATCGGTGCGCCACTGAACCGCCTCGGGCGCGCCCACATCGTCGCCCGCGTTGAAGCCGTGGGTATAGGCCATGTCGACAATGCGAATGTCGCCGAGCATCCCCTTCTTCACCATCGCCGCCATCTGATGCACCAGCGGGTGTCCGGTGAAGCCGTACGTGACGCCGACGATCAGGCCCTTCTCTTCGGCCAGCGCCTTGATCTCTTCGCTTTCCTTCACGGTGAAGAACAGCGGCTTTTCGCAGATCACATGGATCCCCGCCTCGAGCAGCGCCTTCGTGATCTCGTAATGGGTGAAGTTGGGCGTCGCCACCGACACCACGTCCACGCCATCCTCGCGCCCGGTCTCGGCGGCGATCAATTCCTGATAGGTGGCGTAGCACCGATCCGCCGCCACGCCCAGTTTGGTGCCGAAATCCCGACCGCGCTCGGCGTCGAGGTCGAAGGCCCCCGCGACCAGCTGATAGGTGCCGTCGCGCAGCGCGCCGGTGCGGTGCTTGTAGCCCACCTGCCCGGTCCGGCCGCCGCCGACCATGCCCCAACGCAGGGGCCGCGCAATGCTTCTTTCGCCGTTTATCATCTGACTGTCTTTCTTGAGAGGGTGAGCGTGTCAGGCCGCGGCGTGTTTGGCCGCCGCGCCGTAAAGCTCGGGTTTTTCAATCATGCTGACGGGCTCGTAACCGCCGCTGTCGACCGCCCGCAGGGCCGCGTCGGCCACAAGGGTCGCCGCATATCCGTCCCACGCCGATGGCCCGGTGGCGGTGCCCTGCCCCGCCGCGACGATCCATTCGCGGAACTCCTGGTCATAGGCTTCGATGAAGCGTTCGCGCCAATCTTCGGGGATCGCCTGACGGATGCCGTGCTGATCGGTGATGACGGTCGCGGGACGGTTCGGCAGGGCCGCGATACCCTGCTCGCACGAGACTTCGCCCCGGATGTCATAGCCGTATGCGATGTTGACCGAAATCTCGACATCGACGATCGCGCCGTCTTCCATGTGCAAAAGCACCATCGTCGGATCGCGCAGATCCTTGCCGCGTGTGGACCGGCGCGGCAGGCGCACTTCAACGCCCTTCACCTCGTCCGACAGAAGCCACCGGGAAATGTCGGCGTCATGCACCAGCGTATCGTTAAGCGGCATGTCCGAGGTATAAAGACCCTCCGGAACGCTCGCGTTGCGATGCACGGATTTGTACATGAGCGGCGCGCCCAGCGTGCCACCGTCGATCACCGCTTTCAGACGCCGATAATCGGCATCGAAGCGGCGCATGAACCCGACCTGCACCAGCCGCCGGCCAAAGGCCACTTCCGCCTCGATCACTTTCAGCGCGGCGGTTTCAGACGTCACCATCGGCTTTTCGCAAAAGACCGGCTTTCCGGCTGCGATGCAGTCCAGAAGCTGCTCTTCATGCGCCGGACCCCAAGAACAGATCACAACGGCGTCCACCTGATCCGACGTAATCAGGGCCTTCGGCGTGTCGAACACCTGCGCCCCCTCGGGTGCCGCCTGCCGCGCGCGGTCGAGGTCGATGTCGGTCACCGCGACGACGGCGGCACCCGAAAGCACCCGGGTCAGTCGCCGGATATGGTCCTGACCGATCATTCCGGTCCCGATGACGCCGATGTTGAGAGCCATGATCCCCTCCTCAGCCGAAGTATTTGTCGATGTAGCGCTGCATCTCGGCGCGCATGAACGTGCCGCTCTCGTCGGCCTTTTCTTCCCAGGCGAAAACGCAGGCGGTCATGATCCCGTCGAACCCGATTTCGGCCAGCGTGCGGTAGAAATCGTCCCACGGCACTTCGCCCTGCCCGATGTTCAGGTGCTGGTGCACGCGCGCGGTCGAACCCGGCGGGTTGATGATGTAGCGCAGGCCGGAGCTGGCCTTGTGGTTGAACGTGTCCGCGATGTGGACATGCGCCAGTACATCCGCACATTCGCGCAGCATCGCGACGGTATCGTCACCGAAATAGAAGGTGTGCGGCGTGCAGTAGAGGAACTTGACCCGGTCGCTGTTCACGGTGCGGATCAGGTCGACCGACGGCTGAAGCGTCTCGACCCAGTCCTCGGGGTGCGGCTCGATGTGCAGGTTGATGCCCTCACGCTCGAAGATCGGGACCAGCTCGTCCATCGACCGCCACCACGCATCCTCGCAGGCTTCGATCATCGACCCGGTGTGACAGCAGTAACAGGTGCCCTTGTCCGGGTGCGGGCCGCGACCGAACTCGGAATTCATCGTGTCCACTTCCATCTCGACCGCGATCTCGATGGCGCGTTTCCAATGCTTCACGGCCGCCTTACGCTCGTCCTCGTCATTCGAGGCCCAGCGATACATCGGCAGCAGCGTGGCGATGCCCACGTCGGCATCCTTCAGCGCCTTCTTGAAGCTCTTGATGCGATCGGGAAAGACGCGCGGGGCCTTGAACCACTCAAGGAAATCGCCGCGCGGCGACAGTTCGATCCAGTCGTAGCCAAGCTCTTTGACCTTCGACGGCATCTCTTCAAGCGAGAGGTGGCGGTGCATAAACGGGTCGAGGGCGATTTTCATATCCGGTCCTCCGGTCTGTGGTGTCGGGCGCCCGCACCGGCCGAAACCAGCGCGGGCAGGGAGGTGTGCTTGTCAGGTGGGCTGAACCTGCGGCGCGTGGCCGTCATGGGACTCCATGTAGCCTTCGATCGAGGCTTCGAGATCGGCCATCGTCTCGCCACCGGCCATAAGGTCGGTGATCTCCTCGCGGCTTTTCTCGCCCTTGCGGAAATCGGCGGCGATGGCGCCGCGGATCAGCACCGCGAAATGGTCGCCCACGGTCATGGCGTGCATGACCTGATGCGTGATGAAGATCACCGCGAGCCCGCGCTTCTTGGCCTCGTTCACGATCCTCAGAACGTGGGCGGCCTGTTTCACGCCGAGCGCGGCGGTCGGCTCGTCAAGGATCAGGACGCGCGCGCCGAAATAGACCGCGCGGGCAATGGCAAGCGACTGGCGCTCACCGCCCGACAGCCCGCCGACCAGACGGTCGCCGTCGTCGATGCGCGTGATGCCCATCTTCTGCACCTCTTCCACCGCGATTCGGTTGGCGGTCGCGCGGTCGAACACCTTGAACGGACCCCAGCCCTTTGTCGGCTCGACACCCATGAAGAAATTGCGCCCCACAGACATCAGCGGATAGGTCCCGCCGAACTGGTGCACGGTGGCGATGCCCCGGTCCTGCGCGTCACGCGGACCCGAGAAGCTGACCGGCGCGCCATCGACGTGGATCTCGCCGCGCGTCGGGGCGTGAACGCCCGCCAGCGTCTTGATAAGCGTCGACTTCCCCGCGCCGTTATCGCCCAAGAGGCAAAGCACTTCGCCTTCGCGGACCTTCAGTGAGATTTCGTGGAGCACGTCGATCGGCCCGAAGCTCTTGTCGACGTTTTTCAGTTCGAGAACCACTTTTGCGTCAGACATTGCTTCAGCCTTTCTTCTTCTTGACGGCGGTCATCGCCTTGGTGCGGAAGGTCTCGTTCATTCCGACCGCGATCAGGAGCATGATGCCGATGATGAGGTTCGACCAATTGCGGTCGATGCTAGTGAAATCGATCCCCTTGTTCACGATGGCGAAGGTGATCGTGCCGATGAACACGCCGGGGATGGAGCCGAAGCCCCCGGTCAGAAGCACGCCTCCGACCACGACGCTCACGATGATGTTGAAAATGTCGTTCATGCCGCCGGACACCTGAGCCGAGTTGAACAGGATCGCGTTGCACATGCCCACGAACGAGGCGGCGGTCGAGGTGCCTACGAACAGCAGGATGGTGATCCGGTCGACCGGAATACCTGCGTTGCGGGCGCTGACCTTGTCGCCGCCGATGGCGAAGATCCAGTTGCCGTATTTCGTCATGTGCATGACGAACCAGACGATTACGGCCAGCGCGATCCACCACAGGATCACAACCTGATGGCTGCCTCCGAACATCAGGTCGCCGAAGATCGTCTTGGCCCAGGCCGGCGCCTCCAGCGGCACCGAGGCGCCGCCGGTCAGCAGTTTCGATCCGGCCAGCACGATCCCTTGCATCGCGACCAGCGTGCCGAGCGTGACGATCAGCGATGGCACCGTGGTCCGCGTCACGACGAAGCCGTTGAACAGGCCCACGACGATCCCGATGGCCAGGGCGCCGAACACGCCGACGATCATCGGCAGGCCGTAGTATCCGGTGATGATCGCGGTCGTCATGGCCCCGGCCGGGATCATCGCGCCGATCGAAATGTCGATCTCGCCCGAGATCATCAGAAGCCCTGCAAAAAGCGCGACGATCCCGATGCGCGCGGCGTAGTTGACCCAGCTTGCCGCACCCAGCAGCTTGCCCAGATCAACGCCACCGAGGATCACATAGACCAGCAGCACGCCGATCAGGCTGAGGATGGATGCCGCCGAGGGCCTGCGAAGCATTCCTGCGAACATATCTATGCCCTCACTTCTTCTTGCTTGCGTAGGTCGTTGCGAGGGTGCGGAACGTGTCGTTGGACAGAACCGCAGCGAGCAGCAGCGCGCCGATGATGATCGAGCCGACATTGGGGTCGAGCGAGGCGAAGAAGATGCCTTGGTTGACCACCGCGAAGGTCATCGTTCCAAGCACGATCCCGATGATCGACCCGGCCCCGCCGGTCAGCAGCACGCCCCCGATGACCACGCACATGATCGAGTTGAAGATGAAGGGCTGCCCGCCCGCGACCTGCGCGCTCTGATAGGTCATCAGCTGGGCGATCCCGACGAAGGCCGCGCCGAACGCCGACAGCATGAACAGCGCGATCTTGAGCTTGGCCGTGGGAACGCCCGCGTTACGCGCGCTCTCGGCATCGCCGCCAAGCGCGAAGACCCAGTTGCCGATGGGCGAGATGTGGAGAAAGAAGAAATACACCGCCACGAAGCCGAGCCACCAGAAGATCGACACGTTGAACATGCCGCCGATGAAGGTGCCGAGCAGGGCCTTGGTCGCCGGGTCCGGCACGTAGCTGAGGCTGGTCGATCCGGTAATCAGCACCGCGAAACCAAGGGTCAGCCCCATCACCGCGAACATCATGCCGATGGTCACGATCAAGGACGGAATGGCCGTGCGGGTGACGAGAAGCCCGTTCACCAGTCCGACCACAAGGCCAAGACCCAGCCCGCCAAGGATACCGACAAGGGCCGGAAGCTCGAACGTGCCGCACAAAAGCGCGGTCGTCACGGACGCGGCGGGCACCACGGCACCGACCGAAAGATCGAACTCGCCCGCGATCATCAACAGACCGATCGGCAGGGCGATGATGCCGACTTCGGCGGCGATGTTCAGCCAGCTCGACCAGCCGGGCGCGCCGACGAAGACAGCCCCACCGAGGAACGCGAAGAAGAGGTAGACGATTACGAAGCCGAGGAAAGACCCCGTCTCTGGTCGCCGGATGAGACTGCCGAGCGAAAAGCGTTTCGCGCCGGCTTCCGATTGCATCGACATCTGTGCGCTTCCTGTTGCGGTTTGGTGGTCGGTCTCATCTCCGTCAGAACGGATGCCGGCCATCTTGAAGGGGGCCGCCTGCGCGTGCGGCCTACGGCCACCCTCGGATTATCGGGCACCGCACCGCGCGGTGCCCGGCGTTTCCGATCAGCGAGCGCCGGCCTTCACGCCTTCGATCACCTGCTCGACGTTGTTCGCGTCGATCACGCCCGGTCCGGTCAGGATCTCGCGGGTCGGGATCGTCACGCCGTAGTTGACGAAGTTGTTCAGGATCGACACGGCGAAGAAGCCCTGCTGATAGCCCTGCTGGTCGATGGCGCAAGCCTGCGTGCCAGCCTGGATGTTGGCAAGGATCGTGTCGTTGAAGTTCATGCCGCAGACGTGGACCTGACCGGTCTTGCCTGCCTGCTGGATGCCCGAGACGGTCGCGTTGGTGTCGCCGTCACCGATGGCGAACATCGCGTCGATATCGGGGTTCTTCAGAAGATGCGCGCGCACGGCCTGGGCAACTGCGGTCGCGTCACCGAAAGCGGTCGCGGGCAGTTGCAGCGTCGAACCGGTTCCGCCGTTTTCCTTCAGGCCATCGTTGAAGCCGTTGCAGAAGGCTTCGATGTTCGCCGCACCCGGAAGGGTGTTCACGCAGGCGCCGTTGGTGTGCCCGGCGTTCGCAAGGTACTCGCCACCCGCATAGCCCGACTTGTAATCGACCGCGCCGACATAGTTCATCGCGCCCAGCTTGTCGGCGGCTTCAAGACCACCGGCGTTGTAGATCACCAGCGGGATACCCGCCGCGACGACGGCTTCGAAGGCCGGGTCCATCGCTTCCGGCACCCAGTCCGGGCCGACGATGGCGTCCGCGCCTTGGTCGATCGCCTGACGGATCAGCTCCGCGGCGTCCGGGCCGAGGTTGTCGTAGTTCTGGGGACCGAGCCAGGTCACCGACCCGCCCTGCATTTCAGCGACCGCGCCTGCATCTTCGGCGCCCTTCTTGACGCGCGACCAGAACGGATCGTCCGGCTTGCCACCGATAACGAAGATGTCGGCAGCCATGGCGGAGCCAGCGGTCAGGGCGATTGCGGCAGAGGCCAACAGGCCACGCGCGATGCGCGAATTCATTTTCATATGGATGTCCTCCCATTTCCTACCCGGTCACTCCCCTCCTCTGGGGCCCCGGATGGCCGTTTGGTAAACGATGAAATGGATTCTTGAAATCCTTCTTGATACTTTTTGAAACGAAAGTATCATTTCATATCATATCAAAATGAACCAATGGCGGGTCAAACGGTGAAACAGCGCGTAACGATCGCAGAGCTTGCACAGGAAGCCGGGGTCAGCATTTCGACCGTCAACAGGATCCTCGCAGGCGCGGACAACGTGCGTGCGGCGACGATCGAACATGTGCAGCAGGTGGCCGAAAGCATCGGCTTTTACGGCACCGGCGTTCTGAGCGCGCGAAAGGAAAACGCGCTTCCGCATTTCCGCTTCGGCTTCCTGCTGCAACAATCGACCCGCGACCTCTATCGCCTGTTCGGTGAAAAGATCCGCGAGGCCGCCGCGACCCGCCGGGATGTGCGTGTCGACTGCCTTGTGGATTTCGTCGACCGTCTGGAACCCGCGAATATCGAGGGCCGCCTGCGCGCGCTTGGCAAGGAATGCGATGCGGTGGCGCTGATCGCGGCGGACCATCCGTTGCTCGGTCAGGCGATTCGCGAACTTCGCGACGATGGCACCAGTGTGGTCACATACATCACGGACCAGTCGGCCCCCGAACGCGCGGGCTTCGTCGGCACCGACAACTGGAAACTGGGCCGGACCGCCGCGTTCTTCATTTCGCAGATGACCCAGGGCCAGGGGCGCGTGGCCGTGTTCATCGGCAACCACCGCTATCAATGTCAGGACGTCGCGGATGCCGCCTTCCGCTCATACATCCGCGAACACGCCCCGGAGCTGGTCGTCAACGAGAGCGAACCCACGCACGAAGACAGCGCACATGCCTACAACATGGTGCGCGATCTGCTCGCCAAACACGACGACCTTCGTGGTATCCTCATCGTGGGCGGCGGCATTTCCGGCGTGCTGCGCGCCTTGCGGGAAGCCCCCGAAGACCGCCGCCGACAGATCAAGCTGGTCTGCCGTGACATCGGCCCGGAAACCCGCAAGGGACTGACCGAAGGGCTGATCACCGCCGCCCTGTGCCACCCGATGACCGAGACCTCCCAGACGCTGATCCAGACCATGATCGACGTCACGACCCGCGACACGCCCGGCCCGACGCTGCAACGGACCATCCCGTTCGAGATCGTCACACCGGAAAACATCTAGGACGGGCAGCTCGCGCAGCCCCCTGCCCTGCCCTTGGCACCCCTGCCAAGTTGCAGGCCGCAAGCCAACCCGAAACCACGCGGGCGTCAGGCAACCCCGGCCTTGTAGGGGATCGCCTGCGGTTCCCCCGCCTTCCGTATCTCGAAGGTGATCCGACCATCTGCGTCGCGCTCGGCCACATAGGTCAGCACCTCGTCGATGTCGTTCTCGGGCGTGAAGGTCAGCACCGTGGGGCGCAGATCGGTCACATCCGCCGCCGGCCTCATCTCGTTCGCGCAGATGATAAGTTGATCGCCGACCTGACAGGTGCGCGCCGCCGCCCCGTTCAGGATGCACTGGCGTGCGCCGCGCGTCCCATAGATCACATAGGTCGAAATCCGCGCGCCGCTTTGCTTGTTCCAGATGTCCACGAACTCCATCGGCAGGATACCCGCCGCCTCGCAATGGTCGGGGTCGAGCGTGATCGAACCGTGGTAGTCCAGATCGGCCTCGGTCACGCGGATGCCATGCAGTTTCGCCGTTACGAAGGTCTTCATCCGAACCGGACCCCTTTTCCTGTGCCGCCGCGTCGACCTTGCCTTCCCACGGCAATGCCCCTACGAAGTTGCCGTTACGTAAACTTGAGGCCGCTCCATGAGTCAACCCAGCCCGCAGAAGTCCCTCACCGCCGCCGACATCCGGGGGCGCAAGGGCCAGACACCGCTGGTCTGCCTGACCGCCTATACCACGCCCGTCGCGCAGCTGGCGGATGCGGAGTGCGACGTCCTGCTCGTGGGCGACAGCGTGGGCATGGTGCTGCATGGCCTGCCCTCGACCCTGCCCGTGACGCTCGACATGATGATCCTGCACGGGCAAGCGGTGGTGCGCGGCGCCGCGCGGTCTCTCGTCGTCATCGACATGCCCTTCGGCAGCTACGAGGAAGGCCCCGATCAGGCGTTTCGCAATGCCGCGCGGCTGATGGCCGAGACCGGCGCGGGGGCCGTGAAGCTCGAAGGCGGGCGTCACATGGCCGACACCATCGCCTTTCTCGTCGCACGCGGCATCCCGGTCATGGCCCATATCGGGCTGACACCGCAGGCCGTGAACGCGATCGGCGGCTACCGCGTGCAGGGGCGCGGCGCCGATGCCGAACGCATTCTGGCCGATGCCCGTGCCGTGGCCGATGCGGGCGCCTTTTCGGTCGTGCTGGAAAAGGTCCCTGCCCGACTGGCGGACGAGATCACCGCCGACCTCGCCATCCCGACCATCGGGATCGGCGCGTCGCCCGGCTGCGACGGTCAGATCCTCGTCATCGACGATATGCTGGGGCTGTTCGACGCCTTCAAACCGAAGTTCGTCAAACGCTACGCCGATCTCGCGACCGACGCCGCACACGCCATCCGGGCCTATGCGGGCGACGTGCGAGACCGCAGCTTCCCCGCCCCCGAACACGTCTTCACCGACGAGGGAGGGCAGTCATGAAGATCGTCCGCCAGAAATCCGATCTGCGCGACCTGACCCACACGTGGCGCCGGGCCGGTGAAACCATCGGCGTTGTTCCGACCATGGGCGCGCTTCACGCCGGTCACCTCAGTCTCGTCGAGGCCGCGAAATCGCGGACCGACCGCGTGATCGTGACCCTGTTCGTGAACCCCCGGCAGTTCAACAATCCCGAAGACCTCGCCAAATATCCGCGCACCGAAGACAGCGATGCGGAAAAGCTCGCGCACTTCGACGTCGACGTTCTTTATGTCCCGGACCCCGACCAGATCTACCCCGACGGCTTCGCCACCACGATTTCCGTATCGGGCGTGACCGAGGGGCTCTGCGGTGCCACCCGCCCCGGCCATTTCGACGGGGTCGCAACGGTCGTCACCAAGCTCCTGCTTCAGACCGATGCAGATCTGGCGTTCTTCGGTGAAAAGGATTTCCAGCAGTTGCAGGTCGTGCGACGGCTCGCGGCCGATCTCGACCTCAAGACCCGGATCGTGGGCTGCCCCACGGTTCGTGAGGACGACGGGCTTGCCATGTCCTCACGCAACCTGCGGCTGGGGCCGGTTGCGCGCGAGAGCGCCCCGATCCTGCACGACATCCTCCAATCCGCCGCCGAAGCCCTGTCACGGGGCGCGCCGACCACGGACGTTCTGGACGAGGCGCGCAGCCGCCTTGTTGCGGCTGGGTTCACGGATGTCGATTACCTCGACCTGTGTAGCGACCCCGACCTCACCCCCATGTCCGCCGCCACCGGGCCCGGTCGCCTCCTCCTCGCCGCATGGCTCGACGGGGTGCGCCTCATCGACAACGTGGCGGTCCAGCCGACGGGTTGAACCGGGACCGCCCGCCCCCTTACAGACGCCCGTTCATCAGTCTCGCCATCTCGGTGATGGCCGCCGTAAGCGCGGATCGAATGTTCTCGTCCTCCATCGAATGCCCTGCGGGCGACACGACCCGAACACTCGAACCCGTCCATCTGGAGGCAAGGGCATACGAGGTCTCGGGCGGGCACAATAGATCGTAACGGCCTTGAATCAGGATACCGGGCAGCCCGTTCAGCCTGTGAACCTGGTCGATGAGCGGCGCGTCCAGGAAACAGTCGTTGCGGAAGTAATGCGCCTCCATGAACGGGGTGCGCGGCAACGGCCTGTCGCCCCGCGCCGACAGGTCTTCCGACAGACAGGGCACGTCCGGCGACAGGACCGACAGAACCCGTTCGGTGTCGTGCCACGCGATCGAGAATGGCCTGTGAACCGCCGGGTCCGCGTCAAGGATGCGATCCCAATAGGCATCCAGAACGCGCGAGCGATCATCTTCGGGCAACAGACCGACGAAGTCGGCATAGAGCTGCGGATAGAACCGCGGAAGGCTGGACAGGAACGCCCGCTCAAGCTCGTGACGCGTGCCGAGGAAGACGGCCCGAAGCACCATCGCGCCGACCCGGTCCGCGTGCGCCGTCGCATAGGCAAGCGCCAGCGTCGCGCCCCACGACCCGCCGACCACCATCCAGCGTTCGATCCCGAACCTCTCTCGGATGCGTTCGATGTCCGCCACAAGATGCGGTGTCGTATTGGCGTGGAACCTGTCGTCGAACCGGCTGAGACCCGCCCCGCGCTGATCGAAGGCGATGACGTGAAAACGGCTCGGGTCGAAGATGCCGAGCTGACTTTCCTGCACCCCCGACCCCGGCCCGCCGTGCAGAAACAGCGCCGGGATACCGCCCGGATTGCCATAGCTGCGAACGTGGATCTCGTGCCCGTCACCGACAGCGAGGTTTTCTCGGGTCAGCTCCTTCATGCCCGACGCTATTCGCCGGGCACGGGGGTCAGGTAATTCCGATACGCGAACGACATATCGTCCGCCGCGGCCTCGGTTTCGGCAACGCGGAAGATCTCTTCATGGAGCGGCGAGAAGGAACAGGCCGGATCGGTCGCCCCGGCATCGCCGGCAAGGGCGAACGCCTGACACCGGCACCCGCCGAAGTCCTCTTCGCGATGCTCGCAGCTTTTGCAGGGTTCGGCCATCCAGTCGGTGCCGCGATACCGGTTGAGCGCCGGCGAGTGATCCCAGATCCACGCCAGCGAGTGATCCCGCACACTGTCGAAGTCCAGCCCGGTGATCGTTTCGGCGGCATGACAGGGCAGCACTTTTCCGGCGGGCGAAATGTTGAAGAACTGACGCCCCCAGCCCCCCATGCAGGTCTTGGGCCGGACCGCGTAATAGTCCGGCACCACGTAGTCGATCATCAGGATACCGCGCAGACGCTCTTCGGCCTCGGCCACGATGCGGTTGCAGGTCTCGATCTGCTCCATCGTGGGCATCAGCGCGGCACGGTTGCGAAGCGCCCAACCGTAATACTGCACGTTGGCGACCTCGATCCGTTGCGCGCCCAGTTCGACGGCCATGTCGATCATCTCGGGCAGTTGATGCAGGTTCTGACGGTGCATCACGGCGTTCACCGTCAACGGAAAGCCCGCCTCGCGCGTCAGACGCGCCGCCTCCAGCTTCTTGGCGTGTCCGTTCCGATACCCCCCTACCCTATCGGCGGTTTCGCTTTCGCTGCCTTGAAAACTGATCTGGACATGGCTCAACCCGGCCTCGGCCAGCGCGGCAAGCCGCTCGCGCGACAGGTTCACGCCGGAGGTGATGAGGTTCGAATAAAGCCCCGCGTCGGTGGCGGCCGCGACCAGTTCGACGATGTCGCGACGCGCCATCGGTTCACCGCCCGAGAAATGCACCTGCAACACGCCCAATTCCGCCAGCTCGTGCAGAACCCGGACCCAGTCTTCGGTCGCAAGCTCGGCCGCCGGACGCTCGAGGTTCAGCGGATTGGAGCAATAGGGGCATTGCAGCGGGCAACGATGCGTGACTTCCAGCAACACCGCGACGGGCAGCCCATGGGTCGTGCCGACGCCGGGCGCCAGTTTGCTGTCTGGTTCGTGAAAGCTGGTATCCATCATGCCCCTGTTTCAACGGATTGAAGGTAACCCTGCGTGGCAAGATCCTGCACCATGACGATCACGTCCGCCTCGATCCGGTCGATGGGCGCGGCATAGATCTCGGCAAGTGCCTCGCAGACCTGATGCACGCTGCGTGTCCCGTCGCACAGTTGCAGGACGCGCACGGCGATGTCGTCGGGGGTCAGGATGCGCTCGGGCGCCAGCAACAGCCACATCTCGCGCAGCTTGTCGAACTTCAACTGCACATGCCGGGGCAGCGCCACGACCGTTTCCGGGCGAACGACCAACGGCTTGCGCTCGGACGCCACCGTCATCGTCATGCCTCGACCTGCGGCCTGAACGCGCCGGGCGGCGGGAAGCCCGACACATAGGCATGGTAAAGCGCGTCCAATTGCACCCACAGAACCTGTGTCTTGAACAACAGGGCATCGCAGACCAGCGCCCGCTCCTCCGGCGTTCTGGCGTTCCGCTTCACGTAGTCGAGCGCAAAGGCCGCATCGCGCGGCGCCTGCGACAGTCGGCGCTTGAAATAGGTCATGATCTCGGGACGGATGAAATCATAGTGCTCCAGCATCCCCGAGATCCGCTGTTCGTGAAGCTGCGGCGCGAACAGTTCGGTCAGCGACGACGCGATCGCCTCCAGCGGGCTCCGGTCCCGCACGAAATGAACATAGGCATCCACCGCGAACCGCGTCGCGGGCAAAATGCCTTGCGTCGATTCCACGTAATCGCGCGAAATGCCCAGCCCGTCCGTAAGCTGCAACCAGCGTTCGATACCGCCCTCGCTCTCCGGCGCGCCGTCGTGGTCTTCGATGCGATGCCGCCACTCCACCCGGATCAGGCGGTCGGTAAACCGCGACACGATGATCGCATCCTTCAGGGGGATCGAGCTTTGGTAGTAATATCGATTGATGGCCCACGCCTGCACCTGACCCTTGTTCAGGCGACCGCCATGCAGCATGTCGTGGAACGGGTGCAGGTTGTGATAGCGGGTTTCCCCGATCAGGCGAAGCCGCTCTTCCATCGCCTCCGCACTGTCGAGCGGCGTGTCGGGGATCTGTGGAAACTCTCTGAAATCGAGGCTCATAGCGTGACCTTCTGGCCCTGTCTGGCAACGATCCAGCCCGCCTCTTCGACGCTGCTGCGTTCGGGCGAATCCGGCAGGTTGGCAGGGTTCGAGTTGTTGACGTGGATGAAGAACCGGCGCTTGACGCCAAGATCGCGAAACGCCTCGACCACCCCGTCCGGGCCGGACATCGACATATGGCCCATGCGCTGACCCGTCTTCTGGCCAAGCCCGGTGACGAGCAGTTCGTCGTCGCGCCAGAGTGTGCCGTCGAAGAACACGACCTCGGCCCCGCGCAGACGATCCGCCAACGACTGATCCAACCCGGCGCAGGCGGTGATGACGAACACCTTCCGCCCATCCGGCCCGGTGATCTCCAGCCCCAGCGTATCGCCCGGAACGTCCCGCTGATGCCCGTGGCTCGTCTTTTCCAGATACCAGGCGGATTTGCCCGGCACCTCGAACGCCTCGACGGTCATCCCGGTCGGTGTCCCGTCTTGCAGCACAAGCTCGAACGGCGTTCCGATGTCGATTGCACGGCGGGGGACGGTCTCGCGGTCCAGCACGTTGAAAATGCTGTTCTGCTCCAGAACGCTCAAGACCCGGTCATGCGCCCAGATCCCGAACGGCGACCCTTCCCGCAACGACAAAAGCCCCACGAGGGCATCGACCTCGCCATTGGCGAGCAGGACACCCGCAATCGGGCTGTCGCGAAGCTTTCCATTGCGCGGATGCAGTTCGGGTATGTCATTGAT
>NZ_SWKQ01000018.1:0-78508 GCF_005871115.1 Maritimibacter alexandrii
CCGGGCGACAACCTGAAGTTCACCGTCGAGCTGATCGCCCCGATCGCCATGGAAGACGGCCTCCGCTTCGCCATCCGCGAAGGCGGCCGCACCGTGGGTTCCGGCGTCGTCTCGAAAATCCTCGAGTAATTAACGGGTTCGACGAGGGCTTCCGGATGAGCCGGAGGTCCTCCTCTCAACTGAAAAGGACAAGACAATGGCCATTCAAAGCCAGAACATCCGGATCCGCCTGAAGGCGTTCGACTACCGCGTGCTGGACGCCAGCACGCAGGAGATCGTTGCGACCGCCAAGCGGACCGGTGCGCAGGTGCGCGGGCCGATCCCGCTGCCGAACAAGATCGAAAAGTTCACGGTTCTCCGTGGGCCGCACATCGACAAGAAATCGCGCGATCAGTTCGAGATCCGGACGCACAAGCGTCTGCTCGACATCGTGGACCCGACCCCGCAGACCGTGGACGCGCTCATGAAGCTCGACCTCGCTGCCGGCGTCGACGTGCAGATTTCCGTTTAAGGAGGGCATGAGCAATGATGCGCTCTGGTGTTATCGCAAAAAAGGTCGGCATGACCCGCCTCTTCCTCGAAGACGGTAAGCAAGTGCCGGTCACCGTTCTGCAACTCGACGGGTTGCAGGTCGTGGCCCAGCGGACGACCGAGAAGGACGGCTACACCGCCGTTCAGCTTGGCGCCGGTTCGGCCAAGGCCAAACGGACGTCCAAAGCCATGCGTGGCCACTTCGCCACCGCCAACGTTGCGCCCAAGCGCAAGGTTGCCGAGTTCCGCGTGGATGCCGAGAACCTGATCAACGTGGGTGAAGAGATCACCGCTGACCACTACTTCGCGGGTCAGTTCGTGGACGTCTCGGGCACCTCGATCGGTAAAGGCTTCGCCGGTGCCATGAAGCGGCACAACTTCGGTGGTCTGCGCGCCTCGCACGGTGTGTCGATCTCCCACCGTTCGCACGGTTCGACGGGTCAGTGTCAGGACCCGGGCCGCGTGTTCAAGGGCAAGAAGATGGCCGGTCACATGGGTGCTGCCCGTGTCACCACCCAGAACCTCCAGGTCGTGAAGACGGACAGCGAACGCGGTCTGATCATGATCAAAGGTGCCGTTCCGGGTTCCAAAGGTGGCTGGGTCACCATCAAGGACGCCGTGAAGAAGCCGTTCCCCGAGAACGCCATTCTCCCGGCTGCCCTGAAGTCCGCCGCTGAAGAAGCTGCGAAAGCCGCGGAAGAAGCCGCTGCCGCCGCTGCCGCCGAGGCGGAAGAGGAAGCCAAGCGTCTGGCCGAAGAGCAGGCTGCTGCCGAAGAGGCCGCCCTGAAGGAAGCCGAAGCCGAGATCGACGCCGAAAAGGGTGAAGATGCCGGCTCCGACGCCGAGAAGAAGGAAGGCGACGAATGAAACTCGACGTGATCAAACTGGACGGCGGCAAAGCCGGGTCGGTCGAGCTGGACGAGGCCCTTTTCGGGCTCGAGCCGCGCGCCGACATCCTGCACCGTGTGGTCCGCTGGCAGCGCAACAACGCGCAGCAGGGCACCCACAAGGTGAAAACTCGCTCGGAAACCAGCTACTCGACCAAGAAGATCTATCGCCAGAAGGGCACCGGTGGCGCACGCCACGGCGACCGCAACGCGCCGATCTTCCGCAAGGGTGGTATCTACAAGGGTCCGACCCCGCGCTCGCACGGGCATGAGCTGACGAAGAAATTCCGCAAGCTCGGCCTCAAGCACGCGCTCTCCGCCAAGGCGCAGGAAGGTGCGATCGTCGTGATCGACACCGCCGAAGCCGATGGCAAGACCAAGGTGCTGGCCAAGCTGGTCAAGGATCTGGGCTGGAAGCGCGCGCTCATCATCGACGGTGCCGAGGTGAACGAGAACTTCGCCAAGGCCGCGCGCAACATCGAAGGTCTCGATGTGCTGCCGTCGATGGGCGCCAACGTCTATGACATCCTCAAGCGTGACACGCTCGTGCTCACGAAAGCGGGTGTCGAAGCTCTGGAGGCTCGTCTGAAATGACCGACAAAGCCGCACTCTACGACGTGATCCGCAAGCCGATCATCACCGAGAAATCCACCATGGCCTCCGAGGCCAACGCCGTGGTGTTCGAAGTGGCGATCGACGCGAACAAGCCGCTCATCAAGGAAGCGGTGGAAACGCTCTTCGGCGTCAAGGTGAAGGCCGTGAACACGACCGTCACCAAAGGCAAGCAGAAGCGGTTCCGGGGCCAGATGGGCCGCCGCAACGACGTCAAGAAAGCCTATGTGACCCTCGAAGAGGGCAACACGATCGACGTGACCACCGGTCTGTGATCGTGTCGGCGGGCAAACCTGCCACACAAAGACTTGAGCCCTCCAGCCCAGGCTGGGGGGCTTTTTCTTTTGTGATAGAATAAGCATCTGGAACACGCTGCCGGGCGATTCCGTTTCGAACGGGACAGGGACCGGCACACCAATCCGTCAGCCGGTTCGACAAGAAGGAACCTCGCCATGCTCACTCGCCGTCATTTCGTGATGACCACCACCGCACTGTTCTCGGCCCCGATCGCCGCCTGGGCACAGGACGAGGACGCAGAAGCGACCGTCGAGACGCCGGCGGAAACGACCGAAGCGGAAGCGGCAGCGCCCACGCCGCCGCGCCCGACATCGAACCCGGCCAACTGGGACCGTTGGGACGCGCAGATCACCCCGGCGGGCTACGATCCGGCCACGTCGAACCCCTGGGGGCTGGCCCCCCGCTTCCTGCCCCGTCGGGTCGAGGCCAATCCCGGCCTCACCCCCGGCGATCTGCATGTCGATGCCGTCGCGCGGTATCTCTACCACATCGAAGCGGGCGGGACCGCGATGCGCTATGGCGTCGCCATCGCGCGCGGCAACCTGTACGAGCCGGGGGTCTACACCGTCGGGCGCAAGGCGAAGTGGCCGATCTGGACACCCACGGCCGCGATGATCAAGCGCGATCCGCACCTCTACAAGCAGCATGAGAACGGGATGAGCGGCGGGCCCCGCAATCCGCTCGGCTCACGGGCCTTCTATCTTTACGAAGGCAACCGCGACACGCTCCTGCGCATCCACGGTTCGCCCTCGCCGGGGTCGATCGGCGGTCGCGCAAGTTCCGGCTGCGTGCGCATGGTCATGGCCCATATCAACGACCTGTATCCACAGGTCTACAAGGGCGCGACGGCGCATCTGCACCCGCCAGAGCGCATCACCGCCGGAAGCTGAACTCAGGCGGGTGCCGGATCGCCCGGTGCCCGCGTGCAGATCGGGCGGCCGTCGCGGGTGCGCAGCGGCAGATAGGTCGTCTCGACCGGGCCGAAATACTGGTATTCGTAGCACCCGTCCAATTCGTTGATCCTGACCGAATTCAGGTTCTGACCCGGCGCCGCGAGTTCGGCGATCCGTTCCGGCACGTTCGAGATTGTGCCTTGCGACGCGCCTGCCGTGGTCGTCGCGGGCATATCGCACGCCGCGAGGGTCAGGGGCAGCGCGGCCAGCGCGATGATCGTTTTCGTCTTCATGGCGATCTCCTGTATCTTGCCCGCACCTTCGGGGAACAAAGGCGGAATGGCCAGTGCAATTTCCCGAGGGGTCGTGAGGCTGCAACACCGCGCTTCGCGTGTTCCGGTTGCCGACGGACGAACCCCGACCCACCCCGGTCGACGAGATCGCCAGCGTGCCCAAGCCCAAGCCCAAGGCGCGACGCCCCGCGCGAGAGGCACTTCGACCTCAGCTTTCCGCGTGCGCCTTGAAGTTGTTCAGGATCGCCTGCCAGCCGCCCCGCTGCATTTCGACATCGTTTTCCGTTTCGGCGTCGAACACCGTCGTCACCTGCGTTTGGCCGCCGATGGGTTCGAAGGTCGTGGTGACCATGCGCCCGTCCTCCAGCCTGTAGGTGAGCGACCGTTCCGGCGTGATGTCAGTATAGATCGCCTCGAAATCGAAGCCGAAGCTGCCGTCTTTCGCCTCCATCCGGGCCGAATACTTGCCGCCGATCTGCATGTCGTTCGAGGCGGACGGGCAGCACCAGTCGTCTGATGCGAAGTTCCAGCGCGTGATGTGGTCCGGGTCGGTATAGCGGGCCCAGACGGTTTCGACCGGGGCATCGACCGTGGCGTCGATGGTGATTTTCTCAGTGGACATGGGTTATCCTTTCAAGGTCTCGATGAGATCGTCCAAGGTCACATAGGTGGCGCCAAGCCCTTCCTCCATGCCCATGTCGATCACGGTTTGCAGGCCCTCGGGCGAGCCATAGTCGATGACGGTGCGCACGATCGTGCGGTCGCCCGCCTCCTCGAACGTGATGATCCAGTCGGCGACGGGCAGGTCGGTGTTCGGCGCGCCCGTCGCATCGGAAAAGGCGTCACGGGTCGTATACCGCTCCTGCGGGTCGATGGTGACATAGTCGGTCCACCCCCAGTATTCGGTGCCTTCGTCGTCATACATGGCGTAATGCCAATGGCCACCCTCGCGAAACTCCATGCTCGCGGTCTTGGTCTTGAGCGGCTTGGGGGCGAACCATTTCTCGAGCAGTTCCTGCTTGGTGTAGCAGTCCCAGATCAGGTCGCGCGGACCGGCGAATTCGCGCTTGATGCGCAGGGTATGGCCCGGCACGTCGGCCAGAAACTGAAATTGCAGGTCACTCTTCATCTTTCTCTCCCTGTAGCGCCGCAATCAGATCGTCCAGTTGGGCGTATCTGCCTTGCCAAAACGCGCGTTGCTCTTCGAACCACCTTTCGGTCGCGGTCATGGTCGCGGGATCGAGCGCACAGGTGCGCACACGTCCCACCTTTTCGCTTTTCATCAGCCCCGCCGCCTCCAGCACGCTCAGGTGCTTCATGAAGGCGGGCAGGCCCATGTCATGCGGCGCGGCCAGATCGCTGACCGTCGCCTCGCCCTTGACCAGCGCCTGCACCACCGCCCTGCGGGTCGGATCGGCCAGCGCGTGAAAGACGGCATCGAGGTTCGGTTTATTGTTCTCCATTTGGTGAAGTATCCGGTGAGTCGGATAGTTCTGTCAATGGTGAAGTAATGACCCGTTGGCGACCAGCGGGCAGAGCCCTATTCTGGGTGGGCGAACAGGAGGCCCCAAATGGCAAAGCACCGCATATTCGGCATCAGTTTCGGAAGCGTCTATCCGCATTACATCACCAAAGCCGAAAAGAAGGGGCGCACCAAGGAAGAGGTGGATGAGATCATTCACTGGCTCACCGGCTACGACGACGACGGTCTGGGCCGGGTGCTGGAGGACAAAACGGATTTCGAGACGTTCTTCGGCGAAGCCCCCGCATTGAACCCCGCCCGGTCCGAGATCAAAGGCGTCATCTGCGGCGTCCGGGTCGAAGAGATCGAAGACCCGCTGATGCAGGAGATCCGCTATCTCGACAAGCTGATCGACGAGTTGGCCCGGGGGAAGAAGATGGAGAAGATCCTGCGGGGGTGAGCTTCGAGCCGGGCTCGCCATAGCCCCCGCAACACTCGGCGCCAGCGCCATCCCGATCAGACCCGGCGGCGTTTCGTGCGTTCGGGCATGCCTTTCGCCAAAGGGCTGCGCGCAACACAATCGGCGACGCCGCACTGGACACATCCCCCCAACACCGCTATAGCGCAACGGTCCATGGCCCCGGGATTCGTTCCGGGGTCTTTGACTTATTGAATTCGGCCACCTTCGGGGGGCTACACCCGGGCACCGCTCAGCGAGCCAAGCCCACACACAGACAGGCGGGGCACGCACCCCGCTGCAAAGCAACGGAAGACAGAAAGCATGGCACTCAAGTCGTATAAACCGACGACGCCGGGCCAGCGTGGGCTGGTTCTGATCGACCGTTCGGAGCTTTGGAAAGGACGTCCCGTCAAATCCCTCACCGAGGGTCTGACGAAGTCGGGCGGCCGGAACAACACCGGACGGATCACCTCTCGCCGCCGTGGCGGTGGCGCGAAGCGTCTTTACCGGATCGTTGATTTCAAACGGAACAAGTTTGACGTCGCGGCCACCGTGGAACGGATCGAATACGACCCGAACCGCACCGCCTTCATCGCCCTCGTGAAATACGAAGACGGCGAGCAGGCTTACATTCTCGCGCCGCAGCGCCTCGCCGTTGGCGACAGCGTCGTCGCGGGCCAGAAGGTCGACATCAAGCCGGGTAACGCGATGCCGTTCTCGGGCCTGCCGATCGGCACCATCGTTCACAACATCGAGCTGAAGCCGGGCAAGGGCGGTCAGATCGCGCGCGCCGCGGGCACCTATGCCCAGTTCGTCGGTCGTGACGGTGGCTACGCCCAGATCCGCCTGTCCTCGGGCGAGCTGCGCATGGTCCGTCAGGAATGCATGGCCACCGTCGGTGCCGTGTCGAACCCCGACAACTCGAACCAGAACCTCGGTAAAGCCGGTCGCGTCCGCCACATGGGCAAGCGTCCGTCGGTCCGTGGTGTTGCGATGAACCCGATCGACCACCCGCACGGTGGTGGTGAAGGCCGCACCTCTGGTGGTCGTACCCCGGTTACCCCGTGGGGCAAGGACACCAAGGGCAAGCGCACCCGCAACAAGAACAAGGCGTCGCAGAAGCTGATCATCCGCTCGCGTCACGCCAAGAAGAAGGGCCGGTAATCTATGGCACGTGCTGTATGGAAGGGGCCTTTTGTCGACTCTTACGTCCTCAAGAAGGCCGAGAAGGCGCGCGAAAGCGGCCGCAACGAAGTCATCAAGATCTGGTCGCGCCGTTCGACGATCCTGCCCCAATTCGTGGGCCTGACGTTTGGCGTGTACAACGGGCAGAAGCACATCCCCGTTAACGTGACCGAGGAAATGATCGGACAGAAATTCGGTGAATACTCGCCGACCCGTACCTACTACGGGCATGCTGCCGACAAAAAAGCGAAGCGGAAGTAAGTCATGGGCAAGGAAAAGAACCCCCGCCGCGTGGCAGACAACGAAGCAATGGCAAAACTGCGCATGCTTCGCACCAGCCCGCAGAAACTGAACCTCGTGGCCGCGATGATCCGTGGCAAGAAGGTCGAAAAGGCTCTGGCCGATCTGACCTTCTCGAAAAAGCGGATCGCCGTCGACGTGAAGAAATGCCTTCAGTCGGCCATCGCGAACGCCGAGAACAACCACAACCTCGACGTCGACGAACTGGTCGTCGCCGAAGCGTTCGTGGGCAAGAACCTTGTCATGAAGCGCGGTCGCCCGCGTGCCCGTGGCCGTTATGGCCGCATCAACAAGCCGTTCTCGGAACTCACCATCAAGGTGCGTCAAGTTGAGGAGCAAGCCTAATGGGTCAGAAAGTCAATCCGATCGGCATGCGCCTTCAGGTCAACCGCACCTGGGACAGCCGCTGGTACGCCGATACCAACGAATACGGTGATCTCCTTCTTGAAGACCTCAAGATCCGTGAGTTCATCAAGGAAGAGTGCAAGCAGGCCGGCGTCAGCCGTGTGATTATCGAGCGTCCGCACAAGAAGTGCCGCGTCACGATCCACACCGCCCGTCCGGGTGTCATCATCGGCAAGAAAGGCGCGGACATCGAAGTGCTCCGCAAGAAGCTCGCCAAGATGACCGACAGCGAACTGCACCTGAACATCGTGGAAGTGCGCAAGCCGGAACTCGACGCGCAGCTGGTGGCCGAATCCATCGCCCAGCAGCTCGAGCGTCGTGTGTCGTTCCGTCGCGCGATGAAGCGTGCCGCTCAGAACTCCATGCGCATGGGTGCCCTCGGCATCCGCGTGAACTGCGCTGGTCGTCTGGGTGGTGCCGAAATCGCACGGACCGAGTGGCTTCGCGAAGGTCGTGTGCCGCTGCACACGCTCCGCGCCGATATCGATTACGCCCTGGCCGAAGCCAAGACCCCCTACGGGATCATCGGCATTAAGGTCTGGATCTTCAAAGGCGAGATCATGGAGCATGATCCCTCCGCGCGTGATCGTAAGCAACAAGAGCTCCAGGACGGTCCGGCCCCCCGCGGTGCCGGTGGCCGCCGCTAAGGAGGAACTGAGATGCTACAACCGAAGCGCACAAAATTCCGCAAGATGCACAAGGGCCGGATCAAGGGTCAGGCCAAGGGTGGCTCTGACCTGAACTTCGGCACCTACGGCCTGAAGGCTCTCGAGCCTGAGCGTGTGACCGCACGCCAGATCGAAGCCGCCCGTCGTGCCATGACGCGTCACATGAAGCGTCAGGGTCGTGTCTGGATCCGCATTTTCCCGGACGTTCCGATCTCGGCCAAGCCGATCGAAGTTCGTATGGGTAAAGGTAAGGGTTCGGTCGACCGCTGGGCCGCCAAGGTCAAGCCGGGCCGCGTGATGTTCGAGATCGACGGCGTGTCAGACGAGATCGCGCGCGAAGCCCTGCGTCTGGCCGCGATGAAGCTGCCGATCAAAACCCGCACCGTGGTCCGCGAGGACTGGTAATCGGGAGGTGGGTTCGCGCCCACCAGAGGTGGGTTTCACCCACCCTACGAATTGGACCCCCGGCGTGTGAGCGTCGGGGGTTTTTCTTTTTGGGATGAATAACAGGCCAGAAGCGCAGCCGCGCGAATAGCACCGCAGGTGCCGGGCGAATGATCCAGCCGGAGGTGTGCTTTGAGCATGACCCGACTAGCGGGCTGGTGCTCCCGTCACCCCTCCCACTTATAATTGAAACTCACCGAAATCCGCTCTTCCTCGGCCATGTTCATCGGCACCTCGTGGCGCAGCCATGACTCCCAGAGCAGGACGTCGCCCACCACCGGCTTCACGTAGACGAAGGTGCGCTGGTCCTCCCGCGCGGACTTTTTGCGTGGGGGGGCGGCCATCAGGCGTGCCGAGCGGGGGTCTTCCAGCTTCAAGGCCGAGGTGCCCTCCGGCATCGCCACATAGGTCGTGCCGGAAATCACCGAATGCGGATGCAGGTGGGACGTGTGCATCCCGCCTTCGGGCAGAATATTGATCCAAAGATCCTCGAGCACCAGTTTGCCGTCGCCCAGATCGAATTCCAGTTCCTCGGCGAAGGCGGCGACATGGGCATCCAATGCCTTTTCCACCGCCGCGAAGATCGGCGAGCGCCACGGCAGGTCGGTCAGCGAGGCGTAGGAGGTGTAACCGGGATACCCCTCCTTTTCGCACCATGCCTGCCCGGCCTCGTCATCCTCGTAGATCGCCCAGCACGAGGCCTCCAGTTCGTCGGTGTCCACGTCCGCCCCCAACTCGTTCAGCCGGGCGCGGTAGAGGCGGGTTACGAAAAGCGATGAGATGTCAGCCATGGCGGCCTCCGGTCAGGTGCGTTTTCCTTTGAATACGCCATGCGGCTTGGGTAGCAATACCGCGTATCTCCATTCTGCATTGCAGCGTCGACGGGACGCACCTTATGGACCTGACATTTCTGACCGACGGCTTCTTCGGCCACCTGTCCTATATCCTGCTGATCGTTTCGTCGCTGATGCGGCGGATGTTCTGGCTACGCCTCTTCGTCATGGGATCGGCCATCGCCGGAATCATCTTCGACTGGTTCATCATCGGCAATGTCGTCGGTGCGTTCTGGCAGGCGCTGCTCGTCCTCGTGAACGTGGTTCAGATCGTGCTTCTGTGGACCCGCGATCACCGCGCCAAGTTCTCGGACGAGGAAAAGCACATGATCGAGACATGGCTCACGGGTGGCACGCCGGGCGCGCGGCGGCTGCTCCTCGACATGGGGCGGTGGGAGACGTTGGCGCCGGGCGAGGTTCTGACCGAGGAAGGCGTCAGGCCCCGGTTCCTGACCTACATCGTCAGCGGTGCGGCGGTCGTCACATCGGACGGGTCCGAGGTGGCGCGGGTCGCCCCGGATCACTTCATCGGCGAGATGTCTCTGATGGGCGACGGCCTTGCCACGGCCGATGTGTCGGTCTCGGACACCGCGCGGGTCTGGCAGATCGAGCGCAACAAGCTGGACCGGATGAAGGTGAACCAACCGCTTCTTTACGGGCTGATCGAGGCCGGAACGGCATTGAACCTGCGGGCCAAGGTCATTCACGGGAACCAGAGGACAAAGCAGTCCTCGACCGCCTCCTGACGGGTCGCGGGCCTCGAAAAGAAACCCACCCGGACGAATTGTTTTTCTTTGCCTTGGCGCGCGCAGGCGGCCTAACCTGTTTCATCCGATGGATTTTCGCGGGTGTGTAGTGTCCGATATTTTTGGAATGGGGTTTGTGACCGACGGGTTGGTCGGTCACCTGTCCTACATATTTCTGATCGTTTCGAGCCTCATGCGACGGATGATGTTGCTGCGGCTCTTCCTCGTCGCCTCGGCTGTCACCGGGATCGCCTATGACTGGATCTGGCTCGGCAATGTCGTCGGCGTGTTCTGGGAGGGGCTTCTGATCGCGGTGAACGTGGTTCAGATCGCGCTTTTGTGGCATCGGGATCGGCGTGCCCGGTTCAGCGATGAAGAACGGCGGATGATCGCGCGGTATTTCCGCGGGGGCACACCGGGCCACCGCCGGGCGCTGTTCGATCACGGGGAGTGGATCGATCTGGAGCCGGGGCACGGTTTGACGTGGCAGGGCGAAAGGCCCCGCTGGCTGACTTACCTGTCCGATGGGCGCGCGCATTATACCGTCAATGGCGTGCGGCTGGGCGAGATCGGGCCGGGTCATTTCGTGGGCGAAATGTCGATGCTCGGCGAAACCACCGCGACGGCGGATGTTGCGATCGACGTTCCGACACGGGTTTGGCGGATCGACCGCGACAAACTCGACCGGTTACAGGACACGAACCCCGACCTGTTCGGGCTGGTAGCGGCGGCCATCGCGCTCGACCTCAGGGCCAAGATGGTCGCGTCCAACACCCGCGCGCTCGAGGTGGCGCTCGGACCGGCCTGATTAAACCTTTTCAACCCCGCGACCTGTTATTACCAATGCGACCGGGGGCCGGGCGTGACGGCCCAGGGTCATTTGAGCATGGGTTGCAGGCGACGGGGGCCGGAATGTCATTGAAGTATCGGCCCGAAATCGACGGGCTGCGCGCGGTCGCGGTTCTGTCGGTGATGATCTATCACCTCAAGATATCGCTGGGCGCCGCCGCGCTGATCCCCGGCGGCTTCCTAGGGGTGGACCTGTTCTTCGTCCTGTCGGGTTACCTCATCACGCTGATCCTGCTGCGCGAAAAGGAAGAGACCGGCCGCATCTCGTTCGGCCAGTTCTACCTGCGCCGGGTCCGGCGCATCCTGCCCGCGCTGTTCCTCGTCATTCTGGTGAGCCTTCCTGCGGCGTGGATCTTGTTCCTGCCGTCCGAACTGGCCCGTTTCGCTGAATCGATCCCGGCGACGCTGTTTTTCTACAGCAACGTCTTCTGGTTCTACGTGCAGGGGGAATACGGCGCGCAATCGTCGCTGTACCAGCCGCTTCTTCACACTTGGAGCCTCGCCATCGAAGAGCAGTTCTACCTGCTGTTTCCGCTGTTCGTGCTGATCGTGCCGAAACGATGGTTCGCGCCTGCCGCAGGCGTCGCTCTGGTTCTGACGCTCGGACTGGCCGAGGCGACGACACAGGCCAGCCCGCGCATCTCCTTCTTCTCGCCGGTCAGCCGCGCATAGGAGCTTCTGGCGGGCTCGGTGCTTGCGCTGGCGCAGTTGCGGGGCTGGACGCTGGGGCAGGGGCGGCGATGGGCCGCTTTAGTCCCCCCTGTCGCGCTGGCCGTCGTGATCGCCTCGGTCAGCCTGATCTCGCTCGACCGGGTCGGGCACCTGGGCCTCGCCACGAACCCCGTGGTCGCCGCGACCTGCGCGCTCATTTGGTTCATGCGGCCGGGCGAGGCCGTGTCGCGTGTGTTGTCGATCCCGGCGGTCGTCTGGATCGGGAAGCTGTCCTATTCGCTTTACCTCTGGCACTATCCGATCTTTGCCTTCGGGCGGATCTCGGCGCTTGGCGACCCCGGTCCGGTCGACATGGTGGTGTGGCTGATCCTGACCTTCGCCCTCTCGGCGGCGGGCTATTACCTCGTCGAAAAACCCTTCCGGTTCCGTCTGTCGGCCCCGCGGATGGGCGGCGGTCTGGCGGTCATGTTCGTCGTGATCCTCGGGTTCTTCGGGATCGTGCAGACCGGCGTCGGGCTGGACCAGCGGACGGCGAAGCTCGATGCGCTTTACGGCGACAACGAACCGGACAATGAAAAGCTGGCGTCGCAGACCTGGACCTACATCGAAGACATCGTCGAGGCGGCCGGTGCGGGCAGTATGCTCGAGAACATCCCGGCTCGCGACGCGCCGGACGCGCAGATTTTTCCCGACGACGCGCGCCTCAAGGTGCTGGTGGTCGGCGATTCCCACGGCAAGGATATGCTCAACGCCCTTCACCAGAACCGGGAGGCATCGGATGGCTTGGCCTTCGTCCGGTTCGTGATGTACGTGCGGTGGCCGGGCAACCAGCTCAAGGCCCTGCGCGCCTCGCCCAGCTACGCTGCGGCCGACGTCATCCTGATCGCCCAGCATTACACGCCCGAGGGGCTGGCGCGCATTCCCGCCGCCATCGAGGCCTTCAAGGCGGACGGAAAGCGCGTGATCGTGACCGGCCACCGGGCCGTGTTCCGGTCGCCCTCCGAATTGCCGATCTTCGACTGGTATCTGCGCCGCAACGGCGAGATTGCGGATCAAAGCGTGGTCGACCGACTCGCCTACAAATACGAGGCGCCAGGAGCGCGCAAGGACTCGGTCCGTCTGGCGGAAATCGCCGACACTGCCGGGGTGCCGTACCTCGATGTGCGGTCGCTGGCCTGCGACGACGCCACCGAAATGTGCGACCTGACGACGCCGGAGGGCAAGAAGGCGATGTATGACGACCATCACTGGACGCTCGCGGGTGCGGCGTTCTACGGTCGGCGCGCGGCCGAGGCCGGTTGGTTCGACGTGATCGCAGGCGACTGACGTATTCGCCAAGAAATCCTGATCTTTTCCTTGCCCGTAGGGGATGCTGCCTTTATAGAGCGGCATCTCACGATTCCCGTGCGCGGGATTCGTGTGTTTTGCATGAACCCACCGGGCCAAGGGTCACCCCGCAATCGGGGGCCCGCCGGTGATTGGAAAGGAAAAGGCGATGAACGCCAGCGAACTTCGCGACAAGAGCGCGGACCAGCTGAAAGACCAGCTGGGCGACCTCAAGAAAGAGGCCTTCAACCTGCGCTTCCAGCAGGCCACCGGCCAGCTCGAGAACACCGCGCGCATGCGTCAGGTCAAACGTGACGTGGCCCGTGTGAAAACCATTCTGAACGAAAAAGCCGCGCAAGCGGCCGGCAACTGAGGGAGGCCTGACTGATGCCCAAACGTATCCTGCAAGGCACCGTGACCTCGGACGCCAACGCCCAGACCGTGACCGTGAGCGTCGAACGCCGCTTCACGCACCCCGTTACGAAAAAGACGATCCGGAAGTCGAAAAAGTACCGGGCCCACGACGAGAACAACACGTTCAAAGTCGGTGACTCCGTCCGCATTCAGGAATGCGCGCCGAAGTCGAAAACCAAACGCTGGGAAGTCATCACCGCCTGACGGCGGCTGACAACCAGTTCGATCGAAACCATGGGGCGGTGATGCCAGAGGCTAGCCCCACAGGTCAGGAGAAACCCTATGATCCAGATGCAGACCAATCTGGATGTCGCTGACAACTCCGGCGCTCGCCGGGTGCAGTGCATCAAGGTCCTGGGTGGTTCCAAGCGTAAATACGCTTCGGTGGGCGACATCATCGTCGTCTCCGTCAAGGAAGCCATCCCGCGCGGCCGCGTGAAGAAAGGTGACGTCCGCAAGGCCGTCGTCGTGCGCACCGCCAAAGAAGTCCGTCGTGAAGACGGCACTGCGATCCGCTTCGATCGCAACGCCGCCGTCATCCTCAACAACAACAACGAGCCGGTCGGCACCCGTATCTTCGGGCCGGTGGTTCGTGAGCTTCGCGCGAAGAACTTCATGAAGATCATCTCGCTCGCTCCGGAGGTGCTGTAAGATGGCTGCGAAACTGAAAAAAGGCGACAAGGTCGTCGTGCTGGCCGGTAAAGACAAAGGCCAGACCGGGGAAATCACCTCGGTTTCGCCCAAGACCGGCAAAGCTGTGGTCGACGGCGTGAACATGGCGATCCGTCACACCCGCCAGAGCCAGAACAATCAGGGCGGCCGCCTGCCGAAGGCGATGCCGATCGACCTGTCGAACCTGGCGCTTCTCGATGCCAACGGCAAAGCGACCCGCGTCGGCTTCCGCATGGAAGGTGACAAGAAGGTCCGTTTCGCCAAGACCACTGGGGACGTGATCTGATGCTCGATACTGCGAATTACACCCCCCGCCTCAAGGCCGCCTATCGCGAGACGATCAAGGCTGCCCTGAAAGAAGAGTTCGGCTACACCAACGACCTGCAGATCCCGCGTCTGGACAAGATCGTCCTGAACATCGGCTGCGGCGCCGAGGCCGTGAAGGACTCCAAGAAAGCGAAATCTGCCCAGGAAGATCTCACCAAGATCGCCGGTCAGAAAGCGCTGGTGACGAAGGCGAAGAAATCCATCGCCGGTTTCCGTGTCCGCGAGGACATGCCGCTGGGTGCGAAAGTGACCCTGCGCGGCGACCGGATGTACGAATTCCTCGACCGTCTCATCACGATCGCCATGCCCCGCATCCGCGACTTCCGCGGCGTGCCCGGCACCTCGTTCGATGGCCGTGGCAACTACGCCATGGGCATGAAAGAGCACATCGTGTTCCCGGAAATCGACTTCGACAAAGTCGACGAAGTCTGGGGCCTCGACATCGTGATCGCCACCACTGCGAAGACCGACGCAGAAGCAAAGAGCCTGTTGAAGCACTTCAACATGCCCTTCAACAGCTGATCCTTGGAGACCGAGTAATGGCTAAAAAATCCATGATCGCGCGTGAAGCCAAGCGTCAGAAGCTGGTGGAACAGTACGCCGAGAAGCGTGCCGCGCTGAAAGAAATCATCAACGACGAGTCGAACCCGATGGAAGAGCGTTTCCGCGCTTCCCTCAAACTGGCGAAGCTGCCCCGCAACTCCTCGCCGACCCGTCTTCACAATCGTTGCCAGCTGACTGGCCGTCCGCATGCGTACTACCGCAAGCTGAAGGTCAGCCGGATCGCGCTGCGGGAACTCGGCTCCATGGGCCAGATCCCCGGCCTGGTGAAATCGAGCTGGTAAGGAGATCAGAAGATGAACGATCCTATCGGCGATATGCTCACCCGCATCCGCAACGCCCAGATGCGCCACAAGTCCACCGTCTCGACGCCGGCCTCCAAGCTGCGCGCCTGGGTTCTGGACGTGCTGGCCGACGAAGGCTACATCCGCGGCTATGAAAAGGGGACCGACGCAAACGGTCACCCGACGCTGGAAATCAGCCTCAAATACTTCGATGGCACCCCGGTCATTCGCGAGTTGCAGCGGGTTTCGACCCCCGGCCGCCGCGTCTACATGGGCGCCAAGGAGATCCCGCAGGTCCGTCAGGGCCTTGGTGTCTCGATTGTCTCCACGCCCAAGGGCGTGATGTCGGATGCAAACGCTCGTAGCCAGAATGTTGGCGGCGAAGTGCTTTGCACCGTATTCTAAGGAGGTCTGGTAATGTCTCGTATTGGTAAGAAACCGGTCGAGATCCCCTCGGGCGTTACCGCGTCCCTGTCGGGTCAGACCGTCGAAGTGAAGGGCCCCAAGGGCACCCGCAGCTTCACCGCCACCGATGATGTCACGATCAAGATCGAAGACAACATCGTGTCGGTCGAGCCGCGCGGCAAGTCCAAGCGTGCCCGTCAGCAGTGGGGCATGTCCCGCACCATGGTCGCCAACATGATCACGGGTGTGTCGGACGGCTTCAAGAAAGAGCTGGAGATCACCGGTGTTGGTTACCGGGCTCAGATGCAGGGCAACACCCTGAAGCTGAACCTGGGCTACTCGCACGAAGTCGATTTCGAAGCGCCGGAAGGGGTGACCATCACCGCGCCGAAGCAGACCGAAATCGTCGTCGAGGGCAACGACCAGCAGCTCGTCGGACAAGTCGCGGCCAACATCCGTGAATGGCGTTCGCCGGAGCCCTACAAGGGCAAGGGCATCCGCTACAAGGACGAGTACATCTTCCGCAAGGAAGGCAAGAAGAAGTAAGGACGCGAAAAATGGCAAACAGCAAACGAGACCTGTTTCTGAAGCGCCGTCTGCGCGTTCGGAACAAGCAGCGGAAAGTGAACCCCGGCAAGCTTCGCCTGTCGGTTCACCGCTCCAACAAGAACATCAGCGTCCAGCTGATCGACGACATCGCCGGCGTGACTCTCGCTTCGGCTTCGTCGCTCGAGAAGGATCTGGGCATTGTCGGCAAGAACAACGTGGAAGCCGCCGCCAAGGTGGGCACCCTGATCGCCGAACGTGCCAAGAAAGCGGGCGTGGAAGAGTGCTACTTCGATCGTGGCGGCTTCCTGTACCACGGGCGCGTCAAGGCTCTGGCCGACGCCGCGCGCGAAGGTGGTCTGAAGTTCTGAAGTGTTTGGTGGGTTGTCACCCACCCTACCTGAGAGGGGCGGCGCGTTCGCCCCTCCGATGATCCGGGAGACAGTCCCATTCGTGGGCACGCTCACCAAGGATCGAGTAAAACCGGCGCCCACATGCGCGCCACCCATTGAAGGAATGCCTGATGGCAGAACGTGAAAACCGCCGGGGTAACCGCCGCGACCGCGAGGAAGCAGCCCCCGAATTCGCCGATCGTCTGGTTGCGATCAACCGTGTGTCCAAGACCGTCAAGGGTGGTAAGCGCTTCGGCTTCGCCGCTCTCGTCGTCGTGGGCGACCAGAAGGGCCGCGTCGGCTTCGGCAAAGGCAAAGCGAAAGAAGTGCCCGAGGCGATCCGCAAGGCCACTGAAAGCGCCAAGCGCAACATGATCCGCGTGCCGCTGCGTGAGGGCCGGACCCTGCACCACGACATCGACGGTCGTCACGGCGCTGGCCGCGTCGTCATGCGCACCGCCCCGACCGGTACCGGGATCATCGCCGGTGGTCCGATGCGTGCCGTGTTCGAAATGCTGGGTGTTCAGGACGTCGTCGCCAAGTCGATCGGCTCGCAGAACCCCTACAACATGATCCGCGCCACGCTGAACGGCCTCACCAAGCAGGCCAGCCCCCGTTCGGTGGCACAGCGTCGCGGCAAGAAAGTCGCCGACATCCTGCCGGGCCGCGATGAGGCCCCGGCCGAGTCGAGCCAGGTTGCTGAGGAGGCCTGAGACACATGGCAAAAACCATCGTCGTAAAACAGATCGGCTCCCCGATCCGCCGCCCTGCCAAACAGCGTGAAACGCTCGTCGGGCTCGGCCTGAACAAAATGCACAAAACCCGCGAGCTGGAGGACACCCCCTCCGTGCGTGGCATGGTCAACTCCATCCCGCACCTCGTGGAAATCGTGGAAGAGCGCGGGTAAGGCCAAGCGTTCAACGATTGACAGACAGAGCGCCCCGGTCAGAAATGGCCGGGGTGTTTTTTCATATTTAGTCGAATGCATTGACGATATCGGTAAATGACTGGTGATCTTGGATAGTGACCTACACGTCGTCCAGAAAACGCAGACCTGCTCTTGCCAATTCAGCATCTCTGTCCGAGTGAACTGATTTCTCTCCGAGAGACTGGTTAACGTTACCCACGCGACTCGTGCTATACAGTTCATCTGCAAGTAAGCCTTCTCATTGAGGACTTCTTCTGTTTTTCGACAGTCGATTTCCCCTCACCCCATCGTGATCCCTCTCGCTGACAAGTGAACCCTGCGTCACCTCGCGCGTAGTACCCTCAGAACCACAGCGAAACAGGGAGAGACGCAATGAAAACCACACGCCGCACGTTCCTCGCGACGGCTGCCGCCAGCGCGGGCGCGATCACCATACTGCCCTATGCCGGGATGGCCGCCGCCCATGCCTCCAACATGTTCACGACCGACGCGGGCGAAATCACGGTTCATCCCGTGTCCCACGCGTCCTTCGTGATGGAGACGCCCAAGGGTGTGATCTATGTCGACCCGGTGGGGTCGCCCGACGATTACGCCGATTTCCCCGCACCCGATCTGATCCTCGTCACGCACGAGCACGGCGACCATTACAATGCCGAGGTTCTGACCGCGCTCGTCGGGGCCGAAACTGCGCTCATCACCAACCCCGCCGTGAACGGCATGTTGCCCGCCGAGATCGCCGACGGCGCCGTGTCGATGGCGAACGGTGACAGCATGGATTGGGACGGGCTCGGCATCGAAGCGATCCCGGCCTACAATATCACCGAAGAGCGCAAGAACTTTCACCCCGAAGGGCGCGACAACGGCTATGTCCTGAGCTTCGACGGCTTCCGCGTCTACATCTCCGGCGACACCGAGGACATTCCCGAGATGCGTAGCTTGGAGAATATCGACCTCGCCTTCGTCTGCATGAACCTGCCGTTCACGATGGACGCGGCGGCGGCGGCCAGCGCGGTGTCGGAATTCGGCCCGACCTACGTCTACCCCTACCACTACCGTGGCCGCGACGGCGGCACGCAGGACCCGGAAGAGTTCGCGTCGATGATCGAAGGCGACACCGAGGTCAAGATGGGCGGCTGGTACGGCGAAGGCGATCTGGGCTGACGCGCCGACCTTTTGGCAGGCACTTGAAACGGGACCGGTCGCCGGTCCCGTTCTCATTTTGAAGACAGACTCGCCCCCGGCGCCACAATCGTGTCACGATTGGCAGGGGAAAGGTGAGGGTATCCCGACCCATGCTGCCCCATTTTCGCCATAGATCGTTTCTTGGCGGCGTGAAAAGAATGAACCAGTCCGTTCACTGTTTCCGATTGAAGCCCGGTGTTTTGCGCGCTTTGCGCAGCTCCGGCCAGATCGCCCGTCAGGTAACACAATGATTTATTAGGGTTAATTCAGCAGGTGCATCGGCCGCACGACCGCACGCCGCGAAGAATGCCTCCAGACTGAACGAAAAGCCCCCTGCGGCAGACTTTTTCCCCAGTTTCGAAACGAAGCCTCCCCGACCCGGCCCTGTTCCTAAGTCTTTAATAACGGCGGAGGGACAGATGCCGTTTCTAGCGATCTACAGCATCAGCGACACGACGCACACGGGGCCGAACCCATGGCCGCCGGGGTCCAATTCGAATCCGGCGTCGGCGGGCAGCACTGTCATCACGCTCAATCCCGGCGCGGGGTTTCAGGTGGTCGAAGTCACCGACCTCGACACCACGCTCGACGACGATCCCACGTTCGACGACAGCTCGTCCGAGCAGTACCTGACCAATCCGACGACGATCAACGGCACGAACTACGCCGCCGGTCAGACGATCGAGAACGAATACGCCTATATCATCCGGCCCATCGGATCGTCGGACCCCGCAGACAACATCACGATCTACGTGCTGGACGAGGGCGGGGCCACGCCCAGCATCGGTTTCGTGTCGTCGCAGGAACTCGTCGCGGGGCAGAGCTATCAGGTCGTCGGCACATCGACCGACGAACCCTCCACGCCTTACACCGAGATCTTCGCCTGTTTCGGCCCCGACACCCTGATCGAGACACCAAGCGGCGCGCGCCGGGTCTGTGACCTGCGGGCCGGGGACAAGGTTTTGACGCTCGACGATGGCGCGCAGGAGGTGCTGTGGATCGGCGCGCGCGAGGTTCAACTGACCGGCGCACGCAAACCGCAGACGCCGCTCTTGTTTCCCAAGGGCAGCCTTGCGCCGGGTATGCCCCACAGCGACCTGATCCTGTCGCCCTTTCACCGCGTGATGGTGTCGTCGCACAAGAACGACCGCGTGACGGGCGGGGAAGAGGTGTTCGCGCAGGCCCGGTCGCTCGCCAAGCGTGGCGGTGTGCGCAAGATGCTGGGGCGCAAGTCCATCACATATTATTCCGTCCTGCTGCCGCGACACGAGGTGATCTTCGCCAACGGCGTGCCGAGCGAGAGTTTCTACCCAAGCCCCTATAGCATGTCGCTTCTGACCCCTGCCGAACGTCTTGCCGTGCTCGCGCGCCTGCCGGGGCTGTCCGATGACGTGGTGGGCAGCTATGGCCCACTCGCGCGGCGCGATCTGACGGCGCTCGAAGGCCGCAAGCTCAAGCGCAAGCGGCCGATCATCGAAGGCCCTGCCATCGACGCCTGGCCGATCTGGTCGCTTCAGTCGGCCTGAGGCGGTCGGTGCTGCACGCCCGACACGGCCATGTTATCCTGACGTGAGTTTGCCAAGGGGGGCTTCATGACAGACGCCGATGACTGGTTCGCGGCGCTGGATCCGGCGCAGGCCGAGACGCTCGGTCGTCTGCGTGGCCTGATCCTTGGCTCGGCTGACGGGATCAAGGAAGAGATCAAGTGGCGCCAGCCCTGTTACAGCCGGAACAAGCTGTTCTGTTACCTTCAGAAATCGAAAAGCCATGTGACGCTCGGCTTTCAGCAGGGGGCCCGAATGCCGGACGCGCCCAGCCTGCTCGAAGGCGCAGGGAAGGAGTTACGGCATGTCCGGTTTACCCCCGGCGCCGACATTCCCGAAGAGGCCGTGAAAACCCTGATCGGCGAGGCACTGGCGCTCGACGGCGCATAGCGTCACGACCCGGCGATGCGCCTTGACCCCAATGGGCCTTACCCCTTATACGCGCCCGGTGGCCCCGAGTGGGTCCACGACTCACATATAGACAAAGCCGTGGTTGGCCCGTTTTCGCTTCGAGGGTCACATCCGGCATAGGAGAAGCGATATGAAACTGAATGAACTCCGGGACAATCCCGGTGCCGCCAAGAAACGCATGCGCGTTGGCCGTGGTCCGGGCTCGGGCAAAGGCAAAATGGGTGGCCGTGGTATCAAAGGTCAAAAATCCCGTTCGGGTGTGGCCATCAACGGCTACGAAGGCGGCCAGATGCCCCTCTACCAGCGTCTTCCCAAGCGTGGTTTCAACAAGCCGAACCGCAAGAAGTTCGCTGTCGTGAACCTGGGCATCATCCAGAAATTCATCGACGCCAAGAAGCTGTCCGGTGACATCACCGAGGACGCTCTGGTCGAAGCCGGCGTCGTTCGCCGCAAGCTTGACGGTGTGCGGGTTCTGGCCAAGGGCGAGTACTCGGCGAAAGCCAACATCACCGTGACCGGTGCCTCCAAATCGGCTGTGGAAGCCGTTGAAAAGGCTGGTGGCAAGCTGACCACCACGGCGGCTGCGGCAGAGTAACGCTTGTGACCCGCCCACGGGCGGCTTAAGTAAGCGCACGGAATTCCATGAGCGCCGCCGGAGCCGGGAAACGGTCCGGCGGCGTTTCCACGAACAGGGGGCCATATGGCATCTGCAGCGGAACAAATGGCGTCGAACCTTTCATGGGGCGCGCTGGGCAAGGCGACTGACCTTCGCAAACGCATTTTCTACACCATCGGGCTTCTGATCATCTACCGGATCGGGACCTATATCCCGGTGCCGGGGATCGACGCGGGCGCGCTGCGTGACTTCATGGAACAGGCCGCAGCCGGGATCGGCGGCATCCTGTCGATGTTCACGGGCGGTGCGCTGGGCCGGATGGGTGTCTTTGCCTTGGGCATCATGCCCTACATCTCGGCCTCGATCATCGTTCAGCTTCTGGCGTCGATGTGGGAGCCGCTGAAGCAGCTCAAGAAAGAAGGCGAGCAGGGCCGCAAGAAGATCAACCAGTACACGCGCTACGGCACCGTGGCGCTGGCGACCGGGCAGGCCTTCGCGCTGGCCAACAGCCTTCAGGCCGGCGACCTCGTGTCGACGCCGGGGCCGTTCTTCATCGCCTCCGCCGTCGTGACGCTGGTGGGTGGCACCATGTTCCTGATGTGGCTGGGTGAGCAGATCACCGCACGCGGCATCGGCAACGGCATCTCGCTTATCATCTTCGTGGGCATCGTGGCCGAACTGCCCGCCGCCGCCGCGCAATTCCTGAGCCAGGGTCGTTCGGGCGCGATCAGCCCTGCGGTCATCATCGGCGTGCTGGTCATGGTCATGGCCGTGATCGCCTTCGTCGTGTTCATGGAACGCGCGCTGCGCAAGATCCACATCCAGTATCCGCGCCGTCAGGTGGGGATGAAGATGTATGACGGCGGCTCCAGCCACCTGCCGATCAAGGTGAACCCGGCAGGCGTCATCCCGGCGATCTTCGCCTCGGCGCTGCTGTTGCTGCCGACGACGCTGTCGACCTTCAACCAGGACGGCAACGCCGGTCCGGTGATGTCGACGCTGCTTGCCTATTTCGGCCCCGGTCAGCCGCTCTACCTGCTGTTCTTCACCGCCATGATCGTGTTCTTCACGTTCTTCTACACCAAGGAAGTGGCGTTCAAGACCGAGGACGTGGCCGACAATCTGAAAAACCAGAACGGTTTCGTTCCGGGCATCCGCCCCGGCAAGAAAACCGCCGAATACCTCGACTACGTGGTGACCCGCATCCTGACGCTGGGCTCGATCTACCTTGCAGCGGTCTGTCTGCTGCCCGAGATCCTGCGCAGCCAGCTTGCCGTGCCGTTCTATTTCGGCGGCACCTCGGTGCTCATCATCGTGTCCGTCACGATGGATACGATCCAGCAGGTTCAGAGCCACCTGCTTGCACATCAATACGAAGGCCTCATTGAGAAATCGCAGCTGCGCGGTAAACGCGGAGGGACTGCTGCGAAAAAGGGACGGAAGGGACCAGCCAGACGATGAATATCATTCTTCTTGGACCGCCGGGTGCGGGGAAGGGCACTCAGGCGAAAAAGCTCGTGGACGAACGCAACATGATCCAGCTCTCGACGGGCGACATGCTGCGTGAAGCGCGCACCTCGGGCACCGAGATGGGCAACAAGGTCGCCGCGATCATGGACGCGGGCGAGCTTGTGACGGACGAGATCGTGATCGGGCTGATCGCCGAGAAGCTCGAAGGCGACAATGCGGGCGGCTTCATCTTCGACGGCTTCCCGCGCACGCTGGGTCAGGCCGACGCGCTGGGCAAGTTGCTGGCGGAAAAGGGTGCGTCGCTCGACCATGTGATCGAGATGCAGGTCGATGACGAAACGCTGGTGCAACGCGTCGTGAACCGCGCGAAAGAGGCGGCCGAAGCCGGTCAGCCGGTCCGCGCCGACGACAACGCCGAAAGCATGCGCACGCGGCTGATGGAATACTACAAGAAGACTTCGCCGCTCATCGGCTATTACTACGCCAAGGGCGACCTGAAATCGATCGACGGCCTTGCCTCGATCGACGAGGTCGCGGGTTCGATCAAGGCCATCCTCGGCTGACGATTGACCGATAACCGGTTTGAGACGATCCTCCGGGCATAGCTCGGAGGATTTTTCTTTGCGATATCCCTTTTTACTTGCGCTCCTCGTTGCCGGTGCGCCCGTTTCGGCGCAGGACATGACGCTTTTCGTGTCCGGCCCCGATGCCTGCGCGGTCGTGGCGGGCACGGGCGGCGACGGCGGGCCGATCCACGCCCTTGGCCCGGACAACAACATTCTGGACTATGAACGCATCTGGGGCGGCGCCGTCGAATGCGCGTTCGACGGGCAGATCACGCTCGACCCCGACGGTGGCCCGGAACAGATCGACGGCACCTGCTTTGCGCCGGGCGAACCCGAATTGAGCGGGACGTTCGACATCGTCTATTCCGCGCGGGGCATGACGGTCGTCACATTCTCGCACTGGTCCGAACCCAAGGTTTTCATGTCATGCGCCACCAATTGATCGCCCTTGCCATCGGTCTGGCCCTGCCTGCCGCCGCATCCGCCAATGCCTTCGTCAACGGCCCGCGCGGCTGCGCCTTTCTCGACGGGTTCGACGATTACGGCCCGATCTTCACGGTGGACGAGGATCACCTCGTCCTGAGCCAGCAGGGCCTCGTCGGGATCGAATGGAATTGCGATTTCGACGCGCCGTTCGATCCTTATCTCGAGGAAGGCGAGATCCAGATCCGCATGGGCTATTGCATGGAGCCCGGACCCTTCGTCGATCCCGGCGTCTTCACGCTGATGGAAATGGGCGATGGCACCGTGCAGATGGATGGGTCGAATTGGGATCAGCCGCTGATCCTTCAGATCTGCGTGGCGCCATAGCATTCGTCCCCCTGTGCCCCCGCGCTCTTGCGCAGGCGACAAAGGATGCGATCGCGGTCTTTCCATGCGTCCCGCCCCACGCCTTTGGGCATGATGAACCCGTCACGACCGAGCGGGCCGTATCCCATCGCCCAGCCGTCGAAACCGCGCATGAGGATACGGTAGGGGCCCCAAGCGCGCACGACCCTGTGACGCGGATCGCGCAGGACCGCGTCGAACACGCGGGCAACAGCGTCACCTTCCCCCTCGAACGCGCCCGCAAAGGCCCATTCGGTACGCAGGAGGAACCCCGTCAGGTTGAACTCGGCGGCCTGTCGCCGGGCCACGCGCAGAATGTCCGCGTCGCTTGGGTGACCCATTGGATAGACCGCATGACTGGCATATACTGCTTGAAACATCATGGCGCCTCGCGAAGTGGGCCACGCAACGGGGCTATCATACCCGTCCCGCGCCCACCCGCCTTGTCGCAGGTCAAGAAACCCGGGGTTCCCCCGCCACGCCGCTATTGTCGGCCCAAGTCTTGACGCGCCGATGATTCCCTCGTAAAGCACCGCATCCCGAAAAGGGAATCGGTGTTTTCGGGGTCGCACCCCGCACGCACCAGACCAGAGTTTCAGCTGCGGCCCGCAGGGATGACCCCCGCGGGCTTACGTTGTGAAAAAAGGACCTGGAACTACGGGTCCGCAACGAAAGGAAGACCGACTTGGCACGTATTGCCGGCGTGAACATCCCGACGCACAAGCGCGTCCCGATCGCCCTCACCTACATCACTGGCATTGGTCACACCTCTGCCAAAAGCATCTGCGAAGCGACCAACATCGACGTCACGCGCCGCGTGAACGAACTGTCGGACGCCGAAGTGCTGACGATCCGCGAGCACATCGACGCGAACTACACCGTCGAAGGCGACCTGCGCCGTGAGACGCAGATGAACATCAAGCGTCTGATGGACCTTGGCTGCTACCGTGGCCTGCGTCATCGCCGCAACCTCCCCGTGCGCGGTCAGCGCACCCACACCAATGCGCGCACGCGCAAAGGCCCGGCGAAACCCATCGCTGGCAAGAAGAAGTAAGGGAGGGTCTGAAGAATGGCACGCGATAAGACTCGCACGAAGCGCAAAGAGCGCAAGAACATCGCCGCTGGTGTGGCGCATGTGAACTCGTCCTTCAACAACACCAAGATCCTGATCTCGGACGTGCAGGGCAACGCGATCTCGTGGTCGTCCGCTGGCACCATGGGCTTCAAGGGTTCGCGCAAGTCGACCCCCTTCGCCGCCCAGATGGCCGCTGAGGACGCTGGCAAAAAAGCGCAGGAACACGGCGTGAAGACGCTGGAAGTCGAAGTGCAGGGCCCCGGTTCGGGCCGTGAATCGGCGCTGCGCGCGCTGGCTGCCGTCGGCTTCAACATCACGTCGATCCGTGACGTGACGCCGATCGCGCACAACGGCTGCCGTCCGCCGAAGCGCCGCCGCGTCTAAGGCAGACTTTTTTCGCTCGGGCCGGGGGAAACCCTTGGCCCGAGTCCGTCATTTTTGAACCTCGGGCGTTCTGCCTTTTGGACATGGGGCAGAACAGGAATGGAGGGACGCATGATCCACAAAAACTGGGCTGAATTGATCAAACCGACGCAGCTCGACGTCAAGCCGGGCAACGACCCGTCGCGTCAGGCCACCGTCATTGCCGAACCGCTCGAGCGCGGCTTCGGTCTGACCCTTGGCAACGCGCTGCGCCGTGTTCTCATGTCGTCGCTTCAGGGCGCCGCCATCACCAGCGTGCAGATCGACAACGTGCTGCACGAGTTCTCGTCGGTGGCTGGTGTGCGTGAAGACGTCACCGACATCGTCCTGAACCTCAAGGGCGTGTCGATCCGTATGGAAGTCGAAGGGCCCAAGCGCCTGTCGATCTCGGCCAAGGGCCCGATGGTCGTCACCGCCGGCGACATCTCGGAAAGCGCAGGCATCGAGATCCTGAACAAGGATCACGTGATCTGCCACCTCGACGACGGCGCCGACCTGTTCATGGAACTGACCGTCAACACCGGCAAAGGCTATGTCTCTGCCGACAAGAACAAGCCGGAAGATGCGCCGATCGGCCTGATCCCGGTCGATGCGATCTATTCGCCGGTCAAGAAAGTGTCCTACGACGTGCAGCCGACCCGTGAAGGTCAGGTGCTCGACTATGACAAACTGACGCTCAAGGTCGAAACCGACGGTTCGATCACTCCCGACGATGCCGTGGCCTTCGCCGCGCGGATCATCCAGGACCAGCTGTCGATCTTCGTGAACTTCGACGAGCCGGAATCGGCCAGCCGTCAGGACGACGACGATGGTCTCGAGTTCAACCCGCTTCTTCTCAAGAAAGTGGACGAGCTGGAGCTTTCGGTGCGGTCTGCGAACTGCCTGAAGAACGACAACATCGTCTACATCGGCGACCTGATCCAGAAAACCGAAGCCGAGATGCTCCGCACCCCGAACTTCGGCCGCAAGTCGCTGAACGAAATCAAGGAAGTGCTCTCGGGCATGGGCCTGCACCTCGGCATGGACGTCGAAGAATGGCCGCCGGAGAACATCGAAGATCTGGCCAAGAAGTTCGAAGACCAGTTCTGAGATCTTGGTGGGTTTCACCCACCCTACGGCGACCCGTAGGGTGGGTGCCAACCCACCTCACCAATGCCCGGAATGCCGGGGACCACATGGGCAATGACGCCCCAAGGAGAGCGGCCGAAACGCATGGTCGCCGGACAAAGCAAAACCTGAGATAGGAGACTAAAATGCGTCACGCACGGGGCTACCGCCGCCTGAACCGCACCCACGAACACCGCAAGGCGATGTTCGCCAACATGGCTGGCTCGCTGATCGAGCACGAGCAGATCAAGACGACCCTGCCGAAAGTCAAAGAACTGCGCCCGATCATCGAAAAGCTGATCACGCTGGGCAAGCGCGGTGATCTGCACGCCCGCCGTCAGGCCGCGAGCCAGCTCAAGCAGGACGCCTATGTGGCGAAACTGTTCGACGTGCTCGGCCCGCGCTACGCCGAACGCAAGGGCGGCTACGTCCGCGTTCTGAAAGCCGGCTTCCGCACCGGTGACATGGCGCCGATGGCGATCATCGAATTCGTCGACCGCGACGTCGACGCCAAGGGCGCAGCCGACAAGGCCCGCGTTGCCGAGGAAGAAGAAGCGGCGTTCGCCGAAGAATAAGCTTCGGATCGGTCAGACCGACCCGAACGAAAACCCCGCCCGGACATCCGCGGCGGGGTTTTTCATTGCGTCAAATGGTCCCTTGAACAGGCCGCGCTCAGTTCATGCGGCTGGGCTTGCCGGTGCGTTGCGTTCTTAGCAGCTCCAGCGCGGCTTCGAACAGGTCGGCCCGCGTGCTTCCATCCACGGGTTCGTCCGGCCACATATCCAGATGGCGCGCCAGCAACTCGCGTTGTTCGTCGTCCAGCGCGTTCAGCCACGCTACGAGATCGTCGTCATCCATGAAACCCGGTGCCTTGCGGTGAATCCTCTTGCCCAATTCTGACCGCACAATTTAAGGTTGTCAAAGAAAGCTGTAATCGCTCTAAAGAGTTGATGCGTATTTGAGACAGGGGGCTGGGTGATGTCTGATGTATTGGGATTGGACCACGGGCTCTCGCAACTTTCCGATCTCGCGCCACGGGGCTACGCGCTCGGCCTGCACATCCGGTTCGCAGCCGCGCATCTGATGATCCAGACCTACGATCCGCGCTGGACGGAAATCTACACCGAGAAGGGCTACATGCTCGCCGACCCGATGGTGTTCTGGGGCTTCGGCAATGATGGTGCGATCCGGTGGAGCGACATCGACCTTCCCGACCCTCTGAACATCATGGGGCAGGCGCGCCGCTTTGGCTTGGCGTTTGGCGTGGCTGTTTCGACCGGCCTGACCTCGTCGCGCACCATCGGCGGGTTCGCCCGTGACGACCGGGAGTTCACGGATACCGAAATCGCCCGTATCCGGTCGGTCGTCGAAACCCTGCACGAACGTGCGACACCGCCGGACCGGCTGACCCCGGCGCAACGTATGGCTCTTCGGCTGGTCGCCAAGGGCAACCGCCATGCCGAGGCTTCGGCGGTGCTGGGCATTTCCGAAAGCGCCTTCAAGGCGCGACTGCGCGCGGCACGCGAGGCGCTGTTCGTGCGCACGACGGCGGAAGCGGTGCAACGCGCCCACGAATACAACCTGCTCTGACGGGTTGCGACGCCTGGGGCCAGCCCTCGGGCCCGTCCTGACCTCGCCCGAAAGTATTTGAACAACAGTGAAGGGGGGCGCTGGAAGCCGGTGCGCTCCGGGCCTAGATTGGGCGCATGGCGGATTTGTTCGATAGTGTTGGCGGCGAAGCGAAGGGCGGCGGGCCGAGGCCCTTGGCCGACCGGTTGCGCCCCGCAGCGCTGGATCAGGTGATCGGACAAGAGGCGGTGCTTGGCCCCGATGGCCCCTTGGGCGTGATGCTGGCGTCGGGATCGCTTGGCTCCCTGATCCTCTGGGGGCCACCTGGGGTCGGCAAGACGACCATCGCGCGGCTGCTGGCGGATGTCACCGACCTTCATTTCATTCAGATCAGCGCGATCTTCACGGGCGTCACCGACCTGCGCAAGGTGTTCGAGGCGGCCAAGATGCGGCGGCAGAACGGCAAGGGCACGCTTCTGTTCGTCGACGAGATCCACCGCTTCAACAAGGCGCAGCAGGACGGCTTTCTGCCGCATATGGAAGACGGGACGATCCTGCTCGTGGGGGCCACGACCGAGAACCCGTCGTTCGAGTTGAACGCCGCTGTTCTGAGCCGCGCACAGGTCATTACGCTGAAACGGTTGGAGCCTGCCGACCTCGAGCGCATGGCGCAGCGTGCCGAACGCGAACTGGACCGCGCCCTGCCCTTGACCGGTGAGGGGCGCGAGGCGCTGATCGAGATGGCCGACGGCGACGGGCGCGCGCTGCTCAATCTGATCGAGCAGGTGATAGCGTGGCGGGTCGATGGGAAGCTCGACCGCGATGCGCTCGCCACGCGGCTGATGCGCCGCGCGGCGCAATACGACAAGTCGGGCGATGGGCACTACAACCTGATCTCGGCGCTGCACAAATCGGTGCGCGGGTCCGACCCCGATGCCGCGCTTTACTGGTTCACCCGAATGCTGGAGGGGGGCGAGGATCCGCGGTTCCTCGCCCGCCGCCTGACGCGCATGGCGGTCGAGGATATCGGGCTGGCCGATCCGCAGGCCAACGGCATCTGTATCGACGCGTGGGAAACGTATGAGCGGCTCGGGTCGCCCGAGGGCGAGTTGGCGCTGGCGCAGGCGGTCGTCTACCTTGCCCTCGCGCCGAAATCGAACGCGGGCTATGTCGCCTACAAGGCGGCGCGCGCGCAGGCCAAGCAGACCGGATCGGCGCCGCCGCCGAAACACATCCTGAACGCGCCGACACGTCTGATGAAGGACGAAGGCTATGGGTCCGGCTACCAGTATGACCATGACGCCGAAGACGGCTTTTCCGGTCAGAACTATTTCCCCGACGACGTGAAGCGCCCGGTCTATTACCAACCCGTCGAACGCGGCTTCGAACGTGAATTGAAGAAGCGGGTCGACTTTTTCGCAGGGCTTCGGGCCAAGCGGCAAGGTTGACTCTGGCGCACCGGCGCGGGAGAGGGTGAGCATGTTGAACACGCTATTCACCGTCGCTTTGGGCGGGGCCATCGGGGCCTCGGGCCGATACCTCGTGAACGTCACCGCGACGCGGGTGATCGGGCACGGCTATCCTGCCGGAACTCTGATCGTGAACGTGTTGGGGAGTTTCCTTATGGGCGTTTTGTTCGTCGTTCTGGCCAAGAAGGGCGGCAACGTCTGGGCCCCGTTCCTGATGACGGGCGTCTTGGGCGGGTTCACCACCTTCTCGGCCTTCTCGCTGGACACGCTGGCGCTGTTCGAGCGGGGGCAGGTGGCATCGGCAGCGGGATATGTGGCGCTGTCGGTGGGCTTGTCGCTCGCCGCACTTGTTCTGGGCGTCTACGCGGCGCGGGGGGTGTTCGCATGAGCCGGGTTCAGACCATCACGGTCGCTGAGGGCGATGGGGATCAGCGGCTGGATCGCTGGTTCAAGCGCCGGTTTCCGCATGTGCCGCAGGGCCGGGTCGAAAAGATGTGCCGTAAGGGCGAAATCCGCGTGGATGGTGGGCGTGTCAAGGCCTCGACCCGCGTCGAAGTGGGGCAGGAGGTGCGCATTCCGCCGCTCCCCGACCCCGGTGAACGGCCCGCAACACCGCGCCCGAGCGTGACGGACAAGGACGCGCAGATGATCCGCGACTGCGTGATCTATCGCGACGACCACATCATCGCGCTGAACAAACCGCCGGGCCTGCCGACGCAGGGTGGGTCGAAACAGACCCGGCATGTGGACGGATTGGCCGAGGCGCTGACCTTCGGCTATGACGACAAACCCCGGCTGGTGCATCGGCTGGACAAGGACACTTCGGGTGTCCTGCTTCTCGCGCGCACCCGGCAGGTCGCCAAGGATCTGACGGATGCGTTCCGGCACCGCAACACGCGCAAGATCTACTGGGCCGTGGTCGCGGGCGTGCCGCTGCCGCGCAAGGGCACGGTGAAATGGGGGCTGGTCAAGGCACCGGGTCACGGCGGTCAGGGCGAAGGGGAAAAGATGCTCTGCATCCACCCGTCCGAGGTCGCCAAGGTCGAAGGTGCCAAGCGGGCCGAGACGGATTACGTGGTGATCGAAAACCTCGCCCAGCGGGCCGCCTGGGTCGGGCTGACGCCGATCACCGGGCGCACCCACCAGTTGCGCGCGCATATGGCCGAAATGGGCCATCCGATCGTGGGTGACGGCAAATACGGCGGCTCCGGGCAGGAGAACCTCGGCGACGGCTGGGGCGCGATGCTGGGCGGCGAGATTTCCAAGAAACTGCACCTTCATGCGCGGTCCATCGAGATTGAGCACCCCGTGACGAAGAAGCCGATCTTCATCGAGGCGGCGCTGCCGGAGCATATGGCCCGGACGTGGGAGCAGCTTGGCTTTCGCGTCGACGACGCGCCCGACGATCCGTTCGAGGAGGAAGAATGGGCCCCCTGAAGCTCGTTCTCTTCGATGTCGACGGCACCCTGATCGACAGCCAGCATGCGATCGTGGCGGCGATGGAGGCTGCGGCGGACGAGGCCGATCTGCCGACGCCGACGCGGGCCGATACGCTGAACGTGGTGGGCCTGTCGCTGGTCGAAGCGGTGAAACGCCTGTTCGGTGACTTCGACGACTATGACCGGGCGCGGATGGTACAGGCCTACAAGAACGCCTACATGACCGCGCGTCAGAGCGACGGGACACCGCCGTTCTTCGCGGGGGCGCTCGCCGCGATGGAAGCTCTGCACGCGCGGGGCGAGGTGCTGCTCGGCACCGCAACGGGCATGTCGCGGCGCGGGATGCGTCGCATCATCGAAACTTATGGGTTGGACGGGCTCTTCGCGACGACGCAGACCGCCGATGACCAGCCGTCGAAGCCGGACCCGGCCATGGTGAACGCGGCCTTGTCCGAAACCGGGGTCGCGCCCGAAGACGCCGTTTTCGTCGGGGATACGGTCTATGACATTCAGGCCGGTCGCGCCGCCGGGGTCTTCACCATCGGGGTCGGATGGGGCTATCACGCGCCGAACGATCTGGAACGGGCCGGGGCGGATGCGGTCGTGGAACGCTTCGCCGACCTGATACCGGCCATTGACCGACTGTGGAGCGAAAGATGAGCGACTGGGCACCGAAACGGTTCTGGAAAGAGACGCGGGCCGACGCGTGCGACGGGGGCTATACCGTCTATCTCGACACCCGCACCGTGCGCACACCGGCCAAGGCCGCCTTCGTGGTGCCGTCCCGTGCGCTGGCCGAGGCCATTGCCTTGGAATGGGACGCGCAGGCCGACAAGATCGACCCGTCCACCATGCCGATGACCCGCACGGCGAATTCGGCCATCGACAAGGTGCGCCTTCAGCACGCCGAAGTGGCCGACCTGCTGGCGGCCTATGGCGACAGCGACCTGACCTGCTACCGCGCGGATACGCCAGCCGAGCTGGTCGCGCGGCAGGCCGAGGCTTGGGATCCGCTGCTCGACTGGGCCGACGAGACGTTCGGCGCGCGTCTTGAACCGCGCATCGGTATCATGCACGCGCCGCAGGATTCCGGCGCGCTGACGCGTCTCGGGGCGCTGGTCCATGACCTCGACCCCTTCCGTCTGGCGGCGTTCCACGACCTCGTTTCCCTGTCCGGTTCGCTCATCATCGCGCTGGCCGTGATGCATGACCGGATCGACCCCGAGACGGGCTGGGCGATCTCGCGGATCGACGAAAACTGGCAGGCCGAACTTTGGGGCGAAGACGAAGAAGCGGCGGAACATGCGGCGCTGAAAAGGCAGGCATTTCTGGATGCGGCGCTGTTTTTTCGACTGGCCGATCAAAATTCGTGACCAAGAATTTCCGGGCGCTACCGAAAATGCAGAGTTTCCCTAGGGTTAGGCGCGGGCCCGGAATCCCCTTGCCCTTGACGCCCATGCGAATAATTGCCCAAACTCTTGGCATGGAGGGGGCCTGCCCCATTCCTCGTATCGTCACCGGTCAACGAACCGGATCATAACGCCCGGAACGGGCGAACATCAGGAAGAGGTAAACATGAAAAAATCCGTATTTCTCGGGGCGCTGACCGTAGCTGGCTTTGTCGCCGGTTCGGCGAGCGCCGCGACGCTTGACGACGTGCAAGCCCGTGGATCGCTCAAGTGCGGTTCGAACTCCGGTCTGACCGGCTTCGCCGCGCCCGACGCGAACGGCCATTGGGAAGGCTTTGACGTCGCCGTCTGCCGTGCCGTCGCCGCCGCCGTTCTGGGCGACCCGGAAGCCGTCGAATTCGTGCCGACCACGCCGAAGACCCGCTTCACCGCGCTGGCTTCGGGCGAAGTCGACATCCTCGTGCGCAACACCACCTGGACCCTCACCCGTGACGTGGACCTCAAGTTCACCTTCACCGGCGTGAACTACTACGACGGTCAGGGCTTCATTGTGCCCAAGGCGCTGGGCGTGTCCTCGGCCAAGGAACTGGACGGCGCGACCGTCTGCATCCAGACCGGCACCACGACCGAACTGAACCTCGCCGACTTCTTCCGCACGAACAACATCAGCTACGAGCCGGTTCCGATCGAAACCAACGCCGAAGCGCAGCAGCAGTACCTTGCCGGTGCCTGCGACACCTACACGACGGACGCTTCCGGCCTCGCCGCCACCCGCGCGTCGTTCGAGAACCCGGCCGATCACGCGATCCTGCCGGAAATCATCTCGAAAGAGCCGCTCGGTCCGCTCGTGCGCCATGGCGACGACGAATGGGCAGACATCGTGCGCTGGACCCTGAACGCGCTGGTCGCGGCCGAAGAGTTCGGCATCACCTCGACCAACATCGAAGAGCTGGCCAGCGGCACCGATAACCCCGAGATCAACCGTATCCTCGGCACCGAAGGCACCATGGGCGAGATGCTCGGCCTTGAAGCCGATTGGGCGATGAAAGCCATCGCGGCCGGCGGCAACTACGGTGAGATCTTCGAAAAGAACATCGGTGAGTCGACGCCGATCGGCCTTGCGCGCGGCCTGAACGCGCAGTGGAAAGACGGCGGCCTTCAGTACGCGCCGCCGTTCCGGTAAGTGACAGGGCGGGCGCGGGGGAAACCTCGCGCCCGCTTCCTTTTCAGGGGCATCAATCAGTTCATCCGGACGCAGGAGGCGGGAGAACCCGCCCAGAGAACGATCCGGGGACGACGGGGAACATGAATGACGACGGCTACCGATCCTGAAGGCGGGACCTTCCGCCCATCCATGCTCATTTACGACAGCCGGTACCGGTCCGCGACGATCCAGATCGTCGCCCTGATCGGCTTCCTGCTGCTCATCGGCTGGCTCGTGTCGAACACGGTCCAGAACCTTGCGGATCTCGGCAAGTCGGTCGGCTTCGGGTTTCTGACCGAGCCTGCGGGCTACGACATCAACCAGCGCCTGCTCGACTACGATTCGCGCGACAGCCATGCGCGCGCCAGCCTCATGGGGCTTTTGAACACACTGCTGGTCGCGGTGCTCGGCTGCATCATGGCGACCATCGTGGGCGTCATCGTCGGTGTTCTGCGCCTGTCGAACAACTGGCTCGTCGCCCGCATCATGACCGTCTATGTCGAGATGTTCCGCAACGTGCCGGTTCTTCTCTGGATCGTCTTTTCGATGGCGATCCTGATCGAAACGCTTCCCGCGCCGTCCGCTTTCCGGGGGGATGAGCCTTCGGCCAGCATGTTGCTGGGCGACAGCGTCGCGCTGACCAACCGGGGCGTCTATGTGCCCGAGCCGCTGTTCGGGCGGATGGACGAAGAGGGCAATCCGCTGACATGGCGGCAGGGTCTGGGCGACATCCACCTGTTCGGCGAGGCGTGGTTCCGGTTCGACGTGAGCCTCGAACTCGTCGTGTTTCTGTCGACCCTGATCGCGGGCATCCTCGTGTCCCGCCTGATCGGGCAACGGGCCGACCGAATACAGAATTCCACGGGGGTGCGGCCAAAGACGTTTTGGCTTCGCACCGCCGTCATCGTCTTGCCGTCCGTCATCGTGCTCTGGCTCATGGGGTTCTATCTGGGCAAGCCCGCGCTGCGCGGCTTCAACTTCGACGGTGGGACGCATCTCAGAAACTCGTTCATCGCGCTGTGGCTGGCGCTCTCGCTCTATACGGCGGCCTTCATCGCCGAGATCGTGCGCGGCGGTATCCTCGCCATTTCCAAGGGGCAGACCGAGGCGGCCGCGGCGCTGGGCATCCGACCCCGCCGGATCATGTCGCTGGTGATCCTGCCGCAGGCGATGCGGGTCATCATCCCCCCGCTGATCTCGCAGTACCTCAACCTCACCAAGAACTCGTCGTTGGCGATTGCCGTGGGCTACATGGACCTGACCGGGACGTTGATGGGCATCACGCTCAACCAGACGGGTCGCGAGCTGGAAGCCGTGATGATGACGATGCTGATCTACCTCGCCATATCGCTCGCCATTTCCGGGGCGATGAACGTCTACAACAACCGCGTGAAGCTGAAGGAGCGCTGAGATGGAAGACCTGTCCTACGTCCGCACCGATATGCTTCCCGAACGTGACCCGCCCGCAAGCGAGGTGGGGGTGATCGGCTGGCTGCGGATGAACCTGTTCTCGGGCTGGTTCAATTCGATCCTGACCGTGATCGCGCTGGCGTTCATTTACCTCGTGCTGGCTGCGATCATCCCGTGGCTCTGGTCGCCCACATGGGGGGCGGGATCGCTGTCCGCCTGCCGCGAAATCATCGCGGAACTGGGGAAAGAGCACGGGGGCGCCTGCTATGGCGTCATCACCGAACGCTGGCAGCAGCTTCTGTTCGGCTTCTACCCGGAAGAGCTTCGCTGGCGCCCGATCCTGACATTCATCGGCCTGTTCGTAGCGCTGGCCCCGGTTCTGTTCAACGAAACCTTCCCCGGCAAGATGCTGTGGTTCACGGGGGCCTTCCTGTTCCTCGCGCCCTGGCTGATGTGGGGCGGGCCGATCTGGACCCCGCTTCTTGTCGCAGCCGGTCCCGCGCTGGGCTTCGTCGCCTATCGCTATCTGGTGTCGGTCATCGGCAACCTCGCCTCCGTGATCGTCGCCGTGCTCATTCCGGTGCTGTTCTGGCTGTTCCTCGTCGGTCCGCTGTCGCAGGCAATCTACGGGATCGTTCCGCTGGGCATCGAAGTCGTGGAAAGCCGCCTGTTCGGGGGCTTCATGTTGTCGGTCTGGATCGGCGTCGTTGCCATCGCCATTTCGCTCGTCCTCGGCGTGATCCTTGCGCTGGGGCGTCAGTCCGACCTGCTGATCGTCAAATACCTGTCGGTCGGGTTCATCGAGTTCATCCGGGGCGTGCCTCTCATCACGCTTCTGTTCGTGGCCTCGACGCTTCTGAACATCTTCATGCCGCCGGGCACGAACTTCGACATCATCCTGCGCGTGATGATCATGGCGACGCTCTTCGCCTCGGCCTATATCGCCGAGGTGATCCGGGGCGGTCTCGCCGCCCTGCCACGCGGGCAGTATGAGGCGGCGGATGCGCTGGGGCTGGATTACTGGAAGGCGCAGCGGCTTATCATCCTGCCGCAGGCGCTGAAAATCTCGATCCCCGGTATCGTCTCGACCTTTATCGGGCTGTTCAAGGATACGACGCTCGTGTCGATCATCGGCCTGCTCGATCCCATCGGCCTGACCGGCTCGATCCGCGCCGACGCCAACTGGAACGGCATCGTGTGGGAGCTTTACGGCTTCATCGCCCTTCTTTTCTTCATCTCCTGCTTCTCCATGTCGCGCTACTCTATGTGGCTCGAAAAGAAGCTTCGCACCGACCACCGTTAACGGAGAGCGCACATGTCCACGCTAGAACTCGACACCAAGGTCGACACCTCGAAGATGGAAGTCTCCGACGAGGTGGCGATCCAGATCACCGATATGAACAAGTGGTACGGGACGTTTCACGTGCTGCGCGACATCGACCTGACCGTCTATCGCGGCGAGAGGATCGTCATCTGCGGCCCGTCCGGGTCGGGGAAATCGACGCTCATTCGCTGCATCAACCGGCTGGAGGAACACCAGCAGGGGTCTATCGTCGTGGACGGGAACGAGCTGAATTCGGACCTGAAGAACGTCGACAAGGTGCGCTCCGAGGTCGGGATGGTGTTTCAACACTTCAACCTGTTCCCGCATCTCACGATCCTCGAAAACTGCACCCTCGCGCCCATATGGGTGCGCAAGGTGCCGCGCAAGGAAGCCGTCGACCGGGCCATGCATTTCCTCGAAAAGGTGAAGATCCCGGATCAGGCGAACAAGTACCCCGGCCAGTTGTCGGGCGGCCAGCAGCAGCGTGTCGCCATCGCCCGGTCGCTGTGCATGATGCCGCGGATCATGCTGTTCGACGAGCCGACCTCGGCGCTCGACCCCGAGATGATCAAGGAGGTGCTCGACACCATGATCGAGCTTGCCGAAGAGGGGATGACGATGCTCTGCGTGACGCACGAAATGGGCTTTGCACAGGCCGTCGCAAACCGCGTGATCTTCATGGCCGACGGTCAGATCGTCGAGCAGAACGAACCGAAAGAGTTCTTCAACAACCCGAAGTCGGAACGCACCCAGCAGTTCCTGAGCCAGATCATCGGGCACTGATCCCCGCGCATTCGCACCGCTGAAATGACGAGGGCCCCCGCGATTGCGAGGGCCCTTCGCCTGCCGTCAGGGACCGTGTCTAGGCAGAAAGCGCAGGCGGTTCGTTCGCCATGGCCACCTCCGCAGCGATCAGATCGCGCGGGACAACGAAATCAACAAGCTTCCCCATCCGCCAGATGAGGTCCTCCCAGCTGTCGATTTCAAAGTCGATGACGGCAGTAGCTCCGGTCGGGAAACGGTCGAAGATATGCGTCGCCGGCGGGGTTTCGAGCAGGCCGTGGGCCATGAACGAAGATCCCGGGTTATGGGCGATCATCATCACCGTCTTACCAGTCGCACTCTTAAGAACATTCAGCATCGTATCCGGCTCGGCCAGATAGAGCGACGGGGCGATCTCGGGGGTGCCATGGGGGCATCCGGCCTTCGAGATCAGATCCCAGGTTTCGCGGGTCCGTTCGGCCGACGAAACCAGCACCTCGTCCGGGCAAATCCCCTTGACCATCAGCCAACGACCGATGGCCTCTGCCGACGCGCGACCACGCTTGTTCAGGGGCCGATCATGATCCGTCATGAGGGGATCGTCCCAGCTCGACTTGGCGTGACGGGTCAGAATGAGGCGCAGGGTCATACGGGGAAAATACTCGCGTTTTCAGGGTGCCCGGCCTTTCTACCCGAACACACGCATCGCGAGCAAGCCGCAGTGCAGCATACGACTTTCGTCTAACCCAGACGGATGATCGAACCGGGGCCCTGTTCGGTGTAAAGCTCAAGCAGGCAAGCGTTTGGCACCCGGCCGTCAAGGATGACGACGGCGCGCACCCCACCCTCGAGGGCTGAAAGCGCCGTCTCGGTTTTGGGAATCATTCCACCTGAAATGATTCCCTCGCTCGTCATCTCACGCACCTGCATCGCGGACAGTTCGGTCACGAACTGGCCCTCGGCGTTCTTCACGCCGGCGACGTCTGTGAGCAGGAGCAGCCGGTCGGCCTTGAGCGCCGCCGCGATGGCCCCCGCCGCCGTGTCGCCATTCACATTGAAGGTCTCGCCATCCCGCCCCACACCGATGGGAGCGATGACCGGGATCGTTTCGGATTCCGACAGACGTTTCAGAACGAAAGGATCGACCTCGATGGGTGTGCCGACGAAGCCGAGCTTGGGATCGGTGGGCTCGCAGACCATGAGGTTCGCATCCTTGCCGGACAGGCCCACGGCGCGGCCGCCCTCGGCATTGATCGCCGCCACGATGCGGGCGTTCACCGGGCCGGACAGGACCATTTCGACCACTTCGACCGTTGCGGCATCGGTGACGCGCTTGCCGTTCACCCATTCGCTTTCGACACCCAGTTTCGCGAGCATGTCGTTGATCATCGGCCCGCCGCCGTGGACGACAACGGGGTTCACGCCGACATGGCGCATCAGAACGATGTCGCGGGCGAAGCTTTCCATCGCCTCGTCATCGCCCATCGCGTTCCCGCCGAATTTCACGACGACCGTCGCGCCCTCGTAGCGTTGAAGGTAGGGCAGGGCTTCGTTCAGGGTCTTGGCGGTGGCGATCCAGTCGCGGTTCATGCTGAGCTTTCTCATGGGCTGATCCTCGGGGGCGGCTTTATCGGTGATACGGTCGCCGCGTGCGCTCTTCAAGGCCGTTGGCCTTTCATCGCCCATGGCCCGCGTTAATCGAGGCCCGCGATGATCGCCCGAAGCGTGGCGATCCCGTCGCCCTTTTCGGACGAGGTCATGACCAGTTCCGGGTAAGCCGCCGGATGTTTCGACAGCTTCTCGCGCACCTGTTTTAGGATCTTGTCGCGGTCGGCGGCCTTCACTTTGTCGGCCTTGGTCAGAACGGCCTGGAACGTGACGGCGGACTTGTCGAGAAGCGTCATGATCTCTTCGTCCACGGCCTTGATCCCGTGCCGCGTGTCGATCAGCACGAAGGCCCGCCGCAGCGAGGCGCGGCCCGAAAGATACGACTTGAGCAGTTTCTGCCATTTCTCGACGACCGCCACGGGCGCATTGGCGAAGCCGTAGCCGGGCAGGTCGACGAGATAGGGACCGTCGGTCGTGGTGAAGAAGTTTATTTCCTGCGTGCGGCCCGGCGTGTTCGATGCCCGTGCAAGGCCCTTGCGCCCGGTCAGCGCATTGATGAGCGACGATTTCCCGACGTTGGACCGGCCCGCGAAGCAGACCTCGATCCGGTCGTCGGGCGGCAGGCCGTTCATCGCGACCACGCCTTTCAGAAAATCGGTCTGGGCCGCAAAAAGTTTGCGCCCCGCTTCGCGGGACGCATCGTCGGGCTCTTCGGCCAGAGGGAAGGGCAGGGGCGCGCTCACGCCCCTACTTCTTCTCTGTCGCCGGCTTCTTCTTGAAGCTCGACTTGATGTTGCCGAAGATGTCCGGCTTGGCGCCGTGCGAGCGCATGATCGTGTACTGCTGGATGAAGGTCAGCGTGTTGTTCGCGATCCAGTAGATCACAAGCCCGCTCGCGAACCGGCCCAGCATGAACATGAACACCCAGGGCATCCAGTTCATGATCGTCGCCTGCGTGGCGTCGGCGGGCGCCGGGTTCAGCTTCTGCTGAAGCCACATCGAAATGCCGAGCAGGATCGGCAGGACACCGAGCGAGAAGAAATAGAACCAGCTCGTCGGATCGGGCGCGGCGTTCGGGAGCAGCCCGAACAGGTTCAGGATCGACGACGGATCGGGGGCGGAAAGGTCGCGAATCCAGCCGAACCAGGGTTCATGGCGAAGTTCGAGCGTGACGAAAATCACCTTGTAAAGCGAGAACCAGATCGGGATCTGCAAGAGGATCGGCAGGCAGCCCGAAGCCGGATTCACCTTGTTCTTCTTGTAAAGCTCCATCATGCCCTGCTGCATTTTCATGCGGTCGTCGCCCGCCTGTTCGCGCAGCTTCTCCATCTCCGGCTGAAGCTCTTTCATCTTCGCCATCGACACGTAGGAGCGGTAGGCGAGCGGGAACAGCACCATCTTGATGACGAAGGTCAGGGCGATGATCGACCAACCCATGTTGCCGATGAACGAGTGCAGCCAGTGCAGCACGGCGAAGATCGGTTTGGTCAGGAAAAAGAACATGCCCCAGTCGATCGAGTCGAGTAAGCGGTAGATGCCCTCGTCGTTCTGGTAGTCGCGGATCGTGTCCCATTCCTTGGCGCCCGCGAAGAGCCGCGTGGAGACTTCGGCGGTGGCACCCGGCGCGACCTCGATGGTCGGCAGGCGCACTTCGGTCTGATAGATGTCAGCACCTTCGACGTATTTCACGACCGCCGTATAGGGCTGGCCGCTTTCCGGCACGAGGATGGTTTCCCAATAGTGATCGGTGAAGCCGACCCAACCGTTCTCGGTGATCGCGGTGGCTTCGGCGGGGGCGCCCTCACGCGGGTCGCGGTCGAGTTCGCGGGCGTCCTTGTAGTCGATTTCCGAGAGTTCGGTATCGTCCTGACGGATCACGCCCTCATGCAGAATGAAGAACCCCTTGAGGTTCGAGGGTTCGCCGTGGCGCGCGATCAGGCCGTAGGGGGCAAGGCGTTGGGCGATGTCGGACCCGTTCTCGACCGACTGGCGCACGGTGAAGAGGTAATCCTCGTCGACCGAGATCGTGCGGCGAAAGATCATGCCTGCGTCGTTCGTCCAGGCCAGCGTGATCGGCGTTTCGGGGGTGAGCGTGTCGCCCTCTTCGAGTTCCCATTGGGTCATCGCGCCGGGGACGTCGGCATTGCCGAGGTTGCCGCCCGGAGCCCAGCCATAAAGCGTGTAATAGGCCTCGTCCGAACCCGACGGCCGCAACAGCGTGACGGTATCGGACCCTTTGTCGAGCGAGACGCGGTAGTCGGACAGATGCAGGTCGTCGATACGTCCGCCGATGAGCGAGATCGAACCGGACAGTTTCGGCGTCTCGACCGGAATGCGCGGGCTGTTTTCCAGCGTCTGCGCCGTGGTCGTCGTGTCGGGCGTGGCCTCAGGTGCGGCGTCGGTGCCGGTCTGCTCGGCCGCATTCGGGGGCGTGGCGGCCCCGTCGGTTGCGCCGGGGGCGAGGGTTTCGGCAACCTCCTCGGGCTGGACGGCTTCCGGTTCCGCAGGTGGGAACAAGAGCATCCATGCCGTGATGACCACAAAGCTCAGGACCGTCGCGATCAGGAGGTTTCGATTCTGGTTTTCCATAAAGGCCCACCACGTGAATTTCGGATGGTGGGGTTCAAACCCCCGCAAGGCCAAACGTCAAGCGGTTTTACCAGAATTCACGGCGGTGCGAGGCGTCTTGCCGCGCGATCCGGCCGAGGTTTTCATGCGGGTTGTAACCCCTGAAACCTCAACTCGCTTTCTTGCCGCGCGGATTCTCGGCGTGGTCGATCGTGGGCATCGTCGACAGCTTGGCCTGATGGGTGTCGATCCAGGTCGCGGTGTCTTCGAACGGCATCGGGCGGGCGATGGAATAGCCTTGCACATGACCGCACCCAAGCTGGGCGAGCATCGCGTGTTCGCCGTGGGTTTCGACCCCTTCGCCCAGCGTATCCAGCCCAAGCCTTTCGGCCATGGTGAGGATCGCCGACACCATGTTCTGCTGGTCGCGGTCGGTATCCACCTGGCTGATGAAGCTGCGATCGATCTTGATGCGGGTCACGTCGAAACGCCGGATGTTCGAGATCGAGGCATGACCGGTGCCGAAATCGTCAAGGTCGATGCCGCAGCCCAGTCGAGACAGGGCGGCGATGTTGCGGGTCGTGGTGTCGTCTTCCGACTGCGCGACCACGTTTTCCAGCACTTCGATCACGAGGCGGTCGGGGCCGAGGTCGAAACGGTCCAGCTCCCACCTGATCTTTTCGAACATGCGCGGGTTGCGAAGCTCTTCGGGCGAGACGTTGACCGCGACATTGGGCACTTTCAGCCCCGCCTTGTCCCACGCCTTGAGCGCCGTGAGCGCGTGATAGAGGATGACCTCGCCCAGCCGTTCGAACAGCCCGGCCTCGGCGATGGCGGGCAGGAACGCGGCGGGGGCGATCTGCCCTTTCTCGGGGTGCTCCCACCGCGCGAGCGCCTCGAACCCCGTCAACTGGCCGGTGTCGGTTGACACCTGCGGCTGGAACCACGGGCGGATTTCGCCGTCTTCCAGAGCGCGCAGAACCTCACGCGTGAGGTTGTCGGGCACCGATACACGCGGACGCATCCCGTTGGAGAAGGCGCGGATCGACCCCGGCCCCGCCTTCTGAGCCTCTTCCAGCGCGCTTTCGGCGGCGTCGAGCAGGCTTTCCCCGACCTGATCGGGCACGCGGGAGGGCATCGAGAACCCGAGGCAGGACGACAGCAACACCCGTGTGCCGTCGAGCGATATGGGCTGGCCGACAGCGTCTTGCAGACGACCGGAGAGTTGGATCATGACCTCAAGGTCGGTGCGTGGCGTGCGCGCGATCGCGATGCCGAAACATCCGGGTTTCAGCGCGGTCACCACGTCGCTTTCACGCAAGACCGCTTTCAGCCGTTCGGCGCAGGTGCGCAGGACGGTGCCCGCGCCCGCCTCACCGAACTGAGATTCGAGCGCGCTGGCATTGTCGATCTCGAGGACGAGGCACACGGGCGGATCGCCGGCATCGTTCGACCCGCTCGAAAACCCCTGTGACAGGGTCGCGATCAGATCCTGCCGACCGGGCAGCCCCGTCAGCATGTCGCGCCGTGCCCGGACCCGCCACGGCGCCGGAACATGCCCGGTCAGAACGAGGATGCCCGGAAGCGTCACCGCGATCACGAGCGCCAGACCTTCGCCCCCGAACCAGAACGCGCCCAGCATGATCGCGGGGAGAAACGCGAGCATCTGCGGCCCGAGCAGGATCATGCGGAGTTTCTTGCGAAGCGCGTCGCGCTGTGCCGAGGTCGTGATGCTCATCGTCTGCTCCCCTATCCGAGGCGCAAGGGCCGCCTCTTCGGTCCGTTGGACCATATGGGGAACGAGTCAACCTGCGGTTAACAGCTTGGGCCTTCAGGTGTCTTCCGTTTGGCCGCGCGTCAGCCCCGCGAAATCGAAGAGTTTCGGGTCGAGCAGATGCGAGGGGCGGGCATTCATAAGGGCACGGAACATGACCTGCCGCCGACCGGGCGCGTTCTTTTCCCAGCCGTCGAGAATCTGTTTCACCTGCTGGCGCTGCAATCCGTCCTGCGACCCGCACAGATCGCAGGGGATGATCGGGTAACCCATATCGCGGGAAAATTTTTCGCAATCCTCCTCGGCCACATGGGCAAGGGGGCGAAACACGAACAGGTCGCCTTCTTCGTTGACCAGTTTCGGCGGCATGGTCGCAAGGCGTCCGCCATGAAACAGGTTCATGAAGAAGGTTTCGAGGATGTCGTCGCGGTGATGGCCAAGCACGACCGCGTTGCACCCTTCCTCACGCGCGATGCGATAGAGGTTGCCCCGGCGCAGTCGCGAACAGAGCGCGCAGAACGTCCGGCCCTCGGGCACCTTGTCCATCACGATGGAATAGGTGTCCTCGTACTCGATCCGGTGCGGCACTTGGCGGTCTTCCAGAAATTCCGGCAGCACGGTGGCCGGAAACCCCGGCTGGCCCTGATCGAGATTGCAGGCGAGGATTTCGACGGGCAGAAGCCCGCGCCACTTCATCTCGTACAGCGCGGCCAGCATCGTGTAGCTGTCCTTGCCGCCCGACAGGCAGACGAGCCATTTCTGCCCCGGTTTCGCCTGCCCGGTCTCGTCCCGCTCGACCATGCCATAGTGCTCCACCGCCTCCCGCACGTTGCGCAGGATGCGTTTGCGGAGCTTCTTGAACTCCGTGGTCGAAGGGGCGCCGCGAAACAGCGGGTGGATGTCATCGGACTCGTCGAGCATGAGCGCGGATTACCGTGGGGCGGGGCGTCTGGCAAGGGAAGTGGCGCGACGGTTGCGAACGAGAATACGCCCGCCCGCCGCGCCGACGGAAAAGTGCCCCTCCGCGCGAAATACTCTGCACGGCCCGGCCTTCAATACACCCGACGGCCCAAGCGGGTCGCCGGTCTATGACGCGTGCTCAATCGGTGCTGCCTGCATGAACGGTTCGAAATACGAACCACCTGCGCCACGGCGTGATTTGTACTGATAAATCAGGTGCCTGTGTGCGCGATGGTGCGGATGACGCTGGATTTGGAGCGGTTGACGCCCAAGGGTTCGCGAACCGACCGGGTTTCACATTTCACGATGCGAAAGCGCCGAACGCACGTCGCCCACGCGAGAGCGACTTACCGGGAGTTGTGATCCATCCACCGTCAACAACTTCGGGTTGCCGCTTTCGAATTTCACGCCTGCCATGCGGTCGGTCGCGATCCAGTGCGAGCGGTGCACCCTGATCCCGGCCTCGTCGGGGACCAGTCCGACGGCTTCGGACAAGGGCAGGCGGATCAGTTCTTCGCCCCGCTCGGTGAAAACGCGCACGTATTGGTTTTCGGCAAGCATCCTCAGTACCCGGCCCCGCACGGCGGGCGACAGGTGATCCTGAAGCCGGCAGGACGTGGGCGGGCGATAGGACCAGATCTGCTCCGGCTTCACGTCGATGCCCGCATGGGGCAGGAAATAGACCCAAAAGATGAACAGGCCGATGACGGCGGAAAGGACGACCCAGGCGACGACGATGGCGACGTGCCAGACGATCTCGGCCCCCGTCAGCCCGTGACCTTCGACAAGCGCGAAGACAACCGCGAGGACGAGGGCGAGTGGAATGTAGATCGCGATGTGGACCGGAAGGATCGGCCAGCCCCGGTCGAACGCCTCGCGAAACACGCGGGGGAGCACGAAATAGCTGTGGGCCAGAAACACGACGGTGTCGAACAGGTGAATTCCGGCGCGAAGCCACAACGGCTGATGCGCGAACAGCCCGCCGGGCGCGAAGATCGTGATGAACAGGGCGAGGACCAGCGCGGTTCCGAAGCAGTAGGGCGACAGAATATAGCCCTGAAGAATCGTTTCGATATCCCGACCGCGCGTAGCGGTGTTTCCCGCTTTGGATGTCATGCTGCGATGTGCCCCCTGCGGCACCATCGCTCCCGACCGGTGCCTGACGCATTCGTAACGAAGGTCAGGTTATCCTGTCCATTATTAATTGGGAGGGGGCGCGGCGGCCCCTGTCACCCGGCCCGCATACCGTCGCCCAGCCGCTTGCCCGTGTTCCAGTAGGCTTCGGCGATTTCGGCCGACCTGAGCGGTGTGCCCTTGGCGAGGCGGCGACAGAAATTCTCCATCTTCTCGTCGAACATGACGGCCTTGGTCGCGTTCTGCCGTGGCGGCATCCGCACCGCGTCCGGTGTCATCGGCTGACCGAGCTCGGAAAGCAGCCGTGCCGCGCCTTCGGGTCTGGTGATCTCGGACAAGTCAGCGCGGTGGATGTGAATGCGGGGGTTCGTGGCGGTCAGCCGCGCGTAATACTCGGCGCGGGCGAACACCTCGTGCACATACCACAGCGACGTGCCCGCGGGCCCGTGCTGCATGAACGGCTCGGCCTTGACGATGGTGTTGGGATAACGGGGATCGAGCGCGAAGAGCCATGTGAAGCCGAAATTGGCGAACTCGAAGCGGTTCACGTAGCTCCATTGGATCTTGAACGCATCGCGGGTGAGGATGACCAGATGCACCTCCCCGACCTCGGTCAGCGGCGCGATGTTTTCGACCAGTCCGGCCTTGAACAGGAAATGCGACACCTCGGCATATCGGTCTGCCGGGCTGTCCATGACCCGCGCGAGTTTCTGAAGCCAGAAGGCGCGCACATGCTCCACATTGCCGACGGAGTTGAAATTCGTGAGGTGCGACGCGTCCGGGCTGTCGACCCCCAGCGTCTCATACGCCAGCCGTTCGTGATGCACCTCGGCCCCGGTCCAGTTCAGGCGCAGAAGCTCGGTCAGGAATACGGTTCCCGAGCGGCCTGTCGTCAGGGGGAAGAGGAATTGGCGGGGCATCGGCCCTCCGGCTAAGGCTTTTTCCTCTTATCGCCGGGGTCCGGCACCGGGTCAAATCCCATGCCGCCAAGCGGATGGCAGCGCCCGATGCGCCGGATGGTCAACCAGCCGCCCTTGAACGCGCCGTGTTTCTCGAGCGCCTCGAGCGCATAGGCCGAGCAGGTCGGCTGATAGCGGCACGAATGGCCGACCCATGGCGAGAACACGAGGCGGTAGAAGCGCACGGGAAGCGCGACGATATGGGCGAGCGGCGTCATGCGAGGGATATAGGGTGGCCGGGCGCCATCCGCGAGTCGTCAAAGCGCCGCGGGACGCTTGCACTTCGGAGGAATGCAGGTAGGACGGAAGGACAGCGCAAGAGGCGGTTCATGGCACGTATTTTTATCACCGGCACGGCTGGGTTCATCGGTTACCACCTCGCCCGCCTGCTGCTGGACGAAGGCCACACCGTCCACGGTTTCGACGGCATGACCGACTACTACGACGTCACGTTGAAGCAGCGCCGCCACGCGATGCTGTCGCAGAGCGAGCGGTTCGCCGCGACCGAAGCGATGCTGGAGGATCTGGCCGCCGTCGATACGGCCATCGACGGTTTCGTGCCGGAGATCATCGTCCACCTCGCGGGGCAGGCGGGGGTGCGCTACAGCCTCGAGAACCCGCGCGCCTATGTCGATGCGAACGTCGTCGGCACCTTCAACATCATGGAAGCCGCGCGGCGTCACGAGGTGCGGCACCTGATGATGGCCTCCACCTCGTCGGTCTACGGCGCGAATACCGAGATGCCGTTCAAGGAAACGGACAAGGCCGACACGCCCATGACGATCTATGCCGCGACCAAGAAGGCGACCGAGGCGATGGGGCATTCCTATGCGCATCTCTACGACCTGCCGACGACCATGTTCCGGTTCTTCACCGTCTACGGCCCGTGGGGCCGCCCCGACATGGCGCTGTTCAAGTTCGTGCGCGCGACCCTCGGCGGTGAGGCGATCGACGTCTACAACCACGGCGAGATGTTCCGCGACTTCACCTATGTCGAAGACCTCGTGCGCGCGATCCGGCTTCTGATGTTCGACGCGGTGCCGGCGCGGCCCGAGAACGGCGAAGTGCCGGAGGGCGACAGCCTGTCACCGGTCGCGCCCTATCGCGTGGTGAACATCGGCAATTCCCAGACCGTCCGGCTTCTGGATTTCGTGGAGGCCATCGAGGATGCGCTGGGCATGAAGACCGAGCGCAACTACATGGACATCCAGCCCGGCGACGTGCCTGCGACATGGGCGGATGCGGGTCTGCTTGAGCGGCTTACCGGCTACCGCCCGCAGACCGACGTGCGCGACGGTGTGCGCGCCTTCGTCGACTGGTATCGCGACTATTACGGCGTCTGACGCTCAAGCGCGGATCAGACCCACGCGCCCGATGCTGTCATAAGCCACGAACCCCGCTTCGGCAGCGGCGTCGGCGCTGTAGATATTGCGCAGGTCCGCCATCTTCGCCGATTTCATGCCGGACGCGATCTTGTCGAGGTCGAGGGCGCGGAATTCGTTCCATTCGGTCAGGATAACGATAAGGTCGGCGTCCTTGGCCGCGGCATAGGGGTCATCCTGCCACTCGACGCTGGGCAGCAGATGCTCGCCCTCGCGCTTGCCCTGCGGATCACAGACCCGCACCTTGGCGCCGCCCCCGACGAGCGATGGCACGATTGTCAGCGACGGGGCATCGCGCATGTCGTCGGTGTTGGGTTTGAACGTCACACCCAGCACAGCGACGGTCTTGCCGTTGAACGAGCCGCCGCAGAGGTCGACCAGCTTGTCGATCATCCGCCGCTTCACATCCTCGTTCACCTTGATGACGGTTTCCACGATGGAGATGGGTGCGGCATGTTCCTGCCCGATCCGGGCCAGCGCCTTGGTGTCTTTCGGAAAGCACGAGCCGCCGTAGCCGGGGCCCGCGTGCAGGAACTTGTTGCCGATGCGCCCGTCCATGCCCATGCCCTTGGACACGGCTTTCACGTCCGCGCCCACCTTTTCGCACAGCGCCGCGATCTCGTTGATGAAGGTGATCTTGGTCGCGAGAAAGGCATTGGCGGCGTATTTAATCATTTCGGCCGACTCGAGGTCGGTCGTCACGATGGGGAAGTCGCGCAGGTAGAGCGGGCGATAGATCTCCTCCATCACCTTGGCGGCGCGGTCGGTTTCGACCCCCACGACCACGCGGTCGGGCTTCATGAAATCGTCGATCGCCGCGCCTTCGCGCAGAAACTCGGGGTTCGACGCCACATCGAAATCGAGGTCGGGGTTCGCCGCAGCCACCACGTCACGCACCTTGGCGTTGGTGCCGACCGGGACGGTCGATTTGGTGACGATGACGATGTAATCCTTGGCGGCCTTCGCGATCTCTTCGGCGGCGGCCATGACATAGGTGAGATCGGCGTGACCGTCGCCGCGCCGCGTGGGTGTGCCGACCGCGATGAACACCGCTTCGGCCCCGTCGATGGCACGTTCGAGGTCGAGCGTGAAGGACAGCCGCCCGGCTTCGACGTTCTTGTTCATCAGACGATCCAGCCCCGGTTCGTAGATCGGAACCTCGCCACGCTCCAGCATCTCGATCTTGCGCGGGTCCTTGTCGACGCAGATGACTTCGTGCCCGAAGTCCGAGAAGCACACGCCGGACACGAGGCCGACGTATCCGGTGCCGATCATGGCGATTTTCATGGAATGTCCTTCACAAGAAAACTGGTTTCGTCATCGAGTGACCCAAAGGGGGTCGCAGGTCGCACTTTCCAGATTTCCTTGAAATCCACAAGACGCCAACGGGGTGCAAGCGACTGGTCCGCCAGTGTTGCCGCATTGCAGCATCGCGGTCGGAAAAACTTGCGCCGCACGGTCCGGTTCCGCATGATCCGGGGGCAGGGGGACGCACCATGAACGAGATCATCCACATCCTGCATCTGCTGGCGGCGACCACATGGGCCGGCGGCAACCTGTTTTTCGCACTGATCCTGTTGCCCGCCATGGCACGCAGCCCGGCGGCCGAGGCCTCGGCCCTGTTCGACCGGATCGGCCCGGCCTCAGGCCTCGTGATGGGGGTCAGCGGTGTGCTCGTCCTCGTCACAGGGCCGCTTCGCGCGTGGTCGGGCGGTGGCATTCCCAGCTTCGGGGCGCTTGGATCGCCCTATGGCCTGTGGGTCATCGCGGCCTTCGTGATCGTGGTGGCGGTATCGGGTTTCGACGGGGCCGGGCGGGCGCGTCTGCGCCGGTCTTTCGACGACCCGTCCACCTATCCCACGGTCGCAGGCGGCATCGCGCGGCGCACGGCATGGGTGACCGCAGGCGGCATGACCCTGCTGATCCTCATCATGGCGCTGTTGGGGCTTGGTCTTTACTGACCGTGGACACGGGCGAGAGCCGCACGGAGATCGGTCTTCATCGCATCGAAATCCCGTTCGACCGTGCTGCCGGGGCGTGCGACGAGCACGTAATCCCAGCCTGCGCGCCCTTCGGCGGCGATGAGGGCGCGGGCGATCTCGCGCAAGCGGCGTTTGGCCCGGTTGCGGGCGACCGCGTTGCCGACCTTCTTGGATGCCGTGTAGCCGACGCGCACGACCGCATCGTCGTCGCGCCGGTCGCGGCCCTGCAACAGGAAGGCAGGCGCGGGCGCCTTGCGGGCGCGGGCACAGGCCAGAAAGTCCGGGCGCTTTTTCAGCGTCGCCAGACAAACGGAAACCGCCGGCGGCGCTTCGTGCCCGGCCTCATGGCCGTCCACGGGTGCCTCCGGCGGTGTCATGTCTTCAGCCGAGATGTCGGACCCGCTTACGCGGACAGCGACTTGCGGCCCTTGGCGCGACGCGCGTTCAGGATCTTGCGGCCGGCCTTGGTCGCCATGCGCGCACGGAAACCGTGGCGGCGCTTGCGAACCAGGTTCGAAGGTTGGTAGGTGCGTTTCATCGCCCGTCTCCGTCAGGTTCTGGACCCCGAAAGGTCCATCTTCGTCTCATGCCCACTGATCCCGATGGAATCGGGGCGGAATTCGTTGAAGCCCGGTCTATAGGGGCGGTTCGGGGCCAAGTCAAACCCCGCGTCGGTCCTTTTGAAACATTTTCGCGACGCGGATCAATGCGGCGTGAGGGGGGTGGCGGGACCAACGCTTCATCGTCATGGTGCGATCACTTGAGCAAGGAGGACGCCTTGAACGCCGAACGGATCAAACGCCTGATCCCGATCACGATCATCGCCATCGTGGCGCTGGTCGGTTTCGTCCTGTTCCGCGACCGTCTGACCTATGACGCGCTGGCCGAAAACCGCGCCGACCTGATCGCGTTTCGCGACGACAACTACCTGCTTGCCGTTCTGGTGTTCATCGCTTCCTACACCGCCATCGTGGGCTTCTCCCTGCCCGGTGCCACCATCGCCACGCTCACCGGCGGTTTCCTCTTCGGTCTTTTCCCCGGCGTCTTCTACAACGTCGCCGCCGCGTCCATGGGTGCGCTCATCATCTTCTCTGCCGCGAAACTTGGGCTGGGGGAGCGATTGGCGGCCCGGATGGAGGCGTCGCCGGGCCGGATCGCAAGGCTCAAGGCCGCTATCGACAAAAGCCAGTGGTCGGTCCTGTTCCTCATGCGCCTGATCCCGGTGGTGCCGTTCTTCGTGGCCAACGTGCTGCCCGCCCTCGTGAACGTGCGCACATGGGTCTTTGCGGTGACGACCGTGGTCGGGATCATTCCGGGCGCGTTGATCTACACCTCGGTCGGCTCCGGTCTGGGCGAGGTGTTCGAGGCAGGTGGCACGCCAGACCTCGGCATCATCTTCAAGCCCTATATCCTCGGGCCGATCATCGGCCTTTGCGCTCTGGCCCTGCTCCCCCTCATCCTGCGCGTCTTTCGGAAGGAGCCCATCGCATGACCGTCATCAAGACCGACATCTGCGTCATCGGGGCCGGGTCCGGCGGGCTGTCGGTCGCCTCGGGCGCCGCCCAGATGGGGGCGAAGGTGGTGCTGATCGAAAAGGGCGAAATGGGGGGCGATTGCCTCAACACCGGCTGCGTGCCGTCGAAGGCGCTTCTGTCCGCCGGGGCCAAGGGACTGGATTGGGACGCGGCCCACGCGCATGTCAAATCCGCCATCGCGACCATTGCGCCGCACGACAGTCAGGAGCGGTTCGAAGGTCTGGGCTGCACCGTCATCCGGCACCATGCGCGGTTCACCGGCCCGCGCGAGGTGCAGGCGGGCGACACGACGATCCGTGCGAGACGCTTCGTCATCGCCACCGGATCGCGCCCCTTCGTGCCCGAGGTTCCGGGGCTGGACGAGGTGCCGCATTACACGAACGAAACGATCTTCGATCTGGCCGAACAGCCGAAACACCTCTTGGTGATCGGCGGCGGCCCCATCGGCTGTGAAATGGCGCTGGCGCATCGGCGGCTGGGATGTGAGGTGACCGTGCTGGAGGCGCAGAAGGCGCTGGGCAAGGACGACGCCGAAGCCGCCGGGCTGGTGCTGGACACTTTGCGCGACGAGGGCATCGAGATCGTCGAGGGGGCGCAGGCCGTGCGCGTGCGCGACACCGAGGGCCGGATCGAAGTGGTGACCGAATTCGGGCGGGTCTTCACCGGGTCCCACATCCTCGTCGCCGTCGGGCGCAAGGCGAATACGGACGACATGGGGCTGGACAAGGCCGGGGTCGAAACCACGGACCGCGGGATCAAGGTGGACGACCGCCTGCGCACCACGAACCGCCGCATTTTCGCCGTGGGCGACATCACCGGCGGTCTGCAATTCACCCATGTCGCGGGCTATCACGGCGGGGTGGTGATCCGGCCCACAGTTCTGCGGCTCCCGGCCAAGGCGCGGACCGACCACATCCCGTGGTGCACCTATACCGACCCGGAACTGGCGCAGGTCGGGCTGACCGAAGAGGCCGCGCGCAAGGCGCATGGCGACAAGCTGACGGTCGTGCGCGCCGACTTCGCAGGCAACGACCGTGCCATCGCGACGGGGGAGACCAAGGGCTTCATCAAGGTCATGGTCGTGAAATCAAAGCCCGTGGGGGTGACGCTCGTCGGCAAGAACGCCGGCGAACTGATCGCGCCCTGGTCGCTCGCCATTTCTCAGGGCCTGTCGCTTTCGGCCATATCCGGCATGGTCCTGCCCTATCCCACGCTGTCAGAAATTTCCAAGCGCGCCTCTGGGAACTTCTACTCGCCAAAACTATTTGAGAATGAAACACTAAAACGTGTGGTTCGGGTCCTTCAAAGGCTCGTGCCGTAGACACGCAGGTAGGGACGAGATGTTTTTGAACTCGCTCTCCGGCAGGTTCCTGATCCTGACCGCCGCATTCGTCATGCTGGCGGAAGTGCTTATCTTTGTCCCCTCCATCGCCAGTTTTCGCGAAGATTACCTGCAATCCCGGCTCGAACGCGCGCAGATCGCGTCGCTCGTCCTGCTGGCCGACGACATGATCGACGCGGAGCTGGAGCGGGAGCTTCTGCTGAACGCCGAGGTGTTCAACGTCGTGCTGCGACGCGACGAGGCGCGGGAACTGATGCTGTCGTCGCCCGTGCCGGGCCCGGTCGCCGCGAGTTTCGACCTGCGCGAAGAGAGTTTCGCCATGCTGATGCGCGATGCCGTCGTGCGCCTTTTCGACAGCGAGAACGAGGTGATCCGGGTGATCGGCGACCCGGTGCGCGAAGGCGGGCTGGTGATCGAGGTCACGATGGAAAGTGCGCCCCTGCGCGATGCCATGCTGGAATATGGCCGCCGTATCCTTGCCCTGTCGGCAATCATCTCGATCGCGACGGCCGTGCTTTTGTTCCTGTCCGTCCGCACCCTGATGGTGCGCCCGATCAAGAAGGTCGTGCAGAACATGATGGGCTATGCGAAGGCGCCCGAGGACGCCCGGCAGATCATCGCGCCCGCGTCGCGGGTGCGGGAATTGCGCGAGGCGGAAGAGGCCCTCCACGACTTGCAGGAACAGCTTTCGAGTGCGCTCAAGCAAAAGGAACGGCTGGCCCAACTGGGCGGTGCGGTCGCCCGCATCAGCCATGACCTGCGCAATATCCTGACCACGGCCCAACTTTTCGCAGACCGTGTCGAGATGAGCGAAGACCCCGGCGTGCAGCGCGCCGTGCCCAAGCTGATGGGTTCGATCAGCCGCGCGGTGAATCTGTGCGAATCCACGCTCGCCTTCGGCAAGGCCGAAGAACCCGCGCCGCGCCTGACCCGGTTCAACCTGTCGGAAGTGGTCGGCGACGTGGTCGACAGCGAACGCCTTGCCGCCGGTGAAGACGACATTTCCTATTCCGAAGACGTGCCCGCGAACCTGTCTGTCCGTGCAGATCCCGAACAGCTTTATCGCATCCTGCGCAACCTCGTGCGCAATGCCCGTCAGGCGCTTCAAGGCGCGAGCGGTGGCGAGATCATGGTGTCGGGCTATGAGACCGCCGACGAATGGACGATCCGGGTCGAGGACACCGGGCCGGGCCTGCCGCCCAAAGCGCAGGAGCTTCTGTTCCAGCCCTTCGCGGCAGGTGGGCGCAAGGGCGGCACCGGGCTGGGGTTGGCGATTTCCGCCGAACTGGTGCGCGGCCATGGCGGGCGGCTCGAGCTTGAACGGACCGGGCCGGACGGCACCGTCTTTGCGATCCACCTTCCGCGCGGGCTGGAAACGCTGGCCGATCCGGTGGCGCGTGAGGAAGCGGCGCAGTAATTCGCGGATTGCCCCTTGCAATGCCCCGCCTGTGCCGTTACATCGCCGCTACCCCGCGCGCTGGTAGCTCAGTTGGATAGAGTACTTGACTACGAATCAAGGGGTCGGGGGTTCGAATCCTCCCCAGCGCGCCACTTTCCTTCCATGCCGGATCGATCCGAGGTTCACCTGAACCGGGACGCGAAGCGCGCCATTTCGTTCGCGGTCGGGGGTTGCCCGGTGTAGGTCTGCACATAGTGCGGAAAGCGTGCGAGGCGGGTTTCGAGGCCTTCTTCCACCTGCATCGAGATGTAGCCGATCTGAACGAGGTAGATGGTGCGCGCGCGCACGTCGGCTTCGTCCCCGTCATAGCCGTAGCGGGCGAAAAGGGCGCGGATCGCGGCGAGGCGGGTTTCGTCGGCCTGAGCGACGCGGGCCCGGACGGTGTCGGACTGGTGCGCCCATCCGCGGATGGCGAAGTCGAACCGCGCCTCGAAGCCGCCGTCGTCCAGAAACACCGCGATCAGGTTCAGAACCGCCTCCTGCACGGTTTCGGCATAGGCGTCACAGGCCGAGACGAGCGCGCCTGTGTTCGTCGCTTCCCAGTCTTCCAGAAGGGCGTCCAGCACGGCGGCGCGATCCTTGAAGAACCAGTAGAAGCTGGTGCGCGACAGGCCGATCCGCTCGGCGAGGGGCTGGATCTTCACCGCGCCGATGCCACTATCGATCAACGCGGACTTGGCCGCGTCGAGCCACCCCTCACGCGATCCGCGCCAGCCGGTTTCCGTGATGTCCCGTGCGTCGGTCATGGCGGCGATCCTATGCGCCGGGGCGAGGTCGGGCAAGGAGAATAGACACCGATGTCTCCAAACTTGACATAAGTGAACATTTTGTGGAATCGCTTGCCGAGCCACGGAGGTTTCCATGTCCAACGACCCGCTTCTCCAGCCCTATCAACTCAAACATCTGACGCTGAAGAACCGGCTGATGATCACGAGTCACGAGCCGGCCTATCCCGAGGACGGGATGCCCAAGGACCGGTATCGCGCCTATCACGTGGAGCGGGCGCGGGCGGGTGTGGCACTGACGATGACGGCGGGGTCGGCGAGCGTCTCCCGCGACAGTCCGCCGGTGTTCAACAACATTCTGGCGTGGAAGGACGAGGTCGTGGGCTGGATGAAGGCTCTGACGGACGAGTGCCACGAGCATGGCTGCGCGGTGATGATCCAGTTGACCCACCTTGGCCGCCGGACGCGGTGGGACAAGGCCGACTGGCTCCCGGTCGTGTCGCCCAGCCATGAGCGCGAGCCGTCGCACAAGGCGTTTCCGAAAAAGGCCGAGGACTGGGACGTGGCCCGGATCATCGCGGATTACGCCGATGCCGCCGAACGGATGCAGGCGGCGGGCCTCGACGGGATCGAGTTGCAGGCCTACGGGCACCTGATGGATCAGTTCTGGTCGCCGCTGACCAACACGCTCGACGGCCCCTATGGTGGCGATCTGGACGGGCGCCTGCGCTTCACCTTCGACACGCTGAAAGCGATCCGCGACCGGGTCGGGTCCGAGTTCATCCTCGGCGTGCGCTACACCGGGGACGAGGATCTGCCGGGCGGTCTCACGCGCGAGGACGGGCTGGAGATTTCCAAGCGGCTCAAAGACAGCGGCATGGTCGATTTCCTGAACGTGGTGAAGGGGCATATCGACACCGACGCGGGCCTGACCGACGTGATCCCGGTGCAGGGGATGCGCTCGGCCCCGCATCTGGATTTCGCGGGCGACATCCGGGCCGCGACGCAGTTCCCCACGTTTCACGCCGCCAAGATTCAGGACGTCGCGACAGCGCGCCATGCCATCGCCTCCGGCAAGCTCGACATGGTCGGGATGACCCGCGCGCATATGGCTGATCCGCATATCGTCGCCAAGATCATGCGGGGGGAGGAAGATCGTATCCGGCCCTGCGTCGGGGCGAACTACTGCCTCGACAGGATTTACCAAGGCGGCATGGCGCTTTGTCTGCACAACCCCTCGACGGGCCGGGAGATCGAGCAGCCGCATGAGATCGCACCAGCCGAGAGCTGGCGTCGCGTGGTCATCGTCGGCGCCGGGCCTGCGGGGCTGGAGGCCGCACGGGTCGCCGCGCTCAGGGGCCATGAGGTGATCGTGCACGAGGCCGCGAACGATCCCGGCGGGCAGGTGCGTCTGGCCGCGCAGACACCACGGCGCGCCGAAATGATGCAACTCATCCAGTGGCGCGTTGCGGAGTGTGAGCGGCTCGGCGTCACCTTCCGTTACAACAGTTTCGCGGATGCGGAGACGGTCGCCGACCTTGCGCCGGACGTGGTGATCGTCGCCACCGGGGGTCTGCCGCATGTCGAGGTGCTGCGTGAGGGCGACGACCTCGTCACCTCGACATGGGACATTCTGTCGGGCGACGTTCGCCCCGGCGCGAATGTGCTTATCTATGACGATGCGGGCGACTATCCGGCGTTGCAGGCCGCCGAAAAGATCGCGGCGACGGGCGCGAAAGTCGAGGTGATGACCCGCGACCGAAACATCGTGCCCGAGGTCATGGCGATGTCGCTGACCCCCGCGCTGCGCGAGCTTCAGGCGCGCGACGTATCATTCACCGTGACATGGCGGCTGGATGCGGTGCGGCGGGACGGCAATGAACTCGTCGCGGACATCGGCAGCGATTACGGCGATGTCCAACGCGAGCGTCGGGTGGATCAGGTGGTGGTGAACCACGGCACCCGGCCCTTGGACGATCTATATTTCGACCTGCGCCCCGGTTCCTCCAATCTGGGCGAAGTCGATTACGAAGCCCTCATCGCCAATGCGCCGCAAACCGTCGCCACGAACCCGGAGGGCACATATCGGCTTTTCCGCATCGGCGATGCCGTGGCCGCGCGCAACACCCATGCGGCGATCTACGACGCGCTGCGCCTCGCGCGGGCCCTGTAGGCGGCGGGCGATGTTCGCGGGACGCACAGGGATTGGGCGCGGATCGGGGCGCTTCGATGCCGGAACGGACAGCGGCAAGGCGCCAATTTCCGCGCAGGTCGCGGACGGATTTTCGCGTGTCGGATTCCGCCCGTTCGAGCGGCGCAAAATCGTGTTTTGGAAACGCAGGAATGGCGCGCGCCGGGCCGACTGACTCGCGAGCTTTCTGCAAATCGGAAACCTCACCCCGCCGGGTGGATGCATCATCCGCGGACCACATCGGAGAAGTCACATGTTGCGCGACTCGGACGTTCTTTCGCAACTCATGCGCCGCAAGCCGGGCTATTCGCTGTCTCAGGATCTGTATTGCGACGCGGGCACCTTTGCCGTCGATCTTGAAAACATCTGGTATCGCGAATGGCTTTACGCCGTGCCCGCCGTCGAAGTGCCGAAGGCCGGGAGTTACGTGGTGTACGAGGTGGGTGCCTATTCGGTCGTCATCGTGCGCGGCAACGACGGCGAGATCCGCGCCTTCCACAACTCCTGCCGCCACCGTGGATCGGTCCTGTGCAAGACCAGGAAGGGCACCAACCCCAAGCTTGTCTGCCCTTACCATCAGTGGACGTATGAGCTGGACGGCAAACTCCTGTGGGCGCGCGACATGGGGCCGGATTTCGACGCTTCGAAGTTCGGGCTGAAGCGGGTGCATTGCCGCGTTCTGTCGGGGCTGGTTTACATCTGCCTTGCCGACCGCGCGCCGGATTTCGACACCTTCGCCGCCGTGGCCGAGCCCTATCTCGCCCCGCACGATCTGACCAACGCGAAAATCGCGCACCAGTCGACGATCATCGAAGAGGGCAACTGGAAACTCGTGTGGGAAAACAACCGGGAGTGCTATCACTGCTCGGGCAACCATCCGTCGCTGTGCCGCACCTTTCCCGAAGATCCGGCGGTCGCAGGGATCTCCGAGGACGGGACGTTCCCGCCGTCTGTCGAAAGCCATTTCCAGCGGCTCGAAGCCGCAGGCGTGCCGTCGCGGTTCCACCTGTCCGATACTGGCCAATACCGCCTCGCGCGTATGCCGCTGCTGGGCGGCGCGCAGAGTTACACGATGGACACGAAATGGGCCGTGGCCAAAAAGCTGGGCCGGGTCACGGACGACACGCCCGGCACGCTGCTCAAGTTCCACTACCCGACGACCTGGAACCACTTTCTCGGCGATCACGCCATCACCTTCCGCGTGACCCCCATCGGCCCCATGCGGACCGAGGTGCAGACCACGTGGCTGGTCCACAAGGACGCGGTCGAGGGGCAGGATTACGACGTCAAACGCTTGACCGAAGTGTGGGAACACACCAACGAGGAAGACCGCGAAGTGGTCGAGAACAACCAGCGCGGCATTCTTTCGCCCGCCTACGAGCCGGGGCCATATTCGCCGGTGCAGGAAAGCGGCAATATTCAGTTCGTCGAATGGTACGCCCGCACCCTCATCCGCGCGATCACCGGTCCCGCTGTCCTCGCGGCGGAGTAAGAGATGGGCTTGCAGACCGACCTGACCGCTTCCGCCGACGCCGCGATCTGGCGTGACGAGGAACTGCTGGAATGCTGCGCGGTGGTGCCCGAGGCGCCGAACACCGCGTCGTTCAGCTTCATCGCGCCGTCGGGGGCCGTGTTCAAATACGAGCCGGGGCAGTTCGTCACGCTGGAGCTTCCGGTGCCCGGCGGCACGGTCTGGCGCACCTACACGATCAGCTCGTCGCCCTCGCGCCCGCTGACCCTGTCGGTGACGGTCAAGGCGCAGGCGGACTCCATCGGCACGCGATGGATGCTCGACCACCTGCGTCCGGGAATGAAGATCAAGGCCACGGGGCCTGCGGGCATCTTCACCCTGCCGACGCGCGAGCGGAAGAAATACCTGTTCATCTCGGCTGGCTCCGGCATCACGCCGTCCCTGTCGATGACCACCTATCTCTATGACAGGGGCGCTGGCACCGACATCGTGTTCCTGCACTGCGCCAAACGACCGAGCGAGATCATCGCGCGTCAGCGGTTGGAGATGATGGCGGCCCGCGTGCCGGAGCTGAAGCTCTATTTCCTTGTGGAAGAGGACGACCCTTACCACGTCTGGACCGGGTTTCGGGGGCGTCTGAACCAGTTGATGATCGGCCTGATCGCGGGCGACTACATGGACCGCGAGGTCTATTGCTGTGGTCCCGAACCGTTCATGGATGCGGTGCGCGAAATGCTCATCGGCCTCGGCTACGACATGGACCGATATGCGCAGGAAACCTTCGTCGCCCCGGTCAAGACGGAAGAGCAGCTTCCTGACCCGGACGATCTGGTGCTCGACGATGCGGCCGAAGCGCGCGTCACCTTCGCGCGGTCGGACACGACGGCGGACTGCACCGAGACCGACACGATCCTACAGGTCGCGCGCAATTCGGGCATCGTGATCCCCTCGGGCTGCACCTTCGGCGTCTGCGGCACGTGCAAGATCAAGAAGACCTCGGGTCAGGTCCACATGGTTCACAACGGCGGAATTTCGGACGACGACATCGAGGCGGGCTATGTGCTCGCCTGTTGCTCGCACCCCATTGGGGCCGTCGAAGTCGAAGCCTGAGCGGGCGGCTTAGTCAGCCGTCCACCCTCCGTCCAGCATCATCGCGCTTCCGGTCATCAGGCCGGAGGCGTCCGAGGCGAGGAACACGGCGGCGCCTGTGATGTCGCCCACTTGCCCGATGCGCCCCAGCTTGATCTTGGCCAATACGCTGTCGAGGAAAGCCTGATCCTCGAAGAACGGTTTCGTCATCGGGGTTTCGATGAAAGTCGGGCAGATCGTATTCACGCGGATGCCGTTCGGCCCCAGTTCGACGGCCAGCGCCTTGGTGAAGCCTTCGATGGCCCATTTCGATGCGCAATAGAGCGTGCGATTGGCCGCGCCGACGTGACCCATCTGCGAGGACATATTTATGATCGAGCCCTTGGTCCCGTTCTCGACCATCTTGGCCGACACCGCCTGCGCCGCGAAGATCGCGGCTTTGACGTTCAGGTCGATGACCGCGTCGTAGTCGTCCTCGCTCACCTCGGACAAGGGCTTGGGCCGGTTGGTGCCTGCGTTGTTCACGAAGACGTCGAAGGCGGGGCGCCGGGCGATGAGGGTGGCGAAGCCCGCGATGTCGGTCACGTCCGCGACCAACGCCTCCGCCTTGAACCCCTGATCGGTGAGCGCCTTGGCCACGGCCTCGACCTCCGCGCCCGTCCGGGCGCAGAGCGTGACTTCGGCCCCGGCGGCGGCGTAGGCCTCGGCAATCGCGCGGCCGATCCCCCGACCCGCGCCCGTCACCAAGGCACGCTTGCCCGAAAGCGAGAAGTCCGGCGCGCTCATTCCGCGGCCCCGCGGTAGGGTGCGGCCTCGCCATAAGGCACGTTGATCCCGCCGTAGCGGCGCACGCGGACGTTGCACTGTTCGGCGTGGCCCACGAATCCTTCGAGCATACACAGGCGCGAGCCGTATTCGCCGACCAGCGTGGCCGCCTCGTCCGTCGTGACCCGCTGATAGCTGTGGGTTTTCAGGAACTTGCCGACCCAAAGCCCGCCGGTATAGCGCCCGGCCTTTTTCGTCGGCAGGGTGTGGTTCGTGCCGATCACCTTGTCGCCGTTCGCCACGTTGGTGCGAGGGCCGAGGAACAGCGCGCCGTAACTGACCATATTGTCGAGGAACCAGTCGTCGCGGTCGGTCATCACTTGCACATGCTCATAGGCCATGTCGTTCGCGACCGAGAGCATCTCGTCATAGGTGTCGCAGAGGATCACGTCGCCATAGTCGCGCCAGCTTACGCTTGCCGTCTCGGCGGTGGGCAGGATTTCGAGCAGGCGGTCGATCTCGGCCAGCGTCGCTTCGGCCAGCCTGCGGGAATTGGTGATGAGGCAGGCGGGGGAGTTGTAGCCGTGCTCGGCCTGACCCAGAAGGTCGGTCGCGCACATTTCGGCGTCCACCGTGTCGTCCGCGATCACCATCGTCTCGGTCGGACCCGCAAAAAGGTCGATGCCCACGCGCCCGAAAAGCTGCCGCTTGGCTTCGGCCACGAAGGCGTTGCCGGGGCCGACGAGCATGTGGACCGGGTCGATGCTTTCCGTCCCGATGGCCATGGCGCCCACCGCCTGTATACCGCCGAGAACGAGAATTTCATGCGCGCCGCCCAATTGCATCGCGGCGACGATGGCGGGGTGGGGGGCACCCTTGACCGGCGGGGCCGAGGCGACGATGCGCGGGACGCCAGCGACCGACGCCGTCAGCACCGACATATGGGCCGAGGCGACCATGGGGAACTTGCCGCCGGGCACGTAGCAGCCCACGGACTGCACCGGGATGTTCTTGTGGCCGAGGATCACGCCCGGCATCGTCTCGACCTCGGTATCGGTCATCGTCGCGCGCTGGGCCTCAGCAAAGCGGCGGATCTGGGTCTGGGCGAACTTGATGTCCTCCATCTCGCGCGTCGTGACCTTCTGCTTCGCGGCCTCGATCTCGGACGGGGTCAGGCGGAACGCGTTGGGCGTGTAGCCGTCGAATTTCTCCGACAGATCGCGCACGGCGGCATCGCCCCGCGTTTCGATATCCTTCAGCGTCGCTTCGACCGTGGCGCGCACTTTGGCGTCGTCCTCGGCCCGCTCGGTTTCGGGTTTGCTGCGTTTGAGATGTTCGATGGCCATGCGATGTCCTCCACTTCGTCGCCTTCACCTAGCGGCAGCATCGCGGATCGGGCAAGGGTGACCACCTAGTGTGAAAAGTTTTCAAGCCGTTTCGCGCCGGATCATCTCGACCGGCAGGATACGGATCGTGCCGCCGACAGTCGGATCGGCCTTCTGCGCGTCGATCAGGTCCAGCGTTTCGGCCACCATCCGGCGCAGCGGCTGGCGGATCGTGGTCAGCCGGTAAGAGGGCCACGCGGCCATTGGAATATCGTCGAACCCGATGATCGCCACGTCCTCCGGCACGCCCAGCCCCGCCTCGCGCGCCGCGTCGACCACCGCCAGCGCCATGACGTCGTTCAGGGCGAAAACGGCGTCGGGCGGGTTCGGACCGTCGAACATAACCCGCGCCGCCGCAAAGGCCGTATCGTAGCGATAGGCCCCGTCGGGCGCGGCAGTGAGCGGTCGACCCAACGCGGTCAGCGCATCGCGAAACCCTCGGCTGCGTTCGATGTGCGTCGATGTATCGGCGCTCCCCCCGACCATGGCGATGCGTTGCCTGCCGAGTGCCGCAAAATGTTGGGCCGCCAGTCGCCCGCCCGCGTAGTTGTCGCAGGTCACCGCCGTCATGGCGGCGTCCGGCTGCACCCGATTGAACAGGATCACCGGCATCCCGGCGTCGCGACAGGTGCGCGCAATGCGTGACGACATATGGGCCGAGGTGACGATGGCCGCGTCCGAGCGATAGTCGAGCACCTGCTGCAACACCGCGTCCACATCCATGTCCGGCGGCACCGTATGCAGGATCAGGCGTCGCCCCGCCGCGTGGATCGCCTGTGAAAGCTCGGCAGCCGCGACGGGATAGAACGGGTTCTCCAGATCGCCTGCGACGAGGGTAATCGTTCCGGTCGTGACCGAGGCCACGGCTTGCGCGGCAGGCGAGACATAGCCAAGCGCGCGGGCGGCTTCGATCACACGGGCGCGCTTGTCGTCGGACAGGGACCGATCCGACCGGAACGCGCGCGACACGGCGGATCGGGACACGCCCGCCCGTTCCGCCACATCCTGAGCGGTGATTTTCCGCGCCACGTGATCCTCGCCCTCTGCTGCGAGGTGACTTGAAAACATTTCAATCCGTGGATCAAGAGGTCGGCCTCTGAATCGCGCAGTCTCAAAGTGCGGCAGGGGCGCCCGTGTCGGACAGGACCGCCTCGCGGGTGTCGGCCCACAAGGGCACGAGGGTGGCGATCAGATCGGCAAGACGACCCTCGGAAACGCCTTCGCGGCACGCGCTTTCGGTCGTCTTGAGCGCCTCGCGAAGCGGGCCCGCCCCGAAGATCGCCGCTGCGCCCGCCATCTTGTGACAGCGGTCCGCGACTTGGGCCGGGCCTTCGCCCCCTGCCGACAGCATGGCGATCAGCGCGTCGCCATCATCGACGAAGGTCTGGCGCAGCTTTGCGAACAGGTCGTCGCCGATTTCCGACCTGAATTCCGCCAGACGCCCCGGATCGACGAAGCCGGTCTCGGGCCGGGTCGGTTCGGTCGTGGTCTCCTGCGCGACAAGAAGCTGGCGCAGCCTCGCCCGGTCGATGGGCTTGGACAGGACGCCATTCATCCCGGCCTCGGTGAACCGCGACACCTCGCCCGGCATGACATGCGCGGTCACCGCGACGATGCGCGCGGTCTGGCACGGCCCCGGCGTCGAGCGGATCAATTCCGTTGCCGCCACGCCGTCGAGCACGGGCATGGAAATATCCATCAGGATCAGGTCGAAGGCCGCCGACTGCGCCAGATGAACGCCTTGCAGACCATCCTCGGCCTCGACCACCCTGTGCCCGTCCGCGATGAGCATTTCACGCAGAACCGTGCGGTTGATCTCGTTGTCCTCGATGACGAGGATCGATTGCGCCTGTGCGGGCCGGGCCGGAAGCTTGGCCTTGGTCCCGGTCTCGACGGGATCGCTTGCGTAATCGAGCGGCAGGTCGATCCAGAAGGTGCTGCCTTCGCCAAGCTCGCTTTCCGCGCCGATCGTGCCGCCAAGCGCCCGCGTCAGGCGCCGCGCGATTCCAAGGCCCAGACCGGTGCCGTTGCGCGCCCGTCCATAGGATCGGTCGCCGGTCTCGAAATCCTCGAACAGCCTGTCGATATCCTCGGGTGCGATACCGATCCCGGTGTCCGAAACCGTGATCGTCACATCGGCCCCACCGCCTTGCGGCACTGCGCCGATCTCGATCCGGATGCGCCCACCGCGCGTGAATTTCACCGCATTGCCGACGAGGTTGATAAGGATCTGCCGCAGGCGCTGCGGGTCGGTCATGACAGGCGGCAGCGGCTTGCCGACCCATGACCATTCGATCGTGTTTTCAGAGGCCGCTGCGAGGTCGCGCTGGTTATCGACGACGCTCCGCACGAGCGCCGACAGGTCGGTCGGCACGAAATCGACGTCGAGTTTGCCCGCTTCGTATTTCGTCACGTCGAGCACGTCGTTGATATGGGTGAGCAGCAGGCCCCCGGACACCTCGAGATTGTCGACATATTGCGCCTGTTTCGCCGACAGCTTGGTGCCCTTGAGCAAGGCCAGCGTGCCGAGCAGACCGTTCAGGGGGGTGCGCATTTCATGGCTCATGACGGCCAGGAATTCCGACTTCGCCTTTTCGCCCGCCACGGCCTTGTCGCGGGCTTCCACGAGGTCGGTCTCGGCTTTGACCCGGTGCGAAATGTCGCGCAGGTAGCCGACGAAAATCTCGCCGTCGCTGCCCTCGGCGGACTCGATGGCCATTTCCGCCGGAAAGACCGACCCGTCCGACCGCATCGCTTCCAGCTTGATCCGCCCCTGACCGATCACCCGCTTCTCTCCGGTCGTGCGGAACCGCTCCATGCCGGCCTCATGGGCCTTGCGCAGATGCGGCGGCACGATGATCTCGCTCATCAGTTGCCCGATCACCTGTTCACGCCTGTAGCCGAAGATGATTTCGGCCGCGTCGTTGAATGCGATGATGCGCCCCGTCCGGTTCGAGACGACGATGGCATCGAGCGAGGTGTTGACGATGGTCTCCATCCGGCGCGAGGCCGCTTCGATGGTGCGCGCGCGCGCCTCGTTGCTGCGGTTCAAACGGAACAGCACGACCGAGGCCGCGAAAAGGCCGGTCAGGACCACGATGGTCAGGATCGCCAGATAGAACAGCGTGTCGGCGATTTCCTCGCGTCGCAGATCGGCCTGTTGGGCGAAATAGCCCAGCCCCGTCGCCGCCAGCTCGCGCACCGTGGTGCGTGTGTCGAGCATATCCTCGAAAAGAGCGGGGAGTTCTCGGGCCAGAGCGTCATCCGCACCGTCGATCAGCGGCACGGAGGTATCGAGGAAATCCCGGATGACGGAAAGCTGGCGGGCAAAGGCGGGCTGTTCGCGTAGTCCGGCATAAAGATCGCCCTCCGACAGGGTGCGGATACGGCTGTAGAAGATGTCGAATTCGCGCCGGACGGTGTCGAGGTCGTCCGTCCGGCCGAGTTGGAATTGCTCGATCGCGATGGCGAGGTCTAGGTATTCGACCTCGACCTGCGACAGGGTCCACTGGATGTTGTCGGACGCGGCCGTTTCGAGCAGCCGAAGCTTGCGCAGAACCTCGCCACCAAGGGCCACCGACACGACGACGCCCGCGATGGCCAATGCGGCGATTGCGAGCGTGCGCAGGTAACGGTGGCGACGGGTGAACGGCATGGCGACCTGTCGAAACGGGTGGGTCTTTGCCCGCCCGAGGTGTTAGCGGACCACTTCGATCCGGTCCAGTTGCCAGATGCTGCGCGAATAGATCAGTTCGCTGGCATAGTCGGTGTTTAGATCATACGGGTAGACGATCCAGAGCGGCCCCTTGTCGCGGACGGACATCGGTTCGCCGTTGCGCAGATAGGCGATGATCGGGCCGCCTTCGACCGCGTCCGAGACGGGGATTTCGACCATGTAGTCGTTCAGCGCGCGGGCTTCGAGCATCCCCTCGTCGACGCCGAGCGCGTCGAGCAGATCTTCGAGTTCGACGCCGGTGAAGCTCTGTTCGCCCTCGGTCCAGATCGTCGTCGTCGAAAAGGTGGTTTCACCGATGTCGGCAAGCATTTGGGTGTCGAGGACCGCCGCGCCTTCGGCATTGGTGACGGCGATGTCGCCGGTCACGCGGAGGACGACATCGCCGGTCGGTTGCGGAAGGCCATCCGCCATGCCCGAAAGTGGGGCAGCGACCGTGAGTGCTGCCACGACGACCCCGCGGGCGATGGGTCCGTGAGTGGTGAACATGAAGACAACCTCCGTTTTTCCGACGCTGTCCATGTATCGCACGTTTCGTCCCATCCGAAACGGGCTTCGGGATAGCGCACTACCCGTTCGGATAGTGCGCCCTGAGATCAGCCCGCAAGTGCGGCCGGCCGGTTCCACCGCGCAAGCTCGTCATGGACCGACGCGGCAAGTTCGGGCCGGTCCATCGCATAGGCGATCGTTGCCGCGACGAACCCGGCCTGCGACCCGCAATCATAGCGCGTCCCTTCGAAGGCATAACCATGCACCGGGACCGACGCGGCATCCGCGTTGATCGCGTCGGTCAGTTGCAGCTCGCCCCCGGCGCCGGGCGCGATCATCGCAAGACGGTCGAAAATCGACGGGGCGAGGATATAGCGGCCCACCACGGCCTCACGCGATGGCGCGACCTCGGGCCGGGGTTTTTCGACCATGCCGCTCGCTCGCGACAACCGCCCGGTCGTGGACTGAACCGCCAGCACACCGTACTTGGACACGTCGGGTTTCGCGACTTCCATCGTCGCCACCATATGCCCCCCGGTTTCGGCATGGGCGGCGATCATCTGCGCCAAGGCCGGACGCCCCGCGCGGATCACGTCATCGGGGAGGAGGACCGCAAACGGCTCGTCCCCCACCGCCTTGCGGGCGACGCGCACGGCATGGCCCAGCCCACGCGGCTTGTCCTGCCGCAGGATGGTCAAAGCGCCTTCGCCCAGCCGCGTCTGCTCCAGTCGGGCGAGCAGGTCGTGCTTGCCCGACGCGGCGAGCCGCGTTTCCAGCATTTCGGCGGTGTCGAAATAATCCTCGAGCGCCCCTTTCCCGGCAGCGGTCACGAAGATGAACTCTTCGATCCCGGCGGCCCGCGCCTCGTCGATCGCGTATTGGATCAGGGGGCGGTCGATGAGAGGCAGCATTTCTTTCGGGACCGATTTGGTCGCGGGCAGGAAACGGGTGCCGAGACCGGCGACGGGAAAGACGGCTTTGCGAATATGGGACATGAGAAATCTCCTTGATTGAAGCGTCAGTAAGCGCCGCGCCCGGTCAGGACGGCGCGAAAGGTGAGGGCGAGCAGAACGGCGTCGAGCAGGACGGATCGGGTGCGGGCATAGGCGATGTCCATGTCGACCATCTTGTCGAACCCGATCTCGGCACGCCCCGACACCTGCCAGACGCCAGTCAGACCGGGTTTGACGGCGAGCCGCCCAAGGGCGCGCGGCGGATAGGCGGCGACTTCGTTCGGCAGGGCCGGGCGGGGCCCGACGATGGACATATCGCCCGTGAGCACGTTGAAGACTTGCGGCAGCTCGTCGATGGAATAACGGCGCAGGAGGCGACCGACGCGCGTGACACGGGGGTCGGTCCGGGACTTGAAGCACACGCCGCTGCGGTCCGACGTGGCGAGCAGGGCATCGCGCCGCGCCTCGGCGTCCACCCCCATCGAGCGGAATTTGAGCATGCTGAACGGCTGACCGTTGCGCCCGACACGGGTCTGGCGAAAGAACACCGGCCCGCGCGTATCGGCTTTGATCGCCAACGCGGTGAGCGCGAACAGCGGAGACAGGGCAAGGATCACCGCGCCCGCGACCAGCAGATCGAACGCACGCTTCGCGATGGTGTGCGGCGCGATCAGACCCAACGTGCGGATCAGGAATTCGGGATTGCCGATCACGTACCGCCGAAACATCCGCCGCGGTTCCACGGCCAGCCGCCACAGCCATTCGCCGCGCACTTTCCGCAACAGGCGCGGCGCGCGCGAGACGTTGCTCGCGAGGAAATCGAACAGCGCGCCGACGCCGAGCGTCAGGGGCGGGGCAAGGTCGTCGCCATGATCCGCGATCCACTGGTCCTGAAGCGGCACGCCCATGGCGACCATCAGAATGTCGGCGCCCGACGCGTTGATCGCCCGGATCGCGGCCTCGGTATCGCGCGCGCCCTCGTATCCGTCGCGGGTGCCGGCGATGACCAGGCCGGGGATGTCGCGGGCAAGACGCGCCGCCGCCGCGTCCGCCGTGCCGGGGCGCCCGCCGAACAGGAACACCGACTTGCCGCGTCTGGCCGCCTCGGCAAGCAGGCGAGGGCCGAAATCGGTGCCGTTCAGGTTCTCGGCCATCCGGTGCCCGACCGCGCGGAACGCCAGTTCGATGCCCGCACCATCGGGCAGAACCACGTCCGCCGAGCGCAGGGCACGGGCATAGGACAGGTCGCGCGCGGCGAGGTTGATGCAATGCGCATTGACGAAATGAACCCGCCGTCGCCCCGGGGCGAGCAGGTGGTCGACGACCCGGTCGCCCGGCTCCGAAACGACGTCGAAGTCGAACAGACGAACGGTCGTGAGCGGTTCCGGGGCAGGTAGGGCGAAAGCGGCGTGATCGTGGTGCATGGCAGATAACTCCTTGAATTACAGAGTTTCTGCGTGTCGGCCTTCCTTATTTCCAGCGAACAGGCGGACAGCCTCCAAGCCTGAACGGAGGCACCATCCGTCCGAAGGGACGCGTTGCCAAGCCAGCGGGTATCGGCGACTATCCGATCGGATAGCGGACGCCGCGAATGACCGTTTGCGCTAAATTAACTCGCGATTTAATGAGACGAGCTGGCACCGCTGCCAAATTTTGGCCGATTTCCTTTGCGAAAGGGACGGCCCCGACAAAAAAGAGCTTATCGCACCATGCGTATCCTGATTGCCGATGACCATGACCTGTTGCGCGACACGCTCGTCGCCTTTCTCGAAGCCGCCAGCGGTTTCGAGACGGAAACGGCTGCGGATTACGACGGTGCGATTGCGCTTATGGAGCAAAGCGAACCCTTCGACCTCGTCCTGCTGGATCTGAACATGCCGGGCATGAACGGGATCGACGGGTTGGAGCGGGCGATGAAGATCGGCGGCGACCAGCGCGTCGCCCTCATCACCGGCACGGCCTCGCGTGAGATCGCGCAACAGGCGCTCGACCTCGGCGCCGCCGGTTTCCTGCCGAAGACCCTGTCGGCCAAGTCGCTGGTCAACGCCGTGCGCTTCATGGCGATGGGCGAGCAATACGTGCCCGTCGATTTCATGACCGCCAAGGAAGAGGCGAAGCATCCGCTGGCCGAAAAGCTGGCCGAACGCGAGATGCAGGTGCTGAAGGGCCTGACCGAAGGCAAGTCGAACAAGGAAATCGCCCGCGATCTCGACCTGACCGAACCGACCATCAAGCTTTATCTCAAGACGCTTTATCGCAAGATCGACGTCAACAACCGGACGCAGGCGGCGCTCGTCGCGCGTGAAGCCGGGCTTTACTGACCGCGCCGACTATCCGACCGGATAGGGCATGCCCCAACGGGGCCGTCGGCTCCTCCCCCCGCGCCGGGGCTTTCGCACGGCACTTGGCTTAGGTCTGTGCGCGAAGGAGCCCCCCATGTTCGCGCGACCCCGAGAGTTTTCGACCGTTCTGCATCATCTGCGCCCGATCAGGACCCCGATCGGCAAGGCCAGCATCGGACGGGTGCTTGTTGGCGGTCGCATCGACGACGCCGGACGCCTTCCCCGTTATATCGGCATCACGCTTCTGGCCGCCTCGCTGATCTGGGCGCCGATCCTGGGTTATCTCGCGACCGCACCGGCCCGCTACACGTCTCAGGCCGTCCTAATCCTGCCCGGCTCGGGCGCGTCCGCATCGGTCACGCTGGACAGCATCGGGCAGGCCTCGTCCCATGCCAGTTCGCCCTTCGCCAACAATTCCGTCAGCCCGACCGTCACCTATAAACGCCTGATCGGCGCGGACCGGATCATCGCGCACGCGGCCGAAACGGTGGGGACGAGCCGGGCCGATTTCGGATCGCCACAGGTGCAACTGATCGACCAGACCGGGATGATCCAGCTTTCGATCACAGCCGGGTCGCCCATCGCCGCACAGGAACGCGGGGATGCGCTGATCGCGGCTTTCTTCGAAGAACTCGATGCGCTGCGTGCGGACGAACTGGGCACCCGCGAAACCAGCGGCGAGGGCGCGATCGAGGAATTCCGCGCTTCGGTCGCCGCGACCCGTGCCCAGATGGAGGCGCTTCAGCGCGAAACCGGGCTCGTTTCGGCGGGACAGTATGAGCAGATCGTCTCGGAAACCGATGCGTTGCGTCGCCGCGTGCTCGACCTCGAGACCGAGCTGGACGAACAGACACGGCAGGTCGATGCCCTGGTCGCCTCGCTCGCGATCTCTCCGACGCTGGCTGCGGCCACCATCAAGCTTCACGCCGACAGCGAATTCGCGGCGCTGGCCGATCAGATGGCCGAGCAGTCCGCCGCCTTGGCGATGGCGGCCCAGCAATACGGCGCGAACCATCCCGAGCGCGTGGGTATCCGCACGAAGTATGAGGCGACGCTCGCCGAGGCGCGCAGGCGCGCGGGGCGCATCACAGGCCTGAGCGCGGATCATCTCGACGCCCTCGACCTTGCCCCGGTCGGGGGTCGTGCGGACCTGCTCGCCCGGCTTGTGGAATACGATGCCGCCCGGCAGGGGCTGGCTGCCGAACATGCTACGCTGGCCGCGCAACTCGCGGCGGACGAGGCGAAGACCGCCGCGCTTCTGGAACCCGCCGCGCGGCTTGAAGACCTGCAACGCAATTTTCAGGTGGCCGAGGCGGTTTTCGCCTCGGCGATGGCGCGGGCGCAGACCACCAAATCGGACCTCTATGCCTCCTACCCGCTGGTTCAGGTGCTCGAAGACCCGAACCTGCCCGACCAGCCGTCATCGCCGCGCAAGAAACTCGCCCTCGCTGCGGGGATCGCGGCGACGCTGATGCTCTTCATGGGCCTCGCACTCGGCTGGATGCGCAGGCCGCTCATCAAACGCCTGCTCGCAGAGCCCGCACCGTGAGCGTGACGCCCGCCAACCCGGCCGAGCGGATCGTCTACCGGACGCAGGCGCTGACCTGGGCTTTCTACGGGATCGGGGCGCTCTATGTCGTCGGGCCGGTGCTGGGGTGGATACTGGCGGGGCTTGCCGGTCTGTCGCTTTACCTCGGCCCCGCGATCCGGCCCGATCTGCGCGCGACGGGCCGCATTCCGCCGGTCGTCTGGGCTTGGATGCTGGGCATGGTCGTCATGCTCGTCGCGCTCTGGGTCGGCCACGTCAACTGGTCCTACGGCATGGGCGCGACCATCAAGTCGACCATCGGCTGGGCGAAGGGCTGGGCGCTCATGGCGGTGTTTCCGCTGGCGGGCGCGGTCCTGCCGATCCGGCGCGAGGTCTACGTGCGGGGCCAGATGAAAATCGCGCTCTGGACGTTGATCCTGACGCCGATCCTGATTGCCGCTCCCTATGTCGGATTTCCGGAACGCATCTTCACCTCGCCGCTCAAGGCCGTGGGTGGTCCCGGACCGGAGTATTTCAGCGTCTTCTTTTTCACCTGGGATCCAGCAAGCTGGACCCCGCGTTGGCAGTTCTACGCGCCATGGTCGCCCTTCGCGGCCTTGCTGGGTGTCGTCCTCGCCCTGTTCGCGCTCGAGGAACGCGACAAACGCTGGCGCACCATCGGCCTGACCGCAGCGATGGTGATGATCTTCGCGTCGAAATCCCGCATGGGTCTTGTCGGTCTGGTCGCCTGTACGGTGGTTCCCCGCACCATGCCGCTCGTTGCGAAAAGCTGGGCGTGGAAGGTGGGTGCGGGCATTGCCGCCTCGTTCGCCGTGATCGGCCCGGCCGTGGCGCGTATCGCGTCGGATGCCGTGCGCACCTTCAAGGACGCGCGCGCCGACAGCACGCGCGTCAGGGCGACGCTTCAGCGCATCGCGGGCGAACGCTGGCGGAATGAGGCGTTCTGGTTCGGTCACGGCAGGCCAGAGCCGGGACCGCATATCGTGGAATACATGCCGATCGGCAGTCACCACACCTGGTGGGGGCTTTTGTTCGTCAAAGGGCTCGTCGGATTTCTGGCCCTCCTCGTGCCGATGTTCTGGCAAACCGGCCTCGCGCTTGTCGACGCGGCACGCGGGCCGCGGGGTCGGCTGCCGCTGGGGATCATGATGACCCTGATCCTTCTCAGCTTCGGCGAGAACGTCGAGATCGAAGCCTACATGCTCTGGCCCGGCCTCATGATCCTCGGGCTTCATGCCCGCGAAATGGCGGACGACAGACACGACCGCACATAAAAATGGCCGCGCCCGGTTGCCCGAGGCGCGGCCCTGCACAGGCGGGACGGGGGTGCGTTATGCCGCGTGCGCAGTTTCCTTGTCTTTCAGAAGCGTTTCCACCAGCCGCTCCCAGCATTCGGCGAACCAATGCGTCGCCTCGGACGCGTCGACGCGCGCCCGCTTGATCGCGACCATGTCGGGCGTGTCCAACCCGTCGAGCGCGGCCGTCCAGCCACGCACCGAGCCATCGCGCACGAGTGTCGCACCGGCTGAGGCGTGGTCGCGCAGGCCGTCGACATTCGATACGAGCAGCACGCGCCCGGCGGCGCGGGCTTCGAGCGCGACAAGGCCGTAGGCCTCCCACCGCGACGGCATCGCGACCGCTTCGACCTCGCCCATAGCGCGGGCGGGGTCGGACACGTGGCCCATGAACCGGATGCGGGGGTCACCGGCCGCCAGCGCGACCAGCGCTTCGCGTTCGCCGCCGTCGCCGTAAAGGCGAAGCTCGAGATCCTGTCGCGGACTGGCCCGCATCGCGGCGATCAGCGTGTCGAATCCCTTCTGCGGTTCAAGACGGCCAAAGGCACCGATTACGCGGGGCGCCTTCTGGATGGGGTGCAGCGCAAGAAACGGCGCCACATCGATGGCCGATGCGATCACCTCGACCTGTTCGGCGTCGGCCAGACTCTTTTCCACCATCCATGTGGCCTGCGCCTCGCTCACCGCGACGATGCGTTCGAACAGCGAGAACGAGATCCGTAGCATCGTTGAGAACCGGCCCATGCGCGCCACGTTGTGTCGCGCGAAGGCGGCGGTGTAGCTGTGTTCGACATGCACCATCGGCGTGCCCGAATGGATGGCCCGAAGCTGCATGAGCCACGGTAACCGCCGCCAGTTCAGCGACAGGTGCGAGACGATCAGGTCAGCCTCGACACGCGGAACGGCCCAACCGGAGCGCGGCAGCGGGATGATGCGGTGGTGGGCCAGACGGGCGATGTCCGCATCCCGCTGGATGTGCTCGATGACGCGCATGACCCCGCCCGGGGTCGTGTCGTCGACAAGATGTGCGATGGTCGTCATGCGGGTGTGCCTTTGTCAGTTGTTGCGCGCGCGCCGCAGCGCGGTCTCGGCAGCGGTGACGAGGCGCGGACCGGACAGGTCCAGCGCCAGTGCCGCCGTGTGGGTGGTGATCGTCTTGAACGGCTCGAACAGAAGCGGATGCAGCGACGTGGACAGCGACCGGGACGAAAGCGCCCGGGCGCGGCCACCGTCGCGCGCACTTACCGCGCGGCGGGCAAGGTAGCGCAACTGATAGGCGCGGGCCGCAGGGGCATGGCGCGCGATGAAGGCCGGGTCGATGGTGCTCAACTTGGTCACCATCCTCTCCCAGCTCGCAAGCTGCCGTTCGGTCCCGGCCGACAGGCCCGCGCCGTTCACCCGGTAAAGCGTCAGGGGCGCGCGCAGGCCAGCCACCTCCCACTCGGTCGTCAGGGCGAGACGCATCCAGCATTCGATATCTTCGGACTGGGCGAAGGTTTCATCGAACACCCAGTCGCGCACCTTTTCGATGGCCGGGCGGAAGGCCAGATCCTCCAGCGCCGCGCGGCGCATGACCGGGGCCGACCCGTTGCCCACCGGATTGCGGCGGAACAGGTGCGCCGGGGTGACGCCGCGCGTTTTCGGCCTTTGGAAAAGCCCGGTGGGCTCCCCGGCATCGTCGATCAGCTGCGACCCCGAATAGCTCAACCCGACCGAGGGGTTGGCACGCAGAAAATCGACATGGGCCGCGAGCTTTTCGGGATGCCACAGATCGTCGGAGTCGCAGAAGCCCACGATCTCGCCGGTCGCATGTGCGATCCCGGTGTTGCGGGCCCCGGCCAGTCCTCGGTTCGATTGGCGCACGACCTTCAGGCGTTTGTCGCGCGTGTACCAGTCGGCGATCTCGTTGGTGCGGTCGTAGCTGCCGTCATCGACGACGATCACCTCGACGTCGCGAAAACTCTGCGCGAGGAGCGAGGCGAGGGTGGCGGACAGGGTGGTCTCGACATTGAAAGCCGGGACGACGATGGAGGCAAAGGGCATGTGCGATCCTTTCAAGCGGCGAACAGGGCGCGGCGCAGAGGTCTTGGAAGAGCGGGCGAGACGAGGGCGGCGATGGCGGTCGCCAGACCCCGGCGCACGGGCGACAGAAAAGCGCGGGGGTGTGTGGCGAGACCTTCGAGCGCGAACCGGAGGGCGGCCCGCGTGCCGTCCTCGGTGCGCAGGGCGCGGCGGGCGAGGTGGCGCAGGAAAACGGCCTCCTGCGCCCGACTGGGGCGCAGGCCAGACCGTTTCGCCCGCGCAAGGACCGCCCGCCGCCCGTCGCGCATGGCCACCAGCCGCGACGACAATCCGCCGTTGTCCGTACGATAGCGAATGTGAAGCGCCGGATCCCCGACGATCCGAATGCCCCGCGTGACCAGACGGATCAGGAAATCTAGGTCTTCGTTGTAGACCATCGTTTCGTCCAGCCCGCCTTGTGCCCGAAAGACGCTGCGCCGGATCGACAGGTTCGACATCGTGCAGACCGGGTTCTCGCCCATCAGCATCTCGGCGGTCAAAGCGCCGCCCGGCACCGTCGAGCGCCGCATCGCGCCACGCCTGTCACCCGGAAAGAACGCGACCTGACCATAAGCCGCGTCGATGCTCGGATCGGCGAACATCCGGTCGAGGCGCGCAAGCTTTTCCGGTTCCCACATGTCGTCCGCGTCGCAAAAGGCGATGATGTCGCCGCGTGCAGGTTTCGACACGCCGAAGTTCCTCGCGGCACTCGGACCCTTGCCGGGATTGCGAAAGGCCCGCAGGCGGCTGTCCTCACGCAGACGCTCGCGCAGGATCGCGGCGGTGCCATCGGTCGACCCGTCGTCGACCAATATGACCTCCCAATCCGCGACGGTCTGGGCGGCGATGGCGTCCAGCGTTTCGGCGATGGTCGCTTCGGCATTGAAGACCGGGATGACGATGGAAAAGCGGGGCATGGATCAGACCTCCTGCATACGGGGTGAGAACGCGGCGCCAAGCGCGGGAAGGGACGCGATCAGTTGGGTGACCGTCGCGGTCACGAGGTATCCGATGGCGATGGCCGTCAGCCCGAAGGGCGCCATGAGGGCGGTGTTGACGAGCAGGGCGGCGGTCAGCCCCAGGGTCGTCTTGAATTCGATGCCGGGGCGTCCCGTCGCCCGCAGCCAGCCCGCCGCCGATGTCCAGATCACGCCGGGGATCGCGGCAAGGCACAGGATCGAGACGATGTCGCTTACCCCGTCCCATCCGTCACCGAACAGGATCGGGACGTAATAGGGCGCGGCGAGGGCTTGCAGCACCACGACCGGCGCGATGATCCCGGCCCCCATAAGGAACGCCTGTTTCAATGCGCCCGCACGATCCTCTGCCGTCGCGAGATGCGGGAAGAGCACGCTTGCGAAGGCGAAGGAAAACGAATTGGCAAGCCCGAGACCGGCGTTGAAGGCCATGAAGTAAAGCCCCAGCGCCTCGGGCCCCAGCAGCGCACCGACCAGCAGCTTGTCGGCATGAAGGCGCAGTGCCTTGACCACTTCGACCCCCAGCACGGGCGCGCCGAAGCGGATGAAAGGGCGGATGGGGGCGAAGCGCGCGCTGCGATCCGCGCGCCAGGGGTGCAGCCGCCGCATCGAGATAAGCCAGATCGGCGCCGAAAGGAGTTTCGGCAAGACGAGTGCCAGCGGCGAAGGCCAGGCCAGCACCAAAACGGCCGTCAGCAGGTTCGCCCCGACCACCTGTCCCCCGGCGATGGCCGCTGTCTGCTTGAGCTTGCCGGCCCGCATCGCAAGCGCGGCCTGAACGAGGCCCGCGGGCATGAACAGGAACTCGCCCGCGAGCACGGCGACGAGGATCAGCAGCATCACGTCGCCGGAGGCGAGGGCGAGAGCCGCACCAAGGGCGAGCTGGATGATGAACAGCGCGACGGCCCAGACCCAGAACAGGCGCAGCGCGGTGCGGGCCAGCCCGGCGAGGTCGCTTTCGCGGGCAGCGATCAGGCGTTGACCGATCCCGTTCTCGGTAAGCGACTTCAGGATATCCGAGGCCGCCATGGCCGCCGCCGCGATCCCGATCTCCTCGGCGCCCAGACTGCGCGCCACCGCCATGACCACGAATATCCGCGACGCCTTGGCGGCGACTTCGGACGCCCCGTAGGCCGCAAGATTGCGGGCGAAAGGGGTGTTGAGCAGGGCAGGGCGCATGGTGGGGTCCGGGTTCAGATCGTCGTGTCCCCGTTCTGAAGGCTGGCGGGACGCCTGTCTCCCGCGCCACGGGCGAGCCGGCTTGGACGTTCGTATCACCCCCTATCCTTCAGGGTAGCCCGTTCACCCGTCTGCCGCGATGCACGGTCCAAGGGGCGCGCCTAAAAGGCAGGGACACCGAAGCAACCGGACGATGACGCTGCCATGACCACCGCCCCCAAACCTCTTCTCGCCCTGTGCGCCGCCGCGCTGGGCCTAACCGCTTGCGCCGCCGTCGTGGATCACGACAACATCGAGCCGGTCGCCCAGGGCGACGCCTATCAGGCACAGTATCGCGAACCGGCGCCGCGCGACGACGCACCGATCCTGCGCGCCCGCGACATGAACGCCTCGAAGTGTCTGCCGCCCCGCGGGGGCGAGGTCGGCGACAGCTTCGAAGGCGGCAAGGGCACGGTGGGGGCCGTGTTCGCGCTCCGGGGCGAGTTCCTGTCGCGCGGCGATCTGGTCGAGGTGCTGGTGTCGGGGGACGAGACGTTCTCGGACCGTTACGAGGTCTCGCGCGACGGCGTTATCCGTCTGCCCTACCTGTCTTCGGTCGTGGCACAGGGGCGCCGGATCGAAGAGGTCGAGGCGGACATCGCCTCGGCCCTCGTGTCCGGTGGATATTTCGACACCCGCCCGCTCGTCTCGGTCCGCTTGCAGGACTACGCGGCGGCCAGCGTCGGCGTGACCGGGGCGGTGTTCGAACCGCGCCCGGTCGAGATTGGCGGCGTCAACGGAGGGGAGGTCGACCGGGGCCGCCAGGACACGCTTGGCGCCACCACCGAGGCGCGCGACCTTGCCAACGCGATCCGGGCCGCAGGCGGTATCCGCCCGGATGCCGACTTGTCTGCCGTCGAACTGCGGCGCAACGGACAGCTCTACGTTCTCGACCTGCGCGAAGTGCTGACGGGCCGCGACCGGGCGGACATCATGCTCCTGACCGGGGACGAAATCACGGTGCCCAGCCGCATGTGCTTTCAGGACCACCTGATGGTGCCCAGCCCGATCAGCCCGCCGGGCATCACGCTGTTCCTATCGAACCTCACGCAACCGGCGGCGGGCAATGCCCTGTCCGCGATCGGCAAGGACGTGCGCGAAGTGCCCTATGGCACGCGCTATATGCAGGCCGTGATCGACACCAACTGCGTCGGCGGCACCCGCACGACCAACGCCCACCGCTCCGCAGCGCTCTATACCCGCAACCCGATGACCGGGGTTTCCGCCGTCATAGAACGCGATATCGAAAGCATGATGCGCCGGGCCGACCGGGACGACTACGATCCCTTTCTTCTGCCGGGGGACGCGATTGCCTGCTATGACAGCGCCGTCACGAACGCCACCGGTCTGGGCAGCGCGATCGGGTCATTGCCGCTCTCGATCCTGCCCTAGCGCCTTGTTTGTGGGGCGGTTCATCCCGGACGATTAGCCCGGTCGCTGATCGACAAGGCAGCGCGGGCGACATATTCTTTGCAAAAGGATGCACGGCCTCCGGGTCAGGGCGCATCGGCGCGGGATGCAGGACGCAAACGGATGATAGACCACACGTATCTGCGCGACTTCGGCGTTCACCATCTTCGCGTCCGTGACCCGTTCAGCCTTGATGAATTCCGGGCCCTGTTGAGCGGGGGAGCGCCATTCGACGACGTCGACATGCCCCCCTTGAGGACGATCATCATCGACCTCAGAGGGGTCGATCTGTCGGGCCTGACGGACGCGGAAATGCGGCGCCACGCCATGTTCAAAAGCACGGTCGACAAGAGCAAAACCAACGTCAATTGCGCCTATCTGGTGGACAGTGTCGAAGCGCAGGCGAAGGTCCGACTGGCTTTGGTCTATTCGGCCCTTTCGGACGTGACCTCGGAGGCCAAGACGCTCGTGTCGGAACGTCCCGACGAGGTGGGAAACTGGGTGTCGGGCCTCATGCCCGAAACGCCGCCCGGGCTTGTGGGTCAACTCGAGGCGTTGAAGGACGGTTCGGCCCGGAAACAGGTCTAACGGCTGCGGGGCGTAAGGACGCGCGCGGGTGAAGTGCGATGCGTTGAGCCGGACCTGCGAACGCCGTCGGTCGGCATTGCGTATGACCTGAAAGCCGATTGGCCCCGCCCCGCCCCCTACAGCACGAAATCCCCCGCCGTGAGCGTGAGTAGCCCGGTGAGGTAGATCTCCGCATCCGCCACCGTGTCGCCGTCGGTGTCGAGCGCGATGATGGTGTCGCCGCCCGACTGGCTCAGTGTCAGCGTGCCGCCGAAGGTGAACGCCTGATCGCCGCCCGTGGTCGTGTCGGCGTCGATGGAGCGCAGGATGATGCGGTCCACTCCGGCCTCGAAATCGTCGATCCGGTCGGCCGCCGCGCCCAGCC
>NZ_SWKQ01000017.1:0-504 GCF_005871115.1 Maritimibacter alexandrii
GTCAGCGTGCCGCCGAAGGTGAACGCCTGATCGCCGCCCGTGGTCGTGTCGGCGTCGATGGAGCGCAGGATGATGCGGTCCACTCCGGCCTCGAAATCGTCGATCCGGTCGGCCGCCGCGCCCAGCCCGGTGTCGCCCTCGCGGAAGACGAACCGGTCCGCGTCCGCCCCGCCGATCAGGAAATCGCGCCCGCCGCCGCCGATCAGGACGTCGCGCCCCTCGGCCCCGTTCAGGAGCGTGTCGTCGCCGTCGCCGCCGATCAGCCTGTCGTTGCCCTCGAAGCCGAACAGGATGTCCGCGCCGCCGCGCCCGTTCAGGGTGTTGGCCCCGCTGTCGCCGCGCAGCGTGTCGCCGTGGTCGGAGCCCGTCAGGTGCTCGATGCCCGTCAGCGTGTCGCCCGTCGCGTCGCCGCCCGAGGCCGAGCCCGCCGCGAGGCTGATCGTCACCCCCGAACCCGACCCGGTGTAGAGCGCCGTGTCCTCGCCCGCGCCGCCGTCGATGTCG
>NZ_SWKQ01000019.1:0-75864 GCF_005871115.1 Maritimibacter alexandrii
GATGGCCTCCTTATCATTGGCGGTGCGCCCGAGGCGCACCCTACGGGGTGGTAGGGTGCGGGGGCTCCCCCGCACCGCTGCTTATGCGTACTTCGACTGGATCTCTTCCGAGATGTTCGCCGGAACCGGTTCGTAGTGGTCGAACTGCATCGTGAACTGCGCGCGGCCCGAGGACATAGAACGCAGGTTGTTGATGTAGCCGAACATGTTGGCCAGCGGCACGAAGGCGTTGATCGCAACGGCGTTGCCGCGCGGCTCCTGCCCCGACACCTGACCACGACGGGAGGTGAGGTCGCCGATGATGTTGCCGGTGTATTCTTCCGGCGTCACAACTTCGACCTTCATCATCGGTTCGAGCAGTTTCGCACCGGCCTTGCGCAGACCTTCGCGCATGCACATCCGCGATGCGATTTCGAACGCGAGGACCGACGAGTCGACGTCGTGGAACTTACCGTCCAGCAGCGCGACCTTGAAGTCGATGACCGGGAAGCCGGCGAGCGGACCGGAGTCCATGACCGACTTGATGCCCTTTTCGACGCCCGGCACGTATTCCTTCGGAACCGCACCACCGACGATCTTCGACTCGAACGAGTAGCCTTCGCCCGGCTCGGTCGGGGAGATCACCAGTTTGACTTCAGCGAACTGACCCGAACCACCCGACTGTTTCTTGTGGGTGTAGGTGTGCTCGATCTCGTGGCCGATGGTCTCACGGTAAGCCACCTGCGGCGCACCGATGTTGGCTTCGACCTTGAACTCGCGCTTCAGACGATCGACGAGAATGTCGAGGTGAAGTTCGCCCATGCCCTTCATGATGGTCTGACCGGACTCGAGGTCGGTTTCGACGCGGAAGGAGGGGTCTTCGGCGGCAAGACGCTGAAGGCCTTGGGACATCTTCTCTTGGTCGGCCTTGGTTTTCGGCTCGACCGCGATTTCGATGACCGGATCGGGGAAGGTCATGGTTTCAAGCACGACCGGCGCGTTCGAGGCACAGAGCGTGTCACCGGTGGTGGTCTCTTTCAGACCGGCCAGCGCGATGATGTCGCCCGCGAACGCCTCTTCGATCTCTTCCCGGTCGTTCGAGTGCATCATCATCATACGACCGATGCGCTCTTTCTTGCCCTTGGTCGAGTTGAGGATGTTGTCGCCCTTGTTGAGCTTGCCCGAGTAGATGCGGGTGAAGGTCAGCGAGCCGACGAACGGGTCGTTCATGATTTTGAACGCCAGCGCCGAGAACGGCATCTCGTCGTCCGCACGGCGGGCGATGTTGCGCTCTTCGGTTTCGTCGTCCGGCGCGAAGCCCATGTAGTCGACCACGTCGAGCGGGCTCGGCAGGAAGTCGACGACCGCGTTGAGCAGCGGCTGAACGCCTTTGTTCTTGAACGCCGAACCACCCAGAACCGGAACGAATTTCAGGTCGAGGCAGCCCTTGCGGATCAGCGAACGCAGGGTCGGAATGTCGGGCTCGTTGCCTTCGAGGTATTCCATCATCGCGTCGTCGTCCATTTCGACGGCGTTTTCGATGAGGTGCGAACGCCACTCGTCGGCCAGATCCTTGAGGTCGTCACGGATCGGCTGGCGCACCCAGGAGGCGCCCAGATCTTCGCCTTGCCAGACCCACTCTTCCATGGTCACGAGGTCGACGATGCCTTCGAGCTTGTCTTCGGCACCGATCGGGAAGTTCACGGGGACCGGAGTCGCACCGGTGCGGTCCTTGATCATCTCGACGCAGTTGAAGAAGTCGGCACCGATCTTGTCCATCTTGTTGACGAACACGAGACGCGGAACCTTGTAGCGGTCAGCCTGACGCCACACGGTTTCGGTCTGCGGCTCGACACCGGCGTTACCGTCGAGCAGCGCGACGGCGCCGTCGAGAACGGCGAGCGAACGCTCGACTTCGATGGTGAAGTCCACGTGGCCGGGGGTGTCGATGATGTTGAAGCGGAACTTCGTGTCATCGGTCCCTTCTTCGGTCGGGTCTTCCTGCCACTGCCAGAAGGTCGTGGTCGCAGCCGAGGTGATGGTGATCCCCCGCTCCTGCTCCTGCTCCATCCAGTCCATTGTGGCCGCACCGTCGTGCACCTCACCGATCTTATGCGACCGGCCGGTGTAATACAGGATGCGCTCCGTGGTCGTGGTCTTGCCGGCATCGATGTGAGCCATGATGCCGAAGTTACGGTAGCGTTGGAGGGGATATACGCGTGCCATTGGAATGGGCCTCTATCGGTGTTCGGTTACCAGCGGTAATGGCTGAACGCACGGTTGGCGTCGGCCATCTTGTGGGTGTCTTCACGCTTCTTCACGGCGGTGCCGCGACCGTTGACTGCGTCGAGCAGCTCGCCGGCAAGGCGCTCTTCCATCGTGTTCTCGTTGCGGGCGCGGCAGGCGGTGATGAGCCAGCGGATCGCCAGAGCTTCACGACGCTCGGGGCGCACTTCGACGGGAACCTGATAGGTGGCACCACCAACGCGGCGCGAGCGGACCTCGACCGACGGTTTGATGTTGTCGAGCGCCTCGTGGAAGATTTCCACCGGAGCCCGCTTCACCTTGTCTTCGACGCGACCAAGCGCGTTGTAGACGATCTTCTCGGCGGCAGACTTCTTGCCGTCGACCATGAGGTTGTTCATGAACTTGGTCAGAACCTTATCGCCGTACTTGGCGTCAGGCAGAATTTCGCGCTTCTCAGCAGCGTGACGACGGGACATACCAGTCTCTCCTTACTTCGGACGCTTCGCGCCGTACTTCGAACGACGCTGCTTACGATCTTTGACGCCCTGGGTGTCGAGCACACCGCGAAGGATGTGGTAACGGACACCCGGAAGGTCTTTCACACGGCCGCCACGGATGAGCACGACGGAGTGCTCTTGCAGGTTGTGGCTTTCACCGGGGATGTAGCTGATGACTTCGTAGCCGTTGGTCAGACGGACCTTGGCGACTTTACGCATAGCGGAGTTCGGCTTATTCGGCGTCGTCGTGTAGACGCGCGTGCAGACGCCACGCTTCTGCGGGCAGGATTCCAGGTGCTGGGACTTGGAGCGTTTGACTTTGGGCTGACGCGGCTTGCGGATCAGCTGTTGGATCGTGGGCATTGGGCTTCGTTCCCCGTGTTGCAACACTTATGTTCATGGGGCGCGCGCCCCGGTTTCAGTCGACTTGCGTCTTTCGCGTCCAAAAAACGCAATGAACCGCCCCCGCCCCAGTCAGCCGGGGCGACGCGGTGGATAATCAGAGGATCGGGGCAACAAGGCCCGGATCGTGGCCACTTCATATCTGTAGACGGGCGGTCGGATACACGTATCCCTTTGCCCGGGTGCGCGCCGTATATGGGGAGTCGGATAGCTTGTCAACGCTGATGCGCCAGAATCCGCAGCACCGGCGCACAAAGCCGGAAAACCTTGCTTAAAAGCGGTTTTGGGCGGATACTCGGCCCAATTTCGAAGACCGAACAACGGTCTCGACCCTAACCGCATTTGAGGCGAGCAGACAATGAAACTTCTTCAGATTACTGCGGCTCTGGCCGCGTGCACCGCTGTTGGCGGATGCAGTATTTTCGGCGGCAGGGCCACGAACGGCCAGGGCGCCGAACTTCTCGACACATCGCCGGGGATCGACGTCTCCCGGCTGGACGACGCCACGGGCGAGGCCGATTTCCAGTCCGCGTTCCAGTATGTCCGGGGTCAGGAGGCGACCACGACCATGCCGAACTCGGGAAGCGCCGACTATCTCGGCGGCTTCGGCGCGGACGTGACCGGCGACATCGCGGGGTTCATGACCGGCGCGGTGAACATGACGGTCGAGAGCTTCAACACCGGGGTCGTCAGCGGCACGGTGGATGAAATCGCACTCTACAATGCCGATGGATCGCAGAACCGCACCTTCGCTGGTGAGGTGTTCCTGAACGGCACGGTGACAGGCACGGATCTGGCCGCGAACGGCACCGACAACATTCGCGACAACTCGACCGGTCTCGAATCCGACGCGACGCTCCGGTTCAACGGCGATTTCCGCAACCTCAAGAGCGAGGGCCGCGCGAGCGCCATGACCGGCACGACGACAGGCAGCGGCACCGGGGGCTTCGACTTCGCGCTCGACAACGGGAAGTTCTACGCGATCGAGCAATAGCGTCCGGCACCCGAACCGACGCGCGATAGCAACCTCCGAAAACAAGAAAGCCCCGCCGGATCGGCGGGGCTTTCCTTTTCATGTCAAAGCCTTAGGGCTGTTCGTCGCCGCCGGCTTCGGGCGTTTCGACCAGACCGGAATCGCCGAACGGATCGATCTCTTCCTCCGGGGCAGCCAGTGCCGCCGCCGCTTCGGCTTCGGCCCGCGCTTCTTCGATGACCTTGCGGTCACGCTCCTGCGCGATGTGACGGACCTTCATGGTCGCGCCGCCGGTGCCCGCCGGGATCAGGCGGCCCACGATGACGTTTTCCTTGAGGCCGACCAGCTTGTCGCGCTTGCCCTGCACCGATGCCTCGGTAAGAACCCGCGTTGTTTCCTGGAACGAGGCCGCCGAGATGAAGCTGCGGGTTTGCAGCGACGCCTTGGTGATCCCGAGCAGGATGGGCTGACCTTCTGCCGGACGCTTACCGCGCTCGAGAGCCTTCTCGTTCGCAGCGTCGAACTCGGCCTTGTCGACATGCTCGCCCTTGAGGAGCGTCGTTTCACCGCTTTCCATGATCTCCCACTTCTGGAGCATCTGGCGAACGATAACCTCGATGTGCTTGTCGTTGATCTTCACGCCTTGCAGTCGATACACGTCCTGCACTTCGTCGATCATGTACTCGGCCAGCGCCTCGACACCCATAATGGCGAGAATGTCATGGGGGGCGGGGTTGCCGTCCATGATGTATTCGCCCTTCTGGATGAAGTCGCCCTCGGCCACCGGGATGTGTTTGCCCTTCGGCACCATGTATTCCACGGTCTCCAGGCTCTCATCCGACGGCTCGATCGCGATGCGACGCTTGTTCTTGTAGTCGCGGCCAAAGCGCACGTAACCGTCGATCTCGGCGATGATCGCGTGATCTTTCGGACGACGCGCTTCGAAGAGTTCGGCCACACGCGGCAGACCACCGGTGATGTCCTTCGTCTTCGCGCCTTCACGCGGGATACGCGCGATAACGTCACCGGCCTGCACGTCCGACTGATCCTCGACCGACAGAATGGCGTCGACCGACATCGGATAGGTGATCGGGTTGCCCTGATCGTTGCGCACCGGCTCGCCGTCCGGACCCGCGAGGATGAGTTCGGGCTTGAGGTCCGAACCACGCGGCGCCGAACGCCAGTCCGACACGATCTTCTGGGTCATGCCCGTCGCATCGTCGGTTTCGTCCCGGACGGAGATGCCCGACACGAGGTCGACGAATTTCACCTGACCCGCCGCTTCGGCGATGATCGGGAGGGTGTACGGGTCCCACTCGAACAGCTTGTCGCCGCGCTTGATCTTCTGCTTGTCCTCGACGAACAGCTTCGAACCGTAGCCCGGCTTGTAGCTCGCACGCTCCACGCCGTTCTCATCCATGATCGCAACCTGCATGTTGCGGCCCATGATGATGAGCTCACCCGACGCGTTGGTCAGCGTGTTGGCATTGCGGAACTCGATCACACCTTCCTGACCGGCTTCCTGGAACGACTGCTGACCACCTTGGGCGATACCGCCGATGTGGAAGGTCCGCATCGTCAGCTGCGTGCCCGGTTCACCGATCGACTGCGCGGCGATGATGCCGACCGCTTCACCCACGTTCACACGGGTGCCGCGGGCGAGGTCACGACCATAGCAGTTGGCGCAGACGCCTTCGTCGGCTTCACAGGTCAGCGGCGAGCGAATGCGCATCGAGGCGACACCGGCCTCCTCGATGATGTCCGCCTTGCGCTCGTCGATCAGCTCGTTTTTGGCGACCAGCACTTCGCCGGTGGCCGGGTGCAGCACATCGTCGGCCGACACACGGCCCAGGATACGCTCGGCCAGCGTCGCGACCACTTCACCGTCGTTGACCGCAGCCGAAGCCGTGATCGCGTGCTCGGTGCCGCAGTCGATGTCACGCACGATGCAGTCCTGCGCCACGTCCACGAGACGACGGGTCAGGTAACCCGAGTTCGCGGTCTTGAGCGCGGTATCGGCCAGACCCTTACGGGCGCCGTGGGTCGAGTTGAAGTACTCGAGCACGGTAAGGCCTTCTTTAAAGTTCGAGATGATCGGCGTTTCGATGATCTCGCCCGACGGCTTGGCCATAAGGCCGCGCATACCGCCCAGCTGCTTCATCTGTGCCGGGGAACCCCGCGCACCGGAGTGCGACATCATGTAGACCGAGTTCGGCTCCATCTCGGCGCCCTTGTCGTCGACGCGCACAGCCGAGATTTCGCCCATCATCGCGTCGGCGACCTGATCGGAACACTTCGACCAGGCATCGACCACCTTGTTGTATTTCTCGCCAAGGGTGATGAGGCCGTCCATGTACTGCTGTTCGAACTCTTTCACCTGCTCGCGGACACCGTCCACGATGGTCCACTTGGAGTCCGGGATGACCATGTCGTCCTTACCGAACGAGATGCCGGCCTTGAACGCTTCCTTGAAGCCCATGGACATGATCTGGTCGCAGAAGATGACCGACTCTTTCTGACCGCAGTAACGGTAGACGGTGTCGATGACCTGCTGCACCTCTTTCTTCCGCAGAAGGCGGTTCACGAGGTCGAAGGGCGCCTTGGCGTTGAGCGGCAGGAGCGCACCCAGAAGGATACGGCCCGGCGTCGTTTCGAACCGCTGGTAAACTTCCTGACCTTCTTCGTCGATCTGCTTGATGCGGGCCGAGACCTTGGCGTGCAGGTGCACTTCACCAGCGTTCAGCGCGTGCTGCACTTCGTCCACATCGGCAAAGACCATGCCTTCGCCGACCATGCCTTTGCGCTCCATCGTGATGTAATAGAGGCCAAGGATCATATCCTGCGACGGAACGATGATCGGCGCACCGTTGGCGGGCGACAGCACGTTGTTCGTCGACATCATGAGCACGCGGGCTTCAAGCTGGGCTTCCAGCGAGAGCGGGACGTGCACGGCCATCTGGTCACCGTCGAAGTCGGCGTTGAACGCCGAACAGACGAGCGGGTGAAGCTGAATGGCCTTGCCTTCGATCAGCGTGGGTTCGAACGCCTGAATACCAAGACGGTGCAGCGTGGGCGCGCGGTTCAGAAGAACCGGGTGCTCACGAATGACTTCGTCGAGGATATCCCAGACTTCGGGGCGTTCTTTTTCGACCAGTTTCTTGGCCTGCTTCACGGTCGAAGACAGACCTTTGGCCTCGAGCCGCGAGTAGATGAACGGCTTGAACAGTTCGAGCGCCATCTTCTTGGGCAGACCGCACTGGTGCAGTTTCAGCTCCGGGCCGGTCACGATGACCGAACGACCGGAGAAGTCGACGCGTTTCCCCAGAAGGTTCTGACGGAAGCGACCCTGCTTACCTTTCAGCATGTCCGACAGCGACTTCAGCGGGCGCTTGTTGGCCCCGGTGATGACGCGGCCACGACGGCCGTTGTCGAACAGGGCGTCCACGGATTCCTGAAGCATCCGCTTTTCGTTGCGCACGATGATGTCCGGCGCGCGCAACTCGATCAGCCGCTTGAGGCGGTTGTTCCGGTTGATGACGCGGCGGTACAGGTCGTTGAGGTCCGAGGTCGCGAACCGGCCACCGTCCAGCGGCACCAGCGGGCGCAGTTCCGGCGGAATGACCGGGATCACGGTCAGGATCATCCATTCCGGGCGGTTGCCGGATTCGATGAAGCTTTCCACGACTTTCAGACGCTTGATGATCTTCTTGGGCTTCAGTTCGCCGGTCGCTTCGGCCAGATCGGCGCGCAGCGTTTCGGCCTCTTGCTCGAGGTCGATCATCGACAGCATTTCACGGATCGCTTCGGCACCGATATTCGCCTGGAAGGCGTCGGCACCATAGGTGTCCTGCGCGTCGTTGAACTCTTCTTCGGACATGAGCTGACCGTACTGAAGGTCCGTCAGACCCGGCTCGATCACCACGTAGTTCTCGAAGTAGAGAATCCGCTCCAGATCGCGCAGCGTCATGTCGAGCATGAGGCCGATCCGGGACGGCAGCGACTTCAGGAACCAGATGTGGGCGACGGGCGCGGCCAGTTCGATGTGGCCCATACGCTCGCGGCGCACCTTCTGGAGCGTCACTTCGACACCGCATTTCTCGCAGACGACGCCGCGATACTTCATGCGCTTGTATTTGCCGCAGAGGCATTCGTAGTCTTTGATCGGGCCAAAGATACGGGCGCAGAACAGGCCGTCGCGCTCGGGCTTGAAGGTCCGGTAGTTGATGGTCTCAGGCTTTTTGATTTCGCCATAGGACCACGACAGAATCCGTTCCGGCGACGCGAGCGACACCTTGATCTCGTCAAAGATCTTCTGCGACGCCAGCGGGTTGAACGGGTTGGTTGTCAGTTCCTGGTTCATTTGGATTTCCTCAAATCTGGGTTCGTTGGGGGGATGGGGTGAGGCTCAGGGCCTCACTCATCCGGCTCCCCTTCCGAATCCAGGAGTTCCATGTTGAGGCCGAGACCCCGGACTTCCTTCACGAGCACGTTGAACGACTCGGGCACGCCCGCTTCGAAGTTGTCCTCGCCCTTGACGATCGACTCGTAGACCTTGGTCCGGCCTGCCACGTCGTCCGACTTGACGGTGAGCATCTCCTGCAGCGTGTAGGCCGCGCCGTAGGCTTCGAGCGCCCAGACTTCCATCTCCCCGAAACGCTGACCGCCGAACTGCGCCTTACCACCGAGCGGCTGCTGGGTGACGAGCGAGTAGGGCCCGGTCGAACGGGCGTGGATCTTGTCGTCGACAAGGTGATGGAGCTTCAGCAGGTACTTGACGCCGACGGTGACCTTACGCGCGAATTGCTCGCCCGTGCGGCCGTCGAACAGCACCGACTGACCCGAGGTATCGAACCCGGCTCGCGTAAGGGCGTCGTTCACTTCCGGCTCTTTCGCACCGTCGAAGACCGGCGTTGCGATCGGCACGCCGCGGGTGACGTTCGAAGCCGCCTCGATCAGACGCTCTTCGTCCATGCCTTCGATGCCTTCTGCATAGACGTCTTCGCCGTAGGCATGCTTCATCGCATCCCGAACCGGGGTCAGATCGCCCGAGCGTTTGTATTCACCCAGAGCCTCGTCGATGTTCAGACCCAGACCGCGTGCGGCCCAACCCATGTGGGTTTCAAGGATCTGCCCGACGTTCATGCGCGACGGCACGCCCAGCGGGTTGAGGCAGAAGTCGACAGGCGTGCCGTCTGCGAGGAACGGCATGTCTTCCATCGGGACGACCCGCGAAATGACACCCTTGTTCCCGTGACGACCGGCCATCTTGTCGCCCGGCTGAAGCTTGCGCTTCACGGCGATGAAGACTTTGACCATCTTCATCACGCCCGGGGGCAGATCGTCGCCACGACGCACCTTCTCGACCTTGTCCTCGAAGCGGTGCTCGAGCGCACGTTTCTGTGCCTCGTACTGCGCGTTCAGAGCTTCGACCATCTGGGCGTCGGCTTCGTCCTCGAGGGCGAGCTGCCACCACTGGCCACGGCTGAGTTCACCCAGCAGCGCCTCGTCGATGACCGACCCCGATTTGACGCCTTTCGGCCCTTTCACGGCGGTTTTGCCTTCGATCATGTCACGCAGACGCGCATAGATGTTGCGGTCGAGGATGGCGAGTTCGTCGTCCCGGTCACGGGCCAGACGTTCGACTTCCTCACGCTCGATCTGAAGCGCACGCTCGTCTTTCTCGACGCCGTGACGGTTGAAGACGCGCACCTCGACGACCGTGCCGTAGTCGCCCGGCTTGACCCGCAGCGACGTGTCGCGCACGTCGGATGCTTTCTCACCGAAGATGGCGCGCAGAAGCTTTTCTTCCGGCGTCATCGGGCTTTCGCCCTTCGGCGTGATCTTACCGACGAGAATGTCGCCCGGCTCCACGTCCGCACCGATGTAGACGATACCGGCTTCGTCGAGATTGCGCAGAGCTTCCTCGCCGACGTTCGGGATGTCGCGGGTGATCTCTTCCGGTCCAAGCTTGGTGTCACGGGCGGCGACTTCGAATTCCTCGATGTGGATCGAGGTGAACACGTCATCCTGCGCGATCCGCTCGGAGATCAGGATCGAGTCTTCGTAGTTGTAGCCGTTCCAGGGCATGAAGGCGACGACGACGTTCTTGCCGAGCGCCAGTTCCCCCATATCCGTGGACGGACCGTCCGCGATGACTTCGCCCTTTTCGACGTCCTGACCCACCTTCACCAGCGGACGCTGGTTGATGGCGGTGTTCTGGTTCGACCGCTGGAACTTGCGCAGACGGTAGATGTCGACGCCCGGATCGCCCGGCTCCAGATCGGCGGTGGCACGCACGACGATACGCGTGGCGTCCACTTGGTCGATCACGCCAGCGCGACGTGCCTGAATGGCAGCGCCGGAGTCGACGGCGACCTTGCCCTCGATGCCGGTGCCGACCAGCGGCGCCTCGGCCCGCAGAAGCGGAACCGCCTGACGTTGCATGTTCGACCCCATGAGCGCGCGGTTGGCGTCGTCGTTTTCGAGGAACGGGATGAGCGAGGCGGCGACCGAGACCAGCTGCTTGGGCGACACGTCGATCAGGTCGACGCTGTCGACCGGCGCGAGGGTGTATTCGCCCGACTGGCGGGTGTTGACCATCTCGTTCACGAACTTGCCGCTCTCGTCGAGCGATGCGTTCGCCTGCGCCACGGTGTGACGCATTTCCTCGGTCGCGGACATGTAGTGGACTTCATCGGTCACCTGCCCGCCCTTGACGACGCGGTAGGGGGTTTCGATGAAGCCGTACTTGTTCACGCGGGCGAAGGTCGCCAGCGAGTTGATAAGGCCGATGTTCGGGCCTTCCGGCGTTTCAATCGGGCACATCCGGCCATAGTGGGTCGGGTGCACGTCGCGCACTTCGAAGCCTGCACGTTCGCGGGTCAGACCGCCCGGCCCGAGCGCGGAGAGACGACGCTTGTGCGTGACTTCCGACAGCGGGTTGGTCTGGTCCATGAACTGCGAGAGCTGCGAGGAGCCGAAGAACTCGCGCACGGCAGCGGCGGCCGGCTTCGCGTTGATGAGGTCTTGCGGCATCACCGTGTCGATCTCGACCGACGACATACGCTCCTTGATCGCGCGCTCCATACGGAGCAGGCCGACGCGGTACTGGTTTTCCATCAGCTCGCCGACCGAACGCACACGGCGGTTGCCGAGGTGGTCGATGTCGTCGACTTCGCCGCGCCCGTCACGCAGTTCCACCAGCGCCTTGATACAGGCGATGATGTCTTCGCGGCGCAGGGTGCGCTGCGTGTCCTCGGCGTCGAGGTTCAGACGCATGTTCATCTTCACCCGGCCCACGGCGGACAGGTCGTAACGCTCGCTGTCGAAGAACAGCTGGTCGAACAGGGTCGATGCGGCTTCGACGGTGGGCGGCTCGCCCGGACGCATGACGCGGTAGATGTCCATGAGCGCGGTGTCGCGGTTCATGTTCTTGTCCGCGGCCACGGTGTTGCGGATGTAGGGGCCGACGTTGACGTTATCGATGTCGAGCACCGGAATATCGGTGATGCCCGCGTCGATCAGCTCTTTTGCCGAACCGCCGATCAGATCGCCGTCCTTGTCGTATTCCAGCGTCAGCTCGTCACCGGCCTCGACGTAGATCGCGCCGGTTTCCTCGTTGATGATGTCCTTGGCGACATAGCGGCCGACGATGTTGTCGAACGGCACGAGGATGTTCTTCACCGTGCCTTCGTCGATCAGTTTCTTGACCGCGCGCGGCGTGACCTTCTTGCCGGCCTCGAACAGGATCTCGCCGGAATCCGCGTCGACGATGTCCATGTTCGGACGGGTGCCGCGAATACGCTCGGGGAAGAACTTGGTGACCCAGCCCTTGTTCTTCTCAAGGGTGTAGTCGACCGTGTTGTAGTAGGCATCCATGATGCCTTCCTGATCCAGCCCGAGAGCATAGAGCAGGGTCGTCACCGGAAGCTTCCGGCGGCGGTCGATGCGCGCGAAGACGATGTCTTTCGCGTCGAATTCGAAGTCGAGCCACGAGCCGCGGTAGGGAATGATGCGGCAGGCGAAGAGCAGCTTGCCCGAGCTGTGGGTCTTGCCTTTGTCGTGGTCGAAGAAGACGCCCGGCGAACGGTGCATCTGGCTGACGATGACGCGCTCGGTCCCGTTCACGATGAACGTCCCGTTCGGGGTCATGAGCGGCATGTCACCCATGAACACGTCTTGTTCCTTGATGTCCTTCACCGACTTGGCGCCGGTATCCTCGTCCACATCGAACACGATGAGGCGCAGGGTGACCTTCAGCGGCGCCGAATAGGTCATGTCGCGCTGCTGGCACTCTTCCACGTCGTACTTGGGATGCTCGAGCTCGTAGCGGACGAATTCCAGCGTCGCCGTCTCGTTGAAGTCCGAAATCGGGAAGACCGACTGGAACACGCCTTTGATGCCTTCGCCGTCAGCGGGCTCGGGCTGGTCGCCGGAGTTGAGGAAAAGATCGTAAGAGGCCTTCTGGACTTCGATCAGGTTCGGCATCTCCAGCACTTCGCGGATTTTGCCGTAGTATTTACGAAGACGTTTCTGGCCGAGGTAGGACTGCGCCATAAGGTGGACACCTTTGTTGCTTTCTCACTGACGCGCGGGGCCGCCGGGGCACCGGCCTGCACGCCGTTCGAAACGGGGGTTCGGATCCATACCTGGAAACCTTCCCACAGGTTTCCGCCCGATCCTTGAACCGCGCCTTGGGGAAGGTCACCGAAGCGGATGCTTCGCGAATGGCCCTCGCCAAGACAGGTTCGGCTGGACCCGGATTTCTCCGGACCCAGCCTCGATATCGTAGGGTGGGTGCGAACCCACCTCGCCCTTAGGCCAGCTCGACTTCGGCGCCTGCCGCTTCCAGCTTGCCTTTGATGTCTTCGGCTTCCGCCTTGTCGACACCTTCTTTGATCTTGCCGCCGGCTTCGACCAGGTCTTTGGCTTCTTTCAGGCCAAGACCGGTGATGCCGCGAACTTCTTTGATGACGGCGATTTTGTTGCCGCCAGCCGACTTGAGAACGACGTCGAATTCGGTCTTCTCTTCAGCAGCTGCACCGGCGTCGCCACCAGCAGGGCCGGCCATCATGACAGCGCCGCCAGCAGCGGGCTCGATGCCGTATTCTTCTTTGAGGATCTCTTTGAGTTCCTGAGCTTCGAGAAGGGTCAGACCCACGATCTCTTCAGCAAGTTTCTTCAGATCAGCCATAGTACTGTTTCCGTTCTTTCAGATGTGTTCCAACGTGAGCGATTGCAACGCTACGTCGGCCTCAGATTGCTTACGCAGCCTTTTCCTCGATGGTGGAAAGGATGGATGCGATGTTCGAAGCAGGAGCGCCAATGGCACCGGCGATGTTCGACGCGGGCGCGCCAATGCACGATGCGATCTGAGCGAGAAGCTCTTCACGCGACGGCATTTTGGCGACACGGCCGACACCAGCGGTGTCGAGTGCTTCCTCACCCATAGCACCACCGAGGATCACGAGCTTCTCGTTATCCTTGGCGTACTTATCCATGACCTTGGCCGCAGCCACGGGGTCTTCGGAATAGGCGAGGACAGTCATGCCTGTCAGGTACTGGGCGATCGAAGCCGCCGGTTTGCCTTCCAGAGCGATCTTGGCGAGCCTGTTCTTGGCGACACGCACCGAACCACCCACGTCACGCATTTGTGCGCGGAGGTCCTGCATCTCAGCAACCGTGAGACCTTCGTAGTGGGCAACCACAACGACGCCAGAGCTTTCGAAGATCTGGCCGAGTTCCTCGACCACTTTCTCTTTCTGGGCTCTATCCACAGTTTCACTCCAAGTATGGAGGGTGCGACCCCTCCGGCTCTATTTACACCGGGTGCAGGCACCCGATGGTCGGGTCCTTACGGGTCCGTCCAAGATCACCCGAGGCACCCCGAAAGGCGGCCCGAAGAAATCTGGTTCTTTCCCGTCTCAGGCAGGATTTATGGATTGCTCCACCCACCTTCTCGGACGAATCGTCGGACGCACGGACAGAGTCAGGGCGTCAGACCCGGCGGGGTGTAGAGCGGATTCGGTGAAAAGGAAAGGGGGAAATTGCCACGAGCGCGTGATAGGCCATCACGCGCGTCCCGGTCCCCTCGAATGTACAATAAGTATAACATGCCACATCGCACACGGCGAGACATTTGTGCCCGCCCCGGTTGAGCGTGGCCTCTTTGCACGCGGAAAGACCATATTTCGCAGGCGGGCGGATGCCCCTGCCCCGCCCGCGTCGCCCCCTTAATCGGTCGGGCGGCACACCCCGGCATTGTCGAAACCTCGCAATAGGGCGGTGCCGTGCCCGCGCAATGGCTCGGCGCGCAGTTGTGAACCCGTCACTCATCGAGGCACCGTCTTGACCGCGAGACACGGCGCCCGCGCATCGAGATACACAATCCCGCCATTCCCGCGCCTTTTCGCCACCACGGGCGCCGCTGAAATCCGCCGTGAAAACACCCCCGAGGCACCACAGGAAAGTTATATCTCGACCGCAAATTACGGTTATTCAGATCGCATCAAGGTTAATGCGACCACCGCATAGCAAGGGACAGACAGAATGAACGCAGATTTCGAACTTGAGAATATGCCGGCCGCCAAGCGGCGCCGGCTCGGCCATTTCCTGTCGGATACCTCCGGCGCCGTGACCGTCGACTGGGTGGTGCTCACCGCCGCGATCGTCGGCATCGGCACCGCTGTTTTGCTGTCCGTATCGGGCGGCACGAATGCTCTGGCCGACAAGACCAGCACCGCAATCTCGGAAGTCGAAGTTGCGGGACTGGGAGAAACCGGCAACGAATGGGACATCGACGCCCCGGCAAACGGATTTCTCGATTGCGAAGGCGCGACCTGTTACCGGAGCGACTACGACACCGGCCAGACGTCGTCCTTCCCCAACACCTACGGGAAGAACTTCATCTCCGACTATTCGGGCGGCGAAACCACGCGCTTCTACGAATATTGATACCGCCGGACAGACACGAAAAAAGGGCGCCTCGCGGGGCGCCCTTTTTTGTTGGCTGAACCGCAAGGTCTTCATATCTCGCGAATGCCGCCGATAGTGGGCGGCGCGATCCGCGCCTGCTTCCGGCCTCTGGATGGACAGGTCACGCAAGCCTCACCTAACATGGGCCGCATTCCATTCGGCCCCATTTGATCGCTCTATTTGAAAGACAGGACATTTCCGCATGTCGGGACCAGACAAGACTCTCGCCATCATCGGTCTCGCCCGGAACACCGCGCCCCACCTGCCCGGAGCCTTCGCGATGATGGAACGGCTGGCCGCTACCGTCACGCTCGAGCGCGTCATCATCGTCACGAACGACAACGACGACGGCACCGATGCCGTGCTCAATCAAGCCCGGCACGGACCTTTGCCGCTGACCATCATCAACATGGACGGGTTGGCATCCGAACACGAGCAGCGGGTGGATCGGCTTGCAGTCGCGCGGCAGGCGTCGCTGAAGGCCCTTTTCGCGTCCCCGTCCGTGCCCGACTTCACGCTGATCCTCGACATGGATGGGTTGAACAACACGCTGGACCCGGTCGTCGTCAAACGCCTGATGGATGACGCGCACGGCGACTGGCAGGCGGTGTTCGCGAACCAGCCCAACGCCTATTTCGATATCTACGCGCTCCGACGGCCAAACTGGTGCGACTACAATTTCATGCCGAAACTGAACCACGAGTGGAAGCAGGTCGCCGGACGCCCGAGGTTCAAAAAGCTTCTCAGCCGCCTCAACCCGTTCGACCGAACGCCCAGATCGCGGCAGGAGCTGAAAATCCGGTATGTCCACCGGCTTCAATACAAAATCCCTGCGGATTATCCGTGGATCGAAGTCGACTCCGCCTTCGGTGGGGCGGGGCTGTATCGCACGGCGGCGTTGCGCGGCAAAACCTATCGGTCCCGCGGAAGTCAGGGCATGGTGATATGCGAGCATGTGTCGCTCCACGCCCAGATGCGCGCCGAGGGGGGAAGGTTGTTCATCGTGCCGTGGTTCCTGAACGAAAACCATGAACATCTCGACGCGGCCAGCGGCAGGACATTCCCGAGAGAGCTCTTGACCTGACGCGCGGTGTCGCAGCCGGGCGTCCGTCCACGGCACGAAAAAGGGCGCCCCGAAAGGCGCCCTTCGTCATTCTGTCTTTCCGTCGGCTCAGTTGCCGGTGGCGTTCTCGACGTCGATCGAAACGCCCGGTCCCATCGTCGACGAGATCGAGACCTTTTTCAGGTACGACCCCTTCGCGCCGGCCGGCTTGGCTTTCGACACGGCGTCCACGAAAGCGCGGACGTTCTCGGCCAGCTTACCTTCGTCGAACGAGGCTTTGCCGATCCCGGCGTGGACAATGCCCGCCTTCTCGACCTTGAACTGAACCTCACCGCCCTTGGCGGCTTCCACGGCTTCCTTGATGTCCATGGTCACGGTGCCGACCTTCGGGTTCGGCATCAGGTTGCGCGGACCCAGAACCTTACCCAGACGGCCGACGACGGGCATCATGTCCGGGGTGGCGATGCAGCGGTCGAAGTCGATCTTGCCGCCTTGCACGGTTTCCATCAGGTCTTCGGCGCCCACGATGTCGGCGCCAGCGGCCTTGGCTTCCTCAGCCTTGTCGCCACGGGCGAAGACGGCCACGCGGACCTCTTTGCCGGTGCCGTTCGGCAGGCTGACCTTGCCACGGACCATCTGGTCGGCGTGACGCGGGTCGACGCCGAGGTTCATGGCGATCTCGACCGACTCGTCGAACTTGGCCGATGCGTTGGCTTTCACCAGCGCGACGGCTTCCTCGACGGTGACGAACTCTTTGCCCGCGAAAGCTTCGCGGGCAGCGGCGGTGCGTTTTCCGAGCTTTGCCATCTTACTTCACCTCGATGCCCATGGAGCGGGCGGAACCCAGGATGATCTGCATCGCAGCTTCGACGTCGTTCGCGTTCAGGTCTTTCATTTTCGCTTCCGCGATTTCCTTGACCTGAGCGGCGGTCACGGTGCCCACGGTCTCACGACCCGGGTTGTTCGCGCCCGACTTCAGCTTGGCGGCCTTCTTCAGGAAGTACGACGCCGGCGGCGTCTTGATGTCCATCGTGAAGGACTTGTCCTGATAGTAGGTGATCTCGGTGGGGCAAGGGGCACCCTGCTCCATCTCCTGCGTCTTGGCGTTGAACGCCTTGCAGAATTCCATGATGTTGATGCCGCGCTGACCCAGGGCGGGGCCCACGGGCGGCGACGGGTTGGCTTGACCTGCAGGGATCTGCAGCTTCATCTTGCCAGCAAGTTTCTTGGCCATCCGGCCTCTCCTTCTTCCAACAGCCTCAGGGCGCGCCCGTCAGCTTGATGTTGCCGTGGTCAGGTCCGACGATCGCGACCGCCTCGCCTCCCACACGAATAGGACAGGGATCACTCTCGGGCGTCCCTGAACGGGGCGGCAATACGCAACTCGGGCACACATTGCAAGCGATTCCCCCCTTTTGGGTCGGCCCCGCGCAGGCTAGCGTTCCGCCATGAAGTATTCCGTCTCCATCGACGTGCCCGACCTATCCAAAGGCATCGCGTTCTACACCGATGTCTTCGGCGTGCAGGAGGTCGCCCGGCCCATCGAAACCTACGCCGTCCTGCGCGGCAGCGGCGGACAGGCATTCGGGATCATCCAGAAACCGGAAGGCTCACAGCCCGCGCCCGAAACGGACGACCGCCGTCACTACACCCGCCACTGGACGCCCGTTCATATGGACATCGAGGTCGACGATTTCAAAGAAACGCTCGACCGTCTGACAGCCGCAGGCGGCACCGTCGAACAGGTCTTCGACATGGAGAACCGCCCCAAGACCGCCTTTTGCGCCGACCCGTTCGGCAATGGCTTCTGCCTGATGGAGACCCGCGACTGATGGCGATGATTACCGACATCGAAGACTACTTCACCCGTGGCTGCGGCCGTTGCGACCGCTTCGACACCCCGGACTGCTCGATCCAGCAGTGGAAAGAGGGCCAGAACAAGCTGCGGCAGATCTGTCTCGACATGGGCCTGTCAGAACACGTGAAATGGGCGCATCCCGTCTACATGCACGCGGACCGAAACATCGCGATGATGGGCGCGTTTCGCGGCGACTACCGCTTCACCTTCATGAACGGCGGCCTTCTGAAAGACCCCGAGGGGGTGCTGGAAACCGCCGGGCCGAACTCGGTCGTGAAGAACGTGCTCTACTTCACCACGAACGACGGCCCCGCGAAGATGGAGCCGATCATCCGAGCCTACCTTGCCGAGCTGATGGATTACGCCGAGCGCGGCGTGAAGCCCCCCAAGGTCGAGCGCGAGATCGAGATGCCCGACGAACTGGTCGAGGCGCTGGACGGCGACCCCGAGCTTGCCGAAGCCTTCTTCGCACTCACGCCGGGGCGGCAGAAAAGCTATGCCTTCAACTTGGCTCAGGCCAAGAAGCCCGAGACCCGCTTTGCCCGGATCGAAAAGTTCCGCGACAAGATCTTCGCGGGCAAGGGCGCGATGGAACGGTAGACATGCAAAAGGCGCCACAGGGTCGCGGCGCCTTTCCGAAATTCCGGCAGGGGATCAGCCCTGCTTGGACACCTGCGTGTATTCCAGCTCGACCGGAGTGGCGCGACCGAAGATCGACACCGACACCTTGAGGCGCTGGTTGTCCTCGTCCACGCCCTCGACCATGCCGTCGAAGCCCTCGAACGGGCCGTCGGTGACCGCGACCTTTTCGCCGATCTCGAAGGTGATGAGCGTACGCGGCGCTTCCACGCCCTCCTCGACGCGGCCCAGGATCGCTTCGACCTCGGCATCGCGCATCGGCATCGGGCGGCCCTGCGGCCCGAGGAACCCGGTGACGCGGTTGATCGAGTTCACGAGGTGATAGCCCTCGTCCGACATTTCCATGTGGACCAGCACGTAGCCGGGCATAAAGCGGCGCTCGGTCGTGACCTTCTTGCCGCGGCGCACTTCGATGACTTCTTCGGTCGGAACGAGCACTTCGTCGATTTCGTCTTCCAGCCCGGCTTCCGCCACGGAGGTCTTGATCTGCTCGGCGATCTTCTTCTCGAAGTTCGAGAGAACGCTCACCGAATACCACCGTTTCGCCATCGTGCTTGTCCTGTTCCTGCGGGCGACGCGAGCCGCCTTTTTCAACTTTTGCCCCGGACTTAAAAAACGGGCGTGCAACTCGAATCATTGCACGCCTCATGGGGAATGGTGGGTCAGATACCCCCCTCTCGCCGGATTTTCAAGCCTCGGCGCGCCAAGGCCCGATCCCGCGAAAGGCCGGGGGACGTGTCAGCCGAGGAAGGACAGGAGCCCAGTCAGACCCGAGCGGATCGCAAGGTCGACGAGCGAGAAAAACACGGCGACCAGCGCGGTCAGCGCGATGACCATGCCCGAGGTCAGCATGACTTCGCGGCGGGTCGGCCAGGTGACTTTCGACACCTCGGAACGGACCTGCTGAATGAACTGGAACGGGTTGGTTCTTGCCATGATCGTGCCTTCTCGTGAACGAGGGGCAGATACGCCACCGGGCGCGGGTTTTCAACCCGCATCCGCATGTTCGCGCCCTTCGCCCTTATCTCAGCGCGCGCGCCTGTTCCGCGAAACGGTCGAACGGGTCCGCTTTCATCCGGTCGCGCATGTCCGCGTTGACCGCCGTCGGGGTGGACGGCTTGCCGCGCCCCGCCGACTTCACCCAGGCGCGGCTGCCAGACAGGCGCTCGGCCGCCTTCTGCACAGGCTGGGGCGTGGCCCCTGTCGCCGGGTCCGCGACACGCGGGATGATCTGCGGCGCATCGCCTTTTGCATTTCGCGACTTGCCCAGCCCGCTCAGGACCGAAAGCGCCATGAGAAAACCGGCAACGGCGAACAGCGGCATCGGTTGGGCGAACGGATCGAAACCGTTGATCGGCAGGCTCACCAGGGCCGTGCCCTTGGAGTTCAGGTAACCGATCACGGCGAGCAGGGCTGCAAGGCCGAAAAGCGCCCGTGCCCCTTTGCCCCTACGCGCGGGCTTTGGGCGCGCAGGCGCGAGTTCAGGCTCCGGCTCGCCCGCCGCTGTCGCCAACGCCGGTTCGGGTTCGGCACTGTCAACGATCGTGCCCACCGATCGGTCACCGCGCAGAATCGCGCGCAGATCATTCATCGACAAGCCGGCGGCCCGCATCGCTCTCTGACGTGAACCGATCCGGACGAAAAACGCGAAGACCGCCCCGATGGCGAACAGCGCGAGCAGGGCGGACCCGAGGAGCGCCGCGAGCACCGCGAAGTCCTGCCCGTATTTCTGAGCCACCACCCAGACGCCCGAACCCGCGGCGACGGCAAGAAGCACGAGCCGGACGAGCGTTTTCCTGAAATGTCCCTTCAGCGCAAAATGCGCGGCGACCGCCGCCTCGGCCTCGCCCGTCAGCACGCGTTCCGGCGCGGCTTCGGCCCCCTCCGCCGCGTCGCCCGGCGCCTGGACCGGCGCGCCACGGGTCGCCAGCCGCCCAAGCGGGCTGTCGGGTGAGATGTCCTTCGACAGTTCGACGTCGCGACGCTTGGCCTTGAACGTGTAATCGTAATCAAGCGCCTTGTTGGCCCCGGCCGGCGGCTGCACCTGCACGGCCTTGCGCGGGTCGATGGCGCGGGACGCCTCGCTCGGCTTGCGCCCCCAGCCGAAGACGCGCTTGGCGAGACCCAACAGGGCGATGGCCAGCGCGGCGGCCCAGAACTGCTTGCGCGCCAGCTCCGGCGCGCCCTGCGCGGCCAAGGCCGCTTCCCGCCCCGCAAGAAAGGGTTCGAGGTAGAAGAAGTCGTCAGCCTTTCGCAGACCCTGTTCTTCGATGGCATCCGAAACCATCGAGGACATGGAATCATACCCTGAGGCGAACCCGCCTAGCCGGAACAGGGGCTCCTCCTTCTGATAGGACACGATGTAATCTTCGATGTGATCGACGAAGTAATCCTTGTCGCGCTCGGTGAGCACGATCGCCGCCCGCACGGTCCGCGACGACGGATCGTCGCCCATGCCGAACACCATGTAGAGATACCGCTCCGAGGTTTTCACCCCGTTCGTGCGCTTGGTCAGCGTGTAGTTGTAGTCGGTGTTGATCCAGCCCAGCACGTTCACTTCACCGGCAGGCCCGATATGCACGTCCTCGTCGAATAGCGACAGATCGACGGGAAACGGCGCGCCAAGATCCAGCGCGGCCTCACGCTCCGCTTCGGTCTCGAGTTCGTGCTTGTAGACCTCGTTCCCCAGATACGCCACGCCGCCCGCGATCGGGACATAGGCCCACCACGGCAGCAGGAAAAAGAGGATGATCAGCCTTTGCACGCCAGAACCCCGAAGCAAACTCGCCACACACAAGACAACAGGCGAAATCGGGCGTGATTGGGGCCGACACGGGGAAAATGCGGGGGAATCGGCCCCACCGATGCGGCAAACCGTAGCAATTCAATGCTTTGCGGAAGGTGGTGGCAGGGGCAGCAGGGTTCGAACCCGCGACCTACGGTTTTGGAGACCGTCGCTCTACCAGCTGAGCTATACCCCTAGGACCGGGCTGGGAGATACGACAGCCCGCCGCCCGTTTCAAGGGCAATTCGCGCCCGGCTTGGCGGGTCATGGGCGCCGTGCTAATCGCATTCCATGACATTGCGCGACACGTCCGTTTTCGACGAAAGCCCGTGGCTGGCGGGCGGGCCCGACCGGCTCGGTCCGGCCAGAGCGGTCCCGACCATGCTGGCCCATGAAGAGGAACTTCTGCTCTACTGGCTCACCGCCGCATGGGCGCAAGGCACCGGCGCGGTCGTCGATCTGGGGTGTTTCGCGGGCGGGTCGACCGCGCGGCTGGCCGAAGGTCAGCGGGAGGCCGGGCATAGTGCGCCCATCCACGCCTACGACCGGTTCGGCGCGGACGAGGCGACGAAGCGCCGGTTTCTCTACCCCGCCGGGGTCGCCCGGTTCGAGGGCGAAGACCTGCTTCCGGCCGCGACGGCGCTTCTTAGCCCGTGGCAGGATCGCATCTCGCTTCACAAGGAAGACCTGAAAGACACGGTCTGGCCGGGTGAACCCATCGAAATCCTCGTGGTGGACGCCTCCAAATCGACCGCGACGCTGGACGCCATCGCGCGCAGGTTCTACCAGGCGCTCCAGCCCGGTGCCATCGTCGTGCACTGCGGCGCGATGCATTGGCGCGAGCCGTGGGTAATGGCCCAGATGCTGCTCATGCGCGACTGGTTCACCCCGCTCGCCCATGCCCATGACACGACCTTCGCCTTTCATGTGACGCGAACGCCCGACTCGCGCGCGATCGAGGAAGGGCTGACGACGGGACTTCGCGACAAGGCTCTTGCGGCGATCCTGAATTCGAACCGCGCCCTGTTCGAGGATTATGGCACCACCGACCAGCTCGACACGATGCTGGCCGCCATCGCGGCCTCACCCGGCGTGCGCGACGCATGGAAGATGTCACGCCCCTGACCCCTTCTTCGGTCTACAAATACCTCGGGGAGGTCTGGAGGGGCTGGCCCCTCCAGCGGGTCGGGGCAGCTTGCTGCCCCGAAACCTCAGACCAGCGCGAAGGCCATCATCAAAAGCCCGACGACCGCCACCACCCAGGCCAGCGTGCGCAGGCCGGGGATCGCGACCATGTAGAGCGGCAGATACGCCACCCGCGCCAGCACGAAAATCGCCGCGCCCAGCGTGGCGTCGGCGTCCCGCACCACCGCGAGCAAGGCCAGCACGATGAAGACCGGCAGGCTTTCCTGCCAGTTGGCAAGGGCGCGGCGCGCGCGGCCCGTCACCGGCGACGGCTCGGGCAGATCGTCCCGCCCGCCCATATGGCGCGACACGCCTTCGGTCGGGAAAAACAGCATCGTCGGGGTGAAGACATAGACCGCGTGCAGGATCAGCGCGGCGAAAATCCAGAACAACATGAAACTCTCCTCCGTTCACGGGGGCGAGCGTAGCGGTGCGCAGGCGATCCGCCAATTGTCGTGTCAGTGCTTGGCCACCCTGTCGCCGTGATGTGACACGATGGTCGCAAGGTCCTCGGGCGGGGTCTTGGACGGCAGGAAGGCGCAGGCATTGGGGCTCATCGAAAACACCAGCCCGTCCGAGAAAAAGGACGACGCGGTGACGAACACGACCTTGGCGGCCGGATGCCGGTAAGCGGCGTAATCCGCCACGGCCATCGCGCCCGAACCCGGCAGGTCGAGGTCCGCGACGATCATGTCGACATGCCCTTCGCGCAGGCGGTCGAATCCGGCCTCGGCCGTCTGGGTCAAGGTCACCCTCGCCCCTTCCCGTTCCAGATGCCTTTGCCAAAGGCGTCCCAGATCCGGATCCGTTTCTACGATCAGGACATCCAAAGAATCACTCGGCTTCACTCGCTTTCCGGTTGCGTGTGTAACCTCACTCTACACCATGCGCATCACCACGGGAAATTAACGTTTCCCTACGGGTTTGGAAACCTGACCCGATAAACTTGGATAACGGCCCGGTCCCATTGCTTTCGGGGCCGATTTGGGTTTCATGCGGGGCGCGAAAGGACCGCTATGACACCGACCTGGATCACCATCTGCGACACCTGCAAACGCGACGACTGGGCCGCGAAGGGGGTCGAGCGCACCGACGGGCAGGCGCTTGCCGAATTGGTCGAAGCCGCCGCCGACGGCACCGCGCTGCGTGTTCGACGCACGAGTTGCCTGATGGGATGCGATCACTCCTGCAACGTCGCGGTGCAGGCAGCCGGAAAGCTGAACTACACACTCGGGCGGTTCGAGCCCACGGGCGAGGCGGCGCAGGGCATCGTGGACTGGGCCGTTCTGCATTCGGAAAGCGAAACCGGGCAGGTGCCCTACCGGACGTGGCCGGTCGCGGTGAAGGGGCACTTCGTCACGCGTCATCCCCCTCTGCCCGAGGGCGAATGACCACGCCGCGCGATCACGGCGGCGGTCTCGATGCCGCCATTGCCCGTTTCGGCGGCACCCGCGCGGATTGGATCGACCTGTCGACCGGCATCAACCCCCGGCCCTACCCGCTCCCCCCCATCCCCGCCGAAGCCTGGCAGGCCCTGCCCGACCGCGCCGCGATGGACGCGCTGGAAGCCGCCGCGCGCGACTTCTGGATGGTCCCGGCCGGTGCCGCCGTTCTGGCCGCCCCCGGCGCCTCCGCCCTGATCGCGCGCATCCCGGCACTGGCGCCCAAGGCCCGCGTGCAGATCGCGGAACGCACCTACAACGAACACGCCGCCGCCTTCGACATCGCAGGGTGGGAGGTTGTGCGCTCCGGCCCCGCCGAGGCCCGCGTCGTCGTCCATCCGAACAACCCGACGGGCATGCTGTGGAGCGGTGACGACCCCGACCCCCGCACACTCACCGTGATCGACGAAAGCTTTTGCGACATCGCTCTGGGCAACACCCACGTGCGCGGTAAGGCCACCGAACCCGGCACCCTCATTCTGAAATCGCTCGGGAAATTCTGGGGTCTTGCAGGTCTGCGGTTGGGTTTCGCCATCGGCGACCCAGCGTTGATCGACCGCTTGCGCGACATGCTCGGCCCGTGGCCCGTCTCCGGCCCCGCGCTGATCGCTGGCCGCGCCGCACTCGAAGACATGGACTGGGCCAACCGCACGCGCCAGCGGCTTCACGTCGACGTCGCCCGCCTCGACGCCATGATGCAGGCCAAAGGGGCCGAGGTCGTGGGCGGCACCGCGCTTTTCCGGCTCTACGATGTGGGCGACGCGGCAGCGTGGCAGGACCGGCTCGCCAAATCCCACGTCTGGACCCGCGTGTTTCCCTACGAACCCCGGTGGATGCGCTTGGGTCTCCCACCCGAGCACGGCTGGGACCGATTGGAGGCCGCGTTGTGAGCTTCGCCGCCGTCCTGATCCTCGCCCTGCTGATCGACGCCGTGGCGGGTGAGCCGGAGGAGATCTGGGGGCGCGTCCCGCATCCTGCCGTGCTGATGGGCCGCGCGGTCGGCTGGTGCGACGACAAGCTGAACGCGGGCAAAGGCCGGCTGATGACCGGCGCGGTCACCATCGCCGCGCTCGCGGGCCTCGCCGCCACGCTGGGCTGGATGCTCGGCCAGATCGGCTGGCTGGTCGAGGCGCTCGTCGCCGCGATCCTCCTCGCCCACCGCTCCCTCGTCGATCATGTCGAAGCGGTGGCCGACGCCCTCACCCGGTCGCTGGGTGACGGCAAACGCGCCGTGGCGCAGATCGTGGGCCGCGACACCACGGACATGGACGATGCCGATGTCGCCCGCGCCGCGATCGAAAGCGGGGCCGAGAATTTCTCCGACGGGGTCGTGGCCCCTGCCTTCTGGTTCCTCGTCGCTGGGCTTCCCGGCCTGTTGGCCTACAAGATGGTGAACACCGCCGACAGCATGATCGGCTACCGCACCCCGCGCCACGAACAGTTCGGCAAGGCCGCCGCGCGGCTGGACGACGTGCTGAACTGGATTCCCGCGCGGATTTCCGCTGGCCTCATCTTCCTCATCAATCACCGCCCCGGCGGCTGGGCCACCATCGCCGCCGATGCGCCCCTGCACCGCTCGCCCAACGCGGGCTGGCCCGAAGCCGCGATGGCCGTGAGCCTTGATGTGGCGCTGTCCGGGCCGCGCAGCTACGAGGGCGCGCGGCGCGATTTTCCCTTCGTCAACGAACACGGCGAACGCGACATCGGCGCGCCCGAGATCGACCGCGCCGTGTCGGTGCTTTGGCGCGCATGGGTCGCCCTTCTCGTTCTCGTGTTCATCATCGCGGTTGTCTGGTGAGCCCGGTTTGCTAGGGTCGCAGAGACCAAGATTCCGGAGTTTCGAATGAAGACCTTTCTCGCCGCCGCAGCCCTTGCGCTTTCCCTTCCCGTCAGCGCATCCGCGCAGGCGATCCCCGCCCCGCTGATCCAATGCGGCGGATCGTGGTCTGACTTCGTTGGCCGGATGAAAGAGCTGGCGGTCAGCCGGGGGTATGATCGCGGCACCGTCGACCAGTTCTTCGCCTCGGCCCGTCAGGACGGCGCGACGCTGAACGCGGATCGCGGGCAGGGCTTTTTCCAGAAGACCTTCATCGACTTCTCGCGCTCGCTGATCTCGGCCAACCGGATGCAGAACGGTCAGGCGAACATGCAGCGTTACGATGCGATCTTCGACCAGATCGAAAGCCGGTATGGCGTGAGCCGGGGGGTGCTGACCGCCTTCTGGGCGTTCGAGACCGATTTCGGCGGCTTTCAGGGTGACTTCAACACGCTCAACTCGCTGATGACCCTCAGCCACGACTGCCGCCGCCCCGGCCTGTTCCAGCCGCAGGTCTTGGCCGCGCTCGAGCTTTACACGCATGGCGACTTTTCCCCCACGGGCACCACGGGCGCTTGGGCGGGCGAAATCGGCATGGTCCAGATGCTTCCCGCCGACATCATCGAGGCCGGTGTCGACGGCGACGGCGACGGGCATGTCCGGCTGAAAACGTCCGCCCCCGACGCGCTCATGTCCGGCGGTCACATGCTGTCGAACCTCGGCTGGCGCCCCAACGAGCCTTGGTTGCAAGAGGTCATCGTGCCCGACAACCTCGACTGGTCCAAGACCGGCACCGACAACAGCCTGCCCACGAGCCAGTGGCAGCAGATGGGCGTGCAGGCCCGCAACGGCCAGCTTGCGACCAACCTGCCCGGAAAGATCATCCTGCCGCAGGGGCGCAAGGGGCCGGCCTTTATCGCCTATCCCAACTTCGACGTTTATTTCGAGTGGAACCAGAGCTTCACCTATGTCCTGACCGCCGCCTATTTCGCCACCCGGCTGGAAGGCGCCCCGGTCTACGACGCGGGCAACCCCGAACCGGGCCTTTCGGGCGGCCAGATGAAGGCGCTTCAGCAGAAATTGCAGGCGCGCGGTCACGACGTGGGCAAGATCGACGGCATTCTGGGTTCCGGCACCCGCGCGGCGGTTCAGGCCGAACAGGTGCGGCTCGGCCTTCCGGCGGATGCTTGGCCGACGGCGGCGCTGCTGAACGCGCTTTGACCATATTGGCGGGCGCGCATTTAAGGAAAATCAAGAAACGTGGTATTCACTGAAGCAATCGGAAAGTGTTTTCAGTGTTATCACCGAAAAAACGGCCCCGCAGAGCTGCTACTCTGCGGGGCTTCTCTTTCTCAGCTTACTGGCCAATCCTGAGGCTGATGATCGCGAGCAGCAGCGAAGCCGCTTCCAGTGTCACCATCCATTTTCGGAATCGTTGTTCGTCCGGTGCCATCACCACCAGTCGCCGCGAAGTGTCGCGACGGTTGGAGGATGATCTCCCAATGGTTCAGATGGCGTTGACCATCACCACTTGATGTGGTCCTCGAACAGCACCACGCTGTCGAGCCACAATTCGAGCAGCGCGTCGAAATCGCCGGTGCTGAGACCGTCGTTGCTGGTCGCCACATCCATCTCGATCCGCGCGACGCCCTCGTCGGTCAGGTAGGACCGGACGAAGCGGCGGTCGGTGTTCCACGAATTTATCGTTTCGAGCGTCACGTTCTCGGCGCGGTAGCCCGCGTAGAACTGCACCGCCTGACAATCGACGTTGTCCTCGCAGTCATAGAAGAACAGGCTCATCTTGTCGCCGTTCGACCGATATTCGACGAGCGGATCGCCCACGGTGTCTTCGGTCAGTCGGGCCGGCATCCCCGCATCTTCGAAGAAAGCCACGAAGGTCTGCGGGTCCGAGGCGATCACGCGGTCCGACGTCGGCGCCTGAACCGACGCGGGCGCGTCGAGCGGCTTGGATTCCAGCGACTTCTGTTCCTGTGCCAGTGCCGGCGCTGCAAGAATGGCCAAGACGGCCGCAATGACTTTGCGTGACATAACGCTCTCCCTGAATGCCCCTTACAGGCAGCTTAGCGGGGAATCGCTACATCGCAAACCGGATCAGGCGACCAGCGCCTCGGCTTTCTTCAGATCGACGCTGACAAGCTGGCTGACGCCCTGTTCCTGCATGGTGACGCCGAACAGGCGATCCATCCGGCTCATCGTCACCGCGTGGTGGGTGATGATGAGGAAGCGGGTGTCGGCCTTGCGCGTCATCTCGTCCAGAAGATCGCAGAAGCGCGTGACGTTCGCATCGTCGAGCGGTGCGTCCACCTCGTCCAGCACGCAGATCGGTGCGGGGTTGGCAAGGAACACGGCGAAGATCAGGGCGAGCGCGGTCAGGGTCTGCTCGCCGCCCGAGAGCAGGCTGAGGGTCGACAGCTTTTTGCCCGGCGGCTGGCACATGATCTCAAGCCCGGCTTCGAGCGGGTCGTCGGATTCCACCAACACAAGGTTCGCCTCGCCACCGCCGAAAAGGTGGGTGAAGAGGGTGCCGAAGTTTTCGTTCACCTGCTCGAACGCCGTCAGCAGCCGTTCGCGCCCCTCGCGGTTCAGCGATGCGATGCCGTGGCGCAGCTTGCCGATGGCCTCTTCCAGATCGGACTTTTCGCTGACCAGCGTGTCGTGCTCGACCTGCACTTCCTTGGCGTCTTCTTCGGCACGCAGGTTCACCGCGCCCAGCGCGTCGCGCTGACGTTTCAGGCGGTTCACATCGGCTTCGATCTGCTCGGACGACGGCATTTGATCCGGCACCACGTCGAGGCTTTCGAGAAGCTGCTCGGGCGTCGTCTCCATCTCGTCCTGAATGCGCTCGACCGCATAAGCGACGGTTTCCTTGGCTCCGTCCACCCGTGCCTCGGCCCGCGCCCGTGCTTCGCGCGCCTCGCCCGCCTCACGTTCCGCATCGCGTTCGGCCATCTGTGCCTCGCGCAGGGCCGATTCCGCCGCCGACAGCGCATCTTGCGCCTTGGCGCGGCGCGCTTCGGCCTCGGCGATCTGGCGCGACAGCTCGTCACGCTTCGCCGCGAGTTCCTCAGGCGCCGAGCGCGCGTCCTTCAACTCGACTTCCGACGCCGCCTTGCGCTCGCCCAGTTCCGCGATCCGCTTGCCCGCGGTTTCCAGACGATGCTTCCAGCCGGAGATTTCCTTGGTCACTTCCTGCGACCGCTTCACCCGCGCCTCGCCCTCGCGCTTGACCTCGTCATGAGCGGACCGCTTGGACATCATCGTCATCCGCGCGGCTTCGACGGTCATCTTGGTGTCTTCCACCTCGGCCCGCGCATCGTCGAGGTTCGGCAGATCCTTCACCGCCTTCTCGGCCTCGGTCAGACGGGCGCGCGCCGCGGCGGCTTCGTCCTCGTGCCGGGTGACGGCGAGGGTCATATTCTCAAGCTTGCCTTCCGCGATGTTACGATCCGCTTCGGCCCGCGACTGCGCCCGGTTGGCGTCGGCTACGGCCCGGTCGGCATCGCGACGGGCCTCACGCGCGGCCTTGTCAGCCTCGGTCGCACGTGTCAGCTCCTCGCGCAGCGCCTCATGCGCCCGCATGGCCCCATCGGCGCGCGACTGGGCGCGCTCCAGATCCTGCTTGAGTTCCTCGAGCCGGTTCATCTGTTGCAGACGCAGCGCCGCCGCCGACGGCGCATCCTCGGCCGCGACACGGTAACCGTCCCACCGCCACAGATCGCCCTCGATCGTGACCAGCCGCTGACCGGGGCGCAGAAGCGGTTGCAGCCGCGCGGCATCTTCGGCCTCGACCAGCCCGACCTGCGACATGCGCCGCCCCAGAACCTCAGGCACGGTGACGTAGTTGGTCAGCGCCGCGACACCCTCGGGCAGCGTCTGCGCATCCGAATAGCCGGGCAGGGTCAGCCAGCCCGACGCCTCGGGGTCGTCCACCGCAGGCGCGCGCAGATCGTCGGACAGGGCTGCGCCGAGCGCCGCCTCATACCCTTTTTTCACGCGCACGAGGTCCAGCACCTGCCCGCCCTCGGCCGTGTCGCGTTCGATGACCTTGGCCAGCGCCATGACCTCGGCCCGAAGTGCATTCACCTCGCCCTCGGCCTCGGATCGTTCAGCCCGCGCATCCGCCTCGCGCCCCTGCGCCGCGGCCCGCGCCTCGTCGGCATCGACCAGCGCGGCCTCGGCGGCCTCGGCCATCTGGGTCGCCTGCGTCTGCGCATAGTCGGCTTCCGAAAACGCCAGCTTCGCCGCGTCGAGCGCGGCCTTGGCCGAGGTGACGGCGGCCCGCGCCCGCTCGGCTTCGCCCTCGGACTTCTCAAGCGTCTTTTTCGAATCGTCCAGCAGCCGGTGCGCCGACTGGTGCCGGGCGGCCAGCCGCGCGACATCTTCGGTCAACTGGCTCAACGCATCCTCACGCTCGCCCAGCACGCGCTTGGCGTCGCGGGCGGCATCGGCGGCTTCTTCCAGCCGCCCCTCGTGCCCCTCGGACGCCTTGGCCAACTCACCGCGCTCCCATTCGAGCCGTTCGATGGTCTCGCCCGCGTCCTTGTTCAGCGATTCCTCGCGCTCCATGTCGCGGGTGAGTTGTTCGATCCGGTTCGTCAGCGTCTCGATCCGCCGCGCGGCCTGTTCCTCCTGCTCGGTCAACTGATCGCGCGACACGGTGAGCCGTTGCAGCACGGCGGCGGCGATCGCCTCTTCCTCGCGCTTGGGCGGCAGCTTGTCCTCGGCCTCGACCCGCGCCTTGGCGGACGAGCGGGCGGCGCCCTCGGCGGCGGCGGCGGCGCGCACCATGTCGGTCAGAGCCTTTTGCGCCTTGGCCCGCGCTTCATCCGCCTCTTTCCAGCGGCGATAGAGCAGCAGACCTTCGGAGGTGCGAAGCTGCGACCCGATTTCGCGATACCGCTGCGCCTGTTTCGCCTGCCGGGCAAGTTGCCCCAATTGGGTCGCCAGTTGCTCGATCACGTCATCGACGCGGGCAAGGTTCTGTTCGGTGCTCTTGAGCTTCAGCTCCGCCTCGTGACGGCGCTGATACAGCCCCGAAATCCCCGCCGCCTCTTCCAAAATCCGGCGACGGTTCTTGGGTTTGGCGTTGATGAGTTCCGAGATCTGCCCCTGCCGCACCAGCGCGGGCGAATGCGCGCCCGTCGAGGCATCGGCGAACAACATCTGCACGTCGCGCGCGCGCACGTCCTTGGTGTTTACCTTGTAGGCCGAGCCCGCATCGCGCGTGATCCGGCGCACGATCTCGAGCATATCCGTCTCATTGAACCCGGACGGGGCCAGACGTTCCGAGTTGTCGATCTGAAGCACCACTTCGGCGAAGTTGCGCGCGCCGCGTGACGAGGTGCCCGCGAAGATCACATCCTCCATCCCGTCGCCGCGCATCGCCTTGGCGCGGTTTTCGCCCATGACCCAGCGCAAAGCTTCGAGCAGGTTCGACTTGCCGCAGCCGTTCGGGCCGACCACGCCCGTAAGCCCGTTCGCGATCACCAGATCGGTCGGGTCGACGAAGCTTTTGAAGCCATTGAGGCGCAGGCGGGTGAACTGCACGGGGAGCGGATCCTGATTCCGGGTTATCCCGGCATGATCCCGACGCCGCAGCGCGGAGTCAACGCAGGAGCGCAGGATATGGCAGGCGTGAGCGGGTTATCCACAAGATATTGTCACAAACCTGACACAGCGACCTGTGGTAAACTCGGTGGATGACGACCAGCGAAACCCTCATCGCCTTCAATGACGCGATCACGCGGGCCGACCTCGGCGCGCTCGGCGCCCTTGTCGCGCCGGATCACGTGTTCATCGACCCGGCCGGACACGAAGTGCGCGGGAAGGACGACGTATTGGCCGCTTGGCGCGGGTTTTTCGCAGCCTTTCCCGGCTACAAGAATGTGTTCGAGGATATCCACGCGGAAGGGGCGCATGCGATGATTCGCGGCCATTCGGTCTGCGACGACCCGCGCCTCGCCGGTCCCGCGCTTTGGCGGGTGGAAGTGATCGAAGACGCGGTCACGGTTTGGCACGTGATGGAAGACACGGAAGAAAACCGACGCAGCATCGGCCTCTAGCGGCATCCGGCGCGTCACGGCGACGCCGCAACGATGATCGCGCTTGACCCGCCCCCATCCGCCGCGCCACAAGGATAAGGCATGGTTCCCGACACGGCGCAAAGCGCCAAGGGAGAATATGGGAATGCGGAGGGGTGATCCAAACCGGAGCCTTCAGCCGCAGCCGCCCCCGCGACTGTGACGCGGCGAGCGCCCGCCGGATACCACTGAGCCTCGGCTCGGGAAGGTGGCGAAGCGCGACGACCCGCAAAGCCAGGAGACCTGCCATGTGAAACGAAACCCCACCCGTCGGGGAGACGGGCCAATGAGGGACCAAGACATGTCGACCAAGACCATCCGCACCACCGCCGTTCAAGCCGACACCCGTCTGGGTGCGATCTTCGCCGTTCTGGCATTCGGCGCGGTTCTGCTTTTTGCCGCCGGTTACGCGCAGGCGACCGTGCTGCACGACGCGGCCCACGATCAGCGTCACGCAATGGCGTTCCCCTGCCACTGAGGCAGCTGATCTTCCATGCTTAAGAAACTGCTGACCGGCGCGTTGATCGCCGGTGTCGCGTCCGGCGTGATCGCCGCGGCGCTGCAATTCGCGTTCGTCATTCCGTACATTCTGGAAGGCGAGCTTTACGAAACCGGGGCGCGGGTCCACTTCGGTGCGGGCAGTCCGCAAAGCCCCTCCGGCACGCCGGGTCTGGGCACCGACTGGTCGCGCCACCTGATGACGGTGACCTTCGACGTGGTCAGTTACACCGCCTATGCGCTGATCCTGTCCGGGTTCATGGCGCTGGCCTTGCGGCAGGGGCACAAGGTCGACGCGCGCCGCGGGATCGTCTGGGGTGTCGCTGGCTTCGTCGCCGTGCAACTGGCGCCCGCCATCGGCCTGCCGCCGGAACTGCCCGGCACCATCGCGGCCGAGGTGCTGCCACGTCAGATCTGGTGGAGCGGCACCATCGTCGTCACCGCGCTGGCACTCTGGCTCATCGCCTTCGTGCCGCAAGTCTGGGCGATCGGCGCGGCCATCGTGCTGCTGCTCTTGCCCCACGTGATCGGTGCGCCGCATCTCGACACCTACTACGGTGTCGCGGCCCCGGAACTGGCGGCTCATTTCGCGACCCGTTCGCTTGGGTTCGCCGCGGTGGGTTGGGTCGTGCTCGGCACCATCGCCGGGTATTTCGTCGGACAGGACGACTAGGCCGGGATGCGCCCGATGAGCTTGAACCTCAACCGTTCCAGATCCCGGGCGTCGGTGATGATCCCCTTCTTCGCCGCGTCGTACAGGTCGAGAAACATCTCGACCTCACCGACGAGCGAGGGGTCCACATCCCCGAACAGGTATGCCGCCTTGCCCTCTTCGCGCACGGACAGGCACACAGGACGGGCGCAGGCATTCATGCAATGCGCCCGCTCCACCTCCATCTTCGTGCCAAGCGCATCGGCCAAAGCCGTGCCCCCTTCGCACCCGATGCAGACGGCCACGCGCCCTGCCATACCCTTTCCTTCCACGCCGTTTCGGGCGACAAGCCCCTAACGCCCCATATCGGAGACCGCCATGCGTGCCAAGATTCCCGCCACCGTCGTCACCGGCTTCCTCGGCGCTGGCAAGACCACGCTGATCCGCAACATGCTCCAGAACGCGAACGGCAAGCGGATCGCGCTTATCATCAACGAATTCGGTGACCTCGGGGTCGACGGCGACATCCTCAAGGGTTGCGGGGACGAAACCTGCACCGAGGACGACGTGATGGAACTGTCGAACGGCTGCATCTGCTGCACCGTGGCCGAAGATTTCGTGCCGACGCTGGAAAAGCTGCTCGACCGCGAAACGCCCCCCGACCACATCGTCATCGAAACCTCCGGCCTCGCCTTGCCGCAACCACTGGTGCGCGCGTTCCAGTGGCCCGAGATTTCGACCCGCGTGACCGTCGATGGCGTCGTGACGGTGGTCGACGGCAAGGCGGTGTCCGAAGGCGTCTTCGCCGCGAACCTCGAGGCGGTCGAAGCCCAGCGCCGCGCCGACGAGAACCTCGACCACGAAACCCCGCTGTCCGAGCTTTTCGAGGATCAGATCGCCTGCGCCGACATGATCGTCGTGAACAAGATCGACCTTCTGGGCGAGGATGAGGCGACGGCCCTCACCGGCAAACTGTCGGGCAAAGCGCGCAAGGGCGTGCAGGTGGTCAAGACCTCCATGGGTCTCCTCCCGATCGAGGTGCTGCTGGGTCAGGGCGCCGCCGCCGAAACCAGCATGGAGGGGCGGCACGAGGTCCACCATCATCACCACCATGACGATGACGACCACGACGACGATCATCACCACGACCATGAGCACGATCACGGCCATGACGAATTCGAGTCGTTCGTGGTGGAGCGCGGGGAAATCGCGGACCCGAAAGCCTTTGCCGAGCAGGTCGCAGACGTGATCCGACAGAACGGCATCCTGCGGCTCAAGGGCTTCGCCGCCGTTCAGGGCAAGCCGATGCGCCTGACGCTGCAAGCGGTCGGGCCGCGCGTCGACACCTATTTCGACCAGCCCTTCGGCGCTTCACCTCGCGCCACTCGGCTCGTTGTGATCGGCCAGACCGGGCTCGACCGTGCGCGGATCGAGGCCGCGCTTCAGGCCTGATGCTGATCGTCGAACCGGCGAACCCGCTCGACCCCGCGCCCTCGGCCCTTCTGGCACAGGCGCAGGCGTTGCAGGCGGAAACCTACGCGCCGGAAAACAACCACGCATTGCCGACCGAGGCTTTGACCGCCCCCGACATCCGCTTCTTCGCCGCGCGCGAAGGCGACACGGTGCTGGGCGTCGGTGCGCTCGCCATCCGTGACGGCTACGGCGAAGTGAAAGCCATGTTCACCTCGGACGCCGCGCGCGGCAAAGGCGTGGGCGCGGCGCTGCTCCGCATGATCGAAGACACGGCACGAGAGGAAAAGCTGCCGGTGCTGCATCTGGAGACCGGCGAAGAACTCGCCGCCGCCGTCCGGCTCTACGAACGTCAGGGCTTCAAACGCTCCGGCGCGTTCGGTGACTACGAAGACGACGGGATCAGCCTCTTCATGACCAAGGTTCTGGACTGATGCACCTCCTCGCAGCGACCCCCGGCCAGATCGACGATGGCAAGGACGCCGTCGATCTGGGCCAGACGCCGGCCGATGTGGTGTTCATCTCCGCCGCCGATACCGAGCTTGCCGCGCTGTCCGAGGCGCGCGCGGAACTGGACGCGCCTCCCTCCCTGCGTCTCGCGAACCTCACGCATCTCAATCACCCGATGTCCGTGGACCTGCACATCGACACCTGCGCGAAGCAGTCCCGCCTCGTGATCGCCCGCGTGCTCGGTGGCACCGGCTACTGGCGCTACGGGGCCGAGCAATATGCGGCCCACATGGCCGAGGCGGGCGTGCCCCTCGCGCTGCTCCCCGGCGACGACAAGCCCGACGCCGAACTCGCAGCGCTCTCGACCGTCTCGGACGAAGACTACGCCGCGCTCTGGGCCTATCTCGTCGAGGGCGGGCCGCAGAACGCGACCAACTTCCTCGCCTATGCCCGCGCGATGCTCGACGGGGGCGAGAAACCGGCCCCCGCCAGCCCGCTCCTGCGCGCGGGCGTCTACTGGCCCGGCGCGGGCGTCTCGGACCTCGCCACCATCCGCGAGATGTGGATGCCCGAGGCGCCCGTCGTCCCCCTCGTCTTCTACCGCGCGCTGGTGCAAGGCGCGGGCCTCAACCCGATCAACCGCATGGTCAAGTCGCTCCTGCGGCAGGGCCTGAACCCGCTCCCCATCTTCGTCGCCTCGCTCAAGGATCCGGTCTCGACCGCGACCCTCGAACACCTGTTCACCGAGTCGCCGCCCAGCGTCATCCTGAACGCCACCTCCTTCGCCGTCGGCAGCCCGCATCAGGGTGACGACAGCCCGGAAAACCCGCTGGCGATGCAGGCCGCTAACGCCGCCCCTGTGTTTCAGGTCGTCCTCTCCGCCAGTTCCGAGGAGGCTTGGGCCGCGGGTCTCAACGGCCTCTCCGCCCGCGACATCGCGATGAACGTGGCCCTGCCCGAGGTCGACGGGCGGGTGCTGACCCGCGCGATCAGCTTCAAGGGCGAGGCCTACTACGACGACGCCACCCAATGCGCCATCGCCACCTATCGCGCCCAAGGCGACCGGATCGATTTCGTCGCCCGCCTCGCCGCCAACTGGGCGACCCTGCGCGCCACCCCCGCGCCCGAATGCCGGGTCGCGCTGGTCCTCGCCAACTACCCGAACAAGGACGGGCGGCTTGCGAACGGCGTCGGCCTCGACACGCCCGCCGCCACGGTCCAAGCGCTGAACCTGCTCGCCTCCGCAGGCTACCGCGTCCAGAACGCCCCCGCCGACAGCGACACGCTCATGCAGGCGATCATGGCGGGCCCCACCAACTGGCTCACCGACCGGGTCGCACGCACCGGAGGCGTCGACCTTTCGATGGCGGACTACCAGATCGCCTATGGTCAACTGCCGTGGGAGGTGCGCCAGCGCATCGAAGAACGCTGGGGCCGACCCGAGGCGGACCCGTTCTTCGAGCCGGGGGAGGTCGATTGCGGGCGGTTCAAGCTTTCGGTCCTGACCTTCGGCAACGTCGTCGTCGGCCTCCAGCCCGCGCGCGGCTACAACATCGACCCGACCGACACCTACCACTCGCCCGATCTGGTCCCACCCCACGGATACCTCGCCTTCTACATCTGGCTGCGCGACGTGCACCGATCGAACGCCATCGTCCACATGGGCAAGCACGGCAACCTCGAATGGCTCCCCGGCAAGGCGCTGGCGCTCTCTGACACCTGCCTGCCCGAGGCCGTGCTCGGCCCGATGCCCCACATCTATCCCTTCATCGTGAACGACCCGGGCGAAGGCACCCAAGCCAAGCGGCGCACGCAGGCGGTCATCATCGACCACCTGACCCCGCCGCTCACCCGCGCCGAAACCTATGGCCCCTTGAAAGACCTCGAGGCGCTGGTGGATGAATATTACGAGGCCGCGGGCGTCGACCCCCGCCGCATCGACCACCTGCGGCGTGAGATCCTGACCCTCACCGCCGCCACCGGGCTCGACGCCGACGTCGGCATGTCGGGCGAGGATGAGGATACCGACCTCGCCAAGCTCGACGCCTATCTGTGTGAGCTGAAAGAGGCGCAGATCCGCGACGGCCTCCACGTCTTCGGCCAGTCCCCCGAAGGGCGGCTTCAGCGTGATCTCGTGCAGGCCCTCGTCCGCGTCCCGCGCGGCGACGGCAAGGGGCCGAACGCTTCGCTCATCCGCGCGCTGGCCGCCGATTTCGGCATGAGTTTCGACCCGCTCGACTGCGACATGGCGGCCCCTTGGGACGGCCCCCGCCCCGACGCCCTCACCGGCGGCACATGGCGCACCAACGGCGACACCGTCGAACGGCTCGAAGACTTCGCCACCCGCCTCATCGACGGCGAAGCGATCCCGCCGGGACCGATGAGCGGCGCCGTCATGGACGAAATCGAAACCACCGTCCGCCCCGCCGTCACCACCTGCGGCCCGAACGAAGGCACCGGCTTCCTTACCGCCCTCGCAGGCCGGTTCGTAGCCCCCAAACCCTCCGGCGCGCCCACGCGCGGGCGGCTCGACACGCTTCCCACCGGCGGCAATTTCTTCTCGGTCGACAGCCGCGCGGTCCCGACGCCCACTGCATGGGCACTGGGCTGGAAATCCGCGAGCCTGCTGATCGACAAATACCTCCAGACCCACGGCGACTGGCCCCGCACAATGCTCGTCACGGCTTGGGGCACCGCCAACATGCGCACCGGCGGCGACGACATCGCGCAAGCCCTCGCCCTCATGGGCGTGAAACCGACATGGGACGCTGCAAACCGCCGCGTCACCGGGTTCGAAATCATACCCTCGACCGCCTTGGGCCGCCCCCGCGTCGACGTCACCCTCCGCGTTTCGGGCTTCTTCCGCGACGCCTTCCCCTCGCTCATCGCTCTGGTCGATTCAGCCGCCCGCGCCGTCCAGAACCTAGACGAGCCCGACGCCGACAACCCCGCCGCCGCCCGCGCCCGCGCAGGCGAAGCGCGGTCCCGTGTCTACGGCTCGAAGCCCGGCGCTTACGGCGCGGGCCTGCAAGCCATGATCGACGAAAAGCTGTGGGAACGGAAAGCCGACCTCGCCGACGCCTATCTCGACTGGGGCGGCTACGCCTATGGCGCCGATGCCACCGGCACCCGCGACCGCGAAGGGCTGGAACAACGCCTCGCCCAGACCGAAGCCATCGTCCAGAACCAGGACAACCGCGAACACGACCTCTTGGACAGCGACGACTACTACCAGTTCGAAGGGGGCGCGGCGGCGGCCGTCTCGACCCTTCAGGGCCGCGACCGCCCGGTTTTCCACAACGACCACTCCCGCCCCGAACGCCCGGTGATCCGCACGCTGGACGAGGAAATCGGCCGCGTCGTCCGTTCCCGCGTCGTGAACCCCAAGTGGATCGACGGGGTCAAACGCCACGGCTATAAAGGCGCGTTCGAAATCGCCGCCACGGTCGACTACCTCTTCGCCTTCGCCGCCACCACCGGCGCGGTCAAAAGCCACCACTTCGACCTTGTCCACGCGGCCTTTCTCGAAGACGAGGACACCCGCGCCTTCATCGAACGCCACAACGCGCCCGCTCTTGCCGAAATCGCCCAGCGCCTGTCCGAAGCGATGGAGCGTGGCCTCTGGACCCCCCGCTCCAACTCCGCCCGTGCGCTGGTCGAGGCGCTGGCATGACACCCCGCCGGATGCAGGACGGGGACGATCCTACCGCCCTCCTCGCCCTGATCCGCGACTGCTTCGCCTATATGGAGGGCCGGATCGACCCGCCCTCCTCCATGACTCGGCTCACGACCGAAAGCATCCGCGACCAGATCGCGACCGGCGAAATCTGGACGCTTGGCGATGCCACACGCCCCGAAGCCTGCATCTTCCTGACCCCCGACGCCCCCGCGCTCTATCTCGGCAAACTCGCCGTCGCCGCCACGGCCCGGCGCGAGGGCCACGGCCGCACCCTCGTCGCCCATGCCGAAACCCGCGCCCGCGCGCTCGGTTTCGACCGCCTCACGCTGCAATCACGCATCGAACTCACCGAAAACCACACCACGTTCCGTCACCTCGGTTTCACCAAGATCGCCGTCACGGCCCATCCGGGCTACACCCGCCCGACCTCGATCACCTTCGAAAAACGGCTCTAGCTCTTTCCGGTCCCGAAATATCCCCGCCGGAGGCACACCGCTCAGAGCCGCCGACGGCGGTTCTGAGCTTTCCATGCGCCGCGCCGTGCGCGGCACCTTTGGGACAGGTCAGCCACAGGCCAATCGTGCGGTCACGACCGCCTGATCGCCTTTCAGGCTCCCGGACCAGACCCGGCACCCGGTCGCCCGCTGGATCGCCACCTCGGCGCGGGCGAGCACGACTGACAACCGGGGCAAAACCTCCGGCGAAGTCCGGATCACCTCCACCCGGTCACCGTCTCGCCAGACCGAGAACCGGCTGCCGTCCACCTCCACCTCGACATGAGGCGAATCCATGAACCGCGGGCTGGGGCTGTTGCAGCCGATGAGCGCGAGGGCCGTGAGAAGAAACAGTATCCGCATGACGCCATCAAACCGTGTCTTGGTTAATCCGCCGTTAACAACGCCCCGCCTGCCCCTGCATCACCTTGTCACAGCCCAACCCCGGATCGTTTCACTTACAACATATTCCAATTCGTGAATTTGAAGGGATATGCCATGCAAACGAACCGTCCAGCGGACAATTACTCGCCGCTCTACTTCCTCGCCTCCGTCGGGGCCGGTGGCCTTTCGGTCACGTTCTTCATGTACCTCATGTTCTGGGTGCCGCACCCGGGCCGTCCCGTCCCGATCTTCGAGGACATCATGGCAGCCTTCTCGACCGGGGGCGCACCGCTCAAGACCGCCATCATCCTCGCGATGTCCGGCATTGCGGTCTTCGCCTTCATCAATCTTCAAAAGTTGTTCTGGAACATCTCGGCCTTCAACCGCTTCCGCAAATCCGAAGGCTACCAGAAACTGCGCAACTCCAACGCCGAAACCACCCTGCTCGCCTATCCTCTGGCGCTCGCCATGTCGGTGAACGGGCTGTTCATCGTCGGCCTCGTCTTCGTGCCGGGGCTGTGGAGCATCGTCGAGATCCTCTTCCCCTTCGCCATGGCCGCCTTCCTCGCCATCGGGATCTTCGCCCTGTCGATCATCGGCGATTTCCTTGGCCGCGTGCTGACCAAGGGCGGGCTTTTCGACGTGACGGCGCACAACAGCTTCGCGCAGATGCTGCCGACCTTCGCGCTCGCCATGGTCGCCGTCGGCCTCGCCGCCCCGGCCGCGATGTCGACCAATGCGCTCGTCGTCGGCGTGGCACTGATCGGCTCGACCTTCTTCTCGACCGTCGCGATCATCTACGCCGCCGTGGCGCTGTTCACCGCCTTCAACTCGATGCTGCACTACGGCACCGCCAAGGAATCGGCACCCACGCTGATGATCCTGATCCCGCTGATGACCATTCTCGGCATCATGTTCCTGCGCCAGGACCACGGGATGCACACGACGTTCGACAGCCATACGAGTGCCGCCGACACCATGATCTTCCTCGCCCGCCTCGTATCGGTGCAGGTCATGTTCCTGGGTCTCGGCCTCGTCGTTCTCAAGCGCGAGGAATACTTCAAGGACTTCGTCTTCGGCTCCAAGACCTCGCCCGGCTCCTACGCGCTGGTCTGCCCCGGCGTGGCGATCTCGGTGCTCACCCAGTTCTTCCTGCACAAGGGTCTGGTCGCCGCCGGGATCGTCGACAAGTTCTCGGTCGCCTACTGGGTCGTCATCGCCATCGCGCTCGCCTTCCAGTGGTCGATGGTCTGGTTGGTGTTCCGCCTGAACCGCCAGCACTTCGGGCCCACCACGGCCGCCGCCGTGCCCGCCGAGTAACCGACTGCAATCACCGGAACGGGGCGGGCCGCAAGCTCGCCCCGTTTCGTTTGTGCGGTTGCGCTCGCCCCTGCCGCGGCTACCATCGGCGGACGCGCGAACGGGGACCCGATGATCCGAGCCATTGCCATCCTGCTGGGATACCAACTCGCCGGTGAAGTCACCGCGCGCGCCTTGGGGCTCAGCCTGCCCGGACCCGTGCTGGGGTTCGCCGCCCTGTTCCTGACGTTCCTTCTCTGGCCGCCGCTTCACGCGATGCTCGCGGACACGGCGCGCGGGCTGCTTGCGCATCTGTCGCTGCTCTTCGTCCCGGCTGGTGTCGGCATCGTCCGCCACATCTCGAGCCTCGGGGACCAAAGCGTCGCGGTTCTTGTCGCCATCGTCGCCTCGACCGCGCTGGCCATCGCCGCAGGCGCCACCGTCTTCGTCCTCGTCGACCGGGTGACGCGCCGATGACCGATTTCGCGGACATCTGGTCCTATCTGGCGCAAGGCCCGCTCCTGTGGCTGACCGCGACGCTGATCGCCTATCTCTTCGGGGCCTGGCTGCAAAAACAGTCGGGCACGAAGCCTTGGGTGAACCCGGTGCTGATCGCGGTCGCCCTGCTGGCGGGCGTGCTGGTCCTGACCGGCACGGCATACGAGACATATTTCGAGGGCGCGCAGTTCGTCCATTTCATGCTCGGCCCGGCAACGGTCGCGCTGGCGATCCCGCTTTACGACAACCGCGCACTCATCCGCGCCTCGGCGCTCCCGATGCTGGCCGCGCTGGTCACCGGGTCGCTGGTCGCCATCCTGTCGGCGCTCGCCATCGCCCGCGGTCTGGGCGTGTCCGGCGATGTCCTGATCTCGCTCGCCCCGAAATCCGCGACCGCCCCCGTGGCGCTGGGCGTGGCCGAGGCGATCGGCGGCTCGCCCACGCTCACGGCCGTGCTCGTGATCCTGACCGGGATCACCGGGGCCGTCATCGCCTCGCCCATCCTGAACCTCCTGCGCATCCGCGACGACCGCGCGCGTGGCTTCGCGCTCGGCACGGCAAGCCACGGCATCGGCACCGCCCGCGCGTTTCAGGAAAGCCAGACTTCCGGCGCTTTTTCGGGCGTCGCCATGGGGCTGAACGCCATCCTCACGGCGCTGATCGCCCCCGTCATCATCCGACTGTTCATCTGAGGGAGGACCGCATGAGCGAAGATACCGACCGCCACGCACAGAAAATGGCCAAGAAGAAAGCCGCGCGCGACAAGATCATGGCGACCAAGACCGAAGAAAAAGGGCTGGTCATCGTCCACACCGGCAAGGGCAAGGGCAAGTCGTCCTCGGCCTTCGGCATGATCTTCCGCGCCATCGCCCACGGGATGCCCTGCGCCGTGGTGCAGTTCATCAAGGGGGGCATGGGCACGGGCGAACGCGATCTGATCGAGCAAAACTTCTCGGACCTGTGCCAGTTTCACACCATGGGCGAAGGCTTCACGTGGGAAACGCAGGACAAGAGCCGCGACATCGAAATGGCGCAGGCGGCGTGGGAGAAATCGAAAGAGCTGATCCGCGACCCGAATATCCGCATGGTCCTTCTGGACGAGATCAACATCGCGCTGCGCTACGACTACATCGACATCTTCGAGGTCGTCGAATTCCTGACCAACGAAAAGCCCGAGATGACCCATGTGATCCTGACGGGCCGCAACGCCAAGGACGAATTGATCGAGCTTGCCGACCTCGCCACGGAAATGGAGCTGGTCAAGCATCCGTTCCGCTCCGGGGTGAAAGCGCAGGCGGGCATCGAATACTAGGCCGGGATCTTCCCCGCGGGGAAGTTTTTCCTTTAAAACCAAGTAAATGCGGCGTTCCGGTGAACGCAGCGCACGCAACGCCCCTTGGGCTTCTCTGTTTCAAAAAACCTTCGGGGGGAACGCGCGGCACGCGCGTAGGGGGCAGACAGCCCCCCTCCTCCCCCGCCGCCCGCGCCGCCGCCCGGCATAGGCGCCACCGCGACGGGGCGCAGCCCCGGCGCAATCCCTCCTGACGCAGCGTTGGGGAGTGACAGGGCACGCGCCGTCCCTATCCTCACTCAATCAAAGGGAGGCCTTCATGACCCAATATCCGCACCTGCTCGCCCCGCTCGACCTCGGCTTCACGACGCTGAAGAACCGCGTGCTCATGGGCTCCATGCACACCGGGCTCGAAGAGCGCGGCGACTGGAACCGGGTCGCGGAATACTACGCCGCCCGCGCGCGCGGCGGGGCCGCGCTGATGGTCACGGGCGGCATCGCGCCCAACGAAGAGGGCGGGGTGTTTCCGGGGGCGGCGGGGCTTTATACGCCCGAGGATATCGCGAACCACAAGGTCGTCACCGACCGGGTGCATGACGCGGGCGGCAAGATCGCGATGCAGATCCTCCACGCCGGGCGCTACGCCTACGGCCCCAAATGCGTTTCCGCCAGCCCGGCAAAATCCCCGATCTCCCCCTTCCCGCCCAAGGAGCTGGACGAAGAGGGGATCGAGAAACAGATCGCGGATTTCGTCACCTCCGCCACCCGCGCCCGCGAGGCGGGCTATGACGGGGTCGAGATCATGGGGTCCGAAGGCTATTTCATCAACCAGTTCATCGTCACCCACACCAACAAGCGCGAAGATCGCTGGGGCGGGTCGTATGAGAATCGCATCCGCCTGCCGATCGAGATCGTGCGCCGGGTCCGCGAAGCGGTGGGCGACGACTTCATCATCATCTACCGCCTGTCCATGATCGACCTCGTCCCGAACGGCTCCACCTTCGACGAAGTGGTTCAACTGGCGCAGGAGATCGAAAAGGCGGGCGCGACGATCATCAACACCGGCATCGGCTGGCACGAAGCCCGCGTGCCGACGATTGCGACCAGCGTGCCGCGCGCAGGCTGGGCCTGGGTCACGCAGAAGCTGATGGGAAAGGTGTCGATCCCGGTCATCACCTCGAACCGGATCAACACGCCGGAGGTGGCTGAGGAGCTGTTGTCCGAAGGGGCCGCAGACATGGTGTCGATGGCGCGGCCGTTCCTTGCGGATGCCGATTTCGTGGTGAAGGCCGCCGAGGATCGCGCGGACGAGATCGCGCCTTGCATCGCCTGCAATCAGGCCTGTCTGGACCATACGTTCTCGGGCAAGATGACCTCCTGCCTCGTGAACCCACGCGCCTGCCATGAGACGGAACTGGTGGTGGAGCCTGCGGCCACGCTCAAGTCCATCGCCGTCGTCGGGGCCGGGCCTGCGGGCTTGTCGGCTGCGTTGACCGCCGCCGAGCGCGGTCACAGGGTCACGCTTTTCGACAAGGCGGACCGGATCGGCGGGCAGCTTCACATGGCCGCCGCGATCCCCGGCAAGGAAGAGTTCATAGGGCTGATCGACTGGTTCAAGACGATGGTCGCCAAGTGGCAGATCGAGACGCGGCTGGGGGCCGAGGCCACCGCCGACGACCTCGCCGGTTTCGACGAGGTGATCGTGGCGACGGGCGTGACCCCGCGCGACCCGGGCATCGCCGGGCAGGACGGCGAAAACGTGCTGTCCTACATCGACGTGCTTTTGCACAAGGCCAAGGTGGGCGAGCGTGTCGCGATCATCGGCGCCGGCGGCATCGGGTTCGACGTGGCCGAGTTCCTGTCGCATCAGGGCACCAGCCCCGCGCTGGATCTGGACCTGTGGCGTGAAGAATGGGGCGTGACCGATCCCGCCGTGGCCGAGGGCGGGCTTGACCCCGAAGGCCCGCAGCCGGTGCCCTCGCCGCGCCAGATCACGCTGATGCAGCGCAAGGCCAAGGCGTTGGGCAAGGGGCTGGGCAAGACGACCGGGTGGATTCACCGCGCCTCGCTCAAGATGAAGGGAGTCGAGATGATGGGCGGCGTGAATTATGAGCGCATCGACGCGGACGGGCTGCACGTCTCGTCTGGCGAGACCCGCGAAGACCCACGCGTGATCGCGGCGGATACCATCGTGCTTTGTGCCGGACAGGTCAGCGAGCGCAGTCTGGCGGATGCGCTGGCGGAACGGGGTATCACAGCGCATGTCATCGGCGGGGCGGACGTGGCCGCCGAACTCGACGCCAAGCGTGCCATAGATCAGGGCACGCGGTTGGCCGCGTCTTTGTAGGGCGCGCTTGCGAGTGGTCGTTTCCTGACGAACGCGACGCTCACGCGCCGAGGCGCGCGGGCGATTGCGGTGTTTTCCGCAGACGGGACGCATGACGGGTCAGGGTGCGTTGTCGGGGGTCAAGGATACCAGAATCCTAGGATTCTAGAAACTTCAATACGTGAATGTAACCTGCTTTCAATAGCTTACACACCACGCCGCACCGCAAAAAGTTAACGCAGCCTCAACCGACCGACCACCAGAGCGCCCCGCCAGCCTTCAGACGGGCCGGGTGCGCAGGAACAGGTAGAGCGGAAAGCCGCAGGACACGCCGATGAACAGCGCAGCGGGAATCGCGAGCAATGCCGACCAGTTCCGGCGCACCGCCGTTTCGGCGATGATCCACACCGTCAGCGTCAGCCCGGCGATCATCAGGTCGATGGCCATGCCCGTCACCGCCGGACCTTGGGTCCATTGCGCGAACAGGCCGCCAAGACTGGCCCCCTCGGACGTGAGGTAGGTCAGGAAGTGCCACATCGGCCAGATGGCACCGACAATGGCGAGGATCAGGTAAAGAAGGCGCAGCTTTGACATGCCCCGATTACGTAGCGGGGGCGGGTTCGGATGCAACTGATCTTTCGCCTGCCGCGGCAAGCCGCTCCCGCACCATCTCGACCGCGACGGCCTGAGGCGTTTTACCGGAGGCCTTGGCACGGCGCAGAATCTCGGTCACGCGCTCTTGCAGCCCGTCCAGCTTGCCCTTGACCCAGTTCGGGTCATCGACGCCCGCGATCTCGGCGGCGACGTTCATGATGCCGCCCGCGTTCACCACGAAATCCGGCAGATAGGTGATGCCGCGCGCCGCCAGCGCGGTATCGAGGTCGTCGCGCGCCAGCTGGTTGTTGGCCGCCCCGGCGACAAGGCGCGCGCGCAGTTCGGGGATCGTGTCTTCGGACAGCACACCGCCCAGCGCACAGGGGGCAAAGACATCGCAGTCGGTGGCATGGATACGATCCGGGGCCACGACGGTGGCGCCGTAGCGCGTCCGCGCTTCTTCACAGCGGGCCGCCGCGATATCCGCGACGGTGAGTTGCGCCCCGGCGGCGGCAAGCCGGTCGCAAAGCGCGGTGCCCACGTGACCTAGGCCCTGCACCGCGACATGAAGCCCGGCAAGATCCTCGCACCCCGTCACCTCGCGCACGCCGGTTCGGATCGACTGGAACACACCCGTCGCCGTGACAGGCGAAGGGTCGCCGCTGGCATGTGCCCCGGTGGCGAGACCTGCGACGTGGCGCGTCTGGCTGCGCACCTCGGCCATGTCGGCGGGCGTGACACCCACATCCTCGGCGGTGGTATAGGCCCCGTTCAGCCGCTCGACCGCACGCCCGAAGGCCCGCATCAGTTCCGGCGTCTTCTTCTGCCCTTCGGCCAGCATGATGACGGCCTTGCCCCCGCCAAGGTCCAACCCGGCGGCGGCGTTCTTGAACGTCATGCCGCGCGACAGGCGCAGCGCGTCGGCAAGCGCCGCACCTTCGGTCGGATAGGTCCAGACGCGGCACCCGCCCGCCGCAGGGCCGAGCGCACTGGAATGAATGGCGATGATGGCGTTCAGCCCGGACGGTTCGTCATGGGCGAACACCACCGTTTCATGGGCGTCGAAATCGAGATGCTGGAACACGGTCATGCGGGCCTCCTCTCCTGCAATCCGGGTCGGGGTCGTGCAGCCCCTGCGGCCAGCCTACGCCTCAAGCCATTGAGAAAAAGACACTTTCGCGTGGTTCCGGCAGCAATCTGCCCAGCCGTTCGATCCTTTCGCCGAGGCAACGCAATGCGACCGATCGGACCTTTGCGCGCCACGATCACGCAGGAAAATTGCGCCAATCCGGAAAGGTATCGGGCTGGTGTTGCGTGCGGACTGCACGCAAAGCGAATCGCCCAAGCGGTTCGGCGTCAGCCGTTGCCCGGCGGCTCCAGTCGGATGAGAACCGAGAAGGGTTCGGGCGCGGCAGCGCGCATCACCTGAAACACCCGCACTTCAAGTGTCTTGGGCAGCCCCGCCATGAACATCCGGTCCGAGCGGGCATCGTAATAACCGGGAACCGAAACGGCGGTGTTCTGGCCGCGCACGACTTCGATCGACAGGTTGTTCGAGGGAAGCGTTTCAAAGGTGTAGCACAGCGCACCATCCGCAGGCGCTTCGCCTTCGATCGTGGTGTCGCCGTCCAGCGTGATGGTTTCGCAATCGGCAAGGGCCGCAGAGGCGAAGAGCGTGACCGTCGCGGTCAGGAGAGCACGTATCAACATGCGCGGTTCAATGGCGGCTTTCGCGCACGGGGTAAAGACCCGCACCATCGGATCAGCCGAGAGCCGCCCGCCAACGGGCGATCTGTTCCCGCACGCGCACGGGGGCGGTGCCACCGTAGGACTGACGCGAGGCGACGGAGGCTTCGACCGTCAGCACGTCGAACACGCCTTCGTTGATGTCCGCGTGAACCGTCTGCATGTCGGCGAGCGAAAGGTCCGGCAGGTCGCAACCCTTGCCCTCGGCCATTGCGACGAGCGACCCGGTGACGTGGTGGGCATCGCGGAACGGCAGGCCCAGTTCGCGCACCAGCCAGTCGGCAAGGTCGGTCGCGGTCGAGAAGCCCGAGGATGCAGCGGCGGCCAGCGCCGCGCGATTGGCGGTCAGGTCGCTGACCATGCCCGTCATCGCGGCAAGCGACAGCATCAGGTTGTCGGCGGCGTCGAACACCTGTTCCTTGTCTTCCTGCATGTCCTTGGAATAGGCGAGCGGCAGGCCCTTCATCACCGTGAAAAGCGCCACCATCGCCCCCATGATCCGCCCGATCTTGGCGCGGATCAGTTCGGCGGCGTCCGGGTTCTTTTTCTGCGGCATGATCGACGAGCCGGTCGAGAAGCGGTCGGACAGCGTCACGAAGCGGAACTGAGCCGAGGACCAGATCACCAGCTCTTCCGAGAAGCGGCTGAGGTGGACGGCGCAGATCGTAGCGTTCGACAGGAATTCGAGCGCGTGGTCGCGGTCGGACACGGCGTCGAGCGAGTTGGCCATGGGCCGGTCGAAGCCCAGCGCCTCGGCGGTCATGTGGCGGTCGGTCGGAAAGCCCGTGCCGGCGAGCGCGGCAGCGCCCAAGGGCGACTCGTTCATCCGGCGGCGCGCATCCTCGAACCGGGATTTGTCGCGCGCGAACATCTCGACATAGGCCATCATGTGGTGGCCCCATGTGACCGGCTGCGCGGTTTGCAGATGGGTGAAGCCGGGCATGACCCAGTCGGCCCCCGCCTCGGCCTGATCCAGAAACGCGCGGATCAGCGCGTCGAGGCCCTCAATCGCCGCATCCACCTGATCGCGGACCCAGAGGCGGAAATCGGTTGCCACCTGATCGTTGCGCGAGCGCGCGGTGTGGAGCCGTCCGGCAGGCTCGCCGATGAGCTCTTTCAGCCGCGCTTCCACGTTCATGTGGATGTCTTCGAGCGCCGCCGAAAACTGGAACTCGCCGTTCTCGATTTCTGACAGTACCGTGAGCAGCCCTTCCCGGATCGCCTCGGCATCGTTATCCGTAATGATGCCTGTCGCCGCGAGCATCGCGGCATGGGCGCGAGAGCCGGTGATGTCCTGGGGGGCCAGCCGCTTGTCGTAGCCGATCGACGCATTGATCGCTTCCATGATCGCGTCGGGGCCTGCGGCAAAGCGACCGCCCCACATGGCGTTAGCGGTTTTTTTGTTGTTGTCTGTCATGGCGAAAGGCCTCGGAGAACCGGATGAACATTCGAACGCTGCTATACGCGGCCCTCATGCTGGGTGCAAACGCCGCCTTCGCCGACACCGCCGCGCTGGAGGCGCTGAAGGACGGGGACATGAAGAAGCTCATGTTTTCCGAAGCGAAACCTGCGGGCACGGCGACGTTTACCGATACCGAGGGCAACGAGGTGTCGCTGGCCGACTATCGCGGCAAGGTCGTGCTTCTGAACTTCTGGGCGACATGGTGCGCGCCCTGCCGCCATGAGATGCCGATGCTGGATGCGCTTCAGGCGGAATATGGCGGCGACGATTTTCAGGTCGTGACCGTGGCCACGGGCCGCAACAAGGAAATGGCGATCGTCAAATTCTTCGAAGAGATCGGCGTCGAACATCTGCCCATCCTCATGGACCCGAAACAGGGGCTGGCCCGCGAGATGGGCGTGATGGGCCTGCCGGTGACCGTCCTGCTCGACCGCGAGGGCAACGAGGTCGCGCGCATGATGGGCGATGCGGACTGGTCGTCGGACAGCGCCATGGCCATCATCGCGGCGATGATCGAACAAGGCGCGGGATCGTAACCCGGTTTCCGTAGCGCCAAGATTGACAGGGCGGCGCTCTCCCGCTTCCTTTGAAGGCGGAGGATTTCACCATGCCGCTTTGGCTTCTGGGCACCATCGTCGTCGTCGGGCTGGCCGCGATCTGGCTGATCATGCGGGTCTATGGCTTCGACCGGCCGCTGGTGCTGACACATGACATCGCGGCGGAGGAATTCGCGACCGACAACCCCGGCCTCGTGCCCGAGGACATCCACCTTGCCAAATCAGGACAATCCGCGCTGATCCATGCCGGCGGGTCCACCTATGTCCTCTGGGTCATGGGGCAGGATGTGGCGACCCACAACGTCGCCCGCGCACGGGTGAGCGAGGCCGACACCGGCCTGACCCTGCGCCTGCCCGACTTCGCGGCACCCCGCGTGACGCTCACCCTGACGGAAGATGAGAAGGCGAGGTGGAAACCGATGATCGAGGAGGCCGCCTGATGGACCTGTCGTCCCTAACCTATCCCGACGTGGTGTCGCTTGCGGTGCCCTTTTTCGTCGCCGCCGTGATCTTCGAAGTTACGTGGATTTTCGTGAAGAAGCGCGGCGGGCGGTACGAGGCGCGCGATGCCATGACATCGCTCGCCATGGGCGTGGGCAACGTGGTCGTAGGAATCCTTCTGGGCTTCATCACCTACGGGTTCCTGATGTGGCTGTGGGAGATCACGCCGCTCGATCTGGGCACGAGCGTCTGGGTCGTCGCGCTGTGCTTCGTGCTGGACGATCTGCGGTATTACTGGGTGCATCGCTTCGGGCACCGCATCCGCTGGGTCTGGGCCAGCCACGTGAACCACCATTCCAGCCAGCAATACAACCTGACCACGGCGCTCAGGCAGACGTGGACCGGAACGTTCACCTTCATGATGCTCCTGTCCGCGCCGTTGGTGCTGCTTGGCTTTCACCCGGCGATGATCCTGTTCGTCGGCGGGCTGAACCTGATCTACCAGTTCTGGATTCACACCGAGGCGATCGACAAGATGCCGCGCTGGTTCGAGGCGGTGATGAACACGCCCTCGCACCACCGGGTGCATCATGGCCGCAACCCGCGCTATCTGGATGCCAACTATGCGGGCGTCTTCATCGTCTGGGACAAGCTGTTCGGCACCTTCGTGCCCGAGCAGGCGGACGACAGGCCGGACTATGGCCTCGTCCACAACATCGGGACGTTCAATCCCTTCCGGGTCGCGTTCCACGAATGGGTCGCGATCTTTCGCGACTGGCGGCAACCGGGGCTGACCCTGTGGGACCGGCTGCGCTATGCCGTGATGCCCCCCGGCTGGCGCCATGACGGCAGCGGCGGCGGATCGGAACGGCTCAAGGCCGACTACGTCGCCAAGCATCCCGATGCGGCGGGCACGCCGGGGTTCGAAAATTACCCGGCGTCCGCCACGGCCTCCATCACGACCCGGCCATCGGGTGCGCGCGCCCAAAGCTCCTGACCGGACCTGCAAAGCGTCAGGGCTTCGTAATGCCCGAGCGGCGAGGCGGCGCGGAACGAGAACCCTACGAGCGATCCAAGCTCCCGCACCGCCTTGAGCATCAGGTGCTGGGCGATGAGCGGCCCGTGGGTGACGAGGCCCGGATACATCTCGACCTCGCGCGCATAATCCAGATCGTAGTGAATCCGGTGGCCGTTGAAGGTGAGCGCCGAGTAGCGAAACAGCGTCGTCGTCGTGACCGAAACCTCTTCGCCCTGCGCATCGGCGGGTGCGGCGCGAGTCGTGGGCGCGGGCGCGTCGGGCGATGGGTCTTCGCGATAGACGAGATCCTGAAACTCGCGGATGCAGAGCGTGCCGTCTTGCGAAATGTCGTGGCGCAGAGTGACGAACGCCAGCGGACCCGTGCGACCGTCTTTGCGGGTGGTTGTTTCGATGGACGACACCTTTTCCGCCGGAACGCCCGCGCGAAAGGGCGCGGCGAATTCAAGCCGCCCACCGGCCCACATCCGGCGCGGCAGGCCCATGTCCGGGATCAACCCGACGCCGGTTTTCGGATGCCCGTCCCGGCCCAGCGCCTCTGCCGGCTGCGGTTCCCAGAAATATATCTGGTGAAAGAAGGGCGGCAGCGCATCCCCCGGCGCGAACCGGTCCGGCAACCCAAGCGTCACCGCCAGCGCATCGGCGCGGGCCGGATCGACGACGTCCGAGATCACTTTTCCACCTCGGCCCGCAGCTTTTCCATCAGCTGCGTCAGGAACTTGACCGACACCTCGTCTTTCAGCTGACCATCCGCGCCGAACGCCTCGCTCGAATTTCCGATGAACACCTCGGGGCCATAGACGAGGTTCGACCGGAACGGCATCATGCACAGGATCAGGTTGTGCATCATCCGCTCGCCGCCCGCACGCCCGTCCGACGCGGCGATCAGGCTGACCGGCTTGTCCGCCCACGGGTTGCCCTTGACCCGGCTCACCCAGTCGAGCGCGTTCTTCAGAACGCCGGGGATGTTCTTGTTGTACTCGGGCGACGAGATCACCACGGCATCCGCCGCGCCGATCTGTTCGTGCAGTTTGAGCACCGCGTCCGGAATGCCCGGCCCATCCTGAATGTCCTGATTGAACACGGGAAAGTCGATGTCGGCGTCGACGTAGTCGCAGGGACCGAAGGCGCGCGCGGCCTCCTTCAGCAGCAGCCGGTTGGTCGAGGCTTTACGCAGCGCGCCGGGAATGCCAAGCAGGATCGGGTCAGACATATGCTCTCCTGTCGTTTCTGTCTTGGTAGGAAACGAGGCGGCGCGGGGGAAGGTTCAAAAAGAGGTGCCCATGCGTCACGGCGGCCAGATTCTCGTCGATCAGCTCAAGATACAAGGCGTGCGGCGGGTGTTTTCCGTGCCGGGCGAAAGCTTCCTCGCCGCGCTGGACGGGCTGTATCAGTCGGGGATCGAGAACGTCGTCTGCCGGCAGGAGGGCGGGGCCGCGATCATGGCCGAGGCGCATGGCAAGCTCACCGGTGCGCCCGGCGTGCTGTTCGTCACGCGCGGGCCGGGAGCGACGAACGCGTCGTCCGGCATCCACGTGGCGAAACACGATTCGACGCCGATGGTCGTGTTCGTCGGGCAGGTGGCGCGGGATCACCGCGACCGCGATGCGTTTCAGGAGGTGGATTACGTCCAAATGTTCCAAGGCCTCGCCAAATGGGTGGCCGAGGTGAACCAGACCGAGCGGCTGCCGGAATACATTTCGCGTGCGTTCCATGTCGCGCAGTCCGGTCGGCCGGGGCCGGTGGTGCTGGCCCTGCCGGAAGACATGCTGTCGGCCACCGCCGAGGTTGCCGACATTGCCGCGCGGGCCGAGGTTCCGGTGGCTGTCGCGCCGGAGACCGTGGGGGCTGTCGCCGCGCTGCTGGACGAGGCCGCGCGCCCGCTGGTCATCGCGGGCGGGCCGGGCTGGTCGGACCGGGCAGCGGCGGACCTGGAGGCCTTCGCAGAGGCGCAGGGCATCCCCGTTGCGCTGTCGTTCAGGCGGCAGGACTACATGGACAACGGACATGCGAATTACGTGGGGGACTTGTCGGTCGGGATGCGGCCGGGGCTGAAGCGGGCGCTGGACGAGGCCGATCTTCTGTTGGTGCTGGGGTCGCGTTTCGGCGACATCACATCGAACGCCTATGCCCGCACGCCGGGTGCGCCGGGGCCGCGTATCGTCCATGTGCACCCGGACCCGGACGAGGTCGGGCGGGTCTATCGCCCGGACCTGAGCGTCCCGGCGGCGGCCCCCGCGATGCTGGCCGCTCTGGCCCGGCTGGACGGCACCCGGCGCAACGACCGTGCCGACTGGACCGCATCGCTCCGGGCCGATTACGAGGCGTATGTGCAACCGGTCGAGACGCCGGGCGCGGTCAAGCTGGAACAGGTGGTGCTGACGCTTCAGGACATGATCCCCGAAGGCGCGGCGCTGACGAACGGGGCGGGCAATTTCAACATCTGGCTGCATCGGTATTTCCGGTTCTCCCGCCGGAACCGCTATCTCGGCGCGACCTCGGGCAGCATGGGCTATGGATTTCCGGCGGCCATCGCGGCGGCGCTGGAGACCGGGCGACCGTCGATCTGCTGGGCCGGGGACGGCGACTTCCAGATGACGCTGAACGAAATGTCGACAGCGGTGCAACATGGCGCGCAGGTGGTGGTGCTGGTGGCAAACAACGGCCGCTACGGCACGATCCGCGCGCATCAGGAACGGGCCTATCCGGGGCGCGTGTCTGGCACCGATCTTGCGGCACCCGACTTCGCCGCGCTGGCGCGCGCCTATGGCGGCTTCGGCGCGATGGTGGCAGCGCAGGAGGATTTCGCGCCCGCCTTCGAGGCCGCCCTCGCCTCGGGTGGGCTCGCGGTCATCGACCTGAAGCTCGACCCCGAGGCGCTCACCCCCGGCCAGACGCTGACCGAGGTGCGCGGCTTCTGAGCTGATGAGGGGTTGCGCCGCGGCTCCGCCGCGTCGCAACGGGCCTCGCTTCGCTCGGCGGTGCGCTTGCCCACGGTCAGCGCGTGGATGACCGACGTGGAGGGGGGGCTGTCTGCCCCCCACGCGCTTCGCGCGTTCCCCCCGAAGGTTTCTTGAAACAGAGAAGCAGGACGGGCGGCGCTTTCCCCTTCTCTGTTTCTAAAAACCTCGGAGGGGGTCTGGGGGAGGCTGGCCTCCCCCAGCGGGTCGACCGGGCGCAAGCCCGGGCGAAATCCTTCAGGAGGTCTCGACGCAGTGGCGGCGGAAGGCGCGTTTCAGCATGTCGAGTTCGGCGCGCAGAAGCTCCATCTCGGCGCGGAAATCTTCGTCCAGCGGCTGACCGGTGACGACCGTGAAGCTTGCGAGCCGTTCGTCGGTCGCCTTGTTCGCGATCAGGAAGGTCTGCACGCCTTCCGACAAAAGCTCGGCGGGGATCGGGACGGCGACGCGGAACTGGCCTTCGACCTCGGGATCTTCGCGCAGGGTCGCGCCCTCGATGCCTTGTCCGTTATGCGTGACGGTGATGTCGGGCGGCGTGTCGGCCCCGGTCAGCACCCCCTCCCATACGCCCGCGTGAATGCGCGTCTTGGTCAGCACGATCTCGGCCATCTTACACCTCCGCCCGCGGGCGGCGTGAGAAGTTCACGTCCCGCAGCATCACCTGATTCATTTCCGGCCCCTCGAAGATCAGGTCGACCCAGGCCCGCTCCACCCGCTTTTCGTTGAGCTTGGTGTAGGCGAGGTCGAAGTCGACTGAAAGCTCCCGGTCCGACAGGGGCAGTTCGCGCACCATCTGTTCGGTGTTGGGACCGTGCTGGATGTTGAGGCGCGCGAAGATTTCCAGTGGCTTTTCGGTTTCCACCACCGCGTTCATGCGGATCAGGTGCTTGCGCCCCAGCCCCCGCATCGCGCTTTCCGGCAGATCGACGACCAGCGACAGGAACGAGCCGTCGAATTGGAACACGTCCATGCGCAGGCCATAGGGGGCGAGGTCGTCCTCATGCGTGTTGCGAAGCTGGCGGACTGTGAGTTCCGAGATCCGGCAGTCATGAAAGATCTTCACCTCGTCGCCGAAGCCGGTCTTGCTTTCCACCGCGGCCTGACCGGGCGGGAAGATCGGGCCGCGCCACAGCTCGGGCCGCCACGACCAGTCGGAATGGAGCGGTTTGGAAAACGCGTTCGACCCGATGAGGGGCAGCGCGAGGCGGCCGTTCGAGACGTAGAGCAGCCGGTCGGTGACCTGCCGAAGCTCCAACGCGCGCAGGCGGACCCGGCGCAGGCGGTCGAGGCCCATGTCATCCGCCGCCGCTGCGATCTTGCGCCAGCGTCGCATGACGAGGTGATGGAGCATCGCATCGAAGGGGCCGAAGGCGCGGTTGGACATCGGTTATTGTTTACCTTTCGTGAACAATGGCGTCATCTACACCAGAATTATTGACCTAAAGCAAACGGTTGAGAAGGCTGCGGAGGCCCTTGTCGCCGGTGGACACACCCGTTTTTGACGGCGGCGCGGGGCGGGATTTCGGTGAGGCCCGGCGCACCGCCTTGGTGAAGGCGAGCAGGAGCGACTTGCCGGCCGCCGGGTCGAGCGGGGTGGCGGCGGTGCCGGACACGGTGAGCGTGACCAGCGCACCGGACTGTGGAAAGACCGCGCGCCAGTAATCTTCGGACAGGTCGATCGTGTCGCCGTCGCGGGCGCGGATCACCAAAAGGTCGTCCGTCTGCTCGAAAGACGCAACCGAGACGCGGTCGGACGATCCGCTGCGCGAGAGCGTGGCTTTTCCCTCCGGTCCCCGCAGAATGTCGGCAAGCGCCGCCATCTGGTTCGGGCCGAGATCCCCCGCACCGGGCGCGACCGCTGCCGTCAGAACCGCAGGGGCGACCGGGTTCGGCCCCGCCCCTTCGATCCCCGGACAGGTACCGTAAAGCAGGAAGGCACCTGATGGGCCTTCGCGCCGTTGCGTGGGGTCGAGGCAGTAGCCGCGCGGCGCGGCGATCACGACCTGACCCCCGAAGACAGGTGTCCCGGCCCCCGGTCCGGCGGTCTGGCCGCCACAACCCGCCAGCAGAAATAAGGCCGCGACCAGCCCTGATTTCGCGCGCATCGTCATGCTTTTTAGTCCCGGAACCATGGGGCGACGGGATAGGTCGCGCGGCGGTGCGATGCAAGCCGACCTTGTGACCGGTGATGTGTTCACTATGTTCGTGAAACGAGAACGCGGAGTGATGAATGCAGGATTTCTGGTCCCCAGCCCTGCCGAAAGTGCAGATCTGGCGCACGGCGCTGGGCTTCGTCCTGCTGATCGCGATGTTCTTCGCGGCCACCTTCGCGCTGTTCGAGGTCGGGTCACGGCTGATCTCGTCCGACCCGGCCACCATGCTGGGCGGTGGCAATCCGGCGAGCGCGTCGATCTTCTTCGCGACCTTCATCGGGTTCCATATCGGCTTGCTGATCGTCCTGCCGCTTTTGCACAAGCGAAGCTACCCGACGCTGTTCGGGCCGACCCGGCGACTAAACCTGCGCCATTTCGCGATCGGGACCGCGGTGACGCTTGCGCTTGCGACCTTTCTTTACGGCGTGATGTTCGTCGAGCGGGTGTTCCTGCCCGATGGTGTCGAACCGACGGTGCGCCAGATCAGGCCGCTGTCCGACTGGCTGGTCTGGCTTGTCCCGGCCATCGTTCTGATCTTTCTGCAAACCTTCGCGGAAGAAGCGCTGTTTCGCGGCTACCTGCTGCAACAACTGCGTGCGCGGTTCGCCAGCGTGTTCGTCTGGGCCGTGCTGCCGTCGTTCATCTTCGGTCTGTTGCACTTCGACGCGTCGACATATGGCACGATGAACGCGCTCGCCTATGTCATCAACACGACCACGACCGGCATTCTCCTGTGTCTCATCACGATCCGCACCGGCAACCTCGGCGCCGCGGCGGGGCTGCATTTCGGGAACAACGCGGCGCTCATCATGATCGGCATCGACGGCAATCTCGACGGCTTCTCGCTGTTCGTCGTGGGGATGGAGCTGGAGTCGGGCTATACCGCCTATTCCATCCTCAGCCAGACCGCGTTCACGCTGGTTCTGTTCACGATCTGGTGGTTCTGGATGAACCGCCGGGACAAGATTGCAAAGGCGGGCCTCCCGGCATAGGTAGGGCGCGAACGTGGCAAGGAAGGCGCGATGAACTGGATTTCCAACTACGTCCGGCCCCGGATCAACTCGCTGTTTTCGCGGCGGGAGGTGCCGGAGAACCTGTGGATCAAGTGCCCCGAATGCGGGACCATGCTGTTTCACCGGGAGTTATCGGACAATCTGAATGTCTGTTCCAACTGCGATCACCACATGGCGATCACGCCGCGCGAACGCTTTGCCAAGCTCTTTGACGGCGGCACCTTCGCCGAGGTGAGCGTGCCCGCGCCGATCGACGATCCGCTCAAGTTCAAGGATCAGAAGAAATACCCCGACCGGATGAAGGCCGCGCAGAAGGCGACCGGCGAGAAAGAAGCGATGCTGGTCGCCGAGGGCGAGATCGGGCGCACGCCCATCGTCGCGGCCTGTCAGGACTTTTCCTTCATGGGCGGCTCCATGGGGATGTACGTAGGCAACGCGATCATCGCCGCCGCCGAACGGGCGGTGAAGCTGAAGCGCCCGCTCGTCCTGTTCTCCGCCGCCGGGGGTGCGCGGATGCAGGAGGGTATCCTGAGCCTCATGCAGATGCCGCGCACGACGGTCGCCGTGCAGATGCTGAAAGAGGCGGGGCTTCCCTATATCGTCGTTCTGACCCATCCGACCACGGGTGGTGTGACCGCGTCCTACGCGATGCTGGGCGACGTGCAGATTTCCGAGCCGAACGCGCTCATCTGTTTCGCAGGCCCCCGCGTGATCGAACAGACGATCCGCGAAAAGCTGCCGGAAGGGTTCCAGCGGGCCGAATATCTGCTCGACCACGGGATGCTCGACCGGGTGACGCATCGCAAGGAGTTGCGCGAAGAGCTTATCACCATCCTGCGGATGCTTCTGGGTCAGGGGCCTGCGGTGCGCGGCGATCTGCCTGCGCCGGAGCCGAAAAAGGCCGACGCCAAGGCCGAGCCGAAACCTGCCCCCAAGCCTGAGGCAAAGGCTGAACCGGCTAAGCCCGCGCAGCAAAAATCTGCGCCGAAAGAGGCGCCGAAGAAGTGAGCAAGGCAGGCTCGGACGTCATCCTCGACCGGATGATGTCGCTTCACCCCAAGGTGATCGACCTGACGCTGGACCGTGTCTGGCGGCTGCTTGCGGCGTTGGATCACCCGGAGCGGCGTCTGCCCCCCGTCATCCATATCGCCGGGACCAACGGCAAGGGGTCGACGCTGGCCATGCTGCGGGCCGGGCTGGAGGGGGCGGGCAAGACCTGCCATGCCTATACCTCGCCCCACCTCGCCCGGTTTCACGAACGCATCCGCCTTGCAGGTGAGTTGATCTCGGAAGATCATCTGACCGAGGTGCTGGACCGCTGTTACGCTGCGAACGGCGGCGAGAGCATCACCTATTTCGAGATCACGACGGTCGCGGGGCTGCTCGCCTTTTCCGAAACCCCGGCGGATTACACGCTGCTCGAGGTCGGGCTTGGCGGACGGCTGGACGCGACGAACGTGATCGCGCCGGAACTGACGGTCATTACGCCGGTCTCGATCGACCACACGCAATTTCTGGGCGACACGCTCGCCGCCATCGCGGGAGAAAAGGCCGGGATCATCAAGCGCGGCGTGCCTTGCGTGGTCGGCCCGCAAGAAGATACGGCGCTCGAGGTGATCGAGGCCACGGCGGAGCGGCTGGGTGCCCCGCTGCTCGTCCATGGCCAGCATTGGCAGGTCTGGGAAGAACGTGGTCGGCTGATCTATCAGGATGAAAGCGGTCTGCTCGACCTGCCCCGGCCTGCCCTGTTGGGCAAGCATCAGATCATGAACGCGGGCGCGGCGCTGGCCGGGCTGCGCGCGCTCGGCTTTGGCGAAGAGGCCTGCGAGGCGGCGATGACCAACGCGACCTGGCCCGCGCGGATGCAGCGTCTGCGCGAGGGGCCACTGGTCGAGGCCGCCGGAAGCGGCGAGCTGTGGCTCGACGGCGGGCACAACCCGGCGGCGGGCGAGGCGTTGGCAAAGGCGCTCGCCTCCATGACCGACCGGCCTTTGCACCTGATCTGCGGCATGTTGAACACCAAGGATATCACCGGGTTCATGCGCCCTCTGGCAGATGTCGCGAAAGACCTGCGGGCGGTGTCGATCCCCGGCGAGGCCGCGACCCTGAGCGCTGAGGAAACGGCCGCATTCGCACGTGGCGCGGGGCTTGACGCGCGCACCGCCCCGGACGTGGGCACGGCGATCCGCGAGATCGTCGCCGATGACGCGCACGCGCGCATCCTAATCTGCGGCTCGCTGTATCTGGCGGGCGCCATCCTGCGCGAAAACGGCTGAGATCTGTGGCGAAAATGACTCGCCCCGCCTAATTCTTCGGGCGCGTTTCGGGCCATTTCTGCTATCGAGCCGCTTCAAGCGACTGGCAGGACTCACTTTTTCGACCGTTTCCGCCCTGCGCCGCGAATCACACGAAATATTGACCGATTCGGGTGATTCGCCCAAGATGTTGAACATTCAGGACGATGCCGGGCTGCCACCCGGCGGCATTAAACCTGTCGAGCAGGACAGGAACAGGGGGACAAACGATGCTTCGGCTGCTCTTGGGCGCCTTTCTGGCGCTTGTGATCACAAACAATGAAATCCTGGCGCAAGAGGTGCGGATCACGCCCGATACCTCGTCCTTCTCTGTTGAAGTGGGCGGAAAGCTCCTCACCATCGAGCGCATTCAGGACACAAGTCACAAGCTCACCACGGAGTTCACGAAGACATCGCGCCCCTGCCCGCCGTTTTGCATTCACCCGATCTCGGCAGCACCGGGTGTGGCGACGGTGGGCGAACTCGAAGTCATCGACTTCATCGAAAGTGCGGTGGCCAAGGGCACGGGGCTGTTGATCGACAGCCGCCTACCCGAGTGGTTCGCGAAGGGCACGATCCCCGGTGCAGTGAACGTGCCCTTCTCGACCCTCGAACCGTCGAACCCCTATCGCGACCAGATCCTTCAGGCTTTGGGCGGGGCCAAGGCGGGCGCGGGATGGGATTTCACCTCGGCGCGAAACCTCACGCTGTTCTGCAACGGGCCGTGGTGCGACCAGAGCCCACGCGCGATCCGCAACCTTGTGGACGCGGGCTATCCCACCGAGAAAATCCAGTATTATCGCGGCGGTATGCAGCTTTGGCTGCTGCTCGGTCTGACCGTCCAGACCCCCAGCGCATAAGGGAGGAGGCGCCATGTTCCGCATCCTCATCCTTGTCGCCGGGTTCCTGATCGCCGTTACGGGCATGCTCTGGATGCAGGGCAACCGCGACCCCCGCGACCTTGCCGCCGTCGCCCCGGACCTCGCCGATGTCGAGATCGAGAACGTGGCGCAAATGTCGGCCACGACGACCCGGCCCACGCCTGCACCGGCGTCGGTGGACATCGCGGCGCTGACCGATGCCGTGCGCGCCTCGGTCGCGCCCGACCCGGCGGCGGAACCGGCGCCTGCCGCCACGGCGGACGATGGGTTGGCCGCCCTGACCAGCAGCGTCCTTGCCGGCCTCGGCACCCCCGCACCCGCCGCGCCGCTGACCGGCGACAGCGGGATGGAAGCCGCGACCGCTGCCGTGCTTGCAAGCCTGAACGGGATGGCCGCGCCAACGGCACGCCCCCCGCAGGACCTGAACGCCCTCATCGCCCAATCCATGCGGGCGGGCGAAAGCGATGCGTATATGGACGCGCTCCTGAACGAAGCCGTGGCATCCGGCGCGGTGCAGGTGCCGGACTCGCTTATCACCGCCGAGGGTCGGGTGGATACACGCACCCTGCTCGCCTCGATCGTGCAGCAATCCCTGGGCACGGCAGAGGACGCGACCATTCAGGCCATCGCAGCCGAAGCCGGGGCCACCACCGCCGCCACGCCGATGGTGCAGGAGGTGTCGGGCGAGCGGATCTATACCGTCGAGAGCGGCGACAGCCTGGCCTATATCGCGCTGGTTTTTTACCGCGACGCGGCCCAATACGAACGGATTTACGAGGCGAACCGAGACGTGCTCGCCAACCCCAGCCTCATTCGCGTGGGACAGAAACTGCGCATACCCGGATAACAGGCAAGACGAAGCAGGAGACTTGGCCCCGGCACACCGCCGGGGCCTTTTTTTATTGCAGGTCCGAGAACGCGTCCTGCATTCGTGCCACCGCCTGTTCGACCAGCGGGCGGGGCGTGGCGAAGTTGAACCGCAGGAAACGCTCTCCGCCTTTGCCGAAGCTGATGCCGTGGTTCACGGCGATCTTCGCGTCCTGCTCGACGCGGGCGAGGTAATCGGTCGGCTCCATCCCAGTGCCTTCGAAATCGACCCATGCAAGGTAGGTCGCCTCCATCGGCATACTCTTCAGCCCCGGAATTGCATTGAGGCCTTCGTCGAGGATGCGGCGGTTGCCGTCGAGGTAGTCGACCAGCGCATCGACCCACGCGGCCCCCTCGGGCGAATAGGCGGCTTCGGCCATCATCAACCCGAAGGAGTTCGGCGAAATACCAAGGCCCGACATCTTGGCCGCGAACCGTTTGCGCAATTCGGGGTCGTGGATGATGACATTGCCCGAATGGGTGCCCGCGATGTTGAAGGTCTTGGTGGTGGCCGTCATCATCACCAGCCGGTCCGCGATCCCGTCGATCAGCGCCATCGGCGTGTGCTTGGTGCCGGGAAACACGAGGTCGTGGTGAATCTCGTCTGACACGAGGATCAGGTCGTGGCGCTTGGCGAAGGCCGCGACGCCTTCAAGCTCGGCGCGGGTCCAGACGCGGCCGCCGGGGTTGTGCGGGGAACACAGGACGAGCATCTTCTCGCCCCCCGTCATCTGCGCGTCCCAGGCGTCGAAATCCATCTCGTAGCGTCCATCGTTGCGCGCCAGCGGGCATTCGATCACCTCGCGCCCCGCCGCGCGGATCACGCGGTGGAAGGCATGGTAGACGGGGGTCATCAGGATGACGCCGTCGCCCGGATCGGTGAATGTGTCGACACACAGCGCCGTGCCGTTGACCAGCCCGTGCACGGTGAAGATCGCGTTCGGATCGACGTCCCAGCCGTGACGTTCGGACATCCACCACCGGATCGCGTCCAGATAGCTCGCGTCGTCGCCGTAGTAGCCGTAGACCCCGATGCTGCGCATGTCCTCCAGTGCCTTCTGGATCGGCGGGGCGGCGGCGAAATCCATGTCGGCCACCCACATCGGGATGCCGTCCTTGGGCGACACGCCATAGATCGCCTCCATCTTGTCCCACTTCGCCGAATGGGTGCCAACGCGGTCGATGATGCGGTCGAAATCGTAACTCATGATGCCTCCGGATTGAGGCGCCAAGCTATCTGCGACACGGTGGAGTGCAAGGGGACATTGCGAAACGCGTCGCAACCGCCTAATTGATCCGTCATGGCCCTGAAACCGATCCTTATTCACCCCGACCCGCGCCTCAAGAAAGAGGCGGAGAAGGTGCGCGACGTGACCGACGAGCTTCTGACGCTCGCCGACGATATGCTCGAAACCATGTACGACGCGCCGGGCATCGGTCTGGCCGCGCCGCAGGTCGGTGTGCTGCAACGGCTTATCGTGCTGGACTGCATCAAGGACGAAAGTGCCGAGCCGCAACCGCTGGTCATGTTCAATCCCGAGGTGATCTTGTCGTCGGACGATACCAACGTCTACGAAGAGGGCTGCCTGTCGATCCCCGACCAATACGCCGAAGTCACCCGGCCCGCCGCTGTGAAAGTGCGCTGGCTGAACCGCGCGGGCGAAGAGCAGGAACGCGATTTCGAGGGGCTGTGGGCGACCTGCGTGCAGCATGAGATCGACCATCTGAACGGCAAGCTGTTCATCGACTACCTGTCGCCGATGAAGCGCCAGATGATTACGCGCAAATCCCAGAAGCTGAAACGCGAGCGGGCGCGGGTCTGATGCCCCGTCCCTTCGTCATGTGGCCGGACAAGCGGCTGCGCACGGCCGCCCAGCCGGTCGTGGCCGTGACCGATGAGGTGCGCGCGATCTGGGACGAGATGGTCGAGGCGATGGATGCGATGCCGGGGGTCGGGCTGGCCGCCGTGCAACTGGGGATCATGCAGCGTCTGGCGGTCGTGGATGCGTCCGAAGAGCGGGGCAAGGCGGTGCGCATGGCGAACCCCGAAGTGCTGCATGAGAGCGTGAAGTTGCGCGACCACGACGAAGCCTCGCCCAACCTGCCCGGCGTCTGGGCCACGATCAGCCGTCCGCGCGCGGTCACGGTGCGGTTTCTGGACGAGACCGGCGCGGTGCGCGAGCAAGATTTCGTCGGGCTTTGGGCGACCAGCGTGCAGCACCAGATCGACCACCTGAACGGCAAGATGTATTTCGACCATCTGTCGAAACTGAAGCGCGACCGGCTGATCGCGAAGGCCAGGAAAGCGAAGCGATAAGGGGCGATATGAAAGTCATCTTCATGGGCAGCCCGGATTTCTCGGTCCCGGTCCTCGACGCTCTGGTCGCGGCGGGTCACGAGGTCGTCTGCGTCTACTGCCAGCCGCCCCGCCCCGCCGGACGCGGCAAGAAGGATCGCCCGACCCCGGTGCAAGCCCGCGCCGAGGCGCTTGGTCTGCCCGTGCGCCATCCGAAATCCCTGAAGGGTGAGGCGGAGCAGGCCGAGTTCGCGGCACTCGGGGCCGATGTCGCCGTGGTCGTGGCCTATGGGCTGATCCTGCCGCAGGCTGTGCTGGACGCGCCCGCCAAGGGCTGTCTGAACATCCACGCCTCGCTCCTCCCGCGCTGGCGCGGGGCTGCGCCGATCCATCGCGCGATCATGGCGGGCGACGCAGAAACGGGCGTTTGCATCATGCAGATGGAGGCCGGTCTGGATACCGGGCCGGTGCTGATGCGGCGCGCGTTGCAGATCGGGGCCGAAGAGACGACGGGGGAGTTGCATGACCGCCTGTCGGCGCTGGGGGCCGAAACCATCGTCGAGACGCTTGGGGCGCTGGACGGTCTGACGCCCGAGGTGCAGCCGGAGGACGGCGTGACCTATGCCGAGAAGATCGACAAGGCCGAGGCGCGAGTCGACTGGACCTGCCCGGCGACCGAGATCGACCGGCTGATCCGGGGGCTATCGCCCTTTCCCGGCGCGTGGTGCGAAATGGCCGGGGTGCGGGTAAAGCTCCTCGGCGCGCGCCTCGTCGCAGGGAGCGGAGCGCCGGGGGCCGTGATCGGGCCTTTGACGGTGGCTTGCGGGGACGGTGCGGTGGAGATCACGCGGGCGCAGAAGCCCGGTGGGCGCGGGATGGACGCGGACGAGTTTCTGCGGGGGTTCCAGATGCCGGAGCGTGTGGACTAGCGGCGTTGGCGGGAGCGAGGGGCCAGCCCCTCGCGCTCCCCGAGGTTTTTTGAAACAGAGAAGAAGTCAGCGGTTCGCGCCGGGGACCCAGAGGACGTCGGATTTGCCGTCGTCATTGGCCATACGGGCCGCCGTGAAGCACCAGTCGGACAGGCGGTTGAGGTATTTGACCGCCGCCGGGTTCACGTCTTCGACCGTGGCGAGTTCCGTGGCCAACCGTTCGGCGCGGCGGGATACCGTGCGCGTCAGGTGCAGGTAAGCGGCGAGCGGTGAGCCGCCCGGCAAAATGAAGCTGCGCAGGGGTTCGAGGATCTTGGTCATCACGTCGATCTCGGCCTCGAGCCGCTCGACCTGCGCGTCCGTCATACGCAGCGGCGGGTATTCGGCTTCGTCGTCCTTCGCCATGTCGGGGCGGCACAGGTCGGCCCCCAGATCGAAGAGGTCGTTCTGGATGCGGGCGAGCGCCGCGTCGGTGTCGCCGGAGGCGTGAAGGCGCGCCATGCCGATGGTCGCGTTGGTTTCGTCCACCGTGCCATAGGCCTCGACCCGCGGGGAATGCTTCGGAACGCGGGTGCCGTCGCCCAGCGCGGTGTCGCCCTTGTCGCCGGTGCGCGTGTAGATTTTGTTCAGCACGACCATGTTCAGCCCCCCTGCCGCCTGAGCCAGACGTAGCCGAGGATCAGCACGATCGCGACGGCCTGCGCGTAGATGCGATAGCGCATGATCTTGTTGGCGTTGCGCTTGTTGAATTCGCCGCCGCGCCCGAAGCTGCCGATGCCGGTCAGCAGGATCAGCAGGACGACGAGCACCGCTACGAGCGGGATAATCAGAAAGGGATCTTCGAACATGGGTCCATCCTTGGTTTGGCCGAGGGATAGCGCGTCTGCGGGCGGGATGCGAGCGGCGCGTCGTCACGCCTTGGCGAGGAACCAGTCGGCGAGCCGCGTGGGCAGGAGCCGGCGCGCCCAGTAGGAGACATAGGTGGGCGTGGTGACGAGATAGCGGGGTTTCGGACGTTTCGCCTCCAACGCGCGGATGAGTTTGGCGGTGACGGCCGAGGCGGGCAGTTCGAACGGGTCTTTCGCGTCGATGTCGCGGTCGAACCGGGGCAGGATCTTTGCTTCATAGCCCGCGCGGCTGGCCGAGGCCTGCCAGTCGATATGCGCTTCGAACTGGGCCTTGGCGTTCAGGCGGAAGTTGGAGGTGATCGGGCCGGGTTCGATCAGGATCGCGTGGATGTCGTCGGGGGCGAGTTCGAGCCGCAGGGTGTCGGTGTAGCCTTCGAGCGCGAATTTCGAGGCGACGTAGGGCGCGCGCCAGCGGATCGCGGAGAGGCCGAGGGTGGAGGAGCAGTTGACGATGCGCCCGCCGCCCTGCGCGCGCATCACGGGGATCACGCGGCGCACGATTTCATGCACACCGAAAAAGTTGGTCTCCATCATGTCGCGCAGGACGTGACCCGGCAGGTCTTCGGCCAGGACCGGGACGCCGTAGCCCGCGTTGCAGAACACCGCGTCGAGCGTGCCGCCGGTGCGGGAGAGGATTTCGAGCAAGGCGGCCTCGATGCTCGCCACGTCACGATGGTCGAGGCGCAGGCTTTCCAGCCCCTCGCCACGCAGGCGGGCGCAGTCATCCTCGGCCCGGCAGGTCGCGAAGACCCGCCAGCCGTTACGCGCAAGGGTGTGGGCGGCATCGTAGCCGATACCGGAGGAACACCCTGTGATGAGAATGGATTTCTGGTGACTCAAGGCTCAACGGACGACAGGAAACGTCCGGCCATGAAGCCGCGTTCGCCGGTGTCCGTCAATACGATCTGCCGCCAGCCGTCGCCCGCATCCCCCATATCCTCGACCTGCGTGCCGAGGCTGAGGGACGAAATCACGCCATAAGCGGTCGACGGTCCGCCGCGCACGTTCACACGGCTGCCGGTGACGTAAAGGTAGTCGGGTTCCGGCGCGGCCTTTTCCGTGCCCGACAGGGGCTTGGTGGCCTCCGGCTCGGACGCGGTGGAAACGACGGCGGTTTCGCCATCGTCGACCGTGGCGACCGCGGGCTGGATCGTCGCCTTTTCCGCAGAGGGGCGGAAGGCGACGAGCGTCGCGGTCTCGGGGCTTGCGTCCGACGCGAGGGCGAGCGCGAGGCGATCATCCTCTTCGGCCGGTTCCTGAACGATCCCGGTGATCGAGGCCATGAGATCGGGGGAAATGAGGGCGGTCTCGCGACCGATGGAATCGTCCGGCAACCCCGCATCGCGTCCGAACCAGTACAACGCGGCCCCAAGGCCGACGATCGTCATGACGGAAAGACGCACGAGTTGCATTAAATTCACCCCTTCAAGGATTCCCAAGGTACCCGCCGCAGGCATCGGCTGGCAATGATTCGACCGGACGATGTGGGACAAAGCGGGCCTTTTGGTGGCACCTGTGTCACTTCCCTCGTCCATGAATCGAACGCGCTTTACGAGATTCCGTTCCTTCGGTATTCGGAAAACATGACCGACACGGTGGACGATCCCGACAACCCGATTTCCGAATTCGCCGAACCGCTGCGCCGCGCGATCGGTGACCGGTATCTGACCTATGCGCTGTCCACGATCATGAATCGGGCGCTGCCGGACGCGCGGGATGGGCTTAAACCTGTGCATCGCCGCATCCTGTTCGCGATGCGTGAACTTCGGCTTAATTCCGGGGGGCGTTTCCGCAAGTCGTCGAAGATTTCGGGCGACGTGATGGGTAACTATCACCCGCATGGCGATGCCGCGATCTATGACGCAATGGCGCGCCTGGCGCAGGATTTCAACGTCCGCTACCCGCTGGTCGACGGTCAGGGGAACTTCGGCAACATCGACGGGGACAACCCGGCGGCGTCGCGGTATACCGAGGCGCGGATGACCATCGTGGCCGAGGCGCTGCTCGAAGGGCTGGACGAGGACGCGGTCGATTTCCGCGAGAATTACGACGGCACCCTGCGTGAGCCCGTGGTGCTGCCCGCGACGTTCCCGCACCTGCTGGCCAATGGTGCCGCCGGGATCGCGGTCGGCATGGCCACGAACATCCCGCCGCACAACATTTCGGAACTGGTGGACGCCTGCCTGCATCTCATCAAGACGCCGGATGCGCGCGACGATACGCTTCTGAACTACATCCCCGGCCCCGACTTCCCCACCGGCGGCGTGATCGTCGAGCCGCGCGAGAATATCGCGGAAGCCTATCGCACGGGCCGTGGGTCGATTCGCCTGCGGTCGAAGTGGGAGGTCGAGGATCTGGGCCGCGGGCAGTGGCAGATCATCGTCACCGAGATTCCCTATCAGGTTCAGAAGTCCAAGCTGATCGAGAAGCTGGCCGAGGTCATCCAGACCAAGAAGGTGCCGCTTCTGGCCGACGTGCGGGACGAAAGCGCCGATGACGTGCGCATCGTGCTGGAACCCAAGACGCGCAACGTCGAACCCGAGATGCTGATGGGGCTTCTGTTCCGCAACTCGGACCTCGAAGTGCGCTTCTCGCTCAACATGAACGTGCTGATCGACGGGCTGACGCCCAAGGTCTGTTCGCTCAAGGAAGTGCTGCGCGCCTTCCTCGATTTCCGGCGCGAGGTGCTGATCCGCCGCTCGCAACACCGGATGGAAAAGATCGACCATCGTCTCGAGGTGCTCGAAGGCTTCATCATCGCCTTCCTCAACCTCGACCGGGTGATCGACATCATCCGTTATGACGACGACCCCAAGGCCGCGCTCATGTACGAAGACTGGTCGCGCCCGCATCAGGACACCATCGCGCGGGCGACCAACGAACATGACTACGTGTCGCCGCTGGCCGGGATCGACGTCGCATCGCTGGAACTGCGCGAGGATGAGACCGCCACCGCACCCGAGATCATCACCGACAACACCGGGTCGGGCGCCACGCCCAAGCGGTTCGTCGGTCGGTCCGAAGGTCTGTCGGACGTTCAGGCGGACGCGATCCTGAACATGCGTCTGCGGTCCTTGCGCCGCCTCGAAGAGCTGGAGCTTATTCGCGAGCGCGACGCGCTGATGGAAGAGCGCGCGGGACTCGAAGACCTGCTCGACAGCGAAGACCTTCAGTGGGGCCGGATCGGGGACGAGTTGAAGGGCGCCAAGAAGAAGTTCGGCAAGGATTACGTCGCCGGGGCCCGCCGCACGCAATTTGCCGAGGCCGCCGAAGTGCCGGACGTGCCGCTGGAAGCCATGATCGAGCGCGAGCCGGTGACGATCGTGTGCAGCCAGATGGGCTGGATTCGCGCGATGTCGGGCCATGTCGACCTGACCCGCGACTTCAAATTCAAGGACGGCGACGGGCCGCGGTTCGCCTTCCATGCCGAGACCACCGACAAGATCATCGTCTTCGCGGCGAACGGGCGGTTCTACACCTTGGGTGCCTCGAACCTGCCCGGCGGGCGGGGGATGGGCGAACCGCTTCGCCTGATGGTCGATCTGCCGAACGACGTCGAGATCATCGACATGTTCGTCCATGCGCCGGACCGCAAACTGATCGTCGCCTCCAAAGGCGGTAACGGGTTCATCGTGCCGGAAGCGGACGTGGTGGCGCAGACCAAGAACGGCAAGCAGGTGCTGAACGTGTCGGATGACGTGGCGAAGCTGGTCAAGCCCGTCGTGGGCGATCATGTCGCCGTGGTCAGCGAGAACCGCAAACTGCTGGTCTTCCCGATTGCCGAGCTGCCCGAAATGGGGCGCGGCAAAGGTGTTCGCTTGCAGAAATACGGCTCTGCCCGCGGGCGTCAGGGAACACTCGACCTTGACGGGGGCTTGTCGGACCTCACGACCTTCGACCTCGCCACCGGGCTGAGCTGGGCCGCCACAGGCGACCGGACACGTACCGAGGTGGACATGAGCCCGTGGATCGGCAAACGCGCCGGCGTGGGCAAGATGCCGCCCCACGGTTTCCCGAAGTCCAACACCTTTACCTGAAAATTGCCTGAACGGCGTTTCTCCCATAGTCTCAGAGCATTCTTTGACGGGGGATTTCCAGATGAAACATGCCTTTGCCGCCGTTCTTCGGCTGACCCTGATTCTGTGCTTGATGCCAGTGATCGTTCAGGCCGCCCCGAACGGCTTTCAGAACCACGTGTTCAACGGACGCGCCCCGGTGACGCAGGGCGGGGTTGTGACCTTTCACGTCGAAGACGGCGATTGCAGCAGCCGGGACTATGGCGACGGGCGCGGGGAAAGCGATTGCTTCAACGGAAATCTCAGATCCCGGCTCGCCTATCGCGACCATGCGAGCCTTGGCCAAAGTCTGGAATACGCGATGGAGATCTTCGTGCCCGCCGGGTTCCGCTATGGCGGCGGACCGAACCGGCGCAGTTTGCTGGAAGTGGCGGAGTGGCAGCGGATCAACACGATCAAGAACCACATCCACACGCTCCACCTCGACAGCGTCAAGGGGCTTACCTTCGACGACACCCGCTGCATCCCGCCCAGCGCCTTCGGTCAGTGGAACAGCGTCAAGGTTCAGGTGAAATGGTCGGCGGGGGATGACGGGTTCCTGCAAGTGATCTGCAACGACACGCCGGTCGTGAGTTTCCGGGGGCAAACCGCGATCCCCCGCGATTGCGGCCAGCCGGGCGTGTTTCAGTGCGTGCCGGACCTTCAGCGCGTGAACCAGCCCGTGCAGTTTCAAGTCGGCATCCTGTTTCGCGGCTACGGCGAACGGGGGCGTCTCGACGGCCTGAGCCGCATGGGCCGTGTCCCGCCCGAGGGCGGCTTCACCGTCCAGATGCGCAATATTCGGGTGTCACGCATTCAGGTGCGGTAACCTGACGGGATCTGAGGGGTTCGGCACCCTTGGTCACGATCCATGCGCGCCGCCGAAGCAAGCGATCCTTGGCGCGGGACTGTGGACATGCCTGCCCGGATCGGCAAACCTGCCGGCGGGGCCGCAAACCCCGACGGGGACAACATTATTCGGACACCGGACGCAACCATGGCCTTCGCTGACCTCACGACCGACTACAAGGGTGCCAAGGGGGCGATCTTCCGGCTGGCGCTGGCGACGGGTATCCGCACGGTTCTGACCGCCGGGTTCTATCGCTTCTGGATGAAGACGCGGATGCGCCGGTATTACTGGAGCGCGATCCGCCCCGGAGGGATGCCGCTGGAATATGTCGGGCGACCGACCGAGAAGCTGCTCGGCTTTCTGACCGCTGTCGTCTTCCTCGCCTTTTACATCGGTATCGTGAACCTGATCCTGATGTTCTTCTCGTTCTCGCTGTTCGAGGGAAACACGCCGGCCTATGCGGTTTCGGTCGTCGGGATCACGCCGCTGATCTTCTTCGCGCAATACCGTGCCCGCCGCTATGTGCTGGCCCGCACGCGTTGGCGCGGTATCCGCTTCGGGCTGGAGCCGGGGGTCGCGGGATTTGTCTGGCGTTCGCTGCTTCATTGGGGGCTGACGGTGCTGACGGCGGGGCTTTACTGGCCGGTCAAGACCTATTGGCTCGAGAAGTACCGGACCGACCGGACCTTCTATGGCGACCAGCGGATGCATCAGGGCGGGTCGTGGCGGATGCTCATCAAACCGATGCTGCACCTGTACCTGTCGGCCGCCCTGCTCGCCGGCACCATCGGGATGCTCATCGCGACCGAAGACCCGCGTTTCGCGCCCCTCATCTTCATCGCCGTGCCGTGGTTTTTCTTCGGCCTCGCCGCATGGAAGGCGGGGAGCTTTCGTGCGCTGACCAACACCAAGACCATCGGGGAGGCGCGGCTGAAGGCCAGCCCGCGCACCGGGCGGATCGTCGGCATCTATGCGGGCGGATGGGCCGCGATGGGCGGCATCTTCATCGCCGCCGGTATCGGCGTCTCGATCCTGTTCGGGATCATCTTCGCCGCGACTGGCTTCGCGCTCGAAAACATCGACGAGGACGGGTATCTCACCACGCTCGGCAACCTGCCCGCCTTCGTCCCGATCCTGTTCGGGATCATCACATATTTCGCAATCTTCATCTTCTGGGGCGTGCTGAAAGAGGTGTTCATCACCCTGCCCGTCGCCCAGCATTTCGCGGAAACGACCGAGATCGAGAACCCGCAGGCGCTGCTCGGCATCAAGCAGCGCGCCCGTGACGAATTCGCCGAGGCCGAAGGCTTTGCCGATGCCCTGCCGCTGGGAGATGCGTTTTGACCGACATTTACGGCGCAGCCCCTGCGGTGGAAGAACCGGAGGACAAGGCGGTCTACGCGGATTACGTCGACGGCACGGACCCGGTCATGCATCGCGTGTCGCTGGAACTGTCGCGCAGCCATCTGAACATCATCATGCCCGATGGCGAACGCATCCTGTGGCCGCTGGACGAGGTGCGCGCGTTGAAGGATCAGGCCTATTCCGATGGGGTGGTTCTGGCGCAGGGCTTCGACGACATGGCGCGGCTCAAGGTCGACAACCCCTTCGTGGCCAAGGAACTGCGGGCGGTCGCGCCGCGACTCAACCGGGCGCAGCCGGTGACGAACTGGGGCAGGATCGGCGCTTGGGCCAGTGGTGCGGTGGCGAGCGTCGCGCTCATCATCTTCGTGCTGGTGCCGATCATGGCGGACCAGCTTGCCACCTACCTGCCGCCCGAGGGCGAACAGGCGCTGGGGGATGCCACGTTCGAGCAGATCCGGGGCGCACTGGGGCGTGAAAACGCGGCGGTTCGGCTGTGCGAGGATTCGGACGGGCTTGCCGCTATCGACGCGATGGTGGATCGGCTCGCCCCGGACGACGACCTGCCCTATCCCGTTCGCATCGCCGTGCTGGACCATGAACTCGTCAACGCCTTCGCCCTGCCCGGCGGGCGTGTGATCCTGTTCCGGGGGCTGATCGACGAGGCGGAGAACCCCGAAGAGGTCGCTTCGATCCTCGCGCACGAAATCGGGCATGTCGTGAACCGCGACCCCACGCGCGATGCGCTGCGGTCGGCCGGGTCCATCGGTGTGCTGGGTCTGCTCTTCGGCGATTTCGCGGGCGGGACGGTGGTTCTGATGCTCGCCAACCAGCTTATCAACGCCAAGTATTCGCAAGCCGCCGAAACCGGGGCCGACGACTATGCCCACGACCTGATGCGTGACGCGGGCCTCGACCCCGCAGCACTCGGCACGATCTTTCAGCGGCTGATGGACGAATACGGCGACGCCGAGGGAATCGCGGCCCATTTCGCCTCGCACCCGCAGATGATCCGCCGGATCGAAAGCGCGCAGGCGGCGTCCGAGGGCGGCGAATACGGCCTGCCGGTCATCACCGAAGCCCAGTGGCAGGACATGCGCAGCATGTGCGGCGATAGCCATGCCGAACAGGACGCGCCCGAGGACGATGAAAACGGCGGCGGACGGATCGAACGCCGCGTGGACGAGCCCGATGCGGGGCGCGGCGGTGGCACGCTCGGCGGCGAGAACTGAGCGCGGGCCGATGCGGATCATGTCTTTGAACAGCTGGGGCGGCACGCTGTGGGACAGCCTGCTGCCCTATTTGCGCGACGACCGCCCGGACGTTCTGTGTCTGCAAGAGGTCGTGCATTCCCCGGCTTCGCCGCGCGACTGGCTGATCTACCGCGATGGCGATCACGTGCTCGACCAACGCGCCAACCTGCTTCGTGACGTGACCGGGGCACTGCCGGACCACGTCCCGCTGTTCTGCCCCGCTGCGCGCGGCACGCTGTGGGACGGGGACGACCCGGTGCCCTCGTTCTGGGGTCTCGCGACCTTCGTTCACCGCGATCTGCCCATCGTCGGGCAGGTGCAGGGCTTCGTTCACAAGGGGTTCGAGGCACACGGGTTCGGAGAGCACCCACGCTCGCGCAGCGGCCATGCCGTCAGGGTCTGGGACGACCGGCTGGACCGGGGGGTGAGCATCGCCCAGATGCACGGGCTACGCGACCTTGCGGGCAAAATGGATACGCCGGAGCGTGCGGTGCAGGCGCGTCGGTTCCTTGGGCTCCTACGCACCGTGGCCGAGCCGGGGGACGCCACCGTCCTGTGCGGCGATTTCAACGTCGAACCGGGCAGCGAAACCCTGAGCTATTTGGCCGATGAGGGGTTCGACGAACTGGTGACCGGCCACGGCCACCCGACCACCCGGACCAGCCATTACCCGAAACCGGGGCGGTTCGCCGATTACATGCTGGTCGGCCCGGACACCCGGCCCGCTTCGTTCGAGGTCATACGCGACCCGGAGGTATCGGACCACTGCCCGCTGGTTCTGACGCTTTAGACGGGTTCCACGTCCAGCCAGACACCGCCCTTGGGTCTGAGCGACAGGATCATGACCGGTTCGGGATCGCGGCCCGGAATTGCGGTGAACCGGAACCGGGCCAGCATCGTGGCCAGCACGATCACCGCCTCCTGCATCGCGAAATCCATGCCGAGGCACACGCGCGGCCCCGCGCCGAACGGCAGAAAGGCGTAGCGGTCGATGGCCTTGGGGTCCGCGAAGCGGTCGGGATCGAACCCGTTCGGATCGTCCCACAACACCTCGGACCGGTGCAGCGCGTAGAACGGCAGCAGCATCACGTCGCCTGCGCGCACCTCGCGGTCGCGAAGCTGGTCGGGTTTCATCGCCGTGCGCGACAGGATCGCGACGGGTGGATACAGGCGCATCGTCTCAAGCAGGATCTGCCGAATGTAGGGCAGGTTCGCGACATCTTCGGCCCCGGCGGGGCGGTCGCCCAGCACCTCACGCGCCTCGGTCCGCGCCCGCTCCTGAACCGCCGGATCGAAGGCCACGAGGTAAAGCGCCCAGGACAGCGTCAGTGCGGTCGTCTCATGCCCGGCGACGAGGAAGGTCAGCAGGTTGTCCCGCAATTCTTCCGCCGTCATGGTCCGCCCCGTCTCGGGGTCGGACGCCCCGATCAAAAGGTCGAGCAGCGGCGGCGGATCGGCAGGCTCACGCCCCATCCGCGCTTCGACCGCCTTGTCGGTGGCACGGATCAGGTCGGAGATGATCGCCTTGCCCACCACCCGCTTGGGGCGCGGCACGAAGGCGGGCACCTTGAGAATGTCGAGGAGCGAGGCCTTGCCCGCCGTTTCCAGATACCTGTCGATGGCACGATGCGCGACCTCACGCGGAATCGCGGTGTCTTCGGACATCGACACCGCCGCGATTACCTCGAACGCGGTCTGAAGCATCTCCTGATACATATCCTGCCGCCCCGGTCTGGCGGCAATCCGCCGACACGACGCCTCGGCCGCCTCGGTCATCACGGGCGTGAGCGCGGTCAGGTTGCGCGGGGCAAAGACCGGCATCGCGGCGCGCCGCTGCCAGCGCCAATGCGCGCCTTCGGCAAGGAACAGACCGTTGCCGAGCGCGGGCCGCAGCATCGCCTGCGCCTCTTCGCTTTTCGGGTAATCCGCCGCCGCATCCTTTAAAATCCGCTTCAAAGACGGGGGATCCATGACCATGTGGAACCGCCGAACGACATGACCGGAGACGATGGGCTGGGTGAAGGCGATCTTGGGCAGGAGCGCCAGCGCATTGCCCTGCATGGCACGAACGGCCTCCAGAAAGCGCCGCGGGCGTTCAGGGACCGGGACCGCGACGGGTTTGCGTTCGGGGGGCTGATCGAGCGTCATGGCGTGAGTTTCGCGCCGATGCGCCGGGCAAGCAAGGTCGTGAATTGAACAACCCCGTCCCAGCGGGTATGCACGAGTGAATCTTTTGAGGAGTGAGCATGCCCCGCCTGACGACTTTCGCCGCCCTGGCCGCCGCCGCGCTTTCCGTTTCGGCCTGTGCCAACACCGACGATCTCGCACAGGTGCCCGAACCGATGGGGCGCTTCCTGCTTGGCCACACCGTGACCGTGGTCGAAGAACCCGAAATCGGCCCGTTTTCGCGGGAAGCCACCGACGAAGCGTGGGAAACCGCGATCAACTTCGCGATGGAAGAGCGTTTCGGGCGTTGGGACGGCGACAAGTATTTCCACATCGCGACCAAGGTGGACGGCTACGCGCTCGCCATGATCGGGGTGCCGGTCGTGTTCACGCCGAAATCGGTGCTGATCGCATCCGTCACGATCTGGGACGATGAAAAGGGCGCGCCGGTCACGGACGATCCCAAGATCTTCACCGTGTCCGAAGAATTGTCGCCCGAGGCGCTGATCGGCACCGGCCTGACAAAGACCGCCGACGAACAAATGCTGTCGCTGGCCCGCTCGCTCGCCAAGTCGGTGCAGGAATACATGATGGAGAACATCGCGTGGTTCGGTGATGCCTCGCTCATGGACCGGGCGACCACGTCCGCAGGTACGCCAGCCGCGACCGCGGGCACGGTCCCGCCGCAGTTCGCCCGGGTGAAAGAAGGGGCCGAAGGGGCCGTTCTGGAAGGCGGCGAAGAGGTCGGTGGCACGTCGTCGGGCGTGCGCAGCGAAACCCCCGGCGGGGTCGAGACGACGACGACCGGCACCGCGGTGGTCGAGTCCTCTTCCTGATCCCGACGCGGCGGAATTCCGCGTTTCGTCAGACCTTTGCCGCAGAGGCCTTGGCCCCGTCGGCAAGAAATGCGCCTGCGTCGCCACGTGAGGCCCGCGTGGGCACCATGTGCGCTTGATTTTCCCGGATTCATTGGCTACTTGCCCCCCGTATCATGAATCGGACCCGTGTTGGGTTCCTTTACAGACGAGGCGTATGGCCA
>NZ_SWKQ01000020.1:0-63827 GCF_005871115.1 Maritimibacter alexandrii
CGGTGAGCGTATCGCCCTGCGCATCGCCGCCCGTGCCGGTGCCCGCGCCGAGATCGACGGTCACGCCCGCCGCGGACTTCTTGTAGACCGCCAGATCCGCGCCCCCGACCCCGCCGTCGAGGTCATCCGAGCCAGCCCCGCCCTCGAGCCGGTCCGCGCCCTCGCCACCGTCCAGATCGTCGTCGCCGTCGTCGCCGAAAAGCCAGTCGCGGTCATCCCCGCCCTCGACCATGTCGCCGTCGTCGCCGCCGCGCACCCAGTCGCGCCCGGCCCCGCCCCTAAGCGTGTCGGAACCCGTGCCCCCCAGCACCCGGTCGTCGTCATCCCCACCATCGAGCGTGTCGTCCCCGTCCCCCCCCCTGAAGATCGTCCTCGCCCCCGAGACCGTTCAGGATGTCGCCGAACGGGCTGCCCAAAAGCGTGTTCGGATCGGCCGATCCACTGCGGTCGACCGGCGACGAGGGGCCGCGACCGTAGACGATATAGGCCTTGCCGGAACTGGCCGCGATGTCGTCGTTCAGGTTGGCGCCGATCATGATATCGGCAAGCCCATCCCCGTTCACGTCGCCGGCCGCCGCCGCCGCGATGCCGAAATTGTCGCCGCCGTATTCGCCGTTCATCGCGAAGCCAACGGCGGGAGAGAGGTCGTCGAGATTGACCGTGCCGGGCCCGGTGGTCGACCCGTAGATCACATAGGCCGCGCCTGCGCCCACGGCGGAGTCGTCCTGACCATGCGCGGTGACGAGGACTTCGGACAGCCCGTCGCCGTTCATGTCGCCCACGATCGCGATCGCCAGACCCGCATAGTCCTGCGTCGCCCCGCCATAGACGATGAACCCCTCGCTCGCGGTCAGGCTGCCCGCCGCGATGGTCGAAACGGGCGTGGAGCGGCCATAGACGATGTAGGCCGCGCCCGAGAACGTGCCATTTTCGTCGTTGTAACGCGCGCCGACCACCACGTCGTCCAGCCCGTCGCCGTTCACGTCACCTGCGTTGGACACGCTGTAGCCGGCTTGGTCTCCCGCCGCGTCGCCCTGAATGATGACGCCCTGTGACGTGGTCAGAAAAGAAAGGTCGATAACGCGTGCAGACATAAGGCGGTCCCCCCGAACCAATACATTCTAAGCAATCCGAAACGCCGCGCGCGGTGGGCGGCACAATATCGAAAGTCGAAACTCACTTATTTTTAGGGGGAAAATCCGATCCGGCAACCCTGTTTCGGCCTGCCGAGGGTGCGGGCGGCGGTGCGCCGCGCCGCTCAGGTGCCTGTCCGGCCCGCGTCGCCCATGATCCGGGCCGCCGAAGACAGGCCCTCGCTCGCCGCGATCTCGTCCGGTCCGGCGGGCAGGCGTTGGCGCCAGTTCGGGTATTCCGTTACGGTTCCGGGCAGGTTGGGCTGGGCCGACAGGCCGAGCACGTCCTCGACCTGCACCGACACCAGCCGGGACCGCGTGGCGGCCAGAACCGACCACATCGCCTCGGCGCTTTCCGGGGGCGCGTCGCCCCGGAACTGGCCCGACAGCCAGTCGAACCCCGACACTTCGCGCCCACGCCAGTCGAACATGCCCTGCGCGTGCTCGGGCGGGGTCAGACCAATGTCGCGTCGCACCGAAATCTCGCGCCCTTCGCGCCAGCCTTTCCACGTCGGCAGGTCATGGGTCGTGAAGCTCGCGATGACCGATTCGTCGTAGTTTTCGGGCCGTTTGAACACCGGGGGATCTTCACGATGTTCGAAACAGGCAAGGCGGCATCCCAGAATGCCGCTGTCTTGCAATGCCTGTTGCAGCCCATCTGGGATCACGCCAAGGTCTTCGCCCACGATCACCGCCCCGGCGCGCGCGGCCTCGATCCGGGCGACGGCGAGCATCGCGTCGCGGGGCATCTGGACATAGGCCCCCGGTAGGCCATCGGGGACCAGATAGGCGCGCTCGAACCCGAGGATGTGGTCGATCCTGAGCGCGCCTGCGAACCGCAATTGCTGGCGCAGGGTGGCGGCAAGCGCCTCGAACCCGGTGTCGATCAGCTTCACGGGGTTGAAAGGCGCCAGTTGCCAGTTCTGGCCCTGCGGCGCGAAGGCATCGGGCGGCGCACCAAGGCTCGCCCCGAAAGCGAAGGTGTCCCGATCCTCCCACGTTTCGGCCCCGTGAGGATGCGTGCCGACGGCGAGGTCGAGGTAGAGGCCCAGCGCCATGCCCGCGCCCGCCGCCCGGTCACGTGCAGAACTCAGCGCGGTCTCGGCCTGAAACTGAAGCCAAGCGTGGAAATCGACGCGATCCGCCATCTCGCGCGCGGCCTGCGCGACCTTGGGATCGTCCGGGGTCTGATAGGCCACCGGCCACGTATCCCAATAGGCGCCGAAGCGTTCGGACAGCGCCTGATACGTCGCGAAACGGTCAAGCCCGGCGCCCTGTTCGGCCCGCCACGCCGCAAACGCCGGATCGTCGCCCTGTGCCGCGAACCGAACCTCGAGCGCGGCCATGCGCGCCGGGGTTTCGGCCCCGAAATCGATCAGTTCGCCCCCCGGCGCCCCGTCGGTGTCGAGGTAGACCGAGGCAAAGCGGCGGCGGTGCGACGGTGTATAAGGGCTGAACGCGCCCGGATCGGCGGGGAAGCCCGCGTGGATCGGGTTGATCCCGAGAAAGGCCGCACCCTGCCGGGCGGCCCCTTCGGCCATGCGGGCAAGGTCGCCGTAGCCCCCGATCCCGCCGACGGTCGTGGGCCTGAGCCCGGCCAGCGGGACCATCAGGCCCCAACTGCGCGCGGGAAGCGGCAGCCGCGCGGGCGCGACGAGCAGCCAGCAGACCGCGCCGTCCGCCGCCAGCCGATGCCGACCAAGGGGCAATGGCGGCAACGGCCCCTGCCCCTCGCCCTCGGTGCCGTCCTCATAGGTGAGGGACCACGGGACCGCTGTCAGCTCGGGGGCGTCACCCGGTTCGCAGATATGCCAGCGCGGCAGGGCGCGCTCCGGCTCGGGCGCGTCGGTTTCGCTCAGGCCCAGCGCGGCCAGCAAGGCCGCCTTGGTCTCCGTCGACGTCTCTCGCCAGACCCCGAACAAGTCACGGTATTCGCTCAGGATGCCCGCCCGCGCGGCGCGGTCGTCGAGCGCGCTCATACCCGCTCCATGCACAGAGCCGCCACGGCGGTCTCGGCCAGATCGTATGCGCCGGACACCGCCGCGGGTTCGGCCAGAGGCTGCGCGGTGTCGATGTGGCGCACCCAATGGAAGCCGTCCGGGCAGGCGGGCAGTTGCAGCGCCACCGCATCGCCCGCGTTGAAGGCAAGGTAGATCGCATCCTCGCGCTGTGCGTAGGACGGCGTGCCCGAGGCGATCCGCAACTCGGCGCACAGTGTCTGGTTGTGACCGTTGGTCCAGTCCGAGCGTGTCATTTCCTGCCCGTCCGGACGCCACCAGAACAGGTCGATCACCCCGTCGACCTTGCGCGGCACCGAGTGCAGGAACCGTTTCTGGCGCAGGATCGGGTGGCGCTTGCGGAACGCGATGAGGCGCGCGGTGAAGGCGCGAAACGCCTCGTCCGCGCGTGCCCAGTCGATCCACGTCACGTCGTTGTCCTGCGCATAGGCGTTATTGTTGCCGTTCTGGCTGTGCCCGATCTCGTCACCGCCAAGGATCATCGGCGTGCCTTGCGACAGAAGCAGCGTCGCCATCATGTTGCGCCGCCTCAGCGCCCGCGCCGCGACGATCTGCTTGTCCTTGGTCGGCCCTTCGATCCCCATGTTGTCGGAATGGTTCTCGCCATGCCCGTCGCGGTTGTCTTCCCCGTTGGCCTCGTTGTGCTTTTCGGCGTAGCTCACCACGTCCGTCAGCGTGAAGCCGTCATGCGCGGTCAGCAGGTTGACCGAGGATGTGGCGGCCCGGCCGGAATGGTCGAACTGGCCCGCCGACCCGGTGATCCTGTCCGCAAGCACCGGGACGTGCCCCAGATCGCCGCGCCAGAACCGGCGCACGCCGTCGCGATACTGGTCGTTCCATTCGGCGAAGGGCGGCGGATAGGCGCCAAGCTGATAGCCCCCCGGCCCGATGTCCCACGGCTCGGCGATCAGCTTTTTCGTGGCGAGCAACGGGTCTTGTCTGAGCGCCTTGAAGAACGCGGCGTTCCGGTCGAACCCCTCCGCCGTACGCCCAAGTGTCGAGCACAGGTCGAACCGGAACCCGTCCACCCCCATCGTGCCCGCCCAATAGCGCAAGCTGTCCAGCACCATGCGCAGAACCATGGGATGTTCGAGGTTGAGCGTATTTCCGGTGCCGGTGTCGTTCACATACTGACTCGGATCTTCGGCGAGTCGATAGTAGCTCGCGTTGTCGAGCCCGCGGAAACCGAGCGTCGGACCAAGTTCGTCGCCTTCGCCGGTGTGGTTGTAGACCACGTCGAGGATGACCTCGATCCCGGCGGCGTGGAAGCGCGCGACCATCTGTTGAAACTCGTCGATCCGGCCCGTGGACAGGTAACGCGGCGCGGGGGCGAAGAAGCCGACGGTCTGATAGCCCCAGTAGTTCACCAGCCCCTTTTCGACGAGGAACCGGTCGTTGAGAAAGGCATGGACCGGCAGAAGCTCCACCGCGGTCACACCCAGCTTCCCCAGATGGTCGAGCGCGGGGTCCGAGGCCATGGCGGCAAAGCTTCCCGGCGCATCCACCCCCGGCATGAGTTGCGTGAACCCTTTGACATGCGCCTCGTAGATCACTGTCTGATCGAGCGCCGTCACGGGCGCGTGGCCCCCGCCCCAGTCGAAGGTCGGGTCGGCGACGATGCTTTTGGTGGCGAACGGCGCACTGTCGCGGTCGTCGGGCGCCTCGGCCCCGCCGAACAGCGCGTCGTTCCATTCGGGCTGGCCGGTCAATTGGCGCGCGTAGGGGTCGATCAGCAGTTTCGCGGGATTGAAGCAATGCCCGGCTTTCGGGTCGAACGGACCCTCGGCCCGAAAGCCATAGTGCTGGCCCACCCCGATGCCCGGCACATGGACGTGCCAGACGTCGCCGTCACGCTCCGGCAGCGCGATGCGCGTCTCGCGCCCGTCCGCGTCGAACAGGCAGAGATGCATCGCCTCGGCATTCTCGGAAAACACCGAAAAGCTGACGCCATCCCCCACGACATGCGCGCCAAGCCGGGTCGGGTCCCCGGCATACACCTGTCTGTCGCTCATCCGGCCTTGACCATCCCCGCATAGAGCGCCGCGTATTGGGCGGCGGAATGGCCCCAGTCGACCGGGGCGGCCATCGCGTTTTTCATCATCTGCGTCCAGGTCGGTTGATCGTGATACAGATTGACCAGTTTCATCAGCGCCTGCGCAAGGGCCTGCGCGGTGACGGGGTTGAATTGAATGCCCGTGGCGGCCCCCGCTGCCAATCCGGCAGGCGATGCGTTTATTACGGTATCGGCCAGACCACCCGTAAGGGCCACGACGGGCAGCGTTCCGTGGTGCAGACCGTAAAGCTGCGTCAGTCCGCACGGTTCGAATCGCGACGGGACGAGGATCGCGTCGCCGCCGACGATCATCCGGTGGGCGAGGTCTTCGTCATACCCGATGGTCACCGCCACGCCCGGATGCTGTGCGGCGAAGTCGCGGTAGGCGGCCTCGAGCCCCGGCTCGCCAGTGCCGAGCAGGATCAGTTGCCCGCCGTTGTCCAAAAGCGCAGGCAGCGCCATGAGCAGAAGGTCCAGACCCTTTTGTTCGGTCAGGCGCGAGACGACGACGCAGACCGGGCCATCCCAATCGGGCAGGTCGAATTCGCGGCGCAGCGCGGCCCGGTGCTTGGCCTTGCCCGCGGGCTTGGTGAAGGGCGGTTTCCACGCCTCGCCGTCGATCCCGTTCAGGATGCCCACAACGTCGGCCTGCCGCGCCCGCAACAGCCCGTCCATCCCCACACCATAGTCCGGCGTCATGATCTCGGCCGCATATGTGGGCGAGACCGTGGTGATTTTGTCGGCATAGACCAGCCCGGCCTTCAGCGCCGAGATATCGCCCCAGAACTCGTACCCGTCCTGCGTGAACTCGCCCGGCGGCAGGCCAAGGGTGCCCACCATGGCGCCCGGTGCCATGCCCTGAAACGCGATGTTATGGATCGTGATGACGCTGGCCACCCGGTCGCCCGCCCCCATTTCGCGCAGGTAAAGCGGCGCGAGGCCTGCTTGCCAGTCGTGGCAATGAAGTACATCGGGCGACCACCCCTTGACCCCCTCCGCCGCCACCCGCGCGCCTGCGAGCGACAGGGCCGCGAAGCGTTGCGGATTGTCGGGCCAATCGGCCCCGGAGGCGTCGTTGTAAGGCCCGCCCTCCCGGTCGAATAGGTGCGGCGCATCGAGCGCGTAGAGCACCCCGTCACCCAGCTTGCCCGCCCGCAGGCTGGCCGGGCCGCCGAACAGATCGTCCCACGTCATCACCGCCTTGGCCTTGCCCAGCGCGGCCATCACCTTGGGATAGCCCGGCACCAGAACGCGCATCTCGACGCCCTGCCCCGCAAGCGCGGCAGGCAGCGCGCCGACCACGTCGGCCAGCCCCCCGGTCTTGATCAGCGGCACGCATTCCGAGGCGACCGAGAGCACCTTGGTCATAGGCTGGCCGCCCGCCTGTCCAGCATATCCTGCGTGATCAGCGTGACGCCGCCGGGGGTCACACGGAACCACCTGGCATCCTCCTCCGGGTCTTCGCCCACCACCAGCCCCTCGGGGATATGGACGCCCCGGTTCACAACGACGTCCGTCAGACGAGCATGGCGCGAGACATAGACACGCGGGAGCGCCACGACCCGTTCGAGCGAGGAATAGGAATTGGTGTGGCACTGGGTAAAGAGCAGAGATTCACGAATTTCGGTGCCCGACACGATGCAGCCCCCGGCGATCATCGAGCTGACCGCCGAGCCGCGCCGATCCTTTTCGTCATGGATGAACTTGGCGGGCGGGGTCAGCTCGGAATAGGTCCAGATCGGCCAGTCGGTGTCCCAAAGGTCAAGCTCGGGGTCGAAGGTCGTGAGGTCGATGTTCGCCCGCCAGAACGCGTCCACCGTGCCCACGTCGCGCCAATAGGCGGGCGCGCCCGGTGCGCGCACGCAACTGTCACCGAAGCGGTGCGCCTGCGCGTGGCCGGTTCGCACGATGTCGGGGATCATGTCGTTGCCGAAATCGTGGCTCGAACCCTCGTCCTCGATATCGGCCAGCAGGCGCTCGCGCAGGTATTTCCAACTGAACACGTAGATGCCCATGCTGACGAGCGTGTGGTCGGGGTCGCCCGGCAGCCCCGGCGGGTCGGCGGGCTTTTCCAGGAACGATGTGATCCGGTCGCCCTCATCCACCGCCATGCAGCCGAATGCGCTCGCCTCGTGCCGGTCGACGGTCAGGCAACCCACGGTCACCTCGGCCCCGGTTTCGACGTGCTGCCGGATCATCACCTCGTAATCCATCTTGTAGATGTGGTCGCCCGCGAGGATCACGATGTAGTCCACGTCGTAGCTGTCGATGATGTCGATGTTCTGCGCGACCGCATCCACCGTGCCGCGATACCACGTCTGTTCGTTGTAGCGTTGCGAGGCGGGTAGAATATCGAGAAACTCGTTGCGCTCGGCCCGAAAGAAGTTCCAGCCGCGCTGACAATGGCGGATCAGCGAATGGGCCTTGTATTGCGTGGCAAGCGCGATCTTGCGGATGCCGGAGTTCAGCGCGTTCGACAGCGCGAAGTCGATGATCCGGCTCTTGCCGCCGAAATAGACCGCCGGTTTCACCCGGCTCGACGTCAGTTCATGCAGGCGCGAGCCGCGCCCCCCGGCAAGGACGAAGGCCATGCTTCGCGCGGCCAGTCTCTGGTTCCTGTTCGGCATTGGCTTTCCTCTCCTCCCTGATGGCGGCCGGGCCGCCGTTACCCCTCATGCACGAGATAGACCGCCGACAGCGGCGGCACGGTCAGTTCCGCGATGGCCGGCAAGCCGTGGCTGGCGCCTTCGGTCGCGGTGACGCCGCCGAGGTTGCCCCGGTTGCCCCCGCCGTAGATCGCCGCATCGGTATTCAGCGCCTCGCGCCAGAGGCCCGTATGGGGCAAACCGATGCGATAGCCCGTCTGTTCCTGCGGCGTGAAATTACAGATCACTGCGACGGGCGGATCGCCCGCTTCGCCCCGCCGGATCCATGAAAACACCGAATTGCGCGTGTCCCCGCCTTCGATCCACTGGAACCCCTCGGGGTCGGCGTCGCGGGCGTAAAGCGCGGGGGTGGAGGTGTAGAGCCGATTAAGGTCACGAACGAGCGCCTGCATCCCGGCGTGGTTGTCATCGCCCAGACAGGCCCAATCGACCTCGCCGTCATGGTTCCACTCGGCCCATTGCGCGATCTCCTGCCCCATGAACAAAAGCTTCTTGCCGGGGTGGCCCCACATGAAGCCGTAATAGGCGCGCAGGTTCGCGAATTTCTCCCACCCGGTCCCCGGCATCTTGCCGATCATCGAGCCTTTGCCGTGCACCACCTCATCATGGCTGATCGGCAGGATGAAGTTCTCGGAAAAGGCGTAGTTCATGCCGAAGGTCATCTGGTGGTGATGATGGGCGCGGTAGATCGGGTCTTTGCGGATGTATTCGAGCGTGTCGTTCATCCAGCCCATGTTCCACTTGAAGCCAAAGCCCAGACCGCCCGCATCGACCGGGGCCGAGACGCCCGGATAGGCCGTGCTTTCCTCGGCCACCGTCATGATGCCCGTGTCGTGGCCATAGGTCGCGGTGTTCATCCGGCGCAGCATGTCGATGGCTTCGTAATTCTCGCGCCCGCCGTCCTTGTTCGGCACCCATTCACCTTGGGGACGCGAGTAGTCGCGGTAGAGCATCGAGGCGACGGCATCCACGCGCAGCCCGTCGGCGTGGTATTCCTCCAACCAATACAAGGCGTTGGCGATCAGGTAGTTCGAAACCTCGCGCCGCCCGTAGTTGTAGATCAGGGTGTTCCAGTCGTGGTGAAATCCCTCTTTCGGGTCGGCATGTTCGTAAAGCGGCGTGCCGTCGAAGCGACCCAACCCATGCGCGTCGGTCGGGAAATGCCCCGGCACCCAATCAAGCAGAACGCCGATCCCGGCGCGGTGCGCGGCGTTCACCAGATCGCGAAATTCGTGCGGCAGGCCGCAGCGGATCGTCGGTGCGAACAGCCCGATGGGCTGATAGCCCCATGAGCCGTCGAAGGGATATTCGGACACTGGCATCAGCTCGATATGGGTAAAGCCCATGTCCTTGACGTAAGCCACCAGTTCGTCCGCCGCCTCGACGTAGGAAATCGGCCGCCCCCCGTCCTTTCGGCGCCATGACGGCAGATGCACCTCGTAGATCGAGATCGGGGCGCGGCGGTCGTGGCGTTCGGGGCGGGTGTGCATCCACAGATCGTCGGACCAGCCATAGCCCGAGATGTCGCGCACGACGCTGGCGTTCGCGGGTGGATGTTCCGAGCCAAAGCCGACCGGGTCGGCCTTGCGCGGCTGGGTGGTGCCGTCCGCGCCCTTGATGTCGTAGCGGTAGAGCGCCCCGTCGCCCAAGCCCGGCACGAAAATCTCCCACACCCCCGTTCCGCCGCGTCTGCGCATCGGCGTGCGGCGCTCGTCCCAAAGGTTGAAGTCACCGACCAGAGACACCCGCCGCGCGTTCGGCGCCCAGACCGCGAAATGCGTGCCTCGGGTGCCTTCATGTTCGGTGACGTGGGCGCCCAGCGCCTCCCACAGCCTGAGGTGATTGCCCTCGCCCAAGAGGTATTCGTCGATCTCGCCCAGCACGGGGCCGAAGCGGTAGGGGTCGTCCCAGTCCCACGCGGCCTCGTCCGTTTCGCCGCGCAAGGTATAGGGATCGGTCCCGGCCACCGGCCCACGGAACAGGCCCGGCGCGCCTTCGACGGGGTCCAGTGGAAAGGTCTGATCACCGACCAGCGCCGACACCCGCGCCGCACCGGGATCGAAAGCCGTCACGACGCGGCCGTCCCCGGCCTTATGTGGCCCCAGCACCGAAAAGGGGTCGTCGTGATCGGCGTCGAGCAGACGCTGCACGTCGGTCGGGGATGTCATGTTAGCGCCCATAGTCCGACCCTAACCGCTTCGCCGCATGGATCAATGACCCCGGTCAAATTCCGCTCACAACAGGCTTTCCGCGTTCCAGATGTCGGACATGTAGCCCCGGATCGTCCGGTCGGACGAGAACCAGCCGGAGCGGGCAGTGTTGAGCGCCGCCATCCGGTCCCACGCCTTGTCGTCCCGGAACACGACGTCCACCTCGCGCTGCGCACGCCAGTAGTCGGTGAAGTCGGAACAGACGAGGAAATAATCCGGCCCTTCGAGGTTCTCGACGATGCCGCGATACCTGTCCGTTTCACCCGGCGAGAACCGCCCGTCGCGGATCAGGTCGAGCGCCCCTTTGAGCCGGTCGTCCGCCGCGACGGCCAAGCCCGCGTGCCCCTCGACACGCCGCCGATCCTCGACCTCCTGTGCCGTCATCCCAAAGAGGAAAAAGTTGTCCGCCCCCACGCGTTCGCGGATTTCCACGTTGGCGCCGTCGAGCGTGCCGATGGTGGGCGCGCCGTTCAGCGCAAGCTTCATGTTGCCCGTGCCGGACGCCTCTTTCCCCGCCGTCGAGACCTGTTCCGACAGGTCCGCCGCCGGGATCATCCGCTCGGCGAGCGAGACGTTGTAGTTCGGCAGGAAGGCGATCTTGAGCATCCCTTGCGTCACCGGATCGTTGTTGATGACGCTGGCCGCGTCGTTGATGAGCCGGATGATGTCCTTGGCGAAGAAATACCCCGGCGCGGCCTTGCCCCCGAAGAGCTTCAGACGAGGGGTCCAGTCCGCGTTCGGGTTCTCGCGCATCTCCTGCCAGAGCGCGATGGTTTCGAGAATATTCAGGTGCTGGCGTTTGTACTCGTGGATGCGCTTGATCTGCACGTCGAAGAGCGCGTCCGGGTCGGCGTGCATCCCGTAGGTGTCCCGCATCCAGTTCGACAGCCACACTTTGTTGTCGCGTTTCACGGCGTCGAATTTTTGCAGCCACCCGGCATCGTCGATGAACGGCTCCAGCTTCGACAGCTGCTCCAGATCGTCAACCCAGCCGTCGCCGATGCTGTCGGTGATGATTCCCGCGAGGCCGGGGTTGCAGGACAGAAGCCAGCGGCGCGGCGTGACCCCGTTGGTCTGGTTCACGATCCGGTCGGGGTGCAGGCCGTGAAGTTCGGAAAACACGGTGGTTTTCATCAGGTCGGTGTGCAGCGCCGAGACCCCGTTCACCTTGTGCGCCATGACGAAGGACAGCTGCCCCATTTTGACCGACTGGTCGGCGCGCATGGATTGGGTGCGGCTGGGGTTGCGGCCAGCGTGCGTGGCGTCGATCCGGTCGATGATGCCGATGTGGCGTGGCAGGAGGCGGCCGAAAAGCTGCTCGCCCCACGCCTCGAGCGCCTCGGGCAGAAGCGTGTGGTTGGTGTAGGACAGGCAGCCTTGGGCGATCTCCATCGCCTCGTCGAAGTCGAAGCCTTTCTCGTCCACCAGAATGCGGATCAGCTCCGGCCCCGCGATGGCCGGATGCGTGTCGTTCAGCTGGATCGCGACCTTTTCGGGAAGCTTGCGCAGATCGTCGAACTGGTTGGAGAACCGGCGCAGGATGTCGCGCAGGGCCGAGGCGGTCAGGAAATACTCCTGCTTCAGCCGCAACTCGCGCCCCTGCTCGGTGGTGTCGTCGGGATAGAGCACGCGGGAGATGGTGCGCGCCAGCGCCTCGGGCGCGGCGGCACGTGCGAAATCGCCGTGGTTGAAGGCGTCGAGGTCGAAGGGGTGGATCGCGCGGCCAGACCACAGGCGCAGGGTGTTGGCCCAGCGCCCCTTCCAGCCGACCGTGGGCGTGTCGAACGCCTCGGCCTCGACCTCTTCGCCGGGATGCCAGCGGTAGTGGCCGTCGCGCACATCGACATGGCCGCCGAAGCCGATGCGATAGCGCACCTCGGGCCGCTCGAATTCCCACGCGTGACGCTGGCCGAGCCACAACTCCGGCTGTTCGATCTGCCGCCCGTCCACGAAGCTCTGGCGAAACAGCCCGTGTTCATAGCGAATGCCATAGCCATGCGCCGGGCAGCCGATGGTCGACAGGCTCTCCATGAAACAGGCCGCGAGCCGCCCCAGACCGCCGTTCCCCAGCGCCGCGTCAGGCTCGTCGGCCAGAACGGTGTCGTAGTCGTAGCCGAACTCCGCCAGAACCTCGCGCGCCTCGTCGACAAGCTCGAGGTTGACCAGACCGTCCTCCAACAACCGCCCGATCAGATATTCCATCGACAGGTAATAAACCCGCTTGGCCCCGGTCTCGTAGGTGCGCTTGGTGGATTTGAACCACGCGTCCACGATCCGGTCGCGCACGCCAAGGCTCAACGCCATGCGCCAGTCCTCAAGAATTGCGTGGTCCGGATCCTTGCCGAAGGAATAGGTGAGGTGACGCAGGATGGACTCGCGGAAGGAAGGGGTCGTCATGGGGGGCCTCGGAAAACGTGACGTGACTCGGGACAGAACGCTGCCCTCTGTCGATTAGGAAAGCTTTGCTGACGTGAATGGCAAGCGGAACGCGACATCGGGCGCAAGATCGGCGGGTCCGGATGCGGTTCTGCCCAAGGCTTGTGCGGTCGGAAAACCGGGGGTCACCCCGCGTCGGTGCGCCCGCGCCGGTCGGATCGCAGCGCCGAATACAGCACGTGATTGCGCCAGCGCCCGTTGATCTGAAGGTAGCTTTGCGCGACGCCCTCGTATTTGAAGCCGCATTTTTCCAGCACGCCCCGCGACGGGGTGTTTTCGGGCAGGCACCCGGCCTCGAGCCGGGACAGGTCCAGTTCGGTGAAGGCGTGATGCACCACCGCCGTCAATGCCTCGCGCATGTAGCCGTAGCGCGCGAAGGGCTGTCCGATCCAGTAGCCGCAGGTGGCGCTTTGCGCCGGGCCGCGCCGGATGTTGTCGAGCGTGATCGCGCCCACCAGCACGTTGTCGGCGCGGCGGATAATGAGCAGCGGCAGGGCGGACCCCTGCGCGACCGAGCGATTGACCCAGTAGACCCGGTTGGTGAAGCCCTTACGCGTCAAATGATCGGCGGCCCAAGTCGGCTCCCACGGCGTCAGGAAATCCCGGCTGGCCGCCCGCAGTTCCGTCCACGCGTTGAAATCGCCATGGGTCAGCGGGCGCAAGGTCAGCCTCTCGGTGTCGATCCGAACCTTGCGCGGGCGTCTGAGCATCAGGCGGCGAGCCGTTCTGTCAGTTGGGCGAGGCTCGGCGCGGTCTTGCCGGGGCCATAGATCGCGAGCGCGGCACGCGGATCGCCTGCCACCTGAGACGCGAAATCGGTGACACCTTCCAGCGTGACCGCATCCAGCCGCTCCACCGTTTCCTCGACCGGGACCACGCGGTTCCAGATCGCAACCTGACGCGCCAGCCGTTCGGCCCGCGACGAGGCGCTTTCCAGCCCCATCAGCATCCCGGCGCGCATCTGGGCGCGGGCACGGGCGACTTCGGCTTCGGTCATGTCCGACGTGGCGCGGCGCAGCTCGTCGATGGTCAGTTCGGCCAGCCCCTTGATCTCGCCCGCCGAGGTGCCCGCGTAGATCGTGATGAGGCCGGTGTCAGACCACGCACCCGCCTGCGAAAAGATCGTGTAACACAGCCCGCGCTTTTCCCTCGCCTCCTGGAACAGGCGCGAGGACATGCCGCCACCCAGCGCATTGGCATAGACCTGCGCGGTGTAGATCGCGTCGTCGCGATACCCCGGCCCTTCGAGCGCCAGCGCGAAATGCACCTGTTCGAGCTTCTTGATCTCGGACCGCTCGCCGCCGACGAAACCCGCCGGCTGGATCAGCGTGGATGACGGGCGCTGAAGCCCGCCGAAGGCCTGTTCGCACAGGCGCATGATCTCGTCATGGTCGACGGCCCCCGCGGCGGCGAAGATCATCCGGTCGGGGCCGTAATGCTCATCCACGAAGCCCGCGAGGTCGCCTTGGGCGAAGGCCTGCACCCGTTCGGCGGGACCGAGGATCGGGCGGCCGATGGCCTGACCCGGATAGGCCACTTCCTGCAACCAGTCGAAGATCACGTCGTCAGGGGTGTCGAGCGCCTGACCGATCTCTTGCAGGATCACGCCCCGCTCGACCTCGATCTCATGCGGGTCGAACACCGGGTTCAGCAGGATGTCGGACACGACGTCGATGGCAAGCGCGGTATCTTCGCGCAGCACCCGCGCGTAATAGGCGGTGACTTCGCGGCCCGTGTAGGCGTTGAGATAGCCGCCCACATCCTCGATCTCTTCCGCGATCTGAAGCGGCGTGCGCGTCTTGGTGCCTTTGAAGGCCATGTGTTCGAGGAAATGCGCGATCCCGTTCTGCTCGACGCGTTCGTGCCGCCCCCCGGCGGTGATCCACACGCCAAGGCTCACGCTTTCGATGCCCGGCATATGCTCGGTCACGACGCGGAATCCGTTGGGGAGGGTGTCGTAGTTGATGGTCATGCGCGGCGTTTGCTCCGGATCAGTGTTTCCAGTGCGACGAGGTCGTTGGGCACCTTCGTCACGCGTTCTTCGCGTTCGAACAGGTCCGACATGCGCGGCGGCAGGGCGGCGTCGCGCCCGCAGGCGTCCTTGACCGCAGCCGGGAATTTGGCGGGGTGCGCGGTGGCGAGCGTCACCATCGGCACCTCCGACAGATGCTCGTTCGCGACCTTCACGCCCACGGCTGTGTGGGGGCAGATCACCTCGCCCGTCGTGTCGTAGGTCGTTTTGATCGTGGCCATCGTCTCGTCCTCGGACGCACGGCCCGATTTGAACTGACCGCGCAGAAAGTCGATGGCCCCCTGACTGATGGTGAAGCCGCCGCTTGCAAGGTCCGCCATCTGCTCGGCCACGACCGCGCCATCGCGCCCGTAGGCATCGAACAGCACGCGCTCGAAATTCGACGAAACCTGAATGTCCATCGACGGGCTGATCGACGGCGTGACGCCCGCCTTGGTATAGGCCCCGGTTTCCAGCGTGCGGTGCAGAATGTCGTTCTGGTTCGTCGCGATCACGAGGTCGCGGATCGGCAGGCCCATCGCCCGCGCGATATAGCCCGCGAAGATGTCACCGAAGTTGCCCGTGGGCACGGTGAACGACACCTCGCGATGCGGCGCACCCAGCGCCACGGCGGATGTGAAGTAATACACGACCTGCGCCAGCACCCGCGCCCAGTTGATCGAGTTCACGCCCGCGAGCCGCACTTCGTCGCGGAAGTCGAAATCGTTGAACATATCCTTGAGCTTGGCCTGACAATCGTCGAAGTCGCCCTCGACGGCGAGCGCATGGACGTTGCCCTCGGACGGGGTGGTCATCTGGCGGCGCTGCACCTCGGACACCCGGCCATCGGGGAAGAGGATGAAGACGTCGACGTTGTCCAAGCCCCGGAAGGCCTCGATCGCGGCCGATCCGGTGTCGCCGGACGTGGCACCGACGATGGTGACCTTTTCGCCCCGCCGCTCCAGCGCGCCCTGAAAGAGCTGGCCGATAAGCTGCATCGCGAAATCCTTGAAGGCGAGCGTGGGGCCGTGGAACAGTTCCAGCAGGAAGTGGTTCGGGCCAAGTTGCACCATCGGCGCGCGCACGCTGTGGCCGAAGCCCTCATAGGCGTGGCGGATGCAGGACTTGAGCTGCCCGTCCGGGAATTCCGTGCCGATGAACGGGCGCATCACGGTGTAAGCCACATCCTCGTATGACTGGCCCGCGAGGGCCGCGATCTCGTCATGGCTCATGGTCGGCACGGTTTCGGGAACGTAGAGTCCGCCGTCACGGGCAAGCCCGGTCAGCATGGCTTCTTCGAATGTCAGTTCCGGCGCGGTGCCGCGCGTCGAGACATATTTCATCTGCTCTTGTCCTCATCGTCCGCCGTGGCGGAATTCCCTTGGAAATCCGCTGCGAAGTCCTTGAAGGAATTCGCCGCCCGGTGCCAGCCGATTTGCGCAGGGTCATGTCCCTTTTCGAGGGGATCGGGTGAAAATCCTGCAAGTCGCAAGGCGGCGTGGGTCACGGCTGAATGGCCTGTTCGTGGTTCCGGCGCCGTATACGCCAAAGTGCGAAGCCTGTCATCACCACCCAGGTCACGGCGAACAGGAACCACGTCATCGCGTATTCGAAGTGCTTGTTTCGGATCGCCTCGGTCGTCACCGGCATCGGCAGGATCGCCGGATCGGTCTCGTTGCGGGCGATCACGAGCAGGGGCTCGGTGCCCAGCACCCCGGCCATCTTGTCCACGTCGCGGGCATACCACCAGTTGCCGGCCTCGTCGTCCTCCGGCGTGAACTGGTCGCGTTCGTCCGGCCAATGAAGGTTGCCCTGAACGGTCGCGCCGCTGAGGTTGTGCCGGTCCTCTTTCCTCGCGGTCGGGATGAAACCGCGATCCACCATGATCGCGCGCCCGTCGTCCGTGGTGAAGGGCGCGATGACCCGGAACCCGGCGCCATAGTCGCGGTGCGAGACGAGCACGTGGATTTCGCCCGCGCCGAAGGTGCCCGAGATTTCGACGGGCAGATAACGGTCCGCCCCCGGATCGGGGGTCGCGGGCAGCGCCACCGGATCGCCGCCGATCTGGCTTTCGATCTCGGCGATGATGGCCTGTTTCCATTCGAGCCGCTGGAGCTGCCACACCCCGAGGCTGACGAACACCGCGAGGCCGGCGAAAAGGAGGATGGCGGCGAGTATCTGTTTGAACATGGCGAGGCTTTAGCACCGGTCCGGTCGAGGCTCTAGACAAGACACTGCGATTTCGCGGCGTGTCCCCTGCCCCATAGAAAAACGGGCGAGGTTTCCCCCGCCCGTTCGCAATCAAAACCGTCAGGCCGTTCAGCCGCCCCAGATGTAGACCGCGGCGAAGAGGAAGAGCCACACGACGTCGACGAAGTGCCAGTACCATGCAGCGGCCTCGAACCCGACGTGCTGTTCCTGCGTGAAGTGCCCGGCATAGGCGCGCATCAGGCAGACGAACAGGAAGATCGTGCCGATGATGACGTGGAAGCCGTGGAAGCCGGTCGCCATGAAGAAGGTCGCGCCGTAGATGTTGCCCGACAGGCCGAAGGCGGCGTGCGAGTATTCATAGGCCTGGAAGAAGGTGAAGAGCAGGCCCAGAAGGATCGCGATAATCAGGCCGGTCTTCATGTCCTTGCGGTTGTTCTCATGCACGAGCGCGTGGTGCGCCCAGGTCGCCGCCGCCCCGGAGAGAAGCAGGATCAGCGTGTTGATGAGCGGCAGGTGCCACGGATCGAAGGTCTCGATCCCCGCCGGGGGCCAGACGCCGTCGACCGCCGGGCTTTCCGGGCCCATCGGGTACATGGCGTGCTTGAAGAAGTTCCAGAACCACGCCGCGAAGAACATGACCTCGGACATGATGAACAGGATGAAGCCGTATTTCAGGCCGATCCGCACCACCGGGGTATGGTCGCCCGACTGGCCCTCGTCGACCACGTCCGACCACCACGAGAACATGGTGTAGAGCACGACCAGCAGGCCCGCGAGGAAGATCCACGGACCGGAGTCGTGCATCCATTTCACGGCTCCGAAGAGCATGACGAACGCACCAGCCGCCGCCAAAAGCGGGTTAATCGACGGGGGCAGGATGTGGTAATCGTGGTTCTTGGCGTGGGCCATGTCTTCCGTCCCTGACTTTTAGTTCTGATCCGCCTCGGGGGCTACGGTCGCATCCAATGCGGCGTATTCCTCGGGCAGATCGGTTTCGTGGAATGTATAGGAGAGCGTGATGACCTTGGCAAACTTCGCGTCAAGGTCTTCGGTGATTTCCGGATCGACGTAGAAGGTGACGGGCATCATCACGCTTTCGCCGGGTTCGAGCACCTGCAATTCGAAGCAGAAGCAGTCGATCTTGGTGAAATAGCCGCCTGCCGAATAGGGGGCGACGTTATAGCTGGCCGTGCCCGCGATGGGCCGGTCGGAGGTGTTCGTCGCCTCGTAGAACGCAAGGCCGGTCTCACCCAGCCGCACTTCCATCGTGCGCTGTACCGGCTTGAACTCCCACGGGAAATCGCGCTCGACCGAGCCGTCGAAGCGGATCTTGATGGTCTTGTCGAGGATCGTGTCCGAGGCCTGTGCGGCCACGCCCGTCGTGCCACCGAACCCGGTCACGCGGCAGAACCAGTCGTAAAACGGCACCGCGGCCCAGGCCATCGCGCCCATGAACACGACGACGCCCGACAGCATCAGCGCCGACTTCAGCGGGTTTTTCGGTTTCTCGTCCCGATCGCTCATCTCGCCGCCTTCTCCTGCGCCTGCGCCCAGGGCGCGCCCAGTTCGTCGTTAGGGTCGGTGCCGACCTTGGCGATGGTCAGCCCGTAGACGAGCCCCACGAACAGGACGAGCACGATGCCCAGACCCACGTTGCGCGACAGGCGACGGTTGTGCAGTTCATGTGTTGCGCGCAGTTGACCAGCCATTACCAGCCTCCCAGCCCGAGGGGTGCGAGCGAGGTTTCCACCAGCAGCATCCCGAAGTGAATGAACAGATAGAACAGCGAGAACTTGAAGAACTTCCGCTCGACGAGGTGGCTGTCCGCCTCGCTGTCCGCATCCGTGCGGCGCCAGATGTCGATGGCGCCTTTGATGAACCAGCCGTTCAGGATCACGGCGACGGCCATGTAGGCAGGTCCGCCGATCGAGGTCAGGCCGAGGCCCAGCGCCACGGCGGCCAGCACGAAGGTATAGCCGAGGATATGGTTGCGCGTCACCCGGCGACCGTGGGTAACGGTCAGCATCGGCACGCCCGCGTCCTTGTAGTCGCTCTTGACGAACAGGGCGAGCGACCAGAAATGCGGCGGCGTCCAGGCGAAGGTCAGCGCGAACATCAGGATCGATTCAATGGTAATGTCGCCGGTGACAGCCGCCCAGCCGATCATCGGAGGGAACGCGCCCGCCGCGCCGCCGATGACGATGTTCTGGGGCGTCCAGCGTTTGAGCCACATCGTGTAGATCACGACGTAGAAGAAGATGGTGAAGGCCAGCAGCGCGCCGGCGACCCAGTTGGTCGCGAGGAACAGCAGGATCACCGAAAAGCCGGTGAGTGCCACGCCAAGCCCCAGCGCCTCGCCCGGCTCGACCTTGCCGGCCGGGATCGGGCGCTTGATCGTGCGCTTCATGCGGGCGTCGATGTCGGCGTCCCACCACATGTTCAGCGCGCCGGACGCGCCGCCGCCCACGGCGATGAACAGGATCGCGCAGAGGCCGACGAAGGGATTGATCTGACCGGGGGCGACCAGCAGGCCGACCAGAGCGGTGAACACGACCAGCGACATGACACGCGGTTTCAGGAGGGCGAAGTAATCGCCGAAGCCTGCGTCGCGATCCTGATCGAGAATGGTGGTGTCAGTCATGGTCGTCTTGCCTCGGAGGCCGCGCCGCCACGGGCGGGCCCGCTGGGTGTCGGTCGGGGCCGCTTCAGTGCGGCCCCTGCCCGCTTACTCGGCCGAAGCCACTTTCACGGTCTGGGGAATGCCCGCGTATTCTTCGCGCGCCTCTTCCAGCCAGGCTTCGTATTCTTCCGGGGTCACGGCCTTGACCGTGATCGGCATGTAGGCGTGGTCCTTGCCGCACAGTTCCGAGCACTGGCCGAAGTAGACGCCTTCCATGCCCGGCTCGACGGTGAACCACAGCTCCGCCAGACGACCGGGGACCGCATCCTGCTTCACGCCGAAAGCCGGGATGGTCCACGAATGGATCACGTCGGCGCCGGTGACCTGCATGACGATCTTCTGGCCGGTGGGCACGACGACCGCGGTGTCGGTGGCGAGAAGGTAAAGGTCTTCGTCGTAGCCGTATTCGGCCAGTTCGTCCTTGCCGAGAAGGAAGCCTTCGAAGCCGAATTCCTCGTCCACATACTCATAGCCCCAATACCACTGGTAGCCGGTGACCTTGATGACGACATCGCCTTCGGGGATTTCCTGCTGCTTGAACAGAACCGGCAGCGACTGCGCGCCGATGAAGACGAGGATCACGATCGGGATCAGGGTCCAGGCGATTTCGACCCCGGTGTTGTGGGTGAAGGTGCCCGGCGTCTTGTTCGCACGCTTGTTGTAACGGACGATCACCCAGATAATCAGCAGGGCGACGAAGCCCGCGATCAGGATCGAGATGATGTGGAGCAGGTTGTCCAGAGCGAAGGTCGCCTGCGAAATGTCGGTCGCCGCCGGCTGGAACCCGGTGCCGCCGGGCGTGGGTCTGCCGATGACCTCGAGGTCCTGGGCCATTGCCGCCGTGCCGGTGAAAACTGCCGCCAGAAGGGCCAGAGGCCGCAGGGTCTTGGTCATTCTTTGCTTCCCTATCTTCCTGTCTCGACGCATGGGGTGCGTCACAATATTGGGTCTTCCGCGAACGCTGTCGGGAATCCCGTTGTCTCCCGCGCGTCTAAAACCATATTAGGGTGTTAGGAACAAGACAAATCCTGCTACCCAAGGTCGCACATATGCATGATCTCACATGCGATTGATGCAGATCAATGCAGGAAGAAAAGGACCCCATGACCGACCAGACGCCCTTCCGCCCGTTCGACGATCAACTCGACGACGCCCGCGCCTTGCAGATCCTGCGCGCGGCCACGGACGGGGCCGACGACGGCGAGCTTTTCCTCGAACGGCGCCGCTCCGAGGCGCTGGTTTTCGACGACGGTCGGCTGCGCAACGCCAGCTATGATGCGTCCGAAGGCTTTGGTTTGCGGGCGGTTCGCGGCGAAACGGCGGGCTATGCGCATTCGACCGAAATCTCGGAAGCCTCGCTTCTGCGCGCGTCGGAAACCGCGCGGCTCGCGGTCGGTGCCGGGGGCGGGACGCTGGCCGATGGCCCGGCCCGCACCAACGTGAAACTCTACACCGACAACGACCCGATGACCGACGCCGCGTTCCCGGTGAAGGTCGAGACCCTGCGCGAAATTGACGCATATGCCCGCGACCGCGATCCCCGCGTGGTTCAGGTCAGCGCCACCATCGCCGCCAGTTTGCAGGAGGTCGTGATCCTGCGCCCCGACGGCACGCTGGTCGCCGACACCCGCCCGATGTCCCGCGTGAACGTGAGCGTGATCGTCGAGAAAGACGGACGGCGCGAAAGCGGCAGCCACGGCGGCGGCGGACGCGCGGGTCTCACGGCCCTGATCGAGCCGGGCCACTGGAAGAAAAGCGTGGACGAGGCGCTGCGCATCGCGCTGGTCAATCTCGAAGCCGAAGCGGCCCCCGCCGGGCAGATGGACGTGGTGCTGGGCAACGGCTGGCCGGGCATCCTGCTGCACGAGGCGGTCGGGCACGGGCTCGAGGGCGACTTCAACCGCAAGGGGTCGAGCGCGTTTTCGGGCCTGATCGGCCAGCAGGTCGCGGCCAAGGGTGTCACGGTCGTCGATGACGGCACCATCCCCGACCGACGCGGGTCGCTGACGGTGGATGACGAAGGCACCCCCTCCTCGCGCACCGTCCTCATCGAGGACGGCGTGCTCGTCGGCTACATGCAGGACCGCCAGAACGCGCGGCTCATGGGGGTGGAGGCCACCGGCAACGGGCGGCGCGAAAGCTATGCCCATGCGCCGATGCCGCGCATGACCAACACGATCATGGAAGGCGGCGATGCCAGCCCCGAAGAGATCGTCGCGGGTCTGGAGGACGGTATTTACGCCGTCGGCTTCGGCGGCGGTCAGGTCGACATCACCAACGGCAAATTCGTGTTTTCCTGCACCGAGGCCTACCGCGTGAAGAACGGCAAGGTCGGCGCCCCGGTGAAGGGCGCCACCCTGATCGGCGACGGCCCCAAGGCGATGAAGCGCATCCAAGCGGTCGGCAACGACATGGCGCTGGACCCCGGTATCGGGAATTGCGGCAAGGCAGGCCAGTGGGTGCCCGTGGGCGTGGGGCAGCCGACCCTGCGCATCGGCGGCTTGACCGTGGGCGGGTCGCAGACCGGCTGAGGTTGCGCCGCGCTTCGGCGCGTCGCGAGGGGGAGCCGCCGTTGGCGGCTCTGGAGGGCCAGCCCTCCAGACCTCCCGAAGTATTTTGAAACAGAGAAGAGGACGCGGGGTCGGGCCGGGGCTTTTGTCACGTGCCGAAGCGGGCGGGGTCATGTGGGGACCGGGACCACATGCGATCTTGGCGGCGGTAACCTGCCGTTAACCATTTGAGTCGCATGGTGGGAGGGCAAGAGACGGAATCAGGTGACCCTTGGAGCAATCCCCTTCCAACCACCCCCTCACCCCACCCCAAAGCACGGAAGATCGGGTGGCCTGGCTTCGCCTCTTGCGCTCACGCCGCGTCGGCGTGACCACCTTCTTCAGGCTCATGGGCGAACACGGATCGGCGCAGGCCGCGCTCGACGCCCTGCCCGAGGTCGCGAGGACTGCGGGCGTCGATGATTACAGCGTCTGCCCGCTTCCCGTCGTGGAAAAGGAGATCGACTGGGCCGTGAAATGCGGGGCCGAGATGCTGTGTTTCGGCGCACCCGACTACCCTGCCCTGTTGGCCGAAATCCCCGATCCGCCCCCGATCCTCTGGGCGATCGGCAACCTCGACCTGCTCGCACGACCCACGGTCGGTGTCGTCGGCGCGCGCAATGCCTCGTCGCTTGGCACCCGGATGGCCCGCAAGCTCGCGGGCGATCTCGGGGCGGCCGGGCAGGTCGTCGTGTCGGGTCTGGCCCGCGGGGTGGATACGGCGGCCCACACCGCCGCGCTGAAAACCGGGACGATCGCCGTCATGGCCGGCGGGGTCGATGTGATCTATCCGTCCGAGAACGCGGTTCTGGGTGAGGAAATCGGGCGCGAGGGGCTGCGCCTGTCGGAGGCGCCGATGTCGCTGACCCCGCAGGCCCGGCATTTTCCGCGGCGCAACCGCATCATATCCGGCCTGTCGCGCGCGGTGGTCGTGGTCGAGGCGGCGGCCAAATCCGGCTCGCTCATCACCGCCGAGATGGCGCTGGAACAGGGGCGAGAGGTCCTTGCCGTTCCCGGTCACCCCTTCGACGCGCGCGCCACGGGCTGCAATCGGCTGATCCGGGACGGCGCGACGCTTTTGCGCGGGGCGCAGGATGTGCTGGACGTGATCGGCGGGGGTGTCGAGCACGCCGCGCCGGAACCACGGGCAGCCGCCGCCGATCCGGCCCCGGCCCCGGCCCCGATCGCCAAGGTGGCGCCGGTGGACATCCCGCCGGCACCGACCGAGACGCGCACGCTGGCCGAAACCGCCGCGCTGCACCAGCTTATCCTCGACCGTCTCGGCCCCTCGCCGGTGTCGGAGGATCAGCTTGTCCGCGACCTCGCCATGCCCGCGGGCGACGTCGCCTCGGAACTGACCGATCTCGAACTCGAAGGGCATGTCTCGCGTGCCCCCGGCGGCTTGATTTCGCGGACCGGGTAAAGGCCCGACGCCGCGTCGTTCACGACCCTGCCAACGGGGCGCCATTGACAAGCCCCCGGACCGCGACCCATCTAACGCCCCCAAGCGCCTTATTCGAGTCGAGAGGATTTTGATGCCCGTTGTCGTCGTGGAAAGCCCTGCTAAGGCCAAGACAATCAACAAATATCTTGGTAGCGACTACACCGTGCTCGCCTCCTACGGACACGTGCGTGACCTGCCGCCCAAGGACGGTTCGGTCATCCCCGACAACGATTTCGAGATGCTGTGGGAGGTCGGGAACGACAGCCGAAAGCATGTGAAGGCCATCGCCGACGCGCTCAAGGAAGACAACAATCTGATCCTCGCGACCGACCCCGACCGCGAGGGGGAAGCGATTTCGTGGCACCTCGAGGAAGCCCTGCGCAAACGCAAGGCGATCAAGAAGGACACGCCGGTCAGCCGCGTGGTGTTCAACGCGATCACCAAGTCCGCCGTGACTGAGGCGATGAAAAATCCGCGCGATGTCGATGGCGATCTGGTCGAGGCCTATCTGGCGCGGCGCGCGCTGGACTACCTCGTCGGGTTCAACCTGTCGCCCGTCCTGTGGCGCAAGCTGCCGGGCGCACGGTCTGCGGGGCGGGTGCAATCGGTCTGCCTGCGCCTGATCGTCGAGCGCGAGATGGAGATCGAGGCGTTCAACCCGCGCGAATACTGGTCGGTGAAGGCCCTGCTCCAGACCCCGCGTGGACAGCAGTTCGAAGCGCGGCTGGTCAGCTATGCGGGTAAGAAGCTCGACCGTTACGACCTTGAAAACGAACAACAGGCCGGGCTTGCCGTCGCCGCCATCGAGGCGCGGGACCTGAGCGTTCTGTCGGTCGAGGCCAAGCCTGCCTCCCGCAACCCGTCCGCGCCGTTCATGACCTCGACGCTGCAACAGGAAGCCAGCCGCAAATTCGGCTTCGGCGCGCGTCAGACCATGTCGACCGCGCAACGTCTGTATGAGGCGGGCTACATCACCTACATGCGGACCGACGGCATCGACATGGCGCCCGAGGCCGTGACCGCCGCGCGCGAGGAGATCGCGACGCGCTACGGCAAGGATTACGTGCCGGCCGAACCGCGGGTCTACAAGAACAAGGCCAAGAACGCGCAGGAAGCGCACGAATGTATCCGCCCGACCGAGATGAGCCGCGATCCCTCGGCCAACGACATCGCGCGGCTGGAGCCCGACCAACGCAAGCTTTACGACCTGATCTGGAAGCGGACCATCGCCTGCCAAATGACCGGGGCGCGGCTTGAACGCACGGCTGTCGAAATCGGGTCGTCCGATGGTCAGGTCGGCCTGCGCGCGACCGGTCAGGTCGTGCTCTTCGACGGTTTCCTCAAGGTCTATGAAGAGGGCCGCGACGATGTGGTCATCGATGACGAGGATGACGCGAACCGCCTGCCCCAGATGACTGAGGGCGACGCGACCAATAAGGACAGCGTCACGCCCGAACAGCATTTCACCCAGCCCCCGCCGCGCTATACCGAGGCGACGCTGGTCAAGAAGATGGAAGAGCTGGGCATCGGGCGACCGTCCACCTATGCCTCGATCGTCACGACGATTCAGGACCGGGAATATGTCCGCAAGGACAAGGGCCGCCTGATCCCCGAGGACAAGGGGCGCATCGTCACGATGTTCCTGCTGAACTTCTTCCGGCAATACGTGGGGTATGAGTTCACCGCCGATCTGGAAGAAGAACTCGACAAGGTTTCGGCGGGCGAGATCGAATACAAGAAACTGCTCGCCCGGTTCTGGCGCGATTTCTCGGCCGCCATCGCCGAGACGAGCGAACTGCGCATCTCGGAAGTGCTCGACAAACTCGACAAGGCGCTGGAAAAGCAGCTTTATCCGCCGCGTGAGGACGGGTCGGACCCGCGCAAGTGCCCGCTCTGCGGCACGGGCGATCTGCATCTGAAAACCTCGCGCTCCGGCGGGTTCGTCGGCTGCTCGAACTACCCGGAATGCCGCTACACCCGGCCCATCGGCGGTGGCGAGGAAACGCAGGGCGACCGGATTCTGGGCGAAGATGAGAACGGCGAGGAAATCTCGCTCCGGTCCGGGCGGTTCGGCCCCTATGTCCAGCGCGGCGAGGTAAGCGAAGAGAACAAGAAGCCGGATCGCGCGAGCCTTCCGAAAGGCTGGTCCGCCGATGACATGGATCTGGAAAAGGCGCTGACGCTTCTGTCCCTGCCCCGTCTCATCGGGCAGCACCCGGAAGGGGGAGAGATCAAGTCGAACTTCGGCCGGTTCGGCCCCTATGTCATGCACCAGCTCCCGGACGAGGCGAAGCCGGTTTACGCCAACCTCAAGGACCCGCAGGACGTGTTCGAGATCGGCATGAACCGCGCGGTCGAAATGCTGGCGGAAAAGCGGGCCAATCCCGGGCGCGGACGGCAGGCGGCCGCCAAGGCGTTGAAGGAGTTGGGGGAACACCCCGACGAGGGCGGGCCGGTGAACGTCATGGATGGGCGCTACGGGCCTTACGTCAAATGGGCCAAGGTCAATGCGACCTTGCCCAAGGACGTGAAGCCGGAAGACGTGACCATGGAAATGGCCGTGAACCTGATTGCCGAAAAGGCCGCCAAGGGCGGCAAAGGCAAGAAGAAGCCCGCCAAGAAAAAGGCCTGACGGTCAGAACAGCGGACGGATCGCGGGGATCGCGGCCAGCGTGCGTTCGAGCGGCGTGAGCGGCAGAGGCGCGTTGATCCGGCGCGCGCGCTGGCGATAGGTTTCGGCCAATGCGCCAAGCCGGGCGGCCATCGCCCGGTCGAGGAAAATCAAACCGTTCTCGGTGTCCTGCCCGAAGCTGCGCGCATTCATGTTGACCGAAGACGACATGGCGAGCCGCCCGTCGATCACCAGAATCTTGGTGTGGATCATCCGTTCGGTCGGCACGTAGTCGAAGATCGCGAAGTCCCGGTAGCGCCGGTTCATGTAATCCTTGGCCAGCGCTCGCGTCACCGGGGCCGAGGGCTCGGTCGAATCGAGCCGCGCGATCAGCGTGACCTCGACCCCACGGGCCTGCGCCCGCGCCAGCGCCGCATCGACCGCAGGCGGCGGATAAAGGAAGGGCGTCACGATCGTCACCTCGCGGCGGGCCGCGTCGATCATGCGGACGAAATCCACTTCCAGCGCGCGGTCGTCGGCCCAGGGCTGCGAGATGAAGTGACGCATCACTCCATCGGTCGGAACCGGCCCGACCCGGCCGGGTTCCGAGGCGGGGCGAAGCACCTGTCCGGGCGCGTCCCGCCGCCAAAGCTTGCCGAAATGCGCCGCGATCTGCCGGACGGTCGCATTGTCGCGGATCACGAGGTCGACGTCCTCGAACGTGGCGAACCAGGCCAGCCCGTCGCGCCATTCGTCATCGTAGCTGCGAAGTTCCGGGTGATCCTCGATCTCGAACGGTTCGGCGAAGAAGAACCCGTCATGCAGGTTGCGCCCGCCCATGATGAGGCGCGAGCGCCCCGGTTCGGACGACAGCGCGATCAGAAGCTTCACGTGGTTCGCCCGGTGAAAGGCGGCGAATTCGGTCGCGGGCGTGGCGATCCCGCGCGGTTGCCAGCGGTAATACTGGATCTGGACGTTCGGATAGCGCGCCGCCAGGGCGTTCCAGAAATCGCGATCCTTGCCGGTTTGCAGCGCGGCGGTCGCGAGAATGCGCACGGGCGTCCCGCGCGCCGCGTGCCATGTCATCGCCTGCTGCATGAGCGCGCCGCAGTAGTCGGCCCTGACGTGGAGCGAGGCCAGCACGATCAGGTCGAGCTTCGGTGCGTTCGAGAAATCGAGCCGGATGTCGGGATTGCCCTCGGCCAAATGGGCACAGCGTAACGTGGCGCCGGTCAGCGCCTGCAAACGCGCGGCGAGGGCATCTATCGGCGTCTCGACGATCTCGACGGGTCCGGGGCGCAGGGCGCAGGTGCGCGACAGGGCGGTGTGGGCGTAGAACGCCTGTGCCAGCGGGTCGAGCGTGCCGGCCGGCGGCGAGACGCAGGCGCCGCGCGCCCGGTCCACGGCTGCGACGGATGGCGCCACGACCTCGGGACGGGCGATCGTGATGACATGATCCGCCCAAGTTACGCGGCAGGTCGTGACGCCGGAGGTCAGCTCAAGCCGCGCGGGCACCTGCCCTTTCGCCGGAACGGTCACGCGCTGATGCCCGCCCGGACGGAGCCATTTTCGGCCCTCGGGGCCATAGACGACCGCTGGCGCGTCGCAGGTCACGCGGGCGGCCTGATCGCGAAAGGTCGTGGACTGCAACGTCACGCGCGCTGTCTGCCAGAACCCGGTCGGCAGGTCGAACCGCGCGTCCGCCTGCTCCGGCCCGGTGGGCGCAAGAAAGATCGCACCGTCCACCCGGCGACCGTCGGCGGTTTGCCGATCCGGCAGGTGCGAGGTGCAGGCCGCAAGCAAGACGAGGCCAAGCGCCGTGACGGCAGCCCATCCCGCCCGCTTGCGCGCAGTCCCCCACATTCCCCGACCTCCGAACACGAACGCCCCGATGCTAGCGGGCAGCGGGGCGTCCAACAATATGGCGCGGGCGCGCAGGTTACCGGCGCATCACTCTGGTTCGCCGATGGTGAGCGCGATGGGGGCCAGCCCGTCGATTCCGCCCGTGATCCGGTCGCCCGCAACCACCGGGCCGACGCCCGCGGGCGTGCCGGTCATGATGACGTCACCGGGCGCGAGGTGGTAGAATTTGGACAGGTCCATCACCACCTCGACGCAGCTATGGATCAGATCGGCAAGCGTCGCGTCCTGCCTGACCTCGCCATTCACCTCGAGGTGGATGCGTTGCGGGCCAAGTGCGCCCATCTCGGCGGCCGGTGTGAGTTCGGCGAAGACCGCCGTGCCCTCGACATCCTTGCCCAGATCCCAAGGGCGCTGCTTTTCCCGCGCGACGAGTTGCAGGTCGCGCCGCGTCATGTCGAGCGCGCAGCCATAGGAATGGATCGCGGCGGCGGCCTCTTCGCGAGAAGCGCGGAACACCGGCTTGCCGATGGTGAGCGCCAATTCCATCTCGTAATGGAAGTTCTCGGTCCCCGGCGGATAGGGCAGCGTCGATCCGGTGTGGAGCGTATGCTGCGGGTTCTTGGTGAAGTAGAACGGCGCTTCGCGGTCCACTTCCACCCCCATTTCGGCGGCGTGGGCGGCGTAGTTGCGGCCGACGCAGAAAATGCGGACGACCGGGTATCCGGCGGCCTCGCCCTTGACCGGAATCGACGGTGTTGCCGGGGGTTCGAACAGGTAGGTGGTCATCTCGCGCGTTCCTCGTAATATCCCAGTTTTTCCTGAAGCGGGCGGTCGTGGACACGGACCATGAAGGTCTCGTCCGCCGCGCTGAAGCTCATGTTGGCGAAGACCGGGGCCGTGAAGGTATCCTTCGGCCCGTAGGTCAGGGTTTCGCCGTTGATCGTGACTTGGCCCGACCCCTTGATGACGTGAAATGCCGCAGACGACGACTTCAGCACGGGTTCCAGCGTATCGCCCGCGCCGATCATCATGGCGGTGAACCCCATCGTGGGCAGAACCGCCTCGCCGGTTTCCGGGTTCACGTAATCCAGTTCTATGGGCCCGTCGGTATAGGCCGCCATCTGACGCAGGGCCTGTTCGGTGCGGCCCCACGGATAGCGCATCATCGGATACTTGCGCGCGCTCTCGCCGGGGCGGCGCACGGGAGCGAGGCCCGAGGACAGGTATTCCACCTGACTGGCATCGGGCCGGTTGCGCTGGGATTGAAGCGGGCCTTCTTCGGCGTAAGACCCTTCCAGATAGACGAACAGCGGCAGGTCGAGCGCGTCGAGCCAGACCACGGGTTCGCTCCCCTCATGCCCGTGATCGTGCCATTCGCCGCCGGGGGTCAGGACCAGATCGCCCTCCTCCATCGGGAGCTTTTCGCCATCGACGACGGTAAAGCCCCCCTTGCCCTCGACCACGATGCGCACGGCGGACGGGGTGTGGACATGGGCCGGCGCGGTTTCGCCGGGCAGAAGCAACTGAAGCCCGAGGTAGATCGAGGCCGTCGCCTGCATCGCCCCCGCCCCGCGCCCCGGATCGGACAGGACGAGCACCCGGCGTTCGGCCTTTTCGACCGGGGTCAGTTCGCCCGCCTGGATGAGGAGTGGGCGGATCGCGTCGTAATTCCAGTATCCGGGTTTCGTGATCGGGTTCGGTGCCCCATGCGGGAGCACGTTGCGCATCATCGGCCAGAGCGGCGCGACCCCCGCCTCGGTCATCGCGGCGCGGTACTCTTCGGGCAGGTCTTCGAGCGTTCCAAGCTGTTGCGACATGATATCCTCCCTGATCCATGCTTCGATGTAGTTCGTATACGTATCATTAGTATACTTGTCAAATGATGCATCGGGGTTTAGCGTTTCGGCCATGAGCGAACCGAACCCCATCTTTTTCGACATGCCGGGTCACCTGATCCGACGCCTGAACCAGATCGCGACGGGGCTGTTTCGCGAGCATATGGCGGAGATCGGGCTGGATGTGACCCCGGTCCAGTTCGCGGTTCTGGCGGCCCTGTCGGATGCGCCGGACATAGATCAGGCGACGCTCGCGACGACGGTCGCCTATGACAAGGTCACCATCGGCGGCGTGATTGACCGGCTGGTCGCCAAGGGGCTGGTGGATCGCCGGCCTTCGACCACCGACCGGCGGGCCAAGGCATTGCGGCTGACTCAGAACGGTGTGGTCATGCTCGACCGGTTGCGCCCGCAGGTCCGCGTACTTCAGGACGAAATCCTGACGGGGCTGTCCGTGGACGAAGCGGAAACGCTGGTGCGGCTTTTGAAAAAGGCATCGATGGCGCGCGATGAGGTGGGTCGCGAAACGGCCTAGGTTTACCCGCACCGCGTGTGCCGTGTAGACAGACCGAAGCCTGCCCCGGAGCCCGCGATGAAAGCCTCGATCTATATGGCCTTTCACACTCCCTCGCCCGTCGTGGCGAGTGCTTCGATCATTCCGATCCATGTGGGGCGCGCTGTGGCGGATGCCCCTCTCGACGGGATGATCGGGGACGATACCGGCGACACGCTGTCGCCCTATAACGGCGCATACAGCGAATTGACGGCGCTCTACTGGGCCTGGAAGAACGACATGGATGCCACGCATGTGGGCCTGATGCACTACCGGCGGCTTCTGGATTTCAGTGGCACTCACCCCTCCCCCGCCGCCGAGGTCTGGCCCGAGGCCGTCCGGTTGGACGACTACGCCGCGGCGACCGAAACGTGGCTTCAGCGCAACGCCGAGATCGACCTCGTGCTGCCCGTCGCGCACCGGATGCCGATGACGGTGGATGAGAACTACGCCGATCAACACGACCCGCGCGATCTGGATTTCGTCGAGGCGCGCATGGCGCAGGTGTCGCCCGCCTATCTGGCCGATTTTCGCGCCGTCCGGGCCGGGCGCGAGCTGTTGCTGGCCAACGTTTTTCTGGCGCGGCGCGAGATTGTCGATGCCTATTGCCGCTGGGCCTTCGACCTGCTCGAAGCCTTGCGGTCCGCCGACATACCGCGCCCCCATGTCAGCCCCTACAATGCCCGCTACCTCGGCTTCGTGGCGGAGCGGCTTTTCACCACGTTCATGCGCAAATATCTGCGCGACCACCCGGAGACGCGGGTCGAGCGGGTCAACATCCTGAACCTCGGACGGTCGCTCGTCGTGCCCTTCGCACGCGGCGCACGCTTCAATGACGGTGCAGTCAACGTGGCCTTCGCCTCGGACCGGGCCTACCTGCCCCAGACTGCGGCGATGGTGGCCTCGCTCATCGAACATGCGGCGCCGGACCGGGCTTATAACCTGTTCTATCTGCACGAAAATATCGGCGATCGGGATCTCGACCTGCTACGATCCCTCGCGGTTGCGCATGGCAATGTCACGCTTCATGCGATCAACGTGGGGGCGGCATTCTCACGGGAATATCGCGCCCGCCATCATGCGCCGAGCAACGCGACCTACAACAGGTTCCTGCTGTTCGACCTGCTGCCCGACGTGGAGCGGCTCGTCTATCTCGACGTCGATCTCGTGCTGTGTGGCGATGTCGCGGAGCTGTTCGACACCGAGATGAACGACGCGCCGCTGGCCGCCGTGACCGATGCGCTGATGACGCGGGTTCTGGCCACGCGGGTGCGGACGCGCGACCCGGAGGTGCCGGACTTGTATGCCTACCTCTCGGACGATCTGGGGCTGACCGACGACCAGATTTCCAGGTATTTCAACGCAGGCGTCATGGTGATGAACTTCGCTGCGATGGACGTGGCGAAGGTCGGGCGAGAGCTGCGTGAGATGGTCGCGGGAAACCGCTACTTCTTTCGGGATCAGGACATTCTGAACGTCTATTTCCGTGGTCGGTTCCTCACGCTGCCTGCGCGGTTCAACGTCCACAACTCCGACCGTGGCGCATATGACAACGTGCCGGTGCCGATCCGCAACGATGCGCTCGCCGCCAAGGCCGACCCGTTCATCGTTCATTTCGCCGCCGCGCATCAGAAGCCTTGGCGCGAACCGGATGTCGAATTCGCGGGCCTGTTCTGGTCGACGCTCGCCCAGACCCCGTTCTGGTTCGAGGTGCTGGAGGCGACACGACGACACCGAAGCCTGCGCGCGCGCCTGTCGCGGCCCGATACCTGGAAACACGGCGTGGTCATTGCCGGACGGCGGTTGGGGCGGCGGTTTCCGTCGCTGACACCGTGGCTTTTGCGCATCTACCGCTGGGCGCTCGGCCGATTTCACTGGATCAACTAGCCCGTGAAAAAGCTCTATCTGCATATCGGCCATTACAAGACGGGCACCTCGGCCTTCCAAAGCTACTGCGCCGACAACGCCGCCGGGCTGGCGCGGCGGGGCCTCCTGTACCCTAAGGCCGGGCGTGGTGTTTCGGCACCGACAAGCCATGCCGGGCTGGCGATCCCGCTGGCCGCAGAGCATGGCTTCCACCCGCCGCGCTGGTTCGGAACCGGGCCGAGCACCGACGAGGCGTTCGGCGCGCTTCATGCCGAACTTGGTTCAAAACGGCAGCGCAAGGCCCTGATATCAAGCGAGGAATTCGTTCAACTTGCCTTGTGCGAAGACCCCGATTTGGCGCTGGCCGCCCTGCGCCGTCGGCTGGAGCCCTATTCCGTCAAAGTCATCTTCACGGTGCGCGAGCCCTTGGCGCTTTTGACCTCGTGGTATGCACAGGTGAGCCGTGGCGCGACGCCGCGCGGCACCTTCCTCGACTTCGCCGCGACGATGAACCCGGATTTTCTGTCGCAAGACCCGATCCGGGCGCGGTTCGCCCGGACCTTCGGCGCAGGTCACGTCAGGCTCTTACGTTATGCGGGCCAAGGACCGTGGCTGAAACGCCGCATGTTGTGGTCGACACGCACAGTGCCCTATAGCCGCGCGCATCCTCCCATCGCGAACGTGACACCGGGACTCGACACGCTGGAAGAGGAGCGGTTGGGCAAACTGCCACCCGACGCGGCGGCATTCACCGTGACAAGGGCGACGCTTGAAACGCTGCAAGCGCAGATCGACCGGATTAACGCAGGCTACGCCAAATTGACACGACACCTCACCACCGACCCGAGCGCCTTGAGCCTCGTTGCCCTCGCGCGCCACTACCATGACCTGATCGCACCGGCGGCAGACCGGATGCCGCTCGACCCGCGCGAAGCCGTAGCGATGCGTGATCTGGCGCAGGATGCGGGCGACGGCGCCCTCCGTGATACGCTCCTCCGCATCGCAGGCCACATCGAACGATCGCAATCCGCCACGCCGCAGCGGGGCATCGCATGACCCCCCGGCTCATGCTCGCAAGGCTGCGCGCGGCCATCGCACGGCGGGATACGGACCCGCTCAGGCGCTTTCGCAGGCGATATCCGAACCTGCGCGGCACAGTGTTCATCATCACCTATGGCCGGTCCGGTTCGACGCTTCTGCAAGGGCTTCTGAACACCGCACCGGGAAGCCATATCGGCGGCGAGACCTTCGATACCCTCGGCGTTCTGTTCGATGCGACCGCCCGCGCCACGCGCGCCCACCGTCGTTGGGGGGACGAGCCGCGCGGCGTGGATCATCCGTGGTTCAATGCGCAGAACATCGACGAAATCGGATTGGAGCGGGACCTCGCCCTCGCCTATGCGACCCGCGTCATCTGCCCTCCGACCGATGCGACTTGGATCGGCACCAAGGAAATCCGCTATCCGCAGCGGGCCGAGACGCTTCCGGCCCTCGTCGCCATGGTGCTGCGGAGTTTCCCAAACCCGGTCATCGTGTTCAATTCACGCGATGCCGGCGCCGTCGCGCAATCGCGGTGGTGGGCGAGCCAGCCGGAGGCCGAGGTGCGTGACTTGATCGCGCGGATGGATGGCATCTTCGCCGCGATCGCCAAGGATCACCCGGAGCGGTGCTTTCACCTGCGGCATGAGGACACGATCGCCGATCCCGAGACGTTGCGCCCTGTGTTCGACGCGATGGGCGCCGAGTTCGACGTTGCGGCCATTGCGCGGGTATTGTCCAATCGGTTGACGCATTGAACCGACTCGGAGGCCGGCATGACGCAGGTTCACCCGCCGCTCCTGATATTTTCCGACCTCGACGGCACGCTTCTGGATCACGACACCTACGACTGGTCCCCCGCCCGCCCTGCGCTTGACCGACTGGCGCGTCTGGGCGGCGGCGTGGTTCTGGCCACGTCCAAGACGGCAGCCGAAGTTGGTCCCCTGCGCGACGAACTGGGCCTGTCGGCCTGGCCCGCCATCGTCGAAAACGGCGCCGGGCTTCTGGAGCCGGGGGCGCGTCCTGCGGTCGCGGGCGATTACGCCAGATTGCGCGCCGTTCTGGACGATCTGCCGAGCGATCTGCGTAAGGCCTATACCGGGTTCGGCGATCTGGACGCGGCGGGCGTGGCCGGGATCACCGGACTGCCCACCGACAAGGCGGAACTGGCGAAAGCGCGCGCCTTTTCCGAGCCGGGCATCTGGACGGGGGACGAACCGGGCCGCGAGGCCTTCGTCGCGGCTCTGGGCGAACGCGGGATCACGGCACGCATGGGCGGGCGGTTCCTGACGCTGTCGTTCGGGCGGACCAAGGCCGATGCGATGGCCGAGTTGGTCGACCGTTTCGCGCCGCGGCACACGATGGCCTTGGGCGATGCGCCGAACGATGCCGAAATGATCGAGGCCGCCGATTTCGGCGTCATCATTCCCAATCCGCACGGCGCGCCGCTTCCCCCGCTGATGGGCGAGGCGGAGGGTCGCATCACCCGCGCGGCCCACCCCGGCCCCGAAGGCTGGAACTTGTCGGTGGGCCAAGTTATTGACGAGTTGGAACTTTCCCGAGGAGCTTCGCGGCATGGCTGATTTCCACCAGAACGGCAACATCACGACGCTCCACAATCTGCGCACACGCGGCGTAGAGGAATTGAACTACGAGTTGTCGGCCTTCGCCCAGACCCGCAAGATCAGCCTGATCCTGCCGTCGCTGTTCTCGGAGCTCGAGGGCGAGGCTTTGCCGCATATCGTGGAAGAGCTGGGCAAAGTGCCGTATCTGCACCGCATCGTCATCGGCCTCGACCGCGCGACGGAAGCGCAGTTCCGGCAGGCGCGGGCGTTTTTCTCGAGCCTGCCGCAGGATCATATCGTGATCTGGAACGACAGCCCCCGGATGCTTGAAATGCAGGCCCGGCTGGAAAACCTCGGCCTCGCGCCGCAGGAACCGGGCAAGGGCAAGAACGTCTGGTCCTGCATCGGCTACCTCATCGGCTGTGCCGACAGCGCCGTCATGGCGATCCACGATTGCGATATCCTGACCTATGAGAACGAGATGCTGGCGCGGCTGGTCTATCCGGTCGCGAACCCGACGTTCCCCTATCAGGTCGCCAAGGGCTATTACCCGCGCGTCGGCGAAGGCAAGCTGAACGGGCGTGTCACGCGGCTTTTGGTGTCGCCGCTCCTGATCGCGCTGAAACGGGTGATCGGGGATCGCGATTACCTCGACTACCTGCGGTCGTTCCGCTACCCGCTGTCCGGCGAATTCGCGATGCGCACCGCGATCCTGCCGGATCTGCGCATTCCGTCGGACTGGGGGCTGGAAATCGGCGTGCTGTCCGAAGCCTGGCGCAACCTTGCGCCGAAGTCGGTCTGTCAGGTCGAAATCTCGGACGCTTACGATCACAAGCATCAGGATCTGTCCGCCCAAGACGCCTCGACCGGTCTGTCGCGCATGTCGACCGACATCTGCAAGGCGATCTTCCGCAAGCTGGCGGCGGACGGGACGGTGTTCACGCCCAACGTGTTCCGCACGCTCAAGGCAACCTATTACCGCTCGGCGCTCGATCTGCTCGACGGGTATTACAACGATGCCAAGATGAACGGGCTGGTCATCGACCGCCATGCGGAAGAGAAATCGATCGAGATGTTCGCCGAGAACATCATCCGCGCCGGCAACGTGTTTCTCGACAACCCGCATGAGACGCCGTTCATCCCGACGTGGAACCGGGTTCATGCGGCGGACCCGCATTTCCTGAAGGATCTTCAGATCGCGGCGCGCGAGGATCAGGCGGAGTTCCTTTAGTCCCGCAAGGGAAGCTGCGGTCGGCGCAACGCGGCGCGGGCAAGGAACGGAAGGTAGTGGCGCAGGATGCGCGGCGCGATATGCGGCGTGTTCAAAGCGCGGTAGAGCCAGCGCAGGTTTCTGCGGGTGTAGACCTCGGGATAATACGGGTGACGCGCGGTCTGATGCACAAAGGCGCCGCAGGTCACAATGGCGGTCGGATGGTCGAGCCGCGCCTTGAGGGCGAGCGCCAGCGCCTCCTGCCGGGGGCTACCCATCGACACGAGCAGAACGTCAGGTCTGGCGACCGCCACATCGCTCATCAATTGACGATGGGACGGGTGATACCCCGATGCCGCCAGCACGACGCGAAGGCCGGGGTGCCGATCGCGCAGAAAGGTTGCGACGCGCGACACTTCCTCGGACGTGCCGCCGATCAGGCCCAGCCGCGCCTTGCGTTGCGCAAGCCTGTCCATCGCCGCACAGGCCACTCCCGCGTAGTCGAACGACAGGCTTTCGCAGGGCACGCCCGTCAGCTTCGACACGATCCGGGCGGTGGTGCCACCGTCGATGACCACGTGATCGTCGCCGCTCGTCGCGAAATGTCCCGCGCGATGGTGCGACAACGTGTGCGGGTTCAAATACCAGAGCACTTCGGGGCCGGGCCGCGGCGCAGTCAGCCAGTGCAATAGGTCGGCTTGGCGGCGGATCAGGCGGGAACGGCCGGTGACGGCGGTGGCGCTGTATAGCATTAATTACACATCCGATGTCCGCAGACCGGCACTTTCGCGCGACGGAATGTCACTTATCGAACATTCGTCCCGCATCGAAACTCCCAGCACCTTTGCCCAGACCGGCCACAGTGCTTCGTCCCGTACCCCGCTCAGATCATACGACCCGCGTGGCAGGCGCGTAAAGGCCCGCATCAGGGCCTCGGGCCGGTCCTCGATCCGCGCGGTCGGACCGATCCGCCGCTCGAAGTCCCTGAGCCCGGTGGCGAAGGCATTCGCGATGATCGGCAGGCCCGAGCGGGCGGCTTCGACCATGACGGTCGGGAAGCCCTCGTATTCCGACCAGACGATCAGGGCGTCGGCATCCGCGAACGACGCCTGCGGGTCGGACCCCAGGGGGGCGAAGGTCACGTCATCCGGCTCATCCTTCGGCGGCGCGTAGCCGTGGACGTGCAGTCGAACCGGATGCCCGGCATCCCGCGCTTCGGCCACCACGGCAAGCACCTTGTCGAGCCGTTTCTGCGCACCGGGACGTCCGACATAGAGAAGGTGTTTCGGCTGATCCGTCCGCCGGATTGGCGCGGCGGCGGGCACATCCGGCGCGACCGGGGCATAGGCGACGGTAAGCGCGGCGCGGCGCAGAAGGGGCAGTCGGGCAAGGTGCTCGGCCAATTCATCGCACACGCACAGGACGGGTGCCCGCCAGCTCATCGCCACGATGAACACCGTATCCACCAGTCGGTTCGTTAAAGACCCAATCACCGGCACATGCCGCCAGTAGACGAGCCGCGCGCCGAGGCCGCGCCAGCCGATGTGCAGGAGGTCGCGCTTGCGTGAGAAAACGAGCGTTCGTCCGCCAAGATCGGTTTCGGCGAGCTGGCGCACCTCCGCCCCGAAGACCGGATGCCCCTCGCGCGAGACCAGTTCGGCCGCCACGCCGTTGCGGCTCAGGAAATCGCGAAGCCGCAGGCTGACACGTTCGATCCCGCCCGCGGCCTCCCAGCGGCAATAGATCAGGATGGGGGCGTCGGCGCTCATGCCCGATTTTGTCCTCCGGCGGCGCTGCAAAGGCAAGTGCGGCGGCTGGCCTTGCGCGGCGCGATCCGTTACATCCGTGCGACGCGCCCGCGTCAGGACCGGAGACCCCATGTCCGTCAGGATCACCTCGCTTTCAGACCTCGCAGCCCTAGGGTTCGACGACATCATCGACGCGCGCTCGCCCTCGGAATACGCCGAAGACCGCATCCCCGGCGCCATCAGCCTGCCGGTGCTGAACGACGAGGAACGCGCGCAGGTCGGCACGATCTATGTGCAGGAAGACCCGTTCAAGGCCCGCAAGATCGGCGCGGCGCTGGTCGCGCGCAATGCCGCGGCCCACATTCAGGGGCCGCTGGCCGACCGCGAAGGCGGTTGGAAGCCCTTGGTCTATTGCTGGCGCGGCGGGCAGCGGTCCAATTCTTTCGCGTCGATCCTCAGCCAGATCGGCTGGCGCGCCGATGTGATCGAGGGTGGATACCGCACCTATCGGCGGCTTGTGGTGGACATGCTGCATCGCGCGCCCCTGCCCCATCGGCTGATGCTGATCGACGGTGGCACGGGCACGGCCAAGACCCGGCTTCTGCATCATATCGCGGCGGCGGGCGGTCAGGTACTGGACCTCGAAGGCCTCGCCTCGCATCGCGGGTCGCTGTTCGGGATGGTGGGTGAGGAACAGCCCAGCCAGAAGGCGTTCGAAAGCGGGATCGCCATGGCGCTGACCCGGCTGGACCCGAAGCGTGTGACCTTCGTGGAGGCCGAAAGCAGCAAGGTCGGCGATCTTCTGGTGCCGCCCGCGTTGTGGAAGGCCATGCTCGCCTCGCCCTATGTCGAGGTCACCGCCCCGATCGCCGCCCGCGCCGAGCATCTGGTGACGAGCTACCCGGATATCGTGGACGACGCCGACCGCTTGGCGCGAACGCTCGACCGGCTGGTGAAATACCACGGGCGCGAGGTCGTGGGGGGCTGGCACGAGCTGGCCCAAGACGGGAACTGGGCGGGGCTGGCTGCCGATCTGGTCCAGACGCATTACGACCCGCGCTACAAGCGCATCCGGCGCGAGGCCGAACCGGAGCGGGTTCTGGATCTTGCAGACCTGACCGACGCCACGCTGGCCGAAGCCGCGAAAGCCCTCGTCGCCTCAGTCTGAGGCCGCACCCAGCGCCTTGCCCAAGGAAGCGAACATCGCCTCGGCCGCCTGCACCTGCACATCGCCCGCCCTGAACACCCCGTCGACGACGGCGGCGCCGACGAAGGGGATGTTCACCTGCTGCATGATCGGCTTCATCTCGAAACAGGCGATCACCGGCAACAGCGCCTCGACCGCACGGGTGCCTGCCGCGACGCCCCCGTAGCTGACGAAGCCGACCGGCTTGCCAGACCATTCGGCGCTCAGGTGGTCGAGCGCGTTCTTGAGGCTCGCGGGATAGGCGTGGTTGTATTCCGGCGTGATGAAAACGAACCCGTCGGCCTCGCTCACCTTCGCGGACCAGTTTTTCGTCGTCTCCCGCGTGTACTTGCCGCTGCGCGGATGGTGCGGCTCGTCGAACAACGGCAGGGGATGATCCCTGAGGTCGACCAGTTCGACCGACAGTCCGGTCTGTGTCCGGGCCTGCGTCATCACCCAATCCGCGATTGCGGCCCCCAGCCGGACTTCGCGGACACTGGCGAGGATGACGTGAATGACGGGTCTGGACTGGGACATCAGGGAAGCTCCGGCGTGCTGTTGGACAGGTTCACGGTGACGGTAATGCGCCCTTCGTTCATCATCCAGCGCCGAAGCGTGTATCTGCGCAGACCGGCGCGGTGCATCGGGTCGAGGTCCGCGATGGCGCGGGCCGCGGCCTCGTCCTCGGCGCGCAGGATGAACATGCCCGCGACCGGCGGTCCGTCGCCATCGAAAAGCGGTCCGGCCGCGAACAGGACGCCCCGGTTCTCGAGCTCGACCTGATGGCGCAGATGTTCGGCCATCATCGCCTGAATCTCGTCCTCCGGCCCCACCGGCTCGGTCACCACGACCCACATGATCTTTTTCATGAAGCCCTGCGTGATGGTCTGGATGTCGTCGGGTGTCATGTCGTCCTCCGGTTCAGGTTTCGATAGCGCCGGGCGCGAGACCCGCGAATCGCCGTGTCAGTCGCAGGACCGCAAAGGGGGACGGAACGTCTGGTCAGCGTGGATTTTCCGCATCGGTGCCTCGCGATCCGTGCCTGATCCCACCCCATGACTGAGGCCGGCGTTACCCCATTTTGTTTGGTCATTTGACCAATTATGTCAAGACGTTCCCCCGATTACCCCTGTTTCTCAGGGCTTTCCGGCGGGAATTTTTATTTGGTTAGGCGACCAATTAATTTCTTGCGTCGGGAATTTCGCTGACCTAGCGTTCGATCCGAGGGCGCGAGAACAGGGCCCCAGGGAGGACAAATGGCGGATCGAAAACCGGGCCTCATCTCGGTCGAAGAAGGCTTCATGATTCCTGAGGTCGTGGCCGAGCTGTCGCGGATCGCAGGCGGCGTCCCGAGCATGAAGTCCGGGCCCATCGCCGGGCCGTTCATGGACGATCTGCTCGACATCGGTGAGGGCCGGGTGGCCCGGATGGATGCCGATGGTGTCGCGGTCCAGATCCTCGCCCTTGCCGCACCCGGCGTGCAGAAGTTCGACCCGGACACCGCCTTGGCGCTGTCCCGGCTGACCAACGACCGGCTGGCCGAGGCGATTGCCGCCCACCCCGCCCGGTTCGGCGGTCTTGCCGCCGCGCCGCCACAGGCCGCGCGTGAGGGGTCCAAGGAACTCGACCGGGCGATCACGACGCTCGGCCTGAACGGTCTGATCGTCAATTCCCACACCAACGACCTGTATCTCGACGACCCGTCGTTCTGGCCGCTGCTGGAGGCCGCCGAGGCGCTGGACGTGCCCGTCTATCTGCACCCGCGCGAACCAGCCGCGGGGATCGAGGACGGCCTGATGGCGATGACCGGGTTCACGGTCGGCTGGGCCTATGCCGTCGAAACCGGCACGCACCTGCTGCACATGATCGCGGCGGGCGTGTTCGATAGGTTCCCGAAGCTCAGGGTCGTTCTGGGGCATCTGGGCGAAATGATCCCCTTCATGCTCGACCGGATCGACAATCGCTATCCGTTCGAGATGGGGGTGACCGGGGACAAACCGCTCGCCCGCAAGCCCAGCGACTACTTTCGCGACCACGTGACGGTCGCCACCAGCGGAATGAATTTCAACGCGCCGATGCGCGCGGCGATCGAGGTGCTCGGCGCGGACAAGGTGATGTTCGCGGCCGATTACCCGATGGAACGGCAGGACGAGGAGGTCGCCAAGTTCGCGGCCCTCGACCTGACACCGGATGAACGCAAACGGATCGGCGAGGACAATGCGCGACGGGTCTTCGGTCTTTGACCGATACCGGCACAGCGAATGGATGGAGGATGAGATGAAAGTTGCCCTGATCGGCGCGAGCGGCAAGGCCGGGTCGCGGGTCTTGAAGGAACTGGTGGATCGCGGACACGAGGTGACGGCGCTGGTGCGCAATCCCGACAACGTCGCGGACCTGCCCGGCGTCAGCGCGGTGGCGGTGTCCGGGGACGGCAGCGACCTTGCCGACAAGATCGCGGGACACGACGCAGTGATTTCGTCGGTTCGCTTCGTGGACCTGGACCCGGACGTGCTGTTGCCCGCCATCAAGGCGTCGGGCGTGAAACGCTACCTCGTCGTCGGGGGCGCGGGCAGCCTGATGCACCCGGACGGGGTGATCGAAGTCGAACAGCCGGGTTTTCCTGATGTCGCCAAACCGAATTCGATCCGGGGCGGCTATCTGCTCGACCAGCTCAAAGCCTCGGAAGGCCTTGATTGGACGTACCTTTCGCCGCCGCGAATGTTCGTTCCCGGCGAGCGGACCGGGACGTTTCGTTACGGCAAGGACGACATGCTGATGAAGGACGGCGCGCCCACCTCGATCTCGTTCGAGGATTTCGCGCTCGCCCTTGTCGACGAACTGGAAAAGCCGGAGCACACCGGCGAGCGGTTTACCATCGGTTACTGAACGACGCTGGACGGGCGCGATGCGTGCGCCCCCCTCATCCAAGGTGGCCTGCGGCATTGACAGACCCGTGCCGCTTGCCGTTAGCTGAAACTGCTTGAACGCCCGACCAAATAGTTAGGCACAAGCGATGGGAGGACGTCTTGAGCTTGGCATTCCGACAAGCCGCCGTCGTCATTGGCGTGATCTTCGTCTGGGCGCTTGGGAGCGTGACCGGGGTGTTCAACCCTGACGTCCTGCCCCCGGTGCCGGACGTCGCGCGCGAGATGGTCGCGCTGTGGAGCACCCCGGCCTTCAAGGGCGCGCTCTGGGCCACCCTGCGGGACGGTTTTCTGGGTGCGGTCGCTGCGGCGGTCGTGGCCATTCCCCTTGGCCTGCTCATCGGTATCTTCCCGGCGTTCGAGCTGTCCACGCGCAAGATCCTCGACTTCGGGCGGGCCTTTCCAGTGGTGGCGCTTCTGCCGCTGTTCGTCCTTATCATCGGGGCGAATTCGCAGATGAAGGTGCTGGCCATCGCCATCGCCTGTTTCTTCCCGATCCTCGTGCAGACCGTCTATGGCGCACGGCGGCTGGACCCGACGATCCTCGATACCGTGCGGATCTTTCGCATTCCTTTCGGTCTGCGGTTCTTCCGGGTCATCCTGCCCTCGGCCCTGCCCTATATCGCGACCGGACTGCGCATCGCGACGACGGTTTCGATCCTCGTCGCGGTCGGCACCGAGGTGATCCTGCCGATCGACGGTCTGGGCTATCAGATCAACCTGAGCCGCATCGCCAACCGGGTGCCGGAGGCCTTTGCCTATGTGATCTACGCGGGGCTTCTGGGCGTGCTCCTGACCCTTGGGTGGGAGCTTTTGGAAAGGCGGCTGCTGCCGTGGCATCTGGAGCGGTGAAGATGGCGAAATCTCCCCAAAAAGCCGCCCTTCGCGCCCACGCTTTCCGGGGTTTCCTCATGGCGTGGTGGCTGCCGGTTCTGGCGGTCGTGGCGTGGTATGTGCTGTCGGCCTCGTCCACATCGTTCTACTTTCCGCCCTTGTCCAAAATCCTCGCCGTGCTGTGGCGCGATCTGACGGACGGGCCGCTTTTGGGGTATATGTTCGTCAGCCTGTCCAACATGGCCGTGGGCCTTGCCCTCGCGATCCTGATCGGGGTCGGCACCGGGCTTTACATCGGCGATCACGCCAAGGTGCGGCAGGCGGCGATGCCGATGCTCAATTTCCTGCGGTCCGTGCCCCCCGCCGCCATCGTGCCCATCGTCATCATCGCGCTGGGGATCGGCGCCGCGCCCAAGATTTTCATCATCGCCTTCACCTGTCTCTGGCCCATCCTGCTCAACACCATCGACGGCGTGCGCGGGATGCCCGAGGAGTTGTCGGACACGGCGCGCGCGTTTCGCATTCCGCGCGGGCTGACCTATCGGCGCGTGCTGCTCATGGCGTCGCTGCCGCAGATCATGGCCGGCATTCGGGTCGCCATCGCCGTGGCGCTGGTGCTCATGGTGATCTCGGAATTCTTCGGGGCCTCGGCGGGCCTTGGCTTCTACATCAACGAAAACAAGCAGCGTTTCGCCATGGTCGAGACTTGGGCGGGCACGATCCTGATCGGCGTGCTCGGCTACGTCTTGAGCGCGGTGTTTCTGCAAATCGAGCGCGTGACGCTTCGCTGGTATTTCCGCGAGGCCGGGGCGCAGACGGGATGACGACAATGGACGGAAGCAACATGACCACCTCTCTCGCGCAACCCATGCAGGTGAATGGCCTGTCCAAAAGCTATGGGCCGGTGAAGGTGATCGAGAAACTCGACATGCATGTCGATCCGGGGGATTTCGTCTGCATCGTCGGCCCGTCCGGCGCGGGCAAGACGACGCTGCTTCGCTGCCTGTCCGGCCTGATGCCCGCGACCTCGGGCGAGGTTCGGGTCGGGGGCAAGGTGCTGACCGAGCCGCTGGCCGAGATCGGGGTCGTGTTTCAGGATTATCGCGGGTCGCTGATGCCGTGGATGCGCACGCTGGACAACGTGGCCTTTCCGCTTCAGGGGCGCGGCGTGCCCAAGGCGGAACGCGAGGAACGCGCGCGCAAATGTCTGGCGGACGTGGGACTCGAAAACGCGGCGCATCAATATCCGTGGGAACTGTCGGGCGGCATGCAGCAGCGTGTCGCGATTGCGCGCGCGCTGGCCTATGACGCGCATATTCTGTTGATGGACGAGCCTTTCGGCTCGCTCGACGCGCAGACGAAAATGGGGCTCGAGGATCTTGTGCTCGACCTTCGCAGGCGGCTGAAGATCAGCGTGATCGTCGTGACCCACGACATCGACGAGGCGGTGTATTTGGCGGACCGGGTTGTGGTGCTGTCGGGCAAACCGTCGACCATCGTGGATACGGTGGACGTCGATCTCGGCCCGGATCGCGACCAGATCAGGACCAAGTCGGACCCGAAATTCTTCGAATACAGAAACCGCGTGATGGACCACATCATGCGCTAAAGACGCGCCGCTCTGGGTCGGATCGGCGTATTTCAGGGAGGAACACATGACCATCATCACCAAACTCACCCAAGCCTCACGCGGCATGGCCGTGGCGCTGGCCAGCGCCCTCGCGCTGCCTGCGGCGGCACAGGACATCGTCAAGGTCGAACGCTCGCCGGTCGGCCAATTCGAAGCCCTCTTCATCGGCATGGAGCAGGGCTATTTCGCCGAGCAGAACATCGAGTTGGACATCGCGATCGGGGCCAGCCCGGACGGCGCCATCGCCCAGCTCATGAACGGGGATCGTCACGTCGCCATGACCGGCGCGGTGCCCCTGACGGCGGCCGTCGCCAACGGGCTTCCGATCGTCGCGGTGGTCAACGCGCAGGATCAGAACCCCATCGCCACCTACGGCCTGATGGTGCCCGCCGACAGCGACATCCAGTCCATCGCGGACCTGAAGGGCAAGAAGATCGGCCTGCCGGGCATCGCCAGCCCGCAAGGTTCGGCGCTTATCCGGACGCTGGAGCAGAACGGCATGACCCGTGACGACGTGGAACTGGTCAACCTGCCCTTCCCCGGCGTGCTTCAGGCCATCGAAGCCGGGTCGGTCGATGCGGGCCTGCCCATCGGTCTGTTTTACAACCTGTCCGTCCAGAAGGGTCTGCGCGAGTTGAAAGAGGTTTTCGACAACTCGACCTTCGGGTTCCCTGCGGTGCTGTTCGCCGCCAACAAGAACTGGGCCGATGAGAACGCGGATCTGATGAACCGCTTCATCATGGCGATGCAGAAAGCCAACGACTATGCCAACGCGAACCCGGATGCGGTGCGTGCGGTCGACAAGGCCCAGACGCAACTGCCGCCGGAATACCTCGACACCCGCGAAATCGCGCCGTTCATGACGGGGTTCGACGCCGAGGCGTGGGATGCGGAGAACGAATACCTCGCCAAATATGGCTTCATCTCGCGCAAACCGACGCCGGACGAATACATCTGGAGCGGCGCGATCCGCCAGTGATCCAGCATGCTGCCAAACCGAAAGCGCGGCCCCTCGGGGTCGCGCTTTTTCGTTGGGTTTCGGGGGATCGGGCGGTGGTTTATTCGGCAGAGCGTTCGCTGTGCAATGGCGTCGCCCACATGCGCCTCCGCCCGCATTGGGCCGCTCGGCATTCGGACCCACCGATACCCCGCAGGACGGGCCCACAGCCGACCCGTTCGACAGCCCCAAAGCTTATTCCGCGTGGAAGGTGTTTTCCAGCCGACCGATCCCGTCGATCTCGACCACGCAGGTCTTGCCGGGCGCCAGCAAGATCGGCGGTTTGCGCACGAAACCGACACCGCCCGGCGTGCCGGTGACGATCACATCCCCCGGCCTCAACTCCACGAAATTCGAGCAATAGGAGATGAGCGTCGGGATGTCGAAGATCAGGTGCTTGATCCAGCTTTCCTGAAGCACCTCGCCGTCGAGGATAAGGCGGATGCCCGTCTCACCCAGATCGCCGACCTCGTCAGGCGTCACCATGACGGGTCCGAACGGCCCGGATTTTGGAAAGTTCTTGCCCGGCCCCCACTGTTCGCCCTTCATCTGCCAGTCGCGCATCGAAATATCGTTGAACGGCGCGTAGCCCGCCACGTGGCTCATGGCGTCGGCTTTTTCGATGTAGCGCCCGCCCCTGCCGATGATGACGGCCAGCTCCGCCTCGTAATCGACCACCTCGGACACCTTGGGGATCGGGAGCGATTCCCCGTTCGCGGCCAAAGATGTCGCGAACCGCATGAAAACGATGGGGTTGTCGGGGTATGTCGTGCCGACTTCGCCTTTCGTCTCGGCCCTGTGATCCTTGTAGTTCAGGCCGATACAAAGCACCTGCTGCGCATCGGGAACGACCGGCGCATAGGTCACGCCCGCAAGCGACAGGGCCGGCTCGCCCCGCAGACGCGTCGCTAGTGCCGCGAGGTCGCCGTCCAGATGCGCGCGCAGGCGGTCGCCTTCCGGTGCAAGGTGAATGGCGTCGCCTTCGACCAGCCCGAAACGCAGTTGGCCGTCGTGTTCGATTGTCGCGAATTTCATGTGTGTCCTCAGATTTGGCGCAAAGCTCCGTGCCGTAGTCGCCACCTTCCGGCCCCCGCGTCAAGGTGCGGAGGTGAAACCGGGTCAGGTCGCCGTTGGTCCGAAACACGATCCGGTCGGGTACGATCTGGGCCAGATACGCCCGTGTCCGGCCTTCCGGCACCGGCGTCTTCAGGAGTGAAAACAGCGCGGTCGCCCGGTGCCGACGAGGGCGCCGGACCACGCCCCGACGCCCATTCATTTCCGTTACCGCAACCACTTGTGTTGACGCCCGCCCCGCGCTCGGGTTTTCATGCATCTGTCCGGTCGGAATAACCGACTTGCGGAACGACGGGTCCGAACGAGACCCACCAACTGGGAGGAAATCCATGAATATGTTCAAGGCCACTCTGGCCTCTGCGATGCTTTTTGCTGCCCCCGTCATGGCGCAGACGCCTTTGTCGGTCGCGACCGGCGGCACCGGCGGCGTGTATTACCCGATGGGCGGCGGTCTGGCCGAAGTCATCAACAACCATGTCGAAGGCTACACCGCGACGGCGGAAGTCACCGGCGCTTCGGTCGAAAACATGGGGCTTGTCGCCACGGGTGACGCGGACCTCGCCATCGGTCTGGCCGACACGGTGTATCAGGCGCAGACCGGGACCGGCCGCTTCGAAGGGCAGCAGCTTGAAATGGTGCGCGGCGTCGCGTCGCTTTACGCCAACATGATCCAGATCGTGACGCTGGCCGACAGCGGGATCACGTCGCTCGACGATCTCAAGGGCAAGCGCGTGTCCATCGGTGCGCCGGGGTCCGGGACCGAGGTGAACGCCGAGCAGGTGCTGACCGCCGCCGGAATCACCTATGACGACATCGACGAGCAGCGCCTGAACTTCAACGAAACCGCCGACGCGCTGGCAAACGGCGACATCGACGCGGGCTTCTGGAGCGTGGGTGCCCCGACCTCGTCCATCCTCAACCTCGCCACGACGCAGGACATCGTCGTGATCGAATTGACGGACGAACAGATCGCGGCGGCGCAGGAAATCCAGCCGCTCTTCGCCAAGACCACCCTTGCGGGCGGCATCTACGAAGGCGTGGACGAAGACACGACCGTTCTGGGCGTGCCGAACGTGCTGGTCGCCTCGTCGGAAATGTCCGACGATCTGGCCTATGCGATCACCAAGGCGATGTTCGACAATATCGCGGACATGCAGGCGGTCCACCCGGCGGCGAACCAGACCACGGTCGAGTTCACCCTGTCGGCCACGCCGATCCCGCTGCATCCCGGTGCGATCCGCTACTACGAAGAAGCGGGCGCCGAGATTCCGGAAAAGCTGCGCCCGTGACGGCGCACTCTGGAGGGGCGCTTCTGGCGCTCCTCCTCTCCTCTTTTTCCATGACCGCTGCCGCCGGGACGCTCACCGCATCGCTTGCGGGCACCGGAGAGGTTCTGACGGAAGCACAGGTCGCCCCCGGCGACGGCTGGTGCGTGTTGTGGCGCCATTCCGTGCAGGGGTTCGAAGTGTCGGATTGCTACGTGAACCGCGAAGGGAGGATGGTGCTGGACCGCTCCCACCTGCCCGATTTCGCCGCCGGGCTTGACCATATCCCCGGTCGCGGCACGCAAATCGCGGACGGGCAAGGCGGCTATTGGATCGAGGATCTGGACGAGCCGGTTCCCGGCAACGCCTATATCCTGCGCCCCGGTTCGATGAAGGTGGACCACCGCCTACGGATCGGCGACCGCGAAATCTCGCTCTCCGCACTGGCAGAACATGAACGGGTGCGCATCGCGCTGACCCCTGACGAGGCACGATGACGGACACGACCGAGGCCACGACGCCGGACCTGAAACAACCCTGGATCGTGTTGAAGGCGATCACCGTCGTCGGGATCGCGCTGTCGCTGTTCCAGCTTTACGCGGCGGGTATCCAGCCGCTCGGGCTGTTCTATCAGCGCCCGATCCATCTGGGTTTCATCCTCGTCCTGTGTTTCCTGATTTACCCGGTCTTCGGCAAGCACCGCCCGCGCGGCGTGGTCGGTTGGCTGATCGACGGGCCTCTGATCCTGTGCGGCGTGCTGGTCGGCTATTGGGTGCCCGCGCATATCGACATCATCGCCAACGCGATCATCCCGCGCCAGATCGACGTGGTCGTGGGCATCATCTCGGTCCTCGTGGTGCTGGAGGCCGCGCGCCGCGCCGTGGGCGGCGTGCTGACCATCATCGGCGCGGTCTTCATCGTCTATTCCTTCGCAGGTGTGCGGGGCGAGTTGCCGTGGCTTGCCGATTTCATGCCCGGCATCCTCAATCATCGCGGCTATTCCATCGACCGACTGGCAAGCCAGTTGACCCTTGGGGCCGAGGGGCTGTTCGGTATCCCGCTGGGGGTCGCGGCCACCTTCATCTTCATCTTCGTGCTGTTCGGCGCGCTTCTGGAGGTCACGGGCGCGGGCAAGTTCTTCATCGACCTCGCCTATGCCGCGACGGGCCGCCAGCGCGGCGGTCCCGCCAAGGCTGCCGTCATCGCCTCCGCCGGGATGGGGTCGATCTCGGGCTCGGCCATCGCCAACGTGGTGACCACGGGGGCCTTTACCATTCCGCTCATGAAACGGCTCGGCTACCGCCCCGCGCAGGCAGGCGGGATCGAAGCCGCGGCTTCGACCGGCGGGCAGATCATGCCGCCGCTCATGGGCGCGGGCGCGTTCCTGATGAGCGAGTTCACGCAGGTTCCGTATATCGAGATCGTTCTGGTCTCGATCTTTCCGGCCCTGCTCTATTTCGGATCGGTCTATCTGCTGGTCCATATCGCCGCCGTGAAGCTGGGGCTCAAGGGTATCCCCGCCGCCGATCTGCCGCGCGTGCGCGACGTGTTGAAAGAGGGCTGGCATTTCCTGCTCCCACTGGTCGTGCTGGTCTATTTCCTGACCGCCGGATATTCGCCGCTCAGGGTCGGCTACTTCGCCGTCGTCTCGGTCGCGCTGGCCGCCGTGGCGCGGGCGTTGTGGGATTTCTTCCGTCATTCGCCCTCGTTCGACGGATTCATCGCCCTGCTCGGACGCGGATGGGACATGACGCTTCGGGCATTGGAACTGGGCGCGCGCAACGCCGTCGCCGTGTCCATGGCCTGCGCCGTGGCAGGGATCATCGTGGGGGTCGTGGGTCTGACCGGGCTGGGGCTGAAATTCTCGGCCATGATGCTGGCGTTCTCGGGCGGCAACATGATCCTCGCCCTGCTCCTCGTCATCATCGCGAGCCTGATCCTCGGCATGGGTCTGCCGGTCACGGCGGCCTATATCGTGCTTATCATCCTCGTCGGTCCCGCCCTGACCGAAGAGTTCGGCGTGCCGATCCTGATCGCCCACCTCGTCGTGTTCTGGTATTCACAGGACAGTAACGTGACGCCCCCCGTGGCGCTCGCGGGGTTCGCGGGTGCGGCCATCGCGGGGTCCACACCGATGGAGACCAGCTTTCAGGCGTGGAAATATGCCAAGGGGCTATACCTCATCCCCATGTTCATGGTGTTCAACGAGGTCATCATCGTGGGCGGCCCCCTGCCCCTCGTGATCTGGAATGGTGCGCTGGCCATCGTGGCCCTGACGGCCTTTGCGGCGATGCTCGAAGGGTTCCTCTTCGCCCCGATCCCGATTTGGCAGCGCGTGGCGCTCGCCCCGGCGATCATCGCGGTGTTCTGGCCCGACCTCAGGGTCGAGGCCACGGGGGCGGCGGTCATCGTCGCTCTGCTCGCATGGAACGCTGTGGTATCGCGCCGGTCGGTGGCTGCCTGACCCGACGGACGGGTTTAGTTCCGCACAATTAAAGCCCACACGGGTCGCGGCGTGAACGCGGGGCAGGCACTGGTCCGCGTGCAAGGGACTTGCGCCGGAAATCCGAAATGTATACGACCGCATACAAATGCGATCTGCTAAGGACTCGCGCAGTTCGACGACGATCGCCTCGCCCACTGAAACCCGTCAGCCAACCAGCGGATACCTTTATGAGCCATTACGCCAGCTACCTTGAAGAAATCGAAACCCGCAAGGCACAGGGCCTGCACCCCAAGCCCATCGACAGCGCGGAATTGGCTGCCGAAATCATCGCGCAGATCGAGGACGAAGGTCACGAACACCGCGCGGATTCGCTCAATTTCTTCATCTACAACACGCTCCCCGGCACCACGGCGGCGGCTGGCGTGAAAGCGGCGTTCCTCAAGAAGATCATTCTGGGCGAAGCCAAGGTGGCCGAGATCACCCCGGAATTCGCGTTCGAGCTCTTGTCGCACATGAAGGGCGGCCCCTCGGTCGAGGTTCTGCTGGACCTCGCCCTGGGCGACGACGCGGACATCGCCGCGCAGGCCGCCGAAGTCCTGAAAACGCAGGTGTTCCTATATGAAGCCGACACCGCCCGCCTGAAAGAGGCGCATGAAGCCGGGAACGCCGTGGCGACCGACATCCTGCACAGCTACGCCAATGCCGAATTCTTCACCAAGCTGCCCGACATCGAGGACGAGATCGAAGTCGTCACCTACGTCGCTGCCGAGGGTGACATTTCGACCGACCTTCTCTCGCCCGGCAATCAGGCGCACTCGAGGTCCGACCGGGAACTGCACGGCAAGTGCATGATCGACGAGGCCGCGCAGAAGCACATCGAGGAACTCAAGCTTCAGCACCCCGGCAAGCGTGTGATGCTGATCGCCGAGAAAGGCACGATGGGCGTGGGGTCGTCGCGCATGTCCGGCGTGAACAACGTGGCGCTCTGGACCGGCAAGCAAGCCTCTCCTTACGTGCCGTTCGTGAACTACGCCCCCGTCGTCGCGGGCACCAACGGCATTTCCCCGATCTTCCTGACGACCGTGGGCGTGACGGGTGGCATCGGCCTCGACCTCAAGAACTGGGTCAAGAAGGTGGACGCCGACGGCAAGCCGATCCTGAACAATGACGGGAACCCGGTGCTCGAACAGAAGTACTCGGTCGAGACCGGCACGGTGCTGAAGATCGACACCAAGAACCGCAAGCTGCGCGATGCGGACGGGAACGAGCTGGTCGACATCTCCTCGGCCTTCACACCGCAGAAGGTCGAATTCATGAAGGCGGGCAGCAGCTATGCCATCGTCTTCGGCAAGATGCTGCAATCCTTCGCGGCCGAAACGCTGGGCGTCGAGATGCCCGAGGTGTTCGCGCCGTCGAAAGAGGTGTCGCACGAAGGTCAGGGTCTGACCGCCGTCGAAAAGATCTTCAACGCCAATGCGCGCGGCACCACGCCGGGCAAGCCGCTTCACGCCGGATCGGACGTGCGGGTGAAGGTGAACATCGTCGGCTCGCAGGACACCACCGGCCTCATGACCTCGCAGGAACTGGAGGCCATGGCGGCTACCGTCCTGTCGCCCTCGGTCGATGGGGCCTATCAGTCGGGCTGTCACACCGCGTCGGTGTGGGATGCCAAGGCGCAGGCCAACACCCCGCGCCTGATGGCGTTCATGAACAAATTCGGCCTTGTCACCGCGCGTGACCCCAAGGGCGAATACCACGCGATGACGGACGTGATCCACAAGGTGCTGAACGACATCACCGTGGACGACTGGTCGATCATCATCGGCGGCGACAGCCACACCCGCATGTCCAAAGGTGTAGCGTTCGGGGCTGACTCGGGCACCGTGGCGCTGGCGCTTGCCACCGGCGAGGCGGCGATGCCGATCCCGGAGTCGGTCAAGGTCACGTTCAAAGGCGAAATGGCCGATCACATGGACTTCCGCGACGTGGTCCACGCCACCCAGCAGCAGATGCTGAAACAGTGCGGCGACAACGTCTTCCAAGGCCGGATCATCGAGGTTCACATCGGCACGCTTCTGGCCGACCAGGCGTTCACCTTCACCGACTGGACCGCCGAGATGAAGGCGAAGGCGTCGATCTGTATCTCCGAAGACGAGACGCTGATCGAGTCGCTTGAGATTGCGCGCGACCGCATCCAGATCATGATCGACAAGGGCATGGAGCATGAAAACGGCATGCTCGCCAAGCTGATCGGGATCGCCGAGCGCCGGATCGAAGAAATCCGTTCGGGCACCAAGCCTGCGCTGAAGCCCGACGACAACGCCAAATACTTTGCCGAAGTGGTCGTGGACCTCGACGCCATCGTCGAGCCGATGATCGCGGACCCGGACGTCTACAACGCGGACGTGTCCAAGCGTTACACCCACGACACCATTCGCCCGATCTCCTACTACGGGGCGGAAAAGAAGGTCGATCTGGGCTTTGTCGGCTCGTGCATGGTGCACAAGGGCGACGTGAAGATCGTGGCCCACATGCTCAAGAACCTCGAAGAGGAAACCGGCAAGGTCGAGTTCAAGGCGCCGCTGGTGCTGTCGGCCCCGACCTACAATATCATCGACGAGCTCAAGGAAGAGGGCGACTGGGAGATCCTCCAGAAATACTCGGGCTTCGAGTTCGACGATCTGGCCCCGAAAGCCACTGCGCGCACCGAGTATGAGAACATCCTCTACCTCGAACGCCCGGGCTGTAACCTGTGCATGGGGAACCAGGAAAAGGCCGCGAAGGGCGACACCGTGCTCGCCACCTCGACCCGCCTGTTCCAGGGCCGTGTCGTGGCCGATGCCGAGGACAAGAAGGGCGAGAGCCTGCTGGCCTCGACCCCGGTCGTGGTGCTGTCCGCCATCCTTGGCCGCACACCGACGCTGGACGAGTACAAGAAGGCCGTGAAAGGCATCAACCTGACCAAGTTCGCGCCGCCGCAGAACGTGGGTCAGATGGGCCTGTCGGTCCACTTCTGAGACCGGACTTTATGAACACGCGCCGCAGTCCCTGACCGGGGGCTGCCGTTTTCTTTTGCTCGGACGTGGCTTGACCCGGCGCGCGGGCGGGTTCAGACGGGTGCCTTGATCCGGAGGCCCGCATGACCCTCACCTATGACGATGTTCTCACCGCCCGCGCCGCGATTGCGGATGCCACCCTGCTCACGCCGACCGTGCCCGCCACGCGCCTGTCGCTCCAGCTTGGCATCGACCTACATCTGAAGCTCGAGAACCTGCAACACACCAACGCCTTCAAGGCACGCGGGGCGCTGGCGAAGCTTCTGAGCCTGACGGACGAAGAACGCAGGGCCGGGGTGATCGCGTGCAGTGCGGGCAACCACGCGCAGGGCGTGGCCTATCACGCGACGCGGCTGGGGATTGCCTCGGTGATCGTGATGCCGCATGGCACGCCCTTCAACAAGATCAAGCGCACGCAGGATTTCGGCGCGACGGTCGAGCTGCACGGTAAGACCTTCGAGGAGGCAATGGAGGCCACGCGCGAGATGATGGCGCGGGACGGGCTTGTGCTGATCCATCCCTTCGACGACCCGGTGGTGGTGGCGGGCCAAGGCACCGTGGCCTGCGAAATGCTGGAACAGGAACCCGACCTCGACGTGATCGTGGTGCCCATCGGCGGCGGCGGGCTGATCGCGGGGATTGCCACGGCGGCCAAGGCGATCAAGCCGGACGTGCAGGTGATCGGCGCGCAGGCGGAGCTGTTCGACGCGGTGAAATCGGCCATCGACGGCACGGCCCCCCATTTCAAGGGCGCGTCACTGGCCGAAGGGATCGCGGTCAAAGCCCCCTCGCCCGCGAACGTCGAGGTCATCCGGCGCAGGGTCGACCGGATCGAAAGCGTCACCGAGGAGCAGATCGAGGCGGCGGTGTTCGACCTCTTGTCCCACGAAAAAATCGTGGCCGAGGGCGCTGCGGGCGCGGGACTTGCGGTGGTGCAGAAACTGGCGGGCGAGCTTCAGGGCAAAAAGGTCGGGCTGGTGGTCTGCGGCGGCAACATCGACAGCCGCATCCTGTCGACGCTCATCCTGCGCGGGCTTGTGCGCGACGGGCGCATCGCGCGGCTCACGTTCGAGATCGACGACACGCCCGGCCAACTCGCCGTCATTTCCCGCATGATCGGCGATGCAGGCGCAAATGTGGTCGAGGTCATTCACCAGCGCATGTTCCAAAGCGTCGCCCTGAAACAAGCGGAACTGGAAGTGGTGATCGAGGCGCGTGACAAGCTGCACGTCGAAGAAATTGTCGCCCAGCTTCGCGCCGAGGGCTTCAACCTGACCACCGATCTGACCTGAGGGCGCGCGGTCAGCCCGCGGCTTCGGCCCGCTTGACCTGCTGGTGCTCATCTTCGATGAGGCCGATCTTCCAGTAGCCCGAGATATAAGCGTCGCCCTTGGGCACGCCGCGCCGGTTCACGATCTCTTCCCGCAGGGCTTTTATCATGCCGCTCTCGCCCGCGATGCAGGTCTGAACGGTGCCGTGAAACGCGGGCATCGCGCCGATGCGGTCGATGCTCTGGGTCAGCGGCGCGCTCGGGTCCGGGTGGATAAGCCAGTTGAGGTCGATCCCCTCGGGCGCGTCGATCTCCTGCCGGTCGTCCTGGCTCGTGATCTCGAAGAACGCGGTGCCCTTGGCGTCGCGCGGCATCGCTTCGAGCGTCGCAGCGGCAACGGGGATGGCCGACATATCGGCGGCGACGACATAGGTATCGGCGTGGAATTCCTTGATCTTCACCGGGCCCGGCCCGGCGAATGCGGCCACGTCACCCGGTTCGCACCGCCGTGCCCAAGCCGAGGCCGGGCCGCTGTCGCCGTGGTCGACGAAGTCGATGTCGATCTCGCCCGCATCCACGCGGATGAAGCGAATCGTGTAGGTCCGCACGTCAGGGCGCGGGCCATCTTCGAGCTGACGCTGGAATGCGTCGGGTGTCTGGCCCGGCTTGGGCATGAACAGTTTGAAATGTGCGCCTTCGATCCCGGCTTCCATCGTCTTGATCCAGTCGGCGGCGCAGGTGACGCGGATCATGTTCGGCGTGATCCACGTTTTCGCGGTCACGGACATGAGGCGGGGAATACGGCTTGCTGGGTTTGCCATCGGGGCGACCCTTTCTTTTCGTGTGGAGTGCTGGCTGGGCCGTCGGCGGCCTGGCTCGTCCGGGCGCAACAAATGGGCGCCGTCGGTGGTGACCCTAAGGGTGTGCGGCGACAAAGGCCAGAGCCGCCGCTGTTCAAGGATGCGCGGCACAGGCGGCTGTGGCGCACGAACGGAAAACGCCGCCCGGTGTTGGGCGGCGTTTCGTGTGTGACAGGCGTCGGTCAACCGCCGAAATCGTCGAGCATGATATCCTCGCGGTCCACCCCAAGCTCCAAGAGCATGTTGATGACCGACTGGTTCATGATGGGCGGGCCGCACATGTAGTATTCGCAGTCTTCCGGCGCCGGGTGGTTCTTGAGGTATTCCTCAAAGAGCACGTTGTGAATGAACCCGGTGTAGCCGCCCCAGTCATCCTCCGGCAGCGCATCGGACAGGGCCACGTGCCATTCGAAGTTGTCGAATTCTTGGGCGAGCTGGTCGAAATCTTCGACAAAGAACATCTCGCGCTTGGACCGCGCACCGTACCAGAAGGTGATCTTGCGGTCGCGGTTCTCCAGCCGCTTGAGCTGGTCGAAGATGTGGCTGCGCATGGGCGCCATGCCCGCACCGCCGCCGACGAACACCATTTCCTTGGGCGTATCGCGGGCGAAGAACTCGCCGAACGGGCCGGAGATCGTCACCTTGTCGCCCGGCTTCAGGTTGAAGATGTAGGACGACATCTTGCCCGGCGGGATGCCTTGGGTGCGCGGCGGCGGGGTCGCGATACGGACGTTGAGCATGATGAGGCCCTTTTCGTCCGGGTAGTTCGCCATGGAATACGCCCGCTCGATCGGCTCGTCGCAGGTCGATTCATACTGCCAGATGTCGAACTTGTCCCAGTCCTCGCGGTATTCCTCGGCCACGTCGAAATCGGTGTATTTGACGTGATGCGCGGGCGCTTCGATCTGGATGTAGCCACCGGCGCGGAAGTTCACGTCTTCGCCTTCGGGCAGTTCCAGCACGAGATTCTTGATGAAGGTCGCGACGTTGTCGTTGGAGCGCACCGTGCACTCCCACTTCTTCACCCCGAACACCTCTTCGGGGACTTCGACTTGCATGTCCTGCTTCACGGCCACCTGACAGGACAGGCGGTCGCCGCACGCCGCCTCACGTTTCGTGATATGGCTTTCCTCGGTCGGCAGGATCGACCCGCCGCCTTCGTGGATGCGCACCCGGCACTGGGCACAGGTGCCGCCGCCGCCACAGGCCGACGGGACGAACAGCTTTTCCGCTGCGAGGGTCTGGAGCAACTTGCCACCGGCCGGCACGGAAATCGTGCGTTCGCCGTTGATGGTGATGTTGACGTTGCCGGTGGATACGAGCCGCGAGCGCGCCGCCATGATGAGCGACACGAGCGCGAGGACGATTACCGAAAACAGCGCGACGCCAAGTCCGAAGGTTTCCATATCGCCTGCCCCCTCAGAGTTTCACGCCGGAGAAGGACATGAAGGCCATGGCCATGAGCCCCGCGCTGATGAAGGTGATGCCAAGACCCTGAAGCCCGTCCGGGATGTCGGAGTATTTCAGCTTCTCGCGAACGCCCGCCATGGCGGTGATCGCCAGCGCCCAGCCGAGGCCCGAGGACACGCCGTAGACGCTCGCCTCGGAGAAGCTGTAGTCGCGTTCCACCATGAACAGCGACCCGCCGAGGATGGCGCAGTTCACCGTGATGAGCGGAAGGAAGATGCCCAGAGCGTTGTAGAGCGGCGGGAAATATTTATCGAGCACCATTTCGAGGATCTGCACGATGGCCGCGATGACGCCGATGTAGCTGATGAGGCCGAGGAAGGTGAGGTCCACGTCCGGGAACCCCGCCCATGCCAGTGCGCCGGGGGCGAGCAGGTAGGTCAGGATCAGGTTGTTCGCGGGCACGGTGATGGCCTGAACCAGCGTGACCGAGATGCCCAGACCGATGGCGGTCGAGATCTTTTTCGACACGGCGAGGAAGGTGCACATGCCGAGGAAGAAGGCGAGCGCCATGTTCTCGACGAAGATGGCCTTTACGGCGAGGGAAAGCAGGGCTTCCATCAGTGCGCCTCCACCGTCTGAATGCGGTACTCACGCTCTTCCACCTGCTCGGGTTTCCACGACCGGAAGCCCCAGATCAGAAGACCGATCACGAAGAAGGCCGAGGGCGGCAGGAGGAGAAGGCCGTTGGGCACATACCAGCCGCCGTTGTTCACGGTCGGCAGGATGGTGACGCCGAACAGGCTGCCCGACCCCAGCAGTTCGCGGATGAAGCCGACCATCATCAGGATCAGGCCGTAGCCCAGCCCGTTGCCGACGCCATCGACGAAGGAGGCGATCGGCGGGTTCTTCATCGCAAACGCCTCGGCGCGGCCCATCACGATGCAGTTCGTGATGATGAGGCCGACGAAGACCGAAAGCGTCTTGGAAATCTCATAGGCATAGGCCTTGAGCACCTGATCCACCACGATCACCAGCGAGGCGATGATGATCATCTGCACGATGATACGGATCGAGCTGGGGATCTGGGTGCGGATCGCGGAGATGAACATGGAGGAAAAGCCCGTCACCAGCGTCACGGCGATGGCCATGACCGCCGCAACCTGAAGCGACGATGTCACGGCGAGCGCGGAACAGATGCCCAGCACCTGAAGCGTGATCGGGTTGTTGTCGACCATCGGGTCGACCAGCATGGTCCGGTAGGTCTGTGCCATCAGATCTCTCCCGCTCTGACGCGTTCAAGGAAAGGTTCGAAGCCGCGCTCGCTCATCCAGAACCGCACGAGGCTGTCGACACCGCGCGAGGTGAGCGTGGCGCCCGACAGGGCATCGACGTGATAGTCCGGCCCGGCGGCGGTGACGGTCTTGCCGACGTTGATCTCGAGGTCGCCCTCATCGTCGCGCAGCTTCTTGCCGCGCCAGAGCGCCTTCCACCGCGGGTTGTCGACTTCGGCGCCAAGGCCGGGGGTTTCGGCATGTTCGTAGAACTGAAGGCCGAAGATCGTGTTCCCGTCCTCTTCCACGGCGATGAAGCCGTAAAGCGTGGACCAGAGGCCGTAGCCGTAGACAGGCAGGATCACCTTGTCGAGCGACCCGTCATCGGCCCGCAGAAGGTAGACGGTGACGTAATTCGCCTGCCGACCGATGCCTGCCGGATCGTCGTCCAGCGGCGCCGACAGGGTCAGATCGTCGGCGGCAGCGCGATCGTCGAAGGTGAGCGGGTCGAGCACCTGACCTTCGACATCGGCACCATCAGCGAAAGCGCCGGTAGCGAGTTCGACCACGTGGGGTTCGAAGTCGGCAAAGGCGGCGGCGACATCCATCCCCTCTTCATACCGGCCCGCGACTTCGACGATGTTCACCTGCTTGTCCAGTGCCGCGTTCTGTTCTTGAAGCGGGCGCAGCGACACGGCGGCGGCGGACACCACCATCGAGGCCACCAGACACAGGGCCAGCGCGACGACGACCGTTTTCACGGTGTTGTCCGGCGGGGTGTCGAGGAAGCGGCGGATCGGACCCTTGCGGGCCTTCTGTGCCTCGGTCAGCGGCTCGTCACGGACGGGCGGGTTCATTTCGGGCGTGAATTCGGCCTCGCCGGTCTCGTTCACGCGGTTTTTGGTATCCTTGTCAGGCATTGCGGCGTGCCCTCCTGCGGATGTTGGCCTGCACGACGAAGTAGTCGATCAATGGCGCAAAGACGTTGCCGAACAGGATGGCCAGCATCATGCCTTCGGGGAACGCCGGGTTGATGACGCGGATCATGACGACCATGAACCCGATGAGCGCGCCGTAGATCCAGCGGCCTGCGTTGGTGTGGGAGCCCGAAACGGGTTCGGTCACCATGAAGACGAGGCCGAAGGCATAGCCGCCGATCACGAGGTGCCAGTACCACGGGGTCGCGAAGGCCGGGTTGGTGTCCGATCCGATCCAGTTCAGAAGGGACGAAAACGCGATCATGCCCAGAAGGCAGCCCAGCACCATACGGTAGTTGGCGATCCGGGTGGTGAGCAGGAACGCCAGACCGATCAGACAAGCGATGGTCGAGGTCTCGCCGAAGCTACCCTGAATGGTGCCGACGAAGGCGTCCATCCATGTGATGCCGTAGGTGGCAAGCTGGCTGACCCCTTCCGATGCGGTCACCGCCAGCGCGGTCGCGCCCGAATAGCCGTCCACCGGGGTCCAGATCGTGTCACCGGACATATAGGCGGGATAGGCGAAATAGAGGAACGCGCGGCCGACGAGGGCGGGGTTGAGGAAGTTCTTGCCGGTGCCGCCGAACACCTCTTTCCCGATGACCACGCCGAATGAGATACCCAGCGCCACCTGCCAGAGCGGCGTCGAGGCGGGTAGGATCAGGGTGTAGAGCATCGAGGTGACGAGGAAGCCCTCGTTCACTTCGTGGCGGCGGATGGTGGCGAAAAGCACCTCCCAGAACCCGCCAGCGGCGAGCGTCACGATGTAGATCGGCAGGAAATAAAGCGCGCCGTGCAGCACGTTCGCCAGCGCGTTGTTCGCGTTGAAGCCGATGCCCAGCGTCTCGATGATCCACGCGCGCCAGCCCGACGCGCCGAACTCGGCAATCGCCATGTTGGTCTGAAGACCCACGTTATACATGCCGAACAGGATGCAAGGCACCGTGGCGATCACGACATAGGTCATGATCCGCTTCATATCGACGTAGGACCGCGCGTGGGGCGCGGCGGTCGTCACCGTCTTGGGCGTGAACAGGAAGCTTTCGACCATTTCGTAGATCGGAAAGTAGCGTTCGTACTTGCCGCCCTTGACGAAATTGGGCTCGATCCTGTCGAAGAAGTTGCGCAGACCCATGCCCTAGCCCTCTTTCTCGATCTTGGTCAGGCAGTCGCGCAGCGCCATGCCGTATTCGTATTTCGCGGGGCACGCGAACCCGACGAGGCCCAGGTCCTCTTCGTCCAGTTCCAGCGCGCCCAGCGCCTGCGCCTGATCCGTGTCCATCACCAGAAGCGACCGCAGAAGCTGCGTCGGCAGGTAATCTTGCGGCATGAGCTGCTCGAACGTGCCCGTCGGCACCATCGCGCGGCGTCCGCCGTTGAGGTTGGTTGTCAGGCTGTAAAGCTTGTTCGCGAAGGCCGACCCCAGCACGGGCTGGATTGCGAATTTCGACCCCATCGGCCTGATCCAGCCCAGCGGGATCTGCTTGTGGTCTTCTTCGATCAGCGTGATCTGGCGGTCGTAGCGACCGAGATAGGCATCCGCCCCCTCGCCCGCATGGCCCGACAGAACCGAGCCCGAGATCATGCGCATCGGCAGGCCGTCCGGGTTGTCGCCCGCGCACAGCTCGGTCAGCGAGGCGCCCATGACGGTGCGCACGAGGCGCGGCTTGGCGAGCGGTCCGGTGATCGCGACGACGCGGGTCGCGTCCAGCTTTCCGGTCAGGAGAAGTTGACCGATGGCGATGACGTCCTGATAGCCGATGCTCCAGACCGTCTTGGTGGCCGAAGGCGGCTCGACGAAATGCATGTGCGTGCCGGGCAGACCCGCGGGGTGCGGGCCGGAAAACGCGACGGGCGTGATCCCGGCAAGGTCGGCACCGGGAATGGACGCGCCCTGCGACTGGCAGAGATAGGTTTTGCCGTCGGTCAGCTTGGCAATGGCTTCCAGCCCGCGCGAAAACGCCTCGGGCGCTTCATGGATGATGAGGGCGGGATCGGCCGCCAGCGGCTCGGTGTCCATCGCGTTGACGTAGATCGCGGCCGGCGCGTCGGTCGTCAGCGGCACCTTGGAATAGGGGCGCGTGCGGAACGAGGTCCACAGACCGGCGGCCGCGAGGCGTTCGACCAGACCTTCGCGCGTGGCAACGTCACCCACGGCGGAGAAGTCCACCGGCGCGGCAGCGCCCGCGTCCACTTCGATTTCGACCGAAATCAGACGACGCCGCGCGCCGCGGTGAACCGCGCGAATCCGGCCCGATACGGGCGCGGTGATCTGGGCTTCGGGATTGTCCTTATGCACGAAAATCGGCGCGCCGGCGGCGACGGTATCGCCCTCTTCCACCGCCAGCCGCGGCTTCAGGCCGCGATAATCATGCCCCAGCAGCGCGACGGTTCCGACATTCGCCGTATGAATCGTCGTGTCCGTCACCGCCCCCGCGATGGGCAGGTCGAGACCTTTTCGTAGCGTGTAGTTTTGCACGGTGGTCGCCATCCGAATTTTTGCGCCCTTATGCAATGCTGCGCCGCCGAACAAAAGTGCATCCGACCGCTTTTTTGGCCCAAATTGTCCAGTGCATGCGGTTGCGGCCCCCGGACGGTGATATTATGGACAGGCTGCGCGCCCGATGCGCGCCAATCTACGGAGTTTAGCGCAGTGTCCGGCATCCCGACCCTCTCCCGCCGATCCTTCCTGATCCTTTCGACGGCGGCCCTCGCGGCCTGCAACCTCGAGGACGAGGTGCTGAAATTCACCGGGATGACGATGGGCACGCAGTATAACGTCGTGGCGCTGAAAGGCGGCAAGGCGGTCGACCGCGCGGCACTGGCGGCCGCGATCGACACCGCCCTCGCTCAGGTCAATGACGAGATGTCGAACTGGGACGCGACCTCGGAAATCTCGCGCGTGAACGCCGCCGGAACCGAAGCGGTCCGCCTGTCGCCCGCGCTGGCCGACCTGATGGAAAACGCGAATGCGGTCCATGCCGCCTCCGACGGGCGCTTCGATGTCACCGTGGGCCCGCTCATCGACCTTTGGGGGTTCGGCGCAGCGGGGTCCACCGCGCACGTTCCCGAGGAAGGTGCGATTGCCGAAGCGCGCGTACTCACCGGGCAATCGCGCGTGCTGACGCTTGAAAACGGCACGCTGCGCAAATCCGTGGCGGGTGCAGAGATCTACCTGCCCGCCATCGGCAAGGGGCATGGTGTCGACCGCGTGGCGACGGCGGTGCGCAGCTTCGGGATCGAGAACTTCATGGTCGAGATCGGCGGCGACCTTTACACCGCCGGGCACAATGCGGACGGCACGCCGTGGCATATCGGGATCGAAAGCCCGGTCGCGGGCGCGCGCAGTGTCTACAGCGTCGTCGATGTCTCGAACCTCGGGATGGCGACCTCGGGCGATTACCGCAACTATTTCGAGGCGGACGGGACGCGCTATTCCCACATCATCGACCCGACCACGGGCCGACCCATCACCCACAACACCGTTTCGGCAAGCGTCCTGACGGAAAACGCGATGCTGGCCGACGCATGGTCCACCGCGATGCTGGTTCTGGGCCGGGACCGCGGGCTGGAGATCGCCGAGGCGCAGAACCTCGCGGTGGTGTTCATCGACCGTGACGGCGCCGAGGGTTACAAGACCACCGAAAGCAGCCGCTTCTCGGCGCTGCAAGCCTGACACCGGGGCACCGCATGGACACCCTCATCCTCACCTTCGGACTTCTCGTCCTCGTCATGCTGGGCATGGCGGTGGGCGTGATCTTTTCGAACAAGCGGATCAAGGGAAGCTGCGGGGGCCTCAACGCCATCGCGGGCGCCGATCATTGCATCGTGTGCAAAAAGGAAATCGACCCGGACAGCCCGCTGCGCGACCGCCTCTCCGACTGTCCGCGCGCCCGGAAGATGCTGGAAAACGCGGAAAGCCGCGCCTGACCCCGTCAGCCGGGCGTCGAGAGCGGGATGAAGGCCAGCACCAGCAGCGCCGCGGCGGCGATCACGCCGTAGACCCACAGCTTCCACCGCGCCTCTTCCGCCTTCCACACGCGGCGGTAGCCGTATCCCGCGATGCAGGCGATCACGAAGATGATCGTGGCGACCAAGGGGGTAAGAAACTGTTCCGGCACGAATTTTGAACCCAACTGCGCGATTTGCGGTTTAGACTATGCGTATGACCCACGCCGTCTGAACAAGCAAGGAACGCCAAATGCCCGAATCATACCGCCCGCATCTGCGCAAGGACGACGAACACCCCCGGACGACCAGCCAGTCGGTCTCGTCCAATACCACCGTCAGCCACGCGACGGTGCAGGACGTTCTGGACAAGAAGGACGGTCGGATCATCACGATCCACCCGGAGCAGACCCTGCATGACGCGGTCGTCCTGTTGCGCGACAATCGGATCGGGGCGCTGTTGTGCGTCGACGAAGAGGGCAAGCTCGCGGGCATCCTGTCCGAGCGCGACATCGTGCGCAAACTGGCCGACCAGCCGGGTAAAACGCTGCCGCACCGTGTGGAAGAGGTGATGACGCGCACGGTCGAGACCTGCACCGCCGACGAGCCGCTCGTGGTCGTGCTGCGGCTCATGACCGAAGGCCGGTTCCGCCACATGCCCGTGGTCGATGGCGACGCGCTGATCGGCATGATTACCATCGGCGACGTCGTGCATTTCCGGCTGAACCAGCTGGAACTCGAGGCGCTTCAGATCAAGCAACTCATCGTCGGATAAGGCGCTGGCGCACGCCCGATAGCGTTGAATGCGGGTGCCGGGGCCGTTCGACCGATTGGCCCCGCCCAGCTCTCTAAAGCACGAAGTCCCGCTCCGTCAGCGTGAGCAGCCCGGTGAGGTGGATCTCGGCATCCGCCACCGTGTCGCCGTCGGTGTCGAGCGCGATGATGGTGTCGCCGCCCGACTGGCTCATCGTCAGCGTGC